>JBBRQO010000030.1:0-53577 GCA_038226325.1 Steroidobacterales bacterium | reverse complement strand
TGTGCGCGGCGCCTGCTGCTGCGCGGGCGGCAGTAGCGGGAGCGGCGGCGTCTTTCTTGCCTCGCGAACGCAGCCACTGCTGGTAATCATCCAAGTCGCCGTCAAAAACCTTGAGCTCGCCGTCGGCGACCAGCCATAGCGAGTCGGCAACCGTTTTGATCAGATGACGATCGTGAGACACGATCACAAGGCCGCCCTCGAAGCTCTGCAACGCCACGGTGAGGGCTTGGCGCATGTCGATGTCGAGATGATTGGTGGGTTCGTCCAACAACAACAGATTGGGGCGCCGCGCGACCAGAATCGCCAGAGTCAGGCGTGCCTTCTCACCACCTGAAAATCGCCCCACGGGTTCGAATGCGCGATCGCCTGCGAAACCGAATTGCCCCAGCATGTCGCGCACACGTTGCTCGTCGCCGCTGGCGAAGTCCGGACCGCCCAGATTGCGCAAGTGCCAGAAAGCGTCGCTATCGGGCCGCAATTGTTCCATCTGCTGCTGCGCGAAGTAGCCGATGCTCAGATCGGCCGCGGCGATGCGCTTGCCGCCGAGGGGCGGGGTCTCGCCGGCCAGCATCTTGGTCAATGTGGATTTGCCGGCGCCGTTCGGCCCCAGCAGCGCGATGCGATCTTGCGGCGAGACGGAGGCATTGATGCCGCCGACAATGACCGCGTTCCCATAGCCGCAGGCGGCGTTCTCCAGCGTCAGTAGCGGCCGCGGCGTTTTCAGCGGCTTTAGGAAGTCGAATTCGAACGGGCTGTCGACATGCGCCGGCACGATGCGCTCCATGCGCTCCAGCATTTTGATGCGGCTTTGAGCCTGCCGCGACTTGGTGGCGCTGGCGCGAAAGCGGTTCACGAAGGCGGTGATCTCCGCCACGCGCTTCAGTTGTCGTGCCTGCAATGTGCTCTGCAGCGCCAATTCCTCGGTGCGTTTTAGCTCGAACTGCGAGTAATTGCCCGAGTAAGCGTGGATGGCGCGGTTCTCGATGTGCAGCACCCGGTCGATGATGGCGTCGAGAAATTCCCGATCATGAGAAATCATCAACAAAGTGCCCTGGAATGCCGTCAGCCAATCCTCCAGCCAGACGATGGCGTCCAAATCCAAGTGATTGGTGGGCTCATCCAACAGCAACAGATCGGCCCGCGAACACAGTGCCCGCGCCATCGCCAACCGCACCCGCCAACCGCCGGAGAACTCCGACACCGCGCGCGCGTGGTCCGATGCCTTGAAGCCCAATCCATGCATGATGGCTGCGGCGCGCGCGCGGGCGCGATAGCCGTCGATGGCCTGCAGGGATCCGTAGCCTTCCGCAAGCGCCATGGCGGCGTCCTGCCGCTCCGCGTCCTCTATCACGCGCAGCACGCTGCGCAATTCAACGTCGCCATCCAATACGAATTCAATGGCCGGGCGGGGACTTGCCGCGATCTCCTGTTCGACATGCGCGATCTTCAGGCCGGCGGGCAGCTCGATGTCGCCGTGATCGGGGTGTAGATCGCCGAGAATTGCGGCAAATAGACTGGACTTGCCGGAACCATTGGCGCCGGTAATTCCGACCTTGTTGCCACGGAAGATGGTGAAATCGACGTGCTCGAACAGGGGCTCCGGACCGCGCCGCAGGGTGAGATCCCGAGCAGATAACACTAGGAGCTTGGTCGGCGGACTACGAGGACAATCGAATCGGCCGCAACACCGTGGGCACGCACAAATTCGCGTGATGCGGTGGGCCTTCCGCCTGCCCGGCCAGAATGGCGAGCAGCTTGCTTGCTTCCATGGCATCGCCGAACAGGCGTCCCTGCGCGTAGTAACAACCGTGCTTGCGAAGGAACTCGAGTTGTTCGCTGGCTTCTACGCCTTCCGCAATGACCTCGAGATCGAGGCTCTTGCCCATGTCGATGATGGTGCGCACGATGGCGGCATCGTCGGAATCGACCGCGACGTCGCGCACAAAGGATTGATCGATTTTCAGGGTGCCGATGGGGAATTGCTGCAATGCCGACAGCGACGAATAGCCAGTGCCGAAATCATCGATGGCCAGGTTCAAGCCCATAGCATACAACTCGTTCAGCAGCCCGATGGTGCGCTTCGGGTCGGTCATCAACGTGGTTTCCGTGACCTCGAGCTCGAAGCAGGTGGGCGAGACCTCGTGCTTGCGGAACACACTGCGGCAGCGGGCGATGAAACTCGACTGTTTGAGTTGACGCAGCGAGAGATTGATCGCAATTCGGCCGGGCTCAGGCACGATCTTCTGCCACTGGCGGTAGTCCGAGCACACCCGATTCAACACCCACTCGCCGATATCCAGGATCAGGCTGGTTTCTTCGGCCAGGGGAATGAAATGCGAGGGCGAGATGTCGCCATGTCCGGGCAGGCGCCAGCGCAGCAAGGCCTCGGCGCCGACCACGCGGCCACTGCGCAGGTCGACTTTGGATTGATACAGGATCACCAATTCGTCCCGCTCCAGCGCGCGCCGCAACTTGCTCTTCAGCATCAGCCGCTCGACCGCCGCGGCATTCATTTCTGGCACGTAGAAGGCGCAGGAGTTGCCGCCGTTCTGCTTGGAGTGATACATGGCCGCATCGGCATTGCGGATCAAATCGATTACATTTTCGGCGTCGTAGGGGCAGATGGCGACGCCGACGCTGGCCGTCAGGTATACCTCCTGCTGGTTCACATAGAAGGTGCGGCTTATTTCATCCAGCAGGGTGCGCGCTAGGGCGCTGATGGCCGCTCGATTATCCACATCCACCGGCAGGTCATCGATGAACATGGCGAACTCGTCGCCCGCCAGCCGGCCGATTACGGTGTCCTTGCTCAAATTGCGGGTCAGGCGCTCGCTGAGGATTTCCAATGTTCGGTCGCCGGCGGCGTGGCCGAAGGTGTCGTTAACTTCTTTGAAGCGGTCCAAGTCCAGATACAAGAGCGCGAGCGAGCGCTGATTGCGGCGCGAGCGCGCAATGGCCTGCTGTAGCAGGTGCTGGAACTGCATGCGGTTGGGCATTTTGGTGAGCGTGTCGTAGCGCGCCAAGTAGCGGATTCGCCGCTCCGCGCGCTTGCGCTCAGTGATGTTGCGCGCCACGTAAATATTGCCCTGGAACTGTGGGTCCTCGGTAGAGATCGAGGAGCTGGCCATGGACACCGGGATGGTCTGACCGCTGGCGGTGCGCAGCACGGTTTCTCGCGCCTCCGGCGCCGAGTTGCTCAAATCGAAGGCGCTGCGATGCGCTTCGTCGATAAAGCTGACCAAGGGTTTGTCCACAAGATCGGCTTCGCGGTAACCCAGCAAGCGCTGCGTGGCCTCGTTGCAGCTCTTTACGATGCCGTCGGGCGATGTCACCAACACGGCGTCGCTCAGGCTGTTGAGCACCGTGTTGAGATAATTCTTGGTGATGGTGGTTTCGTTAAGCTTCTGCCGCATGCGCTCGAGGGCGAACTGCAGGTCGCCGAGTTCGTCATGGCGCACCACATCCAGCGGTCGGGTGTAATCGCCCTGGCCGATGCGGTCGGCGCTTTTGACCAGAGCGGATATGGGTCGCGAGAGTTGTCTGGCGATGAACCAGGCGCCGGCCAATCCCAGTAACAGCATCGGAATGGTAATGCCGGCCAGCCAGCCTCGCAGGCGCTTGATCTGCATGCCCTGCTGGCTTTCCAATTGCTTGCGAATGCTGGCCAGGGTTTCGTGCATCTCGGCACGGCTCATCCAGATGCGCAAGGAACCGACACGGTGCACGGGCGCCGATACCAGATTCGAATGAATGGTGCTCTGAAAGACGAACCAGTCGCCGGCCGGCCTGGCGGCGGTGACGCCACCGCTGAACAGCAGCGAGTCGCCGGCATCCAACACCTCGACTCGTTCAATGTCGCGCTCATCGAGCAGCCGGCCGGCGATGGATGAAACCGCCGCCTTGTTGCCCGACGCCAGCGCCGGCGCGAGCGAGGTGCCGGTGATTTCACTTAGACTGCTGGCGCGGGTTTCGAGATCGGCTTCCAGCTTTTGCGCCACCGTGGCATAGGTGAGCTGGTTGACGTACGCGGAATCCACGCGGTGTTCGTAGTAGGCCAGGCCGGCCAATATCAGCGATAGCCCGGCGCCTACCGCCAGTGCTAGAAGCAAATACTTGGTTTTTAGGCTCCGCGCCATTGCCAACACCTATGATCCCCAACTTAATCATACCTGTTCACGACAAACCTCATAAGGGGACCGTACAATCCCGCCGGTGGACGTGACATATGCGCATTGATATCTATTCCGATACCGTTTGTCCCTGGTGCTATCTGGGCAAGCGACGCTTTGAGCTTGCGGTGGCCGCACGCCCTCAATATGAGCCGCGAGTGACCTGGCGACCGTTTGAGCTAAATCCCGACATACCCACCGACGGTGTCGACCGGGCAGGCTACCTCGAGGCCAGGCTGGGGAACGCAGAGCGGGTGGCCGAGGCGCATGCCGAGTTGCAGCGCCAGGGACAGGCGGCCGGCATCGAATTTCGCTTCGACCTGATTCAACGTGTGCCCAATACCCGTCGCTCCCACCTCTTGATTGCCCATGCCGCCCGTTCGGGTCGCCAGTCAGTCGTCAAAGATCGGGTCATGCGGGCGTATTTCGAAGAGGGCTGCGATATCGGGGATATCGAGGAATTGGTCAGGCTGGGGTTTGAGGCCGGCCTGGCGGAGCACGACTCCCGTTCGGCGCTCATTCTGCGCGCGGGTCAGGATGGGGTCATTGCCGCAGAACGGCACGCAGCGGTGCTGGGCATCACCGGCGTCCCAACCTTGGTGTTTGACGGCCAATACACGATTTCAGGCGCCCAGGAGGTCGGAACGCTGACCCGCATATTCGATCAAGTGGCGGATTTCGGCGCGGAACGCGACGCGGCCAGCGACACGGCGCGTGACGTCGCGTCGTGAACGATGGTGAATTGACCGGGCAGGCCAGGACCCACATTGCTGCAGTGCCAGATCCTGACTGCGCGCTGCATGAGCATGTAGTAGCGCCCTTCTTGAGCTTACGCCGCGCGGCCAACGCCGCTGGCTTCGATCTTCAGCCGCAGAGCAGCTTCCGCGACTTTTCGCGCCAATTGAGCATTTGGAACGGCAAATTCAGCGGTCAAAGGCCCGTGGTCGACGCGTCCGGGCAGGCCGTGGACGTGAGCCGGTTGACCCCCACTGAGCGTGTCGACGCCATCTTGCTTTGGTCTGCTCTGCCCGGAGCGAGCCGGCATCATTGGGGAACGGATGTCGACATGATTGACGGCCGCGCCACTGCGCCGGGCTACCGGGTGCGGCTGACGCCGGACGAGTTCGCGCCCGGTGGGCCTTACGCGCCGCTCGGCGAATGGCTGGAGATGAATGCGGCTCGCTTCGGATTTTTCCGCCCCTTTCGCGGCGTACTGTCAGGTGTCCGAGCCGAACCCTGGCATTTTAGTTTTGCGCCCGTGGCGGAAAATGCACGTCGTGCCTTGAGTCCGGCGGTGCTCTACAAGGCGGTGATCGCCGCGCCGCTGCTGGGCAAAGAAGAAGTGCTGGCGCGATTGGATGAGCTGCACGCGCGCTACGTCGCGAACATCGACTGGCCTTGAGGCCCAAATCCGGAGCGCGCTAAGCCCAGAGCGCCTTGAGGTGCGTCACCATCAGCCCGCGCACCTGACCCAGTTGATTGTCGCCGGAAGTGAACAGCGGCGGACTTCGCCGCAGCATTCGCCAACGCTCAGCGCGCAACACCCGGTGCAGATAATCGAGATTACGATCGATGGCTTCGAGATACGGGTTCTTGCCGCCGAACAGCGGTTCGACAAATCGATAGGCGTGTTCGAACTCACCCTCGAGGCGTTGTACGCGGGTCTCGCGCACGAATTCCGGGGTTTGCCGCAGCAGGTCAAGACCGGAGCTATAACGAACCTGCAGCGCGCCGTCGCTGCCGGTGGTGGCGGCGATTCCTCCCAGCACGAATTCCGGGTACAAACGGTCGCGGCATTTCTCGAGATAGCATCGATCCGCCATCTGCGCGATCAAATCCGCGGTGCCCAATAAGTGGCCTAGTTTGCGGTCGCGAGCATCGGCCAGCTGAATCTGGTCGAGTTTGATTTCATAGCCCGTGAAATGCACGATGCGTGTCGACACCGGCACCCAGTTTTCCATGCCGATGCTGGGCAGGAAGCGGGTCAGGAATCGCGCGCTGCGCGTTACATGATAGAGAGTGAACTCGGCACCGTTGCGATGCTGCCGGTCGCCGAATTCGCGGATGTAGCCTGCATCGTGAAACAGCGAGGTCACGAGTGCCATGACGGCGCGCTCGGCGCCGAATCGCAGGCGCGACTCGACCGTGCGTTCATGACCCACCAACAGGCGGGCCATGGCCAGGGTCATGTCGAGCGAGTGCTGGCGATCGTGATAGACGGTGTCGACGCCGTGATAGCCGGGCATACGGCCGGTGAAAAGTTTGTCGAATTCTTCGAATGCAACGGCAACTCGGTCAAAGGACTCACCGGGAAAGGCGTCCGTAAAGAGTTCACGCACCGCAACGGTCACCGCCGCAGTGGAACTGACTTGTACCGAATTGGTGACGTCGTAGTCGTTACGGCGTAGGTCATGCATCGCGTGGAGTCTAGGCTTTTAACACCGGACGCGCCATGTGCCTGGTTCTCTTTTGCTGCAATGCTTCCGGCCGATATGTTAAAGCTCGCGGACCAGGAATTAAGTCAATACACCTTGATCCCACCGAACTTGTGTTTGACGCGGCGCGCCAGGGTTTCATAGCCCAGCCAGAAGCCGCATGCCAGCGCGGTCAGCAATGCAAGGCTCCATAGCCAGGGATGCGCCGTCGTGGCGCCGTCCGGTGCGGATACGCCGGGCACGCCGGCGCGCGGCGTTGGGATAACCGCCGCAGGCGCAGCGGCTGCGCCGCGCAGGGCATCGAGCTCAACCTGCTTGACCTTGAGTTCGCCCTTCAGCAACTCAAGCTCGCTGCGCGCAGCGGCCTCGGCCAGCGCCGGAGTGGTCGCGCGGCTGCGATCCAGTTCCTCCTGCAATTGTTTGAGCCGCGCGGTGGCGGGTTCCTGGGTGGTGAGGTAGGAGGTTTTGACCCAGCCGCTGGTGCCGTCACTCAAGCGCACCTGGGTGTATTCTCCGTTGACGCTGAGCGTCTCGAGATTTGCTCCTGAATGCAGCGTGGCCAGGCGCTGGCCCTGGCCGTTCTGCTCGGCGTAGACCCCGAGCACGAGTTCATCACTGACGTAGGCGGTAGCCGCGCCGGACCTCGCAGCCAACAGCGACAGCAGCAGCGCAACGCTCCGGCCCGCATTTCTCACGCGGCAATCCCGGTTTGCTTGAGCAGTGGCCGCACGTCGGGCTCGCGGCCGCGAAACTTCACGAAGGCGTCCATCGCGTCCAAGCTGCCGCCTCTGCTGAGAATCGAATCGCGAAAGCGCGCCGCCGTCGCGCTGTCGAACACGCCGGCGTCTTCGAAGGCTTCGAAAGCGTCGGCAGCCAGCACCTCGGCCCATTTGTAGCTGTAGTAGCCCGCGGCGTAACCGCCGGCAAAGATGTGCGCGAAGCTGGCGGGCATGCGGTTAAAAGGTGCCGCAGGCACCACGGCCACTCGCCGGCGAACTGCGTCGAGCGTCTCGGCGACCTTCGCCCCCTGGTTTGTATCGAAATTTGCATGCAATTCAAAATCGAAACTCGCGAGCTCGATTTGGCGAAGCGTGTCCAAGGCCGCGTTGAAAGTGCGCGTGCCCAGCAGCCTCTGCAGCATATCCAGCGGCAGAGGTTCACTAGTTTCTACATGCGCAGAAATCAGCGGCAGCACCTCGGGGCGCCAGACGAAGTTTTCCATGAATTGACTGGGAAGCTCGACCGCGTCCCAGGCCACGCCGTTGATTCCGGCAATGCTGGGATAGGCCACGCGCGTCAACATGTGGTGCAGCCCGTGGCCGAATTCATGAAATAGAGTGGTCACTTCGTCATGGGTCAGCAGCGAGGGCGCGCTGCCCACCGGCGCGGTAAAATTGCACACCAGCTGCGCCACGGGCAATGCCGTGCCGCTGGGCAAAGACTTTGCGACCACGCATTCATCCATCCAGGCGCCGCTGCGTTTCTCGGTGCGTGAATATGGATCTAGAAAGAATCCGGCTACGATTGCCTCCTGCTGATCGAGCAGATCGTAGTAACGCACGCTGGGATGCCAGACTCCGATGCCGGGCCGTTCGCGGACACTGATGCCGTAAAGCCTGTGGATCAGAGCGAACAGACCGGATAGCACCTTGGGCAGCGGAAAATACGGCCGCAGCGCCTCCTGTGATACCTTGAAGCGGCTCTCCTGCAGCCGCTCGCTGTAGAACGCCATGTCCCAGGCATTGAGTTTGCGGCCGGCGAACTCCTCGAGGTCCGAGAATTCCTGCCGTGCCGCAGGCAGGCAGCGCCGCGCCAAATCGTCGAGAAAGCTCAGCACTTGCTTGCTGCTCTTCGCCATTCGCGTAGCCAGAGCGTAGGCGGCGAAGTTGTTGAATCCCACCAGGCGTGCCAGTTCATGACGTAGCGGCAGAATGTCGGCAATGAGGGGGTTGTTGTCGAAGCGGCCGGCGCTGGGGCCCAACTCCGAGGCTCTCGTGATCCAGGCTTCATAGATATCGCGGCGCAGCTGCGCACTCTCGGCACTGGCCATGACGGTCATGTACGTGGGCTGATCGAGCTTGAAAAGCCAGCCGGGCTGCTTCGCCTCGCGCGCATCCGCGGCGGCGCGATCGACGGCGTTCGCGGGCAAGCCGGCGAGTTCCGCGCCATCGGTGACGCCGCGGGTGTAGGCGCGCCCGGCATCGAGCACATTTTCCGAGAACTTGGTGGCCAGCTGCGCCAGCTGCTGCGCCACTTCGCAGTAACGAGTCTTGTCGTCGGGCTTAAGGTCGACTCCCGCCAGCCGAAAATCGCGCAGCGCATTTTCCAGCACCTTGCGCTGCGCCGAATCGAGTCGGTCGCCCTCGTGTTGCAGCACGTAGACATACCCTGCCTGCAAGGCGGTGTTCTGTCCCAGCTCCGAGGAGTACGCCGTCAGCAGCGGTACGCATTCATTGTAGGCCGCACGCATGTCGGTCGAATTCGCTACCGCATTCAAATGCCCGATGGGGCTCCAGACCCGGCTCAAGCGGTAGCTCAATTCCTCCACCGGCACCACCAGCGAGGCAAAGGTCGGCGCGGCCTGCGCCGTCAATTCGGACAGGCGGCGGCGATTCTCCGCGAGCATCGCTGCCAACGCGGGACGTGCGTGGCCTGCCTCGATGCGGTCGAATGCGGGCAGGGATTCCAATTCCAGCAGCGGGTTGTTCACCGATGAGATTCTATCAGACGTGGGTCAACATCCAGGTGAGCGCCGCTGAGCTGCCGACGAACCCGCCGAGCCCCGCCAGGGCCCGGCGCCGGAATTTCTTCGCCAAGGATTCTCCGTCGGAAGCGGCCAGAAGAAAGGCCCGCCCATCCGCTGGAAGCGACAGCACGTCCACGGACGGCGGATTCTCTCCGGCGACACGGCCGTCGAGGATCTGGCGGCGCGCGGCGGCGCGAGCCTGATCCCACTCGGCGCTGCTCAAGGCGCCGTCGTGATTGGCGTCGAAGCGCGCCAGCAGCCCAGCCTGGTCTTGTTTCCAGGTGCGCAATAATTCCGCTATCTCGGCGTCAGGACTCTCGACGCTGACGCCGCCCAGACTGCGAAAGGCGCCGATGGCATACAGCGGCTCCTGCGCTGACAAGCGATATTCCGTGTATCGGTACTTGTCGGTCAGCAGGGCGTCGGCCAGTTTGCCGAAGAAACCAGTGCCGTCCGGAATGTGCATCTCCGGCCAGTCCGTCGCTCCGTACCAGACATCGCTCGCTCCCGGAAAAACTTCGGCGCCGCGCGGGTCGATCAGACATCGGCCGGTGCCGTCGTCCAAAAAAAAGGGCGTCTCGCTGGTGGCGCTTTGCAGGGTTGTCCACGAGCGCGATCGTCCGCGGGAGCTACGCTCCTCGATTTTATAGCGCCACCAGGTGCAGGGACGGCCGGTGAGGGGCCCCTTGTTCGCCGAGTTGGGCGGCAGCATGCCGCGGCCGCAGAGCTCCACATAGCCCTGCGCTGCGGAGCGGACGCGCGATGTCGGCGTGTCCTCGATGACTCGATTCTTGGCCCAAGCTTTGAACGCGTACCAAAAGGAATATACCGCGCCGGCGGCGAGGGCCGCGACGAGCAGCCAAAATTTGAACCGATTGCCGGACACGGCCGGATTGCCCCTTAGACTTGGCCGGCCCCTTACCCAGGCTCCTTGGAGCCGAACAGTGCACCGACATCCACGTCGCTCTTTTCCGCTGCGGAGAATTCCAGCAGCTGTGCCGGCTGGAAGCCGTAGCGCTGCGCGATCAATACATCGGGAAAGACTTTCACTCGAATATTGTTCAGGTTGACCTGATCGTTATAGAGCTCGCGGCGGTCGGCGATCGACTCTTCCAGCGCGGTGATTCTTGCCTGCAATTGCTTGAAGGTCTCGTCGGTTTTGAGCTGCGGGTAATTCTCGGCCACTACGAACAGGCGGCCGACGCCGGCGCGCAGCTGCTGCTCGGCCGCGCCCACTGCGGCGACATCGCCTGACGCACTCGCCGAACTCACCGAGGCCCGAGCGCGCATCACCTTCTCGAGGGTTTCCTGCTCGAATTGCATGTAGCGCTTGCAGGTTTCCACGAGTTTCGGCAGCTCGTCGTGGCGCTGCTTCAGGAGCACGTCGATATTCGCCCACGCGGTCTTGACGTTCTCGCGCAGACCTACGAGGCCATTGTAGATACCGACGCAGTAAACAACCGACGCAACAAGTAACGCTAGGATCACGACAATACCGATCACCGTAGCACCTCATTCGCGAGTTATGAACCCGCGCAGTATATCATTGGGTTTTTGCGGCCTTTCGGTATGGAGTTCACAGTGTCGGACCAAGTATTCGATCTCATCAGCATCGGCGGCGGCAGCGGCGGTCTGGCTTGCGCCCAGCGTGCGGCCGAATATGGCGCCAAAACGGCCGTGATCGAATCGCATCGCCTCGGAGGCACCTGCGTCAACGTGGGATGCGTACCGAAGAAGGTGATGTGGAATGCCGCGGGCGTTTCCCAGAGTCTCACCGACGCGAAAGACTATGGCTTCGACGTCAGTGTCGGTGGCAACGATTGGTCCGCGCTGAAGGGCAAGCGCGATGCCTATGTGCTGCGCTTGAACGGCATCTACGAGCGCAACCTCAAGAACAAGGGCGTGACCTGGGTGCGGGGCGCTGCGCGATTCTTGGACAAGAACACCGTCCAAGTGAACGGTGAACGCCTGACGGCGCGGCACATTGTCATCGCCACCGGCGGCCGACCCGTCAAGCCAGCATTCCCGGGGAGCGAACTCGGCATCACCTCGGACGGCTTTTTCGAACTCGAAAAGCGGCCGAAGCGCGTGGCCATCGTCGGCAGCGGCTACGTGGCCTGCGAGCTCGCGGGCGCGTTTCGCGAGTTGGGCAGCGAGGTGGAGCTGCTGGTGCGAAGAGAGCATCCGTTGATGAGCTTCGAGTCTATGCTGGGAAAATCCTTGATGCGTGAAATGCGCGAGGATGGGATAGCGGTTCAGCAACACGTGGTGCCGAAAGCGGCGCTCGAGCAGGCGGGTCTCAAGACGCTGACTGCAGTGGATGGCCGCGAGTTTGCGGGGTTCGATTGCCTGTTATGGGCCATTGGGCGCGAGGCCAATGTGGCCGGCTTGGATCTCGGCAAGGCGGGGGTCAGCGTCGACGACTTCGGCTATGTGGGAACGGACGCGTTGCAGAACACCCCGGTGGCTGGGATCTATGCCATCGGCGATGTGACGGGCCGAGCCGCCCTCACGCCGGTGGCGATTGCAGCCGGCCGACGTTTGAGTGATCGCCTGTTCGGCGGCAAAACCGCTCGCCCCCTCGACTACAACATGATTCCCACCGTGGTGTTCACGCACCCGCCCATCGGCACCATCGGCGCCAGCGAAGCCGAGGCGCGCGCGCAGTTCGGGGACACCGTGAAAGTTTACGTCGCGGATTTCACGCCCATGTATCACGCCTTGACCACGCGCAAGACGCATACCGATATGAAGCTGGTGTGCGTCGGAGTGGAACAACGAATCGTCGGCTGTCACGTCATCGGCGCGGGCGCCGATGAAATGCTGCAGGGCTTTGCGGTGGCGATTCGGATGGGGGCAACCAAGAGCGACTTCGACGATACCATCGCGATTCACCCGACCAGCGCCGAAGAATTGGTGACCATGCGCTAGGCGCGGCCGGCTAGGCGCGGCCGGCTAAGCGTGCTGTGCGAGCGCTTGCAGAACCGGTCGGGTATCGGGCCGAACGCCACGCCACAGGAGAAATGACTCCGCGGCTTGCTCCACCAGCATGCCCCATCCCTTGGTGGTGCGCGCCGCGTGCAAAGATTTCGCCCACAGGGTGAAGGGCGTGTGTCCACGGCCATACGCCATGTCGTAACAAATGGTTTCTTCGCCCACCAGGCCCACCGGCATTTCGGGCATTTCGCCCTGAATGCTGGCCGACGTGGCATTGATGATGAGGTCATAGGGTGGGCCCACGATATCGGCAAACCCACAGCCGGAGATTTGACCCATGTCGGCGAACTCGGCCGCCAATTTGCGCGCTCGATCCGGAGTGCGATTGGCAATGACCACTTCGGTCAATTCGCGCTCTAGAAGTGGGCCGAGCACGCCGCGTACCGCACCGCCGGCGCCGAGTATCAGCAATCGTTTGCCGGCGAGATTGATGCCGAGGTTGCGTTCCAGATCGAAGGTCAGACCCAGCCCGTCGGTATTGTCGCCGAGCAGCGAGGTGTCTTTAAAAAAGGCGATGGTGTTGACCGCCCCGGCTCGTTCGGCCCGCGGCGTGAGTTCGTTGACCAGCTCAGCCGCCGCTTGCTTGTGCGGTACGGTGATGTTGAGACCTCGCACGCCTCCGGCGAACAAGCGCAGCGCTTCGCGGCGAAAATTATCGGGAGCGACGTCGAACAGGCGGTACACCAGATTCTGTGCTGTGGCCTTGGCGAACATTCCGTGGATGAACGGCGACCAGCTGTGCGCGATTGGATGGCCCACCACGCCGTATTGATCCGGAGTGTCCGGCCCGTGGTTTGAGCTCACTCTGCTAGCCACTCCGCCGCGCGCTTGGCGAAATATGTCAAAATTGCGTCCGCTCCCGCGCGCTTGATGGACACCAGGGCCTCCAGCGCCACGGCACGCTCTTCGATCCAGCCATTTTGCGCCGCAGCCATGATCATGGCGTACTCGCCGCTCACCTGGTAGACGAAAGTGGGCATGCCGAAACGATCTTTGACGCGGCGCACAATATCGAGATAGGGCAGGCCGGGCTTGATCATAATCATGTCGGCGCCTTCGGCGATGTCCAGGGCGACTTCGCGCAGCGCCTCATCCGAATTGGCAGGGTCCATCTGGTAGGTGTGCTTGCTGCCGGTACCGAGCTGGCCGGCGGAACCGACGGCATCGCGGAATGGGCCATAAAAGCTCGAGGCATACTTGGCCGCGTAGGCCAGGATCCGTGTATTGGCCAGGCCGGCCGTCTCAAAGGCATTACGGATCGCCGCAATGCGCCCATCCATCATGTCCGAGGGGGCAACCACATCGGCGCCCGCATCCGCATGCGAGCGGGCCTGGCGCACCAGGGTTTCCACGGTCAAATCATTCATGACGTAGCCGTTGGGGTCGATCAAACCATCCTGTCCGTGGGTGGTAAAGGGATCCAAAGCCACGTCTGTGATGACCCCGAGGTGCGGGAATTCCTTCTTTACCGCACGCACGGCCGCCTGCGCAACGCCGGCCGGATTCCAGGATTCACGTGCATCCAGCGTCTTTTTCTCTTTGGGGATGACCGGGAACAGGGCGATGGCGGGGATTTTCAGACGCACCAAGCTTTGGCACTCGCGCAGCAATTCGTCGATGGACAGCCGCTCGATGCCGGGCATGGAGGCGACCGGCTGGCGCTCGCCCTGCCCCTCCACCACGAAAACCGGATAGATCAGGGCATCCACCGTTAATTGGGTTTCACGCATCAGACGGCGCGAAAACTCGTCGCGCCGCATGCGGCGCATGCGGGTGTTTGGAAATGAATTGGCGGCCGTTCCGGTCATATACACTGTGACTCCTAGCAATTACTTCAGCGCAACGATTTCGCCACGCCCGACCCCGGTTCCGGCCTCCAGCCGTCGAGGGGGCCGACATAACGCGGTATTATCGCGGCGGGGATATTTTAAGCCGGGTGCTGATTTAACCATGAAGGATCAGGTTGGCGGAAATGAGAAGCGAGCCCGCTTCCAGGCCCTATGCCAGTCCCTGCGTCCGGACTTGCTGCGGTTCGCATTCTGGCTGTCCCGCGATCGCTCCCTGGCTGAAGATGTCGTCCAGGAGACCATGCTGCGTGCCTGGAAGGCCCGAGACTCGCTGCTGGACGAGGCCGCGGCCAAACCCTGGTTTCTAACCATCATTCGCCGGGAATACGCGCGCAGCTTCGAGCGCAAGCGCTTTGTGACCGTGGATGTGGACGAACTGATCGCCCGTGAGGAGCCGATGCTGGCCGCGGCGGAGGAACAAAATCTCGCTGAATTACGTAACGCCATGTTTAGACTGCCCGAGGAGTACCGCGAGCCGCTGGTGCTGCAGGTGCTGATGGGGTACTCCACCGTCGAGATTGCCCGGGAGCTCGATCTGTCGAGCGCTGCGGTGCTGACGCGCTTGTTTCGCGCCCGCAAGCAGCTGCGGGTGCTATGCGGCGAGGATACGAGCTTGGATCCACAAGAATGATGGACCACGCACAATTCAGACGGGCGTTGATGGCCGATCCGCACGACCCGGATCCGGAAGTTAGCGCGCATCGCGAGAGCTGCCATGACTGCAGTGTGTTCGCCGAGCGGTTGCTGCGGTTTGAGTCGCGCCTGGACCGCGCCCTGCGGCTCGAATTGCCGGCCGGCGCGGAGCGGTTGGCAGCGTGGTCGGGGCGCGCGCCACGCGCAACGGCCTATCGCCGCAGTTGGCTGGCCATGGCCGCCAGCGTCGTGGCGGCGGTGCTGGTGGCAGGAGTTCTGTGGGTGGCGGCGCCGGGTGCGAGTGTTGCCGCCGACGTCGTGACGCACATGGCCGGCGAGCCGGATGCCTGGGTCAAGACAGACGTGGCTGTGCCTGATGCCAAGTTACAAGCGGTGCTACGCAATACGCACCTGCGTTTGGCTGCCGGTTCCGCCATGGTCAGTTATGCCAGCAGTTGCGAGTTTCGCGGACACCATGTGCCGCATCTCGTCATTCAGACCGAATCGGGGCCCGTAACCGTGATGGTGCTGGTGCACGAGCGCGCGTCAAAGCCGGTGCAATTCGACGAGCAGGGCTACCGTGGAGTCATCGTTGCGGTGCCCGGCCATGGCAGTGTTGCCGTGCTCACGCATGGCGCGAGCACCGATCTTAAGACCGTGCAGGGCATCGCGGCGCGAGTTGTCGATTCCATCGTTTGGAACGACGCCGCGTAGCTTAGATTCCGACCTCACCAAGCAAATCTACCAGCCGCCGCGCGCTCGCGGCCAGGGTCGGATGATCGGCCTCGAATTGCACCGCGATTCTTTCCAAGCGATCGGGCAGCGAACCGTGAGGCGAGGTCGTCATGTCGGCCGGCTTATCGATCAAGCGATTGATGTCCTGCATCATATCGTTGAGGGTTTCCCTGGACTTGGGGTCGGCGCGCAGCGCCTCGGTCAGTTCCGCATGCACTTTGGCGAGGTGGTCGCGTAGAGAGTTACTATCCATAAATTTAGGCCCTGCTGAATCGCACCCGTGGAGTAGAGCGCTATTGTGCCATTCGCTCGGGGGTCAGTCGGCCTACTTCGACATAGCCGGCACCGGGCGTTGCAATGCCACTGTGAATCGCCGCGTAAACCTCGCGCAGGTGATCGTCGGCACCGTACGGGGGATTGACGATCATCAGTCCGCTGCCAGCGAGCCCGATTCCGGCATCGTCCGGATGAATGGCAAGGTCCGCGAACAGCATTTTCGGAATTCGCAGAGCCTCGAAGCGGGAATGCACCATGCTGCGCTGTCCGGCGCTGCGGATCGGGTACCACATCAAGTAAGTGCCCACCGGCCAGCGGCGATATGCTTCCGTGAATGCCTGCAGCATTTGTTTCAGTTCGTCCAAGCTTTCGTAGGGTGGATCGATCAACACCAGTCCACGCCGTTCCTCGGGCGGCAAAAAGGCCTTGAGCGCGGCGTAGCCGTCGCCGATCTCGGTGCGAACCCGGCCCATGGACTCGATCTCCCGCTCGGCCGCACGCGCCTCCGCAGGCATCAGTTCGACGAACAGCGCACGATCCTGCAGGCGCAGGGCGCCCGCGATCAGCGCCGGCGAGCCCGGGTAACGGGGCAGGCGCTTGCCGCGCCGTGCGCGGATGGAGGCAAAATAGTCGGCCAGCAGCGTTTCACCGATGCTGGTTTCGATCAGTCGCTGGATGCCGCGCTCAGCTTCGCCAGATTTCTGCACTTCGGGCGCCTGCAAGTCGTAGAAGCCGCGGCCCGCATGAGTGTCCAGGACAAAGATCGCAGAGTCTTTGCGCTGCAACGCGCCCAGGCAGTACATCAGGCCCACGTGCTTGGCCACGTCCGCAAAGTTGCCCGCGTGATAGATGTGCTTGTAGTTCATTGCGCGGCATTGTACCTAGTCCTAGGATTTCGGCCTCGAGCGGCTCGGCGGCCTGTCGAAACTGGACAGCGATCTTCGTCGTAGTAATTGCAGCCTATTCAGGAGAGTCGCGATGCCTGAGTAGAGCTCAGGCCGCGCGTAAAGCCTCGGCCACCGGTAGCCGTGCGGCGCGCAATGCGGGAAAGAACCCGCCGAGCAATCCGATGAGACAGGCCCAGACGATTCCCGTGATGATCAGTGTGCGCGTAACCGTCAGCTGAAATACAACTTGCGCGAAGGCGCCGCCCAGTGTGCTGACGCTGTGGCCATTGAAGAAGAACCAGGCAAGCGATGCGCCGATGATGCCGCCAAGCAGTGACAGCAGCAGCGCTTCGATCATCACCGACAGCAGCACCGGCAGGGCGCCGAAGCCGATGGCGCGCAGAGTGGCGATCTCCAATCCGCGCGCAGAGACCGCCGAGTACATGCTGTTGAGCGCGCCGAACATGGCGCCGATGGCCATGATGATGGCCACGGTGGTGCCGACCACATTGATGGCCTTGGTGAGCGGCTTGGATTGCGCGGCGTAGTACTCGGGCTCGCGTTGCACGTCGACTTTCAATTGCGGATCGGTGGTGAGTGCATCCTTGAAGCGGGTGAAATCCGCGGCACTGGTCAGCAGCGCCACGGCTGAGCTATAGCCGTTGCGCTCGATCGACGAGCCCACGGTGTCGACGTCGGCCAGCAGTTCGGATTCGTGCACGTCGCCGTTGCTGGTGAATACCCCCGTCACAGTCCAATCGGCGTTGCGAAGGTGCAGAATGCTGCCGGGGGTAAGCCCGCGGAATTGCTTGACGGCGCCGGCTCCAGCAATCAGTTCGCGCACCGCGGGATGAAACATGCGGCCGTCAACGATCTTGAGCTCCGGACGCACCTCGGTGAGTTTCAGTCCCACGCCACGCAGGGTGACGTTGGCATCGGTGCCGGTGTCGGTTTTCGGCACGTTGACCACCGTCACCAGCTCATTCGACAGCAGGGCCTTGCCGCTCGAATCCTTGGCAAGTCCGGGGGCGTTGCTGATGGTGTCGACGTCGGCGCGCGTCAGGCTGCTATTGAGCTCGGCATCGGAACCGCCACGCAGGATGATGACGCGATCGGCGCGGCCGCTGTCCGCCAGCGTGTGCTTGAATCCGGCACCCATGGCCAACACCGACACCAGCACCGCGACCACGCCGGCGATGCCGATGACGATGACGCTGGAGGCGCCGAGGCGCTGCGGCAGGGTTTGCAGACCCATGGAGAGGGCGGCGATTAATTGCTTGAACATAGAGGGCTCCCTAGCGCTTGTCCGCCAATGCATCGACGATATTCAATCGCATGGCGCGCAGCGCCGGCGGCGTGCCCACGATCAGCGCCAGCAACACGGCGGCGCCGAAACCTGGGATGAGCGCGGTGGGCGATAGCTCCACGCCCTGCAATCCCAGTCGGATAATGGGCAGGGCGAGATAGCTCAAGCCCAGTCCAATGACTGCGGCGATCAGGCAGAGCAGTAAGGATTCGCCGATCACCAAGCCAAGCACCGTGCCGTCGCCGAAGCCGATGGTCTTGAGAACTGCCAGTTCGGGTATGCGTTCACGCACGGATTGCATCATGGTGTTGCCGGTGAGGAACAGCAGGGTGAAAAATACCGCGCCCAGGATGGCACGCAGCACGAAGCCGATATCGCCGAGCTGCTTGATGAAGGCTAATGCGAATTCCTTGGCCGGCTGAGTCTTGGTCTCGTTGGAGGAATTCGCGAATAGGGCGTCGATCTTGGCGGAAATGGCGGCGGACTGTGTCGGATCGTCGACACGCTCTTCGAACCATCCCACCGTGCCCTTGCCGAAGCTGCGCCCCTCGTCGAACAGGTCGTAGTGAAACAACAAGGTTTGCGCCTGTTGACTGGCCTGGGTGGGATCCTTGGCATCGAACACACCGACAATGTCGAAGGTCCAATCCAGGGAGCCGTCTTTTTTCTGCGTCCAGATCGTGGAATGCAGCGGCACCTTGTCGCCCACTTTCCAACCAAATTTCTTCATCAATGCGGAATTGATCAGGGCGCCGGTGCGCGTGTTGCGGAAGGCCTGCAGCTGCGCCGCGCTGACTATGAACTCGTCCTTGTGCAGATTGAAATAGGTGTCGGTGTCGACCGGCAATGCAAAGATGAAATTCTTCGACTCCTGATAGTAGCCGCCAAACCAGCTGATCCAGGTGACTTCGGCCACGCCCGGTACCGAGTGGATCTGCTGGGTGTAGGAAAATGGCAGCGACAGGGTGATGGAATACTTATTGGTGGTGATCAGCTTGTCTGCACCGGTGGTGCCGCCGCTCGGATGCGCGAAGGCGTAGTCGACGGTTTCCAATATGCCGAACAGCAGAAAGGCGACGATCATGGACAGCAGTGTGAATATCGTGCGCGTCTTCTTGCGCCAAAGCGTGGCCCAGAGCAGTGGAAAGTATTTCATGGGTGTACCTTGGGTTCAGGCCGCCAGAGTTCCCGCTTCCAGCAACGCGCCCTTGTCCATGTGCAGCTGGCGGCTGGCAAATTCGGCGGCCTTGGGATCGTGGGTGACCATGACAATGGTCTTGCCGTGCTCGCGATTCAGTATCTGCAGCAGATGCAGCACCTCGTCGGCCGATTTTCGATCCAGATCGCCTGTGGGTTCATCGCACACCAACAGGGTGGGATCGGCGACCAGCGCGCGGGCGATGGCCACTCGTTGCGCCTGACCGCCGGAGAGCTCATTCGGCTTGTGCTTGGCGCGATCGGCAATGCCGACCAGAGTCAGCGCGGCCAGGGCATTGGCCTTGCGCTGCGCGGCGGACAAATTGGTCAGCAGCAGCGGCAATTCCACATTGCGTTGAGCGGTCAACATGGGCATCAAGTTGTAGAACTGAAACACGAAGCCGACGTGACGCGCACGCCAGCGCGCCAATGCGCCTGACCCCAGCTTATCCAGGCGCTCGCCGGCAACCGTGATTTCACCGGCCGTGGCCGTGTCCAAGCCGCCGATCAGATTCAAAAGAGTGGTCTTGCCGGATCCGCTCGGGCCCATCAGGGCGACGAATTCGCCCTTGCCAATGTCGAGGCTAAGACTCTGCAAGACGTCCACGCTCTGCTTGCCGCGAATGTAGCGCTTGTCGACATTGCGCAGTGAAACGATGGCTTCGCTCATTTTCTAGCTCCCGCTGCCGCCTGCCGCGGCAGTCTATTGTTCAATCCGAATCTTTACCCCGTCCTTGAGTTGGGCGAAGTCGCCGACTGCCACGCGCTCGCCTGCCGTCAGCCCGTACAAGATAGTAACGCTGTCGCTGCTGCCGGCACCTAGCCGCACCGCGCGTCGCTCCACGGTGTCACCGTGCACCACGAACACCGTGCCGGTAGTGTCCGATCCCTGTACGGCATTGGGCGGCAAAGTGACGCCGGCCGCCGCTGCAGCGCCCTGCTGCGGTGAGTCTGCCAGAAATGCCACGCGTACCCCCATCTCGGGCAGGATGCGTGAATCTTTTTGCTCGAGCGCAATGCGCACCGTCACCGTACCCTTGCTGCGGTCGGCGGTGGGAATCACCGCAATGACGTGCGCGGGAATCTGCCACTCGGGATAGGCATTGAGTTTGGCGGTCGCCTGTTGCTCCGGGCGTACGCGGTTGATGAAATTCTCGTTGACATCGACCTGAACTTCGAGCGAGTCCATGTCCACGATGGTGCCGATTCCGGTCCGGGTGAAGCCCCCGCCGGCCGAGATAGGCGATACCATCTCGCCGGGCTGCGCGGCCTTGACGGTGACGACCCCGGTAAACGGCGCGCGCACGATGGTGTCGTCCAAGTTGCGATCGACCACGCTTAAGGCGCGCGCCACGACTTCTACATTGCTGTGCTGAGTCGCGAGCTGTGCGCGCAAGGCATCCATGGTGGTCTGCGCATTGTCCACCGCCGCCTGGCTCACGAAGTGCCCCTGCAGCAGGCTCTTTTGGCGGTTGTAGTCGCGCTCCGCATTGGTGAGATTGACCTGGGTCTCGGCCAGGCCCGCCTTGGCAAATGCCAGCTGGGCGCCGGCCTGGTTCAGGGCGGCGCGAATATTGGTATCGTCGAGCTTGGCGATGATCTGTCCGGCTTTGACGTGATCGCCTTCCTCGATATTGAGCTCCACCATCTTGGCGGTGATCTTGGAGGCCACCGTGGCCTGGCGCCGCGCGACTACGTATCCCGAGGCGTCCAGGATGGAGCCGGCCGCGGCCGCACCGCTGCCGGCGATGGCTAGTGCCGCGACGACATGCACGGGCACGGCGCCGGGGCGCAACCACCACCAAGCGGCGAGGCCGGCGGCAGCGGCGACGCCCAAGACGACGCCGGCCCAGACCCAGCCTTTGTGGGAAGCAGCCGGCTCGCTGCTACGGTCGATGCGCAGCTGGTTGAGCAGAGCGGATTTATCGTCCATCGGTGTTCAAAGCGCGCCGTTTGTCATCCCAAGGGTAGGCATGAAAACACAAAAGATGGCCGTGACGCCAATGCAGCTTGCGGCGTAAACGTCCGCCGTCCGCGCGGTGCTAGAGTGCGCATATTTCGAGGTGACCCATGGCGCTTGGCGCCACCATTTACGTGTTCAAGATCGATCTGGCGGACGCGGATCGCGGTGTGTACCAGCCGCTCGAGCTACGCGTGGCGCGTCATCCGTCGGAAACGGAAGAGCATCTGCTGACCCGTGTTCTGGCGTACTGCCTGGAATATGACGAAGGCATTACATTCTCGAACGGGCTGTTCGATGCGGATCAACCGGCGATCGCAGTGCGCGACCTTACCGGGGTGCTGCGCGTGTGGATCGATATCGGCGCCCCGGAAGCGGCGCGGCTGCATCGGGCGGCCAAGCTCGCGCCGCGCGTGGTCATTTATACCAACAAGGATGCGGTACAGCTGGCGGCGCGATTGGGTGCGGAACGCATTCATCGCGTCGCGGCCATGGAGCTGTATGCCGTGGATCGCGACTGGTTGGCGAGTCTCGCGGCGCGCCTGACGCGGCGTATGGAATTCACGCTGACGGTCGCTGAGCGGCACCTGTACGTGTCGCTGGGTGAGGAAACTTTGGCCGGGGTCATCGAACGAGTAGCGATCGGCAGCAGCGGCAGTTGATGGGCGCGCCGCGAGACGGTACCTTGCAACAAACTCAACGAGGATAAGTAATGGCAAATCGACTTCTACCGCTGCGCGATCTGACGGCACCTCTGGAGCAGGATGCGCCTTGGCCGGGAACCGCCGTAAGCGGCGATCCGCATACCAAGACTTGGAATCTACACACCTCCGACGATGGCAAAATTCTCGCTGGTATTTGGGAGTCGACCCCCGGGGTTTGGAAAATCGACTACGACGCCTGGGAATATTGCCATCTTCTGGCCGGACGCTGCACCATCGCGATTGAGGGCAAACCTGCGGTAGAACTCAAAGCCGGCGATGTGTTCATCGTCGAGACGGGGGCCAAAGGCACCTGGACAGTGCACGAGAACCTGCGCAAGTACTACGTGTTCGCGCTCGGGCACTAAGGCGCAGGGACGTCGATGGCAGTGCCGCTGCGTGCCCTGCCACGCAGCGGGCACGAAATGACTTGGCTCATGCGCCATCGAGCTCGCTGAGATAATCTCGCGGGCGCAAGAAATCCTGGTACAGCCGCGCCTCGGCTGATCCCGGTTCGGGATGCCAGTCGTAGTCCCAGCGGACCAGGGGCGGCATGGACATCAGAATGGACTCGGTGCGGCCGCGCGATTGCAGACCGAACAAGGTGCCGCGATCGTAAACCAGATTGAATTCCACATAGCGGCCGCGGCGGTACAATTGAAATTGGCGTTCGCGCTCGCCATAGGCCTGGTCCTTGCGGCGCTGGATGATGGGCAGGTAGGCGTCAAGAAAATGATCACCGACACTGCGCATCAGCCCAAACGACGTGTCGAATCCGCCTTGGTTGAAATCGTCGAAAAACAGTCCGCCGACGCCACGCGTCTCATTGCGATGCGGCAGGAAGAAGTAGCGGTCGCACCAGTCTTTGAATTTGCCGTAAGTATCCGCGCCGAACGGCCGGCAGGCCGCGCGCGCGGTGCGGTGCCAATGCAGCACGTCTTCATCATAGGGATAGTAGGGCGTGAGATCGAAGCCGCCGCCGAACCACCACTGCGCAGCACCCGTGCTCGGGGTAGCCACCAAGAATCGGACATTGCAATGGGTGGTGGGCGCATGCGGATTTCGCGGATGAAATACCAGGGACAGGCCCATGGCCTCGAACGGAGCACCGGCGATCTCCGGCCGCTGAGTCGAGGCGGACTGCGGTAGCTTGTCGCCGAAGACATGCGAGAAGGATACCCCGGCACGCTCGAATACCGTGCCCTTGGAGAGTACGCGGCTCTCGCCCCCGCCACCTTCCGCTCGCGTCCAAGAATCGCGGCGGAATTTTGCAGCGTCGAGTCCTTCCACGGCCGCCGTGATGCGGTCATGCAAGTCATTCAAGTAGTGCTTGACCGCAGATGCGTCCATGGAAGTTTACGGCTTCTTTTTTGCGGGGCTCTTTTTTGCCTTGGCAGCGGCGGGGCGTTTCACGGGCGCCTTCTTGTCAGCCGAAGCCTTCGTACCTTTGGCCGCCAGTCGTACCGGCGCTGCCGCCGCATCGACGCTGCCGGCAGCGGCCTTGGCTGCAGCTTTCGATGCAGCCTTGGGCGGCTTACCTTTCACATTCGCAGTCTTGCCCTTACGGCCCCATTTGCCGAAGGTGCGCACCGGCGCTGCCGCCAGCATGGCCTGGCACTCGGGCAAGGTCAGGCTCTTCGGATCCTTGTCCTTGGGAATCTTGGCATTGCGCGCCTTGTCGGTGATGTAAGGCCCGTAACGGCCGTTCAGCACTTGAATGCCGACATCCGGAAAATCCAGGATCAGCCGGTTGGCATCAGCGATTTCCTTCTCGCGAATCACCTCGAGCGCGCGCTCAGGGGTGATTTCGTAAGGATCGTCGGTCTTCAACGAAACGTACTTGGCTCCATATTTCACATATGGACCGAAGCGCCCGACATTGGTCGTGATCTCTTCGCCCGTGGCCGTGGCGCCGAGCTTGCGCGGCAGCTTGAAAAGTTCCATCGCCTGCTCGTGGGTGATGGCGTCCATCTTTTGCCCAGGCCGCAATCCCGCGAAGCGCGGCTTGTCCGCGTCGTCCTTGGTGCCGATTTGCACGAAGGGTCCGAAGCGGCCCATGCGCACGCTCATCGGCTTGCCGCTCACAGGATCCTTGCCTAGGTCCCTTGCCTGTGCGACTTCCTCGCGGCTGACCGAGGTCTCGGTATGCTTCACGAGTTCGATGAAGGGGTTCCAAAACTTTTCCAGCAGCGGCACCCACTCTTGTTCGCCGTTGGCCACGGCGTCGAGGGAATCTTCCATCTTGGCGGTAAAGTCGTAATCCACGTAGGTGGTGAAGTACTGCGTTAGAAAGCGGCTGACGATCTTGCCGATATCGGTGGCCGTGAAGCGCCGGCTCTCGATGTCGACATACTGCCGGTCGCGCAGCGTCGAAATGATGGACGCATAGGTCGACGGCCGGCCGATGCCATATTCTTCGAGCGCCTTGACCAGCGAGGCTTCGGAGAATCGCGGCGGCGGTTCGGTGAAATGCTGCGTGGGCACGACGCCGGCCAGGCGCACGCGATCGCCTTCCTTCATGGCCGGCAGAACATGGTCGGAGTCGTCCTGCACCACGTCATCCATCCCTTCTTGATAGACGGAGATAAATCCCGGCTTCACCAGGGTGGAGCCGTTCGCGCGCAGCACAGTTCGCGTCGAGCCGTCCTCGCCGGCGAGCATTTCCACGGCGACGGTATCGAAAATGGCAGGGGCCATCTGACAGGCCACGGTGCGCTTCCAGATCAGGGAATACAGCCGGAACTGGTCGGATTCGAGCTTGCTCTCGATGTCGGCGGGCAGCACATTCGCCGCCGTCGGGCGGATGGCTTCGTGTGCCTCCTGGGCATTTTTCGACTTGGTCTTATATATACGCGGCTCTTCCGCGAGGCCGGCCTGGCCGTACAGCTGCACGATCACATCGCGGATCTGGCCGATGGCCTCCTGCGACAGATTGAGCGAGTCGGTGCGCATATAGCTGATGAGACCGACCTGCCCCTCGCCGATATCCACGCCTTCGTACAATTGCTGCGCGACGCGCATGGTCTTTTGGGCGCTGAAGCTCAGCTTGCGCGCCGCTTCCTGCTGCAGGGTCGAGGTGGTGAACGGCGGCGCCGGATTGCGCTTGCGCTGTTTGCGATCCACGTTCAGCACGGTCAGTTCGCCCTTGGCGGCCTGCAGCAGCGTGCGCTCGACATTGCGCGCGTCCGTCTCGTTGGTAAAACTGAATTGCTCGACTTTGGCACCCTGGTACTCGACCAGCTTGCCGGGGAATTTTTGCTCGGAATGCTCGAGCTCGGCGTCGATGGTCCAGTATTCCCGGGCCACAAACGCGGCGATCTCGTCTTCTCGTTCGCAGATCATGCGCAGCGCGGGACTTTGCACCCGTCCGGCGGACAGTCCCGGGCGTACTTTTTTCCACAGCAGCGGCGAGAGATTGAACCCCACCAGGAAATCCAGGGCGCGGCGTGCCTGTTGCGCGTTCACCAGGTCAACGGACAGCTCGCGCGGACTCGCCATGGCTTCGCGAACCGCGTTCTTGGTGATTTCGTAGAAAACCACGCGCGACACATCCTTCCCTTTGAGCTCACCCTGCGCGTTGAGAAGTTCGTACAGGTGCCAGGAGATGGCCTCGCCCTCGCGGTCCGGGTCAGTGGCCAGGAACAGCGACTTGGCTTTCTTCAGGGCGCGCGAAATGGCGTCGATGTGCTTTTGGTTGCGTTCGACGATCTGGTACTTCATGGCGAAGTGGTGCTTAGGGTCTACGGCACCTTCCTTGGGCACGAGATCGCGAACGTGACCGTACGAGGCAAGAACTTCGAAGTCCTTGCCGAGGTATTTTTTGATGGTCTTCGCCTTGGCAGGCGACTCCACAATAACGAGGTTGCTGCTCAAAGGCGTCTAATGCAAAGCGTCGGAGCGCTCTTCGAAGACCAGGTCTTCCATCTGAGCATAAGCAGATTCTTGTCCCGGCTGGCTGAACAGCACCATCAAAACGACCCACTTGACCTGTTCGATGTCGATTTCGTCAGCCTCGAGCGCCATGAGCCGGTCAATGACGAGCTCGCGCTGAGTGCCGGAGAGTATGCGAACGTTTTCCAAATACATGAGATAGCCTCGAACATCGGTGTCGAGCCGTAGCAATTCCTGGCCGCTGAAGACGCGCACGGCGCGGGCCGTGGCTTCGGCAACCTTGCCCAGTTGTTCGCCGGACAATCCGTCCAGCCACTCCAGAGCACGCTCAATATCGGGTTCAGCGAATCCCGCCTTGTCCAATTCGAGCTTCAAAACCTGACGATCCGGCCGTGGCTCGTCGTCGGCGCTCATGTAATTCTCGAATAGATAGATGAGTAGATCGAGAACGTTATCTTTCACCTCCGGCTCCTAACGACTCGGGAGTAGCGGCCCCCGGGGGCGGCCTGAACGTGGCCTTCGAGCTCGAGGATCAGCATCATCGAGGACACGGCGTCTGGTTTGAATCCGGTACGAACGACCAGTACATCGAGGTCCGCAGGATCAAAGCCGAGCGCATCTAACAAGATTTTGTGTTCCTTGTCCATGCCCGATGCCGGGAAGTTGTCCGCAGCGGACCCCGCGGCGATGCCCGAAACCCTCGGCTCGGCCGCCGTTTCGGCCTGCGCAAAGAATGCCGAAAAGTTCAACTCGCTCAATATGTCATGCGCGGTTTCGGTCAATTTCGCACCCTGCCGTATGAGTTCGTGGCAGCCCCGGCTCAAGGGGTTGTGGATGGATCCGGGGATGGCGAACACCTCCCGGCCAAGGGTGCCGGCCAAGCGCGCGGTAATCAGTGAACCGCTGCGCCGCGCCGCTTCTACCACCAGGGTGCCGAGGCTCATTCCCGCGATGAGGGCGTTTCGTTGCGGAAAATGCTCCGGCCTGGGGGGAGCGCCCAGCGGGAATGCGCTGAGCAGCGCGCCCTGCCACTGGATTTCTTCCGCCAGGAGGCGGTTCCGGTGCGGGTAAATGACATCGGCGCCTGACCCGAGAACCGCCAGGGTGACGCCCTGCGCCAGGAGTGCGCCGCGATGCGCAGCGCCGTCGATGCCGGCGGCGAGCCCACTGGTGATGGCCACTCCGCGCGCGGCCAGATACTCGGCGAAACCTTGAGCGGTATCAACACCCTGCGGCGTGGGATTGCGGCTGCCGACGATGGCCAATTGCGGATCGTTCAATACCTCTACATTGCCGGCGACATATAGCGCCAAGGGATGGCGCTGTGCCGAGCGCAGCAGAGCCGGATAGCGTGAATCGGTGAAGGGCACCAGCTGATGCTGGGGATGTTCCAGCCAGGCGCGTTCTCGAGCGGTGGGCGCCGCATGCTCACTCGAGAGGAACTCGCCGGCCGGCGACGGAAAACCGGCCCGCTGGTACGCTGCGGGGGAAGCATGAACGAGGTCATGGGCCGTCCCCAACACCCGCAGCGCTCTTGCAACGACTGCAACATCGACGGCGGGAGCACGCGTCAGCGACACCCACGCAAGACACTCTTCGCTCGATTGCATGGCACGGATTGTCGGACGGCCATGCGGATTTGGCCGCCCGCGATCCGCACCACTACATGCAGATTTGCGCTGAGCTTAAGGTGACTACGGGTTCTCGACCCGATCCCCGACGCGAATGATGTTGGTGGCTTCCATCACCAGCCCGTAGCTCAAGTGCTCGAATGTCTTAAAGACCATAAAAGTGCCGTTGCGCTCATCGGGGAGCTGCACTTTCTTCGAACCCAGGCGCGTACTGTTCAGAAAGCCTTTGTTAGCCGTGTCCGTGACCACTTCGCCGGACTGATAAATAGCCAGCATATTGCCGGGCGCGAGCCCGTCGGTAACGCCGCGGTTGATGACCACCACTTCGTACTGACCGATGACGCTCACGCCGTTGGATACCAACATGATGCGGCCGCTGATCTTGTTTTTCGGCGCGCTCGGGATGAAATCCAGCGCCACATCGACGCCGCCGGCGAGCAATTTGTCGCCGGCTACGGTTTCGCGTGCCGATTCGGTCATGACGAGGGTGACGGGGTCGCCGTCGCGGGTGACGTGGCCGGCACCGGTGAAAATACCGTCGTAGCCCACGATGCGATTGTCGTCGGGATCGCGTAGCGCCTCGCCGACATGCACCACGTTGTAATGCGTGCCCAGTGCAACGGGCGCGCTGAATCCGCGGGCGTACACGGTATCGCCATCGGAGATGGCGACGTGCAAGTCGCGGGTGGCCAGAACGTACGGGGCATTCTTGATCTGTTCTTCCGAGAGAACTGTCGGCTTGGACATGAAGGCCGCGACGGTTTCGTACGGAATCGAGGTGACCGAGCCCTCGAGGGGCTGACTGCGGACCCGTGGCAGCACTCGGGCGAAATCGCCGCGCTGCAACATGATTGCCGGCCGTCCATCAATATAGACCAGGCGCAGGGTGTCGCCGGGGTAAATCAGATGCGGATTCTGGATCTGCGGGTTCACCTGCCAGATTTCGGGCCAGAACCAGGGGTCGCGCAGGAAGACCTTGGAAATGCCCCATAGGGTATCGCCGCGCTTCACCACATAGCTTTCCGGGGCATTGGGGTTGAGTGCGGCCCGGGTCTGAGCTGTCTCAGTCTGGGATGATCCACCTGAGGGACCCGCATCGACTGCCGCCTCCATTGCGGTTCTATCGTCACCCACGACCGTGCCTTGCTCGGTGGGCTCAGTTTGAGTCTTGGCTACCGGCACCGGTGCCGTCATGGGCCTATCGGACTGGCACCCGGCACCCAGCGCTGCCGCCAAAGTGAGGGCAATTAATTGATGACCTTGCATTCGTTTCGCTCCCTTGCCACAGCTTGATGTCGCTGGCCGACTGGTATACTGCCGACCCGCCGCCAAAGACTGGGACGTATCGCCCGTTTTTGCCGTTTGCCAACGCAGCCCGCGCGGCCTGGGCTGGCATTAAGTTAAGCAGCGGCGGAACTTTAGCAACATTCTTCAGCCAAAAACACGATATTGCTCTCATAACTCCCATGACAAAGCTCGTAATTCTGGAGTATCCCGATCCGCGGCTGCGGAAGACGGCGGCGCCGGTGACTGTGGTAGATGATGCATTGCGTCAATTGGTCGACAATATGCTCGAAACCATGTACGCGGCCAAGGGCGTGGGCCTGGCGGCCACCCAGGTCGACGTACATAAACGATTGATTGTCCTGGATGTAAGTGAGGAGCGCGATCAGCCGCTGGTGCTGATCAATCCGCAACTACTGAAGCTGGAGGGGTCCGGACCCGGCGAAGAGGGTTGTTTGTCCCTGCCGGGCATCTACGACAAGCTCACGCGCGCCACCCATGTTCGGGTGCGCGCTCTGGATCGCGACGGCCAAACTGTCGAAATGGATGCCGATGGGCTGCTGGCCGTCTGCATACAGCATGAAATGGATCATCTCGAAGGCAAATTATTCGTCGACTATCTGTCTGAGCTCAAGCGTCAACTGATTCGGCGCCGACTGGAAAAAGAGCGCAAGCAACGATCCGCCGGGAGCGAGCCTCGCGGCGCCGCGCTCGGCGTGGCGACGTCACGCGTCAAGACGCCGGCTCTTTAAGAGTTTTGAGCACGTATCTTCTCCCCTTGAGGCTGGGATTCGCCGGCACGCCGGAGTTCGCCGTCCCGGCGCTGCAGGCGCTTAGCCGCACACAGCGGATTTGTGCCGTGTTCACGCAACCCGATCGCCCTGCCGGCCGCGGCCAGTCCCTGCACGCCAGCGCGGTTAAAACTTGCGCGCTCGAGCTTGGCTTGGAGGTGCATCAACCCACGAGTTTCAAGTCGCCTGAGACGCTTGAGCTATTGCGCGGCTTGCACCTCGATGCCCTAGTTGTCGTCGCCTATGGGTTGATCCTACCGCCGGCGGCGCTGAGCCTCGCCCGGCTGGGTTGCATCAACATCCATGCCTCGCTGCTGCCGCGATGGCGCGGGGCGGCACCGATTCAGCGCGCACTGCTGGCGGGGGACGCGAACACCGGTATTACTATTATGCGGATGGAAGCCGGCCTCGATACGGGGCCCATGCTGGCGAGCCGCACGATGGGTATCGGCGCGCACGACACCGCCAGAAGCCTGCACGATGTGCTGGCGGCGATGGGCGCGGCACTCATCGTCGAAACTTTGCATATGCTGGACGCCGGCCGATGCCGCGAGATACCGCAACCCTTGGAGGGCGTCACTTACGCCGAGAAAATCCACAAGGCCGAGGCGCATATCGACTGGGGCAAGGATGCTGCGCAGATTTCAAGGCAGGTGCGTGCCTTTAATCCCTGGCCGATTGCCGAGACTCGTTTGAACGGCGCGCAGCTGCGGATCTGGGAGGCTGAATGGCGCGACGCCGAATCGCCGGCGAGTGCCGAGACCGGCGCGGCGGCGGCACCCGGCACCGTGCTTGCTGTAGCCGACGAAGGCATCGATGTTGCCTGCGGCCGCGGGACCTTGCGAGTGCTTCGTCTGCAGCTCGCCGGCCGCAAATCGCTGGCTGCGCGTGAATTCATCAAGGCGCAGCCGCTGCAGGGCGCACGCTTCGTGCCGGCATGAAGGCCTCAGCCGCCAGCGCGCGATCTCTGGCTGCGCATGCCGTGGCGCGAATTCTGCGCGAGGGCGTAACGCTCGATGCGGCGTTGAAAGATGCCCTGATCGCAGCCAATCCTCAACTCGCGCCCTCGGTGCGCTCCCTAAGCTATGGGGCGATACGCGGCTACTATCGTCACGAAGCGATTCTGGGCCGTCTTTTGTCGACGCCGGTGAGGTCCTTGGATTTTTTGGTGCGCGCGCTGCTGTCGGTGGCGCTGTATGAGCTCGAGGATGCGAAGACTCCGGAATATGCCGTGGTCGACGCCGCCGTGCAGACGGCCAAGGCCACCGACGCCGCACGCGCATCCGGACTGATCAATGCGGTGCTGCGCCGCTACCTGCGTGAGCGCAAGACCTTGGACGTCGATATTGCGCGCAATCCCGCCACCCGCCACGCCTCACCGGTGTGGCTGGCGGACCGGCTGCGTGCCGATTGGCCGGTGCGCTGGACGCAATTGCTGGCCGCGGGCGATGCTCAAGCGCCCATGTGGTTACGCGTCAACAGCCGTCGCACCACTACCGAGGAGTATCTGGGCCTGCTGAGTGAAGCCGGCATCGCTGCGCGCGCCGAGGCACGGGTGCCGCTGGCGGTGGTGCTGGATTCACCGTGCGATGTGCAAGAGCTGCCCGGGTTTGGCGCCGGCCTGGTGTCGGTGCAGGATTTGGGAGCGCAGTGCGTGGCATTTCCACTGGCGTTGGCGCCGGGTCAGCGGGTGCTCGATGCCTGTGCGGCTCCCGGAGGGAAGACGGCCCTGATCGCGGAACGCGAGCCTAATCTGGCAAATCTGACGGCGGTCGACGTCGACCCGCAACGTCTGGTCCGGGTGCGCGAGAATCTTAAGCGCGGCGAACTGCAGGCCGATGTGGTCAGCGGCGATGCCATTTCACCGGGAGCTTGGTGGGACGGCACCCCCTTCGATCGAATTCTGCTCGATGCGCCATGTTCGGCGCTCGGGGTCATCCGCCGCCATCCCGACATCCGCCTGCGTAAGTCCCCGTCGGATATCGACAAATTGCCGCAGTTGCAGCGACAGCTGCTGAATTCTGCATGGCGTATGTTGAAATCCGGCGGCCGCCTGGTCTATGCCACCTGCACCCTAACTCGAAGTGAGAACCGCGATTTGATCGGGGCGTTCCTGCGCACCACCCCCGATGCCGTCAGCGTTCCTGCCGACACCTGGCAAGGCTGGCCGAATTTTGGAGAGGCAGACGAGTACGGCCGGCAAATTCTTCCCGGAGAGGCGGGTGCTGACGGCTTCTATTATGCTGTTGTAAATAAGCAATGAACGCCCTGCGCTCAAATTCCAAGCCCTCTGCCCGCCGCCGCCCGATGCCGCTGGCGGCATGCATTGCGCTTGGTTGTCTGGTGCTGACGGCGCTGCTGTGGACGCCGACGCTCAAGGCCGATGGGCTGGAGGGGCGCTTCGAGGTGCGCTCCGCCGATTTGCAACTCAAGGACGGCGTCTATCATTTAAACGCCCATGTGGACCTGCCGGTCAGCGACGCAGTGCGCCGCGGTCTCGCCGAGGGCGTGCCCTTGACCATGGAGATTGACCTCGACATCGAGCGGGTACGCCAATTGCTGCCGAACTCGCGGGTTGCTGAGCTCACCCAGCGCTATCACTTGCAATACAACGCCGTCAGCGCGCGCTACATCCTGCGCAACGACAACAGTGGCCAGCAGCAGTCGTTGAGCAGCATCGAGGCCGCGATTGAACAACTCTCGGAAGTGCGCAGTTTGCCGGTGCTGGACAGGGCACTGATCGCCCATGACCGCCGCTATGAGGCGAATGTACGCGCCAAGCTCGACTACGCCAATGTGCCGTTCTCACTGCGCGTGCTGATGTTCTGGGTGAATGACTGGCACCGCGAAAGCGACTGGTACACATGGACGCTGCAGCCGTGATTCGCAAGTACGGCTCCACTGTGCTTGGCTCCATCGGAGTGGCACTGTGGTTGGTCGCGCTATACCTATTGGCGTCGGCCGCGCAAAACTCAGCGGGATTCGAGAAGGGGATGCCGTGGATCCTACTCGTCAACATCACCGGCCTGCTTACCTTGTTGGTATTGCTGGTGGGCAAGCTCACGCGTCTGGTGCGCGATTACCGCAGGCACGTTCCCGGGTCGCGCCTCAAGGGACGCACGGTCGCGATTTTCAGCGCCCTGGCGGTCGCGCCGATTCTGGTGGTGTATTACTTTTCGCTGCAATTCATCAACCGCGGCATCGACAGCTGGTTCGAGCTGGAAGTCAGCCAAGGATTGAAAGACACGCGCGAGTTGTCGCACGCGGCGCTGGAAGTGCGGGTACGCGAATTCTTGCAGCACACTCAGCAGGTCGCCCATACCCTGTCGGCGAGTTCAGAATTTGAATTGATCGGCACACTCGATCGGGAGCGGCGCGAAAGCACCGCGCTCGAGTTCACCATTGTCGGTGCACAGGCGCAGATTCTCGCCACCAGTTCCGATCGTCCGATGGATACGCTGCCGGTGCCGGCCACCGACGAGATGATGCTGCAATTGCGGCGCGGCCGGCCCTACGTGAGTTTGGACACCGATTCCTTGGGTGGCTACCTGATCCGCGCAGCGGCGCCGCTGGATGCCAACGGCAGCGGCAGCGCCCGGGTGCTGACTGCTCTGTACCCCGTGCCGCAGCAGTTGAGCCAGCTCGCCGACACAGTGCAACGCTCCTACACGCAGTACGCCAACCTGGTACAGCTGCGCCGGCCGCTCAAGTCGACGTTCGTATTGATTCTGACTTTCGTGGTGCTGATGTCGCTGATCGCGGCGGTGTACGGCGCTTTCTTCGCCGCGCAGCGCCTGGTGCAGCCCGTGCAAGATTTGATCGCCGGCACGCGGGCGGTGGCCAAGGGCAATTACGACACCAAGCTGCCTCTGCATTCACGCGATGAATTAGGTTTTCTGGTGACTTCATTCAATGACATGACCAAGCGCTTGGGGCGCGCCCGCGAGGAGACGCGCCGCAGTCAGCAGGCGGTGGAGGCTGAGCGCGCCGGGCTTGCCGTCATTCTAGCGCGACTGTCAACGGGAGTGGTGTCGCTCGAGGCGGATTTGACCGTGCGTACCGCCAATCAGGCGGCAAGCGCCATCTTGGGCGTGGACCTCGAAGCGGCCGTGGGCAAGCGCTTCGACGAATCCATCAGCGATACCACGCTGTTCACGCAGTTCTTGGCGGCGCTCAATTTGCATCTCGGCGCCGAGGATCTGGATTGGCGCGAGCAGGTGGAGCTGCTGTCTGACTCGGGCAAGCGAGTACTGATGTGCGCCTGCACCGCCTTGCCCAATGACTTGGGCGGCGCGCCCGGCGTAGTGCTGGTATTCGATGACATCACCACCCTGCTGCAGGCTCAGCGCGATGCCGCCTGGGGAGAGGTGGCGCGGCGCCTGGCGCATGAAATCAAGAATCCGCTGACGCCCATCCAATTGTCGGCGGAACGCATGCGGCGCAAGTTCCTGGGCAGCATGAATGCGCAAGACGCGCAGATCCTCGAACGCGCGACGCACACCATCGTTGCGCAGGTCGATGCGATGAAGCAAATGGTGAACGCCTTCAGCGAATACGCGCGCGCGCCCGACATGAATTTCTCGCGTTTCGATTTGAACCAGCTGATCACGGAAGTCGCCGATCTTTACCGCGCCCAGGCCAGTGCGGCCGAGCTCAAATTGCTGCTCGATCCGCTGTTGCCGGTGGTCGCGGCGGATCGGGTGCGGATCCGGCAAATTCTCAACAATCTGCTGACCAATTCGCTGGAGGCGCTGGAGGGCCGTCCCGACGCCCGCATCGAGATCGAAACCCACGTGTGGGAGGATGGCCCCAAGCAAACGGCGTCGGCCGCCATCGTGGTCACCGACAATGGGCCGGGGTTTCAGCGGGACTTGATCGGTACCGTGTTCGACCCTTATGTCACGAGCAAGCCCAAGGGCACGGGGCTGGGGCTGGCGATCGTGAAGAAAATCGTCGAAGAACACGGCGGACGCATTGAGGCGGATAATCAACGCACCGGCGGGGCCCGCGTGCGAATTCTATTGCCGCTGGGCGACAGCGCACGCTCCTCGGGCGTGCGTGAACCGCGCAAGGGCGAACACAGGAGAGAACGCGTATGACCGCTTCGAGAATACTGGTGGTGGATGACGAGGCGGACATCCGCGGCCTGCTGAAGGAAATTCTTTCAGAAGAGGGCTACGAAGTGGACGTTGCGGCCGACGCCACGCAGGCGCGCTCCTCGCGCGCCACCCAGGTCCCGGACCTGGTGCTGCTCGACATTTGGATGCCCGACACCGATGGCATCACCCTGCTGCGCGAATGGTCGGTCACCGACGGCTATGACTGCCCGGTGGTGATGATGTCCGGTCACGGTACGGTCGAGACTGCCGTCGAAGCAACCCGCCTCGGCGCCTTCGATTTCGTCGAAAAGCCCTTGTCGCTGACCAAGCTGCTGCGTACGGTAGAGAGGGCGCTCGACGCCGGGCGCCGCAAAAAGCTGTCGGCGCGAGCCCACGGTCCTACGCTTGCCGTACCCATCGGCAAGAGCAAGGTGACGCTGGCGCTGCGCGAGCAGATACAGCAGGCCGCTTCCAGTTCATCGCCGGTGCTGTTGCTCGGAGAACTCGGTTCAGGGCGTGAGGCCTATGCGCGTTTCCTGCATAGCCTAAGCGCGCGCGCATCGAAACCCTTCTTTATGGTGGTTGCCGCGAGCCTGGGGAAAGACCCGGCAGCGGCGCTGTTCGGCAGCGAGCGCGACGGCAGAACCGAATTGGGCGCGCTCGATCAGGCGGCGGGCGGATCGCTGTACATTAACGGGCTCGAGGATTTGAACAGCGAAGCACAGCGCGCGCTGGCGGGCGCCATCGAGCAGAACGGCTACACGCGCGTGGGTGGACGGCAGCGCCTGCCGTTGAATGTGCGCTGGATCAGTTCCGCGCAGGACGGCTTCGATCTACATGCATCGCCCGAGCCCTTCCGTCGCGATCTGGTGGCACACTTAAACGTCATCACCTTGCGCGTGCCGCCGCTGCGCGATTACGCCGAGGACGTGCCCGACTTATTGCGCTACTACGTCGATCGCCTGGTGGATGATCAACATCTGCCGCTGCGCCGATTCAGCGTCGCCGCGCAGAATCGCCTGCGCAACTATCCCTGGCCCGGCAATGTGGGCGAGCTCAAGAATCTGGTGCAGCGAGTGCTGATCTTGGGAGTGGGGGAGGAGATACGGCTCGAGGAGATCGAGCGAGAGTTGGCGGTGAAACTAGCGGTGGATGAGCCCTTGGTGAAGCAGGACCTACTGGCGCTGCCTCTGCGCGAGGCTCGGGAGCAGTTCGAGCGCGCCTACCTGCAGCAGCAACTGCTCCTGTGCAATGGCAAGGTGGGTCAGCTGGCGAAAAGGGTGGGCATGGAGCGCACGCACTTGTATCGTAAGTTGCGTGCATTGGGCGTGGATTTTCGGCAATTGGGTGAGGATTAGAGGCGAACTTACGCCACTTGGTGTCTGCCCCTCCCTCAACGTGGTTGGCGGGGAGCCGCGGACATCACAGTGCTGCGGATGGGGCTCGTAACCCGAAGGGCGAGAGAAGCAAAACTCCTGACGATTGCCTCACGAGTTAGCCGAGCTATGTTTTGTTCGACATATCAATTAGTTAGTGCGGATTATATGTAAGTTTCGTCTACAACGTTGTGAAGTCGACGGCTCCGCGCCAGCCTTGCGCTAGTCGCCGACTCGCACGACCAGCACATCGACATCGGCCTTGCGCAGGATTTGGCGTAGGCGGTTGAGTTCGTCCAACTTGGAGATCGGACCGATGCGGATCCGATGCCAAGTATCCGAGTCTACGGACACCTTCTGAACTTTAGACTCTATCCCCTGCAGCGCTAGCTTGGCGCGCACCCGATCCGCATCCGCAAAGTTCTTATACGAGCCGGCCTGCAGCACATAGGTGCCCCGGCGCGTCTCGGGAATCGATTTGGTGTCCGGCCGTACGTCTTTATCCTTCTCCGGCACCACCACTTCGAATTTCGGCAACATGTCGTAGAAGGCGTAGGACTTCGCCGGTTCTTCCGTGCCTGAATCTCCGGCCTCGGCATCGGGGGGCTCGTTGGCGCGGGCGCGTTTCTTTTCCACTTTGCCGATTCGCGCGACCTGCGTGTCGGGGCGATGGTCTTTGACATACACGATGCCGGCGATGGCTAGTCCCACCGCCAATCCGCACAGTACCCCCAACCAGCCGGAGAATCCGCTGCCACGGCCGCGTCGGGTTTTGTAATCGCGACCGTTAGTTTTTGCCATAGCCGCGGCCTACATCGTGTCTGGTGCGGATACGCCCAGTAATGCCAGACCGTTGCGGATGACGATTTGCGTCGCCACTGCGAGATTCAGCCGGGCGTCGCGCAAGCCCGCATCCTCGACGATGAACTGGTGTGCGCTGTAGTTGGTATGAAAGTCATTCGCCAAATCCCGCAGGTAGTGCACCAGAGTGTGCGGCGCGCGCTGTACCGCGCATTGCACGATGATTTCCGGAAAAGCGCTGATGCGCTTGATCAGCTGAATTTCCTGCGGCTCCGCCAGCTTGGCCAGCGACGCCTGGCCGTGCGCACGGTCGTGAGCAAGTCCGCGCTCCTGCATCTGCCGCATCACGCTGGCAACCCGCGCGTGGGCGTACTGAATGTAGAACACCGGGTTGTCGTTGGAGCGGGCGGTGGCGAGCTCCAAATCGAAATCCAAATGTTGATCGTTGCTGCGCATGACGTAAAACAGGCGGGCGGCATCATTGCCTACTTCCTTGCGCAAGTCGCGCAGCGTCACGAACTCGCCGGAGCGGGTCGACATCTGGGCCTTCTCGCCGCCGCGGAACAGGGACACGAATTGCACCAGGCGTACTTCGAAAGAGTCCTTTGGTCCGCCCAGCGCCATCAGCCCCGCGCGCAGGCGGGTGATGTAGCCGTGGTGGTCGGCGCCCCAAATGTAGAGCAGGTGATCGAAGCCGCGTCCGAGCTTGTTGAAGACATAGGCGATGTCTGAGGCAAAGTAGGTTTTTACGCCATTGTCGCGCACCATCACTCGGTCTTTTTCGTCGCCATACGCCGTGCTCTTGAACCACCAGGCGCCGTCCTTGAGGTAGGCATGCCCGGCTTCCTTCAAAGCCTCGATTGCCTGATTCACCGCACCCGAATCACTCAAGGAACGTTCCGAGAAAAAGCAGTCGAAGGTGACGCCGAATTCGTGCAAGTCTTCGCGAATGTCACTCAAGATGCCATCGAGCGCCAGATCCAGCACGCGACGAAACGCATCGTTGCCGATGAGCAGCCGGGCGCGGACGATGAGCGCATCGATGTAGGTGTCCTTATCGCCCCCCTGGGGCTCATCCGGCGGCAAGTCCTTGAAAATCTCTGCGCTGCCGTGGCGCAGTGCGGCGCCATCTGAGGCGAACAGTCGCTCGCCGATTTCCGTGATGTACTCGCCGCGGTAGCCGTTGGCGGGAAAGGTAAATTTCTCGCCGCAATGCTCCAGATACCTCAGCCAGGTGCTGACCGCCAGAATCTCCATTTGGCGGCCCGCATCGTTGATGTAGTACTCGCGCTCTACCCGGTAGCCCACGGCCTCGAGTAAATTTGCGACGCTGGCGCCGAAGGCGGCATGCCGGCCGTGGCCCACATGCAGGGGACCCGTCGGGTTCGCCGATACGAATTCCACTTGAACCGATCGGCCGGTACCGAGCTGCGAGCGGCCATAGTGGCCACCCTCCTTGAGTACCTTGGCGATTTCCGTGTGATAGGCATCCTTGGCCAGGAAGAAATTGATGAAGCCGGCGCCGGCGATCTCTACCTTGGCCACCGCAGGACTGTGCGGTAGCAGGCGCAGCAGAGCGTCCGCCAGCTGGCGCGGATTCTGGCGGGTGGCCTTGGCGAGTTTCATGGCCAGGTTGCTCGCAAAATCACCATGCTGTGCGTCGCGGGTATTCTCGACCTCTATGGCCACATCACGCACATTCGCCGCTACCAGATCTTCCGGCAGGGCGGCGAGCGCCTGGCTGAGCAATTTTTCAATCACGGTCTTCAAGACGAATTCCAAGGGGTCAGAAGTACAAAGGGTCGGCAGTTTACCGCTGCGCGCGCCCGCAATCTGCTTAATCTACTTCGAGCGGATCCACATCGATGGACCAACGAAGGCCGGTGGGCCCAGGCAGCCGCTCCACCTGCGGCAGCCAGCCTTTCAGAAAGCGCTGCAAAGTGGCGCGTGTGGCAGTTTCGATCAGGAGGTGCGCCCGAAAGTGATCGGCGCGCCGCGCGATCAAGGCGCTGGCCGGGCCCAGCACTTTGACGTCCGCTTCGTTCAGTGTGTGGCTTGAACCCACTGCAGCGCGCAGAAAGGCGTCCAATGCCACGCTGTCCTTGGCCTCCGCCCGCAGCATGGCCAGCCGCGAGTAGGGCGGCCAGCCCGCCTCGCGCCGCTCTTGCAAGGCGCTGACCGCGAATCCTTCATACCCTTCGGTCAGCAGCCGATTCAACAGCGGATGCTCGGGGAACTCGGTTTGAATCAAGACCTCCCCGGCACGCAGCTCACGTCCGGCGCGGCCGGCGACTTGGGTGATGGTCTGCGCCAGGCGTTCGGTGGCCCGAAAATCGCTGGCAAATAATCCCTGATCGGCGTCCAGGATCACCACCAGCGAGACTTCCGGGAAGTGATGTCCCTTGGTGAGCATTTGCGTGCCCACCAGAATTCGCGCTTCGCCGCTGTGCACCCGCTCGAGCACGCTTTGCACCGCACCGCGCGCGGACGCGGTGTCGCGATCCAGGCGCGCCAGCGGCGCTTCGGGAAACAGGCGCGCCAGGGTCTCTTCCACCCGCTCGGTGCCCTGGCCCACGGGATTGAGCGGCTGGCCGCATTTTCCGCATATCACGGGCACCTCGGCGTGCGCACCGCAGTGATGGCAGCGCAATTGCTGCGCGCGCCGATGCAGGGTCATACGCGCGTCGCAGTGTTCGCAAGGCGCGACCCAGCCGCAGGCATTGCAGAACAAACTGGGCGCGTAGCCGCGGCGGTTCAAGAACACAATGACTTGGCCGCCGGCCTTCAGGTGCCGGGCCATGGACTGCATCGCCGGCGTCGATAGACCCTGGTCGCTGCCATGCTTGCGCAAATCCACCAGCGCCATGTGCGGCGCCTGTGCGGCGCCGGGGCGGTGCGGCAATCGGAGTTTCGAATAGCGTCCGGATGCGGAGTTCTCCAGAGTCTCCAGCGATGGGGTTGCCGAGCCGAGCACCACGGGCACTCCGGCACGTTGCGCCCGGACTACTGCCAGATCGCGCGCCGAATAGCGAAAGCCCTCGTGCTGCTTGTACGAGGCATCGTGCTCCTCATCGACGACCACCAGGGCAAGCTTAGGCAGGGAGGTGAATACCGCGGAGCGAGTGCCGATGATGATTCGCGCCTCGCCGTTGTGGGCCGCCCTCCAGGCGTCGCGCCGCTCAACTCCGGTCAGACCCGAATGCACTGCCACCACCCCGGCGCTGAAGCGGCGGCGGAAGCGATCGACCAACTGCGGGGTCAGGGCGATCTCGGGCACGAGCACCAGCGCCTGGCCGCCATTGGCGATGGCGGCGGCGATCACCCGCAGGTATACCTCGGTCTTGCCGCTTCCCGTCACGCCGTAGAGCAGGTGCGCGGCAAAGCTCGGCAGGGACGCGAGTATGGCGGCAACGCATTGAGTCTGGTGTTCGGTTAAGCCCAGCTCGCCCGGCAGTGACTGCATCCGCGTCGTGGCGTTGTCTGCCTGGCCTGGCGCATCCGCCTGCGCCGAAATCCAGGCGCGCGCCGCCAGCGCCCGCAACAGCGCGGGCTTGAAGGTCTCGCCAATATCGTCCGCGCTGGCGCGGCCGCGTTGCGCCAGCCAGGTGAGCAGGGCACGCTGCTGCGGCGCGCGCCGATCGCTGGGTGTCGCGAGCTCCTGGCGTCCGGCATCGTTCAGGGACCACCATTCCGTGCTATGCCGTGTCGCCTCACCCGCCCGCAGGCTCACCGGCAACGCGGCGGCAAACACCTCGCCGATGGGATGGTGATAGTACTCGGCCGCCCAACGCAGCAAATCGAAGGTCACGGGGTCGACGATGGGCTGCTCATCCAGAAACTCGACCGCCGACTTCAGTTTGCCGGCGTCGATGACGGACTCACCGCTGACTCCCACCAGAATGCCGATCAACTGCCGACGCCCAAAGGGGACGCGCACCCGCACTCCGAGCGCGGGAGCACCACCCGGCCCTGCGCCCGGCCATGCCGCGGGCGGTCGATAGTCGAACACGCGCCGCAGTGGGGTATCCAGTGCGATCTGCAGAATCATGGGTCCTTTTTTGTCCACAAAACTTGTGGATAAGTCTGTTGAGAAGCCGGGATCATCTGCCCTAAGTGCCCGTTCTGTTTCGGGTCCCCTTCAAATTGGTGAAAAAGTGCTCTAAATCGAAATGAATCCATATAATTCAACAGGTTACAGACGCCTCTAGATCTCGCGCTGAGGTCTTGATCGAATTATTGCAGTGGATGTCACGTCGGATGTGCGTAAGTCGCTGATCTTGCGCAAACCGCCGACGTCAACCGCACCGACGGATGGCCGTTTATACCTGGATTGGTGATGGTCCGTCGACGTTAAGAGGACGCGCATGGCTCGCTTTGATACGCTGAACCAAGCCTGGATGGTCTGGGATGGTCCCGCTCCAGCCCCTAAGGAATCGGTTCTGGAGTACACCCGAGAGCTCGAGAAATTCTTGGCGGAGATCGAGCGTCGTGCTTTTCGCATGGCGCAGATCGCGCTGCGCGATCCCGACGATGCGTTGGACGTCGTGCAAGACGCCATGCTGAAGCTGGCGCGCAATTATGCCTCGCGGCCGAGTGCCGAATGGCGGCCGTTGTTTTATCGAATTTTGGAAAATGGCATACGCGATCTGCAGCGGCGCCGCTCGGTACGCAAGCGCTTCATGGCCTGGCTGCCGGGCGCCAAGGAGGATCCCGACAATGAGGTTCAGGATCCGCTGGAGAATGTCGCCGATGCGGGGCCCGCCATCCCTGAGGTGTTGATGCAGGGACAGGCGATGCAGCGACTGGAGATCGGTTTGCGCGCGTTGCCGGCGCGGCAAAGGGAAGCGTTCATGCTGCGAAATTTCGAAGGTTTGGATGTGGCGCAGACGGCGAGCGCCATGGGTTGCTCGCAAGGCAGCGTGAAGACACATTATTCGCGTGCGGTGCATACCCTGCGCGAACAATTGAGCGAGGTCTGGTGATGAACGAGCAGCAACAGGAGCAAATTGCAGAGGCCTTCGAAGAGCGCAGCCGCGAGCTGTTTCACGAAAGCGTCGAGGGGCTGGATTTTGCGCAGCGCTCGCGCCTCACGCAGGCCCGCAATGCTGCGATCGAAGCGGCTGCCGTGGGATCACGACCCTGGTTTTTACGCTTGCGGGTGCTGACCCCGGCGGCCGGAGTGACTGCGGCGGCGGTTCTGGGCGTCTTCCTGTGGTTGGGATCGCCATTGGGTCAGCACGCTATTACAGTAGCGGATGGCTCGAATCTCGAAGATTTGGAAATCCTCGCTTCTTCGGAAGAGAGTGGAGGCGACGCCATGGACATGTTGCAAGACGATATTGATTTTTATGATTGGGCGGACAAGTCGGCGAATTCGGGGCCGGCGGCCTAGGGGCCGGTGGCCGCGCAGCGAATGTCGGGCGGTGTGGGCGAGCACCTGCCTGTTGCTCGGCATGACGGTGTGCGCAGGAGCGAGCGCCGATCAGCCGCCGGCGCAACCGGCAGTGGCGGCGCCACCCGGGTCGCAGGCACAGCGCCCGCCGGCGTCACAGGGTACGCCGGACGATGACTTCATTGAGTTTTTGGGCACGGATGACGTGGGTGATGCGGCTTGGTGGGAATTCTTGAAGAAGGTGCCGCCCCGAGGGGAAAATCCCCCCGCGCCGCCACCGCAGGATGCAAAGCAATGATAAGGGCGACGTTCATCTGTGCAACTCTCCTGCTCGCGGCGGCGAGTGCGGTGGCGCAGACGGCCGAGCCGCCGGCGCCTGTGCCAGAGGCTGCGATCGCTCCCGGGCCGGCGGCGCCAAGGCCCTGGTCTTCGATGTCGCCGCAACAACAGCAAGTGCTGCAGAGTTACCAAGGCAAATGGGAAGGCTTGTCGCCGGACCGACAGCAGTCGCTGGCGAAAGGCAGTCAGCGCTGGCTCTCGATGTCGCCGCAACAGCGCTCGAGCGCTCAGCAACGTTTCACTCAATGGCGCGCCATGCCGCCGGATCAGCGACAGCAGCTGCGCCAACGTTGGCAGCAGTTCAGGAGCATGCCGCCGGAGCAGCAGCAACGGGTGCGCGAATCATTCAACCGCTTTCGGCAAATGCCGCCGGAACGGCGCATGGAATTGCGCCGACAGTGGCGCCAGATGAGTCCCCAGCAACGGCGCACCGTCATCCAGCAGCGCCCGCCGCCGCCGCCGCGGCGCAACCCACACTGATATCGCTAACGCTCGTCTGGGTTAGCGCGCGGGGTCAAGGGTGGTAACTGCGCTCGGCATGCGCGGCCACATCCTCGCGGCTGAACAGCACATCGCGCAATACTCCTTGAGTGAACATCTGCGCCTGATCGGTAAAGTGCGGGGACTGAGGATCGCCGCTTTCGCCGCCGCTCATGATGGCCTTGGCATGAACGGTCGGGCCGAATTCCACCGCGGCGACGAAGCTATTGCCGACTGAGCCATAGATTTTCTTGGTTGTGCGCGGATACGAGGCGTCGAAAGACGCCAACGCTCCCCAGTTGGACGCGGCAAAGCCCACCGGCAGACTGGGCTTGGCATCGTCGACTGGCTGCACGATGTCGTCGGTCAGACGCTGATAGCGGTTGATTTCACCCCAGGGCATTTGCCATCGGCCAAAGTCCCTCTGTAATTTTGCGACGGCCGCGGTCAAACCTTCGAGGCGTTCCGGCGCGGTTAGATGACCGACCAGATAGTCATAGACCGGCTCATCGGCGTCGCGCGCTTCCGGGCCTTTGTGCTCGAGCATTTCCTGACCCCAAAAAATGGCCACGGCAGTAGCGACGGAGTTCGCCGCGGTGCGTCGATCCCAGCCGCGCAACACCGCGATGGGTTCCTTGAGGGCAGCGCGCCGCGGATCATCTGCCGGCAATTGATCATAGTCCTTGAACAAGGGCGGCAGCAGCACCTCGAATGCCGTGAGATGACCGTCGTAGCCGGCGGCGATCAGGCTGTCCAAAGTGACATCGTGAATGTCGTGCAGCACTTCGACGGCGTGAATGCCGCGCGGATTCTCGCCCTTGACCCACATGTAGGCGGGAAAATTCTCCCGTTTCGGACTCTCATCGCCGGCCGCCGAGAAGGGCCAATTATTGGTGTTCGTGATCCAGCCATTGCGAGGATTGAGCAAAGTGATGGTGTCCTCGATGGCATGCGGCCCCTGCCACTCGGTGCGTGGGTCGCTGCCGTCCACGGGATGCGTGAAATCGAAATGCGAGTCGCGCCGGGGAATGAAATTCCCATGAAAGTACGCGATGGTCCCATCCGCATCGGCATACACCGTGTTGTTCGAGGTGTCGGTGCGCATCTCCTGGGTCTTACGGAAGGACGCGTAATCCTTGGTCTTGGTGCGCAAATAAGATTGCTCCAGTGCGGGCACCGGATCCTGCAGCAACTTGATGGCTATCCAATGGGCGTCACCACCGCCGGCGTTCTCGGCGCGAATGATGGGCCCGTGATGGCTGTGATACACCGTGAATTCTCGATGGCCGGTGGCGCTTCCCTGTTTAAAGGCGATGGATAAGTGGCTGCTGCGCAGCTTGCGCAAACCTGAGCCGTATTTGTAGTACAGCCCCTGCGGCCGCTTGACGATAATCTCGGCATATTCGTCGATGGCGTCACCGCCATACGAGGTATGCATCCAGCCGTTGTGTGAATTGAATCCCTGATACACGAAGAACTGTCCCCAGGTCACCGCGCCGTACACGTTCAGTCCCTGCTCGCTGACCATTTGCAGTTCTGAACGAAAATAATAGGAGGTATGCGGATTGATCCACAGCAAGGCATGCCCCGAGGCGCTGCGGCTGGGCGCGATCGCAAAACCGTTGGAGCCACCGGGAACCGGCTTGGTGCGCCCGCCATCAGCCACCGGCGCAGGCAGGGGCAGCCTAGGCGTCTCTCCGTAGAATTCGCGCAGCTTGCCGAGGTCAATGCTCTCGATATCGCCGCCGATGCTGCCTTCGGTGAAGGACAGCGCCATCCAGGGCTCGAAGTGGCGGATGACCTTGGGCCTAATGGCCGCATGCTTCGACAAGAAATAATTCAGGCCGTCCGACCATGCCAGCATCAGCTCCTTGAGCCAGACCGGACTGCGCGCGTACTGATGTTGCAGCGCTAAGGGATCGACGAATAGCCGTGCGCGCAGGTCGCTGTAGATGGCGCTTTCGCCCTCAGCTTGCGCCAGTTCGCCGAGCCCGATGAGGTAATTGCGCTCGACGCGTCCGAAGTCATCTTCGGCTTGCGTATAGATGGCGCCGAACACAGCGTCGGCATCGGATTTGCCGTAAATATGCGCGATGCCCCAGTTGTCCCGGACGATGCGCACGTTCTGCGCATGCTGCTGCCAGCGCGAGTCTTGGTCGGTGGCCGCCCGCGCGGCGCCGCCGGCGAGGAATGCGCAAAAGACCGAAAAAACGAGGAATCTCATGGCGGTGAACGTCTCCTGTGAGTAGCATCTGGCAATGCGAACTGGCGTGGTCATTCTTTTACTCCTATTGAGCATCGCCGCTCCGCCATTGCGGGCCGAGCCGCCTGCGGCGGCCACGTTCGATGTGACTGCGGCCGAGCTGCCTGACCCACTGGTGCTGGTGGCCTATGGTGACATGCGCTTCACGGATACCACCGAACTTCACGCCAGCAACCCCATCGCGCGCCAGGCATTGGTCGATAAAATCGCTGCCGAGAATCCGGCGGCGATTTTCATCAACGGCGACATTCCCTGGCATGGAATTGCGGCCGACTACGCGGTATTCAATGACGAGACACGTTCCTGGAAAGAGCGGCGACTGCGGGTTTTTCCGGCACTCGGCAACCATGAATTCTCGGCCTGCGCGCCGGAGGAATGCCTCGAGCGTTGGTGGGAAACATTTCCTCAGCTGCGCGGCCGGCGCTGGTATTCGGTCGCCCTCGGCAGCAAAGTGCTGGCGATCGATCTCGACAGCGACTCTTCGTTGCTGCCTGGAAGCGCGCAACGCACCTGGCTGGAGAATCAAGTGGCGGGCTTGAGTCCTGCGGTTCGTCTGGTGATGATCATCATGCACCACCCGCCTCTGGCGGATGTGCAGACCACCAAGCTCACGGATCACAACCCCCGCCCGAACGAAGTCTCCCTGGTCGGGTATCTCAAGACGGCTGCGCACCGCTCGGCCGCGAAATTTATCGTGAGCGCGGGCCATATCCATAACTATGAGCGCTTCGCCAGGAATGGCGTGACATACCTAGTATCGGGCGGCGGCGGTGCCGCGCCTTACGAAGTGGACCGCACGCGCCTTGATCTGTATCAGTCTGCCGATTTTCCAAACTATCACTACGTGCGTCTCGAATTGCGCGGCAATCGGGTGCGCGCTGAAATGATCCGGCTCAGCGGCTTTGACGGAATTAAGCCCAAGCAATGGCAAACCCGTGATCGCTTCGAGATTAGCCTGCGGCCTTGACGGCTTGGATGAGTTGACTTACGGCTGCCTGCGCATCGCCGTACAGCATGCGCGTTTGATCGAGCACGAATAGTGCATTGTCTATGCCCGAGAATCCTTGTCCTTGGCCGCGCTTGATGACGATGACGTTCTTGGCCTTGTCCGCATTCAATATCGGCATGCCATAGATCGGGCTGCCTTTGTTCGCCCGTGCGTCCGGATTCACCACATCGTTGGCGCCGATGATCAGAGCCACGTCGGCGGTTTCGAACTCGGCATTGATTTCATCCAAGTCGGAGATCAAGTCATAGGGCACCCCGGCTTCTGCCAGCAGTACATTCATATGCCCCGGCATGCGGCCGGCGACTGGATGAATGGCAAAGCGCACCTTGACGCCATGATCGATCAGCAACTGGGCGAGTTCCCACACCTTGTGCTGAGCCTGCGCCACGGCCAAGCCATACCCCGGCACGATGATGATTTTTTGCGAGTACGCCATCATCACGCCGGCATCGGAGGCCTCGATGGCCTTTTGCGAGCCGGTGACGCCGATGCCTCCGCCGCTCGAAGTCTCGCCGAAGTTCGAAAACAGCACATTGCCGAGTGAACGGTTCATGGCCTTGGCCATGAGTTGAGTCAATAAGGTGCCGGCCGCGCCGACCACGGTGCCGGCAATGATCATGGCGGCGTTGTCGAGCACGAAGCCCTCGAAGCCCACCGCGAGGCCGGTGAGTGCGTTGTACAGCGAAATCACCACCGGCATGTCGGCGCCGCCGATAGGCAGGGTCATGGCGACCCCCAGCAGCAACGCGAACGCAAAAAACAACGAGACCGCGGGCAGTCCGGCGTCCATGCCGGAGACCACCATGAAGCCAAAGGCCGCCGTTACCAGCAAGATGGCCAAATTGACGAACTTCTGGCCGCCGAAGCGCACCGACTTGTTGATCAAGCCCTGCAGCTTGGCAAAGGCGATCAAACTGCCGCTGAACGACACCGAGCCGATGAAGCCGCCGACCAGGGCAATGGTCAGGTGCGTCATGCTGTGCTCGCTGCCGCGGTACAACTGCACGGCCGCGATGGCCGCTGCCGCCCCGCCGCCCATGCCGTTGTACAGCGCGATCATTTGCGGCATGTCGGTCATGGCGACGCGTTTTCCGCTGACCCAGGCGAGGATGCCGCCGACGGCAATGGCGCCGATTACCAGCATCAAGTTCAAGGAGGACGCGCCCATGAATGCCAGCGTCACCACCGTGGCCAGCACCATGCCTGCTCCGGCCCAGCGCACGCCGCTGACGGCCGTAACCGGCGAACTCATGCGCTTTAGCCCGAGAATGAACAGCGCCGCCGCCACCAGATAAGACAGCTGGGTCAGGGTTTCAATTGTCGAGGCGGAGAACATCCTCAAGGTCCTTTCTTGCGGCCGGCTGTGACGAACATCTTGAGCATGCGTTCGGTCACCACATAGCCGCCTACGGCATTGCCGGCGGCCAGCACCACGCCGATGACGCCGATGACCCGCAGCAGCGTGCTGTCCGCCGTAGCCAAGGCGACCATGGCGCCGACGAGCACGATGCCGTGCACGAAGTTCGATCCGGACATGAGGGGAGTGTGCAAAATGACCGGCACCCGGGAGATGACTTCGTAGCCGGTGAACGCCGCCAGCATGAATATATAGAGCGCTATGACGCCATCTATCATTTTACTGTCCCTCTACCGCTTTGCGGGTGGCTTCGTGCTTGATCGTGCCGCCGTGCGTGAGCACGGCTCCGGCGAATACTTCGTCGTTCCAGTCGATGGCCAGTTCGCCTTGCGCCAGCGCCGGTTTCAATAGATTGAATAGATTGCGCGAATACATTTCGCTGGCGTGATAGGGCAGCGAAGCGGGCAGGTTCAACGGCCCAACGACTTTGACGCCGCCGTGCAGCACCGTTTCACCGGCGCGCGTCAATTCGCAATTGCCGCCCTGTTCAGCCGCGATGTCGATGATCACCGAGCCGGCCTTCATGCGCTCGACCGCCGCCTGGCTGATGATGCGCGGCGCTGCGCGTCCCGGCACCGAGGCCGTGCTGATCACCGCGTCGCTCGCGGCTATACGCGCGTCCAGCACTTCCTGCTGCTTGGATTTCTCTTCGGCGGTGAGTTCGCGAGCATAGCCCCCGGCGCCCTCGGCCGAGACGCCAGTCTCGACGAATTTCGCACCCAGGGATTTCACTTGATCCTTGGTGGCACTACGCACGTCATAGGCTTCGACGACGGCCCCGAGGCGCCTGGCGGTGGCGATGGCCTGCAAGCCTGCGACACCCGCGCCGATGACCAGCACCGTGGCCGGACGGATGGTTCCCGCGGCCGTGGTCAGCATGGGCAGAAATCGTTCGAGGGTGTTGGCGGCAATCAGCGCGGCCTTGTAGCCGGCGACGGAGGCCTGCGAAGACAGCGCATCCATGGATTGCGCCCGTGAAATGCGCGGCACCAGTTCCATGGCAAAACTCGTGACACCACGCTCCTTGAGGGCGCGCACGAGCTCGGGCCGCGCATAGGCTTGCATGAAGCCGATGACCACCGCTCCTGGCTTGAGCGCATTCACCTCAGCAATGCTCGGCGGCTGCACTTTCAGCAGAACGTCGGCCGTGGCAAGAATGGTGGCAGCGTCGCCGAACTCGGCATCGGCATACAGGGCGTCGGGAAAATGCGCCGCAGTGCCCGCGCCGCGTTCCATCAGGACGCGAACTCCGGCCGCCTTCAGCTTGGTAGCGATTTCCGGGACAACGGCGACGCGAGTTTCCTTGGCAGCGGTTTCCGTGAGGACACCGACGACGACAGCCATGCAGATCTCTCCCCAAAACCTGAGAATTACGCCAAACGTTGAATTATTGCATAAGAGTCGACTATCTTTGGAGGTTATGAAGCCCATGCTCCACCACAAGCTGCACTTACTGGATTGGCGGGATGACCTGACGGTCGTCGCCCACGGCTATCCTTTGTCGCAGCAAATCCTGCGCACTGACGTCGCTGGGATGCCCTTGGAGTGGGTGGATTACCGAGAAGCTGCGCGCCTGTACCACACCGAGCAGGTGGCTTACACCTGCGGAACGCTGTTGTATCGGCTATACGGGGGCACCTGCGCACGCACCGGACTGCGGACCATCGTGGACGTAAATTCCATCATTGCGACGCTGGGTACTTCGGGCAATCCGGGGAATCTGCGCGGCGCTTCATACACGCCGCCGCTCAACAATCAGACGCTGTTCCGCCGTGACGCCTATTTGTGCCTGTATTGCGGCGCCCGCTTCACCTACACCCTGCTGTCGCGCGATCATGTGACGCCCTTCAGCCGCGGCGGGCAGGATACCTGGAGCAATGTGGTGTCGGCGTGCCGCCGCTGCAACAACGCCAAGGCTTCGCGGACGCCGGAGCAGGCAGGGATGCAGTTGCTGGCGGTGCCGTTCACGCCGACCTATGCCGAATACATATTCTTGAAAGGCCGCCGCGTGTTGGCCGATCAGATGGAGTATTTGATCGCGCACTTCCCGCGTTCCAGCCCGCTGCACGAGCGCATGCAACGCTGGCCGATGTGAGCGCGGGCGCCGTGCAGCCGCAAACGCGGTCCGGCGTCGTGTACTACATCGACGCCAGTTACTTTATCTTCCGTGCCTACCACTCCATGCCGCCCGACATGGTCGACGCTGATGGCAATGCAACTCACGCCCTGTACGGTTTCGCACGGTTTTTGTCTGATTTGCTGGAACAGGTTCGACCGGAACGCATCGGCGTTGCCTTCGACCTAAGCCTGCGCAGCGAGATCTCTTACCGTAACGGCATCTATCCGGCCTACAAGGCCAATCGCGAGGCGCCGCCCGCCGACTTGGAGCGGCAATTTGCGCTGTGCCGCGAGTTTTGCCGGCACATGGGCCTGGCCGAATTCGCGAGCTCAAGGTACGAAGCCGACGACATCATCGGCACCCTGGCGGCGCGTTCGCGCGCCGCGGGCTTGCGCAATGTGCTGGTGACTCGCGACAAGGATTTGTCGCAACTGATCCGCGACGGCGACATATTTTGGGACTACAGCGGCAACACGCGCTATCAATACCATGACATCGGCCCGCGCTTCGGCGCCACGCCGGAATTGATAGCGGATTTTTTGGCGCTCACCGGCGATAGCGTGGACAATATTCCGGGGGTGCCCGGCGTCGGCAAGAAGACTGCGGCCGAGCTATTTGCGGTATTCGGCTCGCTCGATGAACTGTACGCAAATCTCCACCGCATCCCTTTGATGAAGTTGCGCGGCGCGGCCGCCATCGCGGCCAGACTGCTGGCGCACAAGGACGCAGCTTACCTGGCGCGGCGCTTGACCGGCATCGTCTGCGACATGCCGCTGGAAGCGACACTGGATGATTTGAAGCCGCGGCGGCCCGACAGCGCGGGGCTTGATTTCTTTTTTGATACGCACGGTTTCGGTAATATCTTGCGCCAGCAGGCGCGCCGTATCGCCGCCGGCGCTTGAATCTAGGGGGAATAACGATGGCGCAAAAAGACATTCAATCCGTGCTGCAGGAGGCGCGTGTCTTTCCGCCGTCCAAGCAGTTCCAAAAAGCCGCCGCGCTCAAGGCCGGCGAATTGGCAGGAATGTACGCCAAGGCTGCCGAGGACTACATCGGGTTCTGGGCCGATTTGGCACGTTCCGAAATCGACTGGCAAGCCCCCTTCACCGTGGCTTTGGACGATACGCAGGCGCCCAACTACCGCTGGTTCGCCGACGGTCAATTGAACGTGTCGCACAATTGTCTGGACGTGAATTTGCGCGAGCGCGGCGATAAGGTCGCGATTCTGTTCGAGGGCGAGCCGGGCGATGTACGCAAGCTCACCTATGCAGAACTGCACGCTGAAGTGTGCCGGTTTGCCAATGCACTGAAGGATTTAGGCGTTGGCCGTGGCGACCGCGTGATCATTTACCTGCCGCTGATCCCGGAGGCGACGATTGCCATGCAGGCCTGCGCGCGTATCGGCGCCGTGCACTCGGTGGTCTTCGGTGGCTTTTCGGCCAACGCGGTCAAAGATCGCATTGAAGACGCGGGCGCCAAGTTGGTGATTACCGCCGACGGCGGTTGGCGCGGTGGGCACGTCGTCGAACTCAAGCGCGCCGTCGACAAGGCGCTCGCCGAAGGTTGTAACACAGTGCAGAACGTCATCGTCTACCGCCGCACCGGCGGCGGCTGCGACATGCGGACCGGCCGCGATTTGTGGTGGCATGACGCGGTGTCCGACCGCAGCACGACTTGCGAACCCGAATGGGTGGACGCGGAGCATCCATTATTCCTGCTGTATACGTCCGGATCGACCGGCAGACCCAAGGGGATACAGCATGCCTGCGGCGGCTATCTGCTCAACGCCAAGATGACCACGCGCTGGGTGTTCGATCTTAAGGACGATGATGTGTTCTGGTGCACGGCGGATGTCGGCTGGGTCACCGGACATACTTACGTGGTCTATGGGCCGCTCGCGGCGGGTGCCACGGTACTGATGTACGAAGGCGCGCCGACCTTTCCCGACGGTGGGCGCTTTTGGAAAATCTGCGAGACCCATGGCGTCAACATTCTCTATACAGCGCCCACCGCGATCCGCGCTCTCATGAAATTGGGCGATGCCATTCCTGCCAAGTACGACCTGAGTAAATTGCGGCTGTTGGGCAGCGTCGGGGAGCCCATCAATCCGGAAGCGTGGATGTGGTACCACAAGGTGATCGGAGGTGGGCGTTGCCCCATCGTCGACACCTGGTGGCAGACGGAGACCGGCGCCACCATGATGGCACCGATTCCAAGCGTGACGCCGACCAAACCCGGATCCTGCACCCGGCCACTGCCCGGAATTTTTGCCGACATCGTCGATGATGAGGGACGCCCGGTCAGAACCCCCGACGGCGGCGGCTATCTCGTGATCAAGCGGCCCTGGCCCTCGATGCTGCGCACGATTTGGGGCGACAACGAGCGCTACCTTAAAACCTATTGGGAGAAATTCCAGAATCGCTACTACGTGGCCGGCGACTCGGCGCGCCGCGATAAGGACGGTTACTACTGGATCATGGGCCGCATCGACGATGTGTTGAACGTCGCCGGCCACCGGCTCGGCACCATGGAAATCGAATCGGCGCTGGTGGCGCATCCGAAGGTCGCGGAAGCCGCCGTGGTCAGCAAACCGCATGACATCAAGGGCGAGTCGGTATTCGCGTATGTGGTGCTCAATAGGCCGCGCCCCGACGAGCCGGCCGCGACGTGGCTGGTCGATGAATTGCGTGCCTGGGTCGGCGAGCAGCTCAGCCCCATTGCCAAGCCGGATGAAATCCGCCTCACGGATAATCTGCCCAAGACCCGGTCGGGGAAAATCATGCGCCGCCTGCTGCGCGCCATTGCCCGCGGCGAGGAAATCACCCAGGACATGTCGACGCTGGAGAACCCGGGAATACTCAAGCAGTTGCGCGGTTCGACGAAGCGTGCCGCTCCGGCGAAGAATGCAGCTCCGGCCAAGCGCGCTGCTGCAGCGAAGCGCGCCGTTCCGGCCAAACGGGCGCTACGACACAAGCCTGCCACGGCCGCCAAGAAAACTGCGGCCCGCCGCCAAGCGAAGAAATCCGCCGTACGCGCTCGACCCGTCAAGAAGACACGGAAACCCAAGGTTGCAGCCAAGCGCGGTAAGCAAAGTGCAGGAGTCAAACAAGCAAGGCGCAAAGCAAAAGGTAAAAAGTAAAGGGGCACCATGTCGTTGTTAATCGTCGGATTGGTAATTTTTCTCGGCGTGCACTCAGTGGCCATGGTTTCCCCGGCGTTGCGTGCGCGAACGATTCAGCGGCTGGGTGAGCCCGCATGGAAGGGCCTGTACGCGCTGTTCTCACTGGTGGGCATCCTGCTGATCTGCTACGGTTTTGGTTTGGCTCGATTGCAGCCGGTGGTTCTGTATTCACCGCCGACCTGGATGCGCCATGTGGCGCTGCTCCTCATGCTGCCGGTATTCCCACTGTTCATTGCGGCCTACCTGCCGGGACGCATCAAAGCGGCGGCCAAGCATCCCATGCTGGCCGCGGTCAAACTCTGGGCATTTGCGCACTTGCTCGCCAACGGTATGTTGGCAGATGTGCTGCTATTCGGAGGGTTCCTTGCCTGGGCCGTCATGGATAGAATTTCGATGAAGCGTCGTTCGGTTCCTCAGGTGCTGCGAACCGCGCCGCCCGGACCCTGGAACGATGTCATTGCCGTCGTGCTCGGGCTCGCGATCTATGCGCTGCTGATCGAGTGGGCGCATGTGCGCATGTTCGGGGTGTCGCCGCTCAGTCCTTGAGGAAATCAGGGGAGGATTGGTCGCTCATAACTGAGCGGTTGTCGCGTCTCGCGAAATGTCCGGAGTCGG
>JBBRQO010000029.1:0-61640 GCA_038226325.1 Steroidobacterales bacterium | reverse complement strand
CTGCGTCATGCGAGCTGGCTACGGACGTATACGGCCGCCGCGGCGTTTCTCGACGCCAAGCTCGCGCCTTCCTCGCGACAATGAAATCTAAGCGCTTCGGCCTAAAGTTCGATACTTGCCGGTGCGGTGTTCCATCTGCCATTTAATTCTGGCGGCATTGAGCAGTTTTTTTGCACGGTTAGAGTCCAACTGGTGAAGCCATGTTGTCGATAAAAAGAAGTTAACTTCTCCAATCAGCTCGCCTGCCTCGTTCGGATCCAAGGTCTTGTGGCTCATGGTCCAGCCCTCAAACGCCCGCAGGAGAATGGTTTCCCGCGTGATGAGCCTCAATTGCTGATGCCTTGGGTCGCAACCGATGGACGCGAAGACCGTATCGACCAGTCCTGGCTCGCCTTCCAATACCTGCACGAAGTAGCCACCCACATATAGCAGCATGCCTGTGATTTCATGCGCGGCGTTGGCTACCCGTGCTTGCTTCAACAGATCGGGAATCTCGTGCTCGTGAAAGTCTTCGGTAGTCCGGCTAGCATAGATCACGCTAATTAGTGGCTTCATGGCAAACCCCTTTGCTTCTTCCCGGCGCGAGAATAGGAGTCATCCGCCGCGTATTCGAGTGAAATCAGGCAATTTTGCGACCCACGTCGCAGGTCTTTGATCCCTAAAATCAATTGACAGATCTAAAACTTCCTCTATTCTTCGCGACGGGCCATCCGCTCCCAACGGCGGACGCTCATCTGTAAGGATGGGAGAATATTGATGACACATGTACTGCTGCCGGGCATCCGTCCGGCTGACGCTCGATTCTCGTCGGGCCCGACCAAGAAACGTCCGGGCTGGAACCTGCAAGCGCTGGATGGCGCATTGCTCGGCCGCTCACATCGGTCGAAGCCTGGAAAAGCCAAGCTCAAAGAAGCCATTGATCGCACTCGTGCGCTGTTGTGCGTGCCTGTCGATTTCAAAATTGCGATCGTTCCGGCATCCGATACAGGTGCTATGGAAATGGCGATGTGGTCCCTGTTGGGAGCCCGTCCGGTGGACGTCTTTGCCTGGGAAAGCTTCGGTGAAGAATGGGTCTCGGATGCCATTGAGCAATTGAAAATCGAGCACTGTAGAACTCATATCGGACGCCCGTATGGCGTACTTCCTGACTTATCACGGGCCCGCCGCGAGGCCGATATTATCTTCACTCAGAACGGCACAACTTCGGGCGCCAAGATTGCGAATTTCGACTGGATCCCGGCGGACCGCGAAGGCATCACCCTCAACGATGCGACCAGCGCCGTTTTCGCTCAGCCAATCGAGTGGTCCAAATGCGATGTGGTGACTTTCTCCTGGCAGAAAGTGCTGGGTGGGGAAGCGGCTCACGGCATGTTGATTCTCTCGCCGCGCGCCGTCGCGCGCTTGGAGAGCTATGTGCCGCCTTGGCCTTTGCCGAAGATTTTTCGCATGACCAAGAAGGGCAAACTCGATCAGGAATTGTTCGAGGGCGCCACAATTAACACCCCATCTTTGCTCGCCACAGAGGACTATCTGGACGCGCTGAAATGGGCGCAGGCCATCGGCGGTCTCACGGCGCTACAAGCACGTGCGAATGCCAATGCAGGGGCGTTGGCCGAATGGGTGGCGCGCACGCCCTGGGTTGATTTTCTGGTGGCGGACGCCGCTCATCGCAGCAACACCAGCGTCTGCCTCAGAGTTGCCGACGGGCGCGTGACGTCACTGCCGCAGGCCGCTCAGGCAGAATTTGCTAAGAACTTGGCGGCACTGCTGGAACAACAAGGCGTTGCACTCGATGCCGCATCCTATAGGTCCGCACCGCCCGGGTTACGCATCTGGTGCGGCGCCACTATCGAGCACAATGATCTGCAATTACTCACGCCCTGGCTCGACTGGGCATTCGAACACTGTCTCCTGAAGCTCAATGTTTCCCGATAAGGATTAGCCGTGCCTAAAGTTTTGATTGCCGATGACCTAAGCCCGAAGGCTCTCGACATTTTCCGCGCCCGCGGGGTGGAGGTGGATGTGCGCGTAGGTCTAAAGAAATCTGAACTGCTCAATATCATCGCCGGTTACGACGGTCTGGCGGTGCGTTCAGCGACTAAGGCGGACAAAGATGTGATTGCAGCTGCGACCAAACTTAAGGTCATCGGCCGCGCCGGCATAGGAGTGGACAACATCGACGTGGCCTCGGCCACCGCTCGGGGCATTGTGGTGATGAATACCCCATTCGGCAACTCCATTACGACGGCAGAGCACGCGATTGCTCTGTTGTTCGCGGCAGCTCGCCAAATCGCGGCGGCGGATGTCTCCACCCAGGCAGGAAAATGGGAAAAGAACCGCTTCATGGGGGTCGAACTCTATGCCAAGACCCTGGGATTGATCGGCTGCGGAAATATCGGCGCCTTGGTCGCAGAGCGGGCACTGGCACTCAAGATGAAGGTGATTGCCTACGATCCGTTCCTGTCGCCCGAGCGGGCAGTAAAGCTCGGCGTCGAGAAAGTCGATTTGGACGACTTACTGATGCGTGCAGATGCGATTTCTCTGCACACGCCGTTGACCGACAAGACCAAGAATATTCTCTCGGCAGAGGCACTGGCGAAAACCAAGCCGGGGGTCATCATCGTGAACGCGGCGCGCGGCGGGCTGGTCGATGAAAGGGCTTTGCGTGCGGCTCTGGAAACGGGGCATGTGTCCGCCGCCGGCTTTGACGTATTCATTACCGAGCCGGCGAAGGAGAGTGTGCTGTTCGGTGCACCGAATTTCGTGGCTACACCGCACTTGGGCGCCAGCACCAATGAAGCGCAGGAAAACGTGGCACTTCAGGTGGCTGAACAAATATCGGACTACTTGTTGACCGGGGCAGTCACCAATGCGCTCAACATGGCCTCGATCAGCGCCGAGGAAGCTTCGCGGCTCAAGCCCTTTATCGGGCTAATCGACAAGCTGGGCAGTTTTGCCGGTCAGATTGCCGACGATGGCATAGAAGCGGTCGATATCGAGTACGAAGGTGAAGTTGCGCTGCTCAATACTCAGCCCTTGACTGCGATTGCCTTGGCGGCATTGATGCGGCCTTTGATGCCCGATGTGAACATGGTATCCGCACCTGCGGTGCTCCGGCAAAAAGGCGCTGTCCTGACCGAATCGAGACGCGAGACGTCGCCCATCTATGGCTCGTTAATCCGCGTCAAGGTGCTGACCGGAGGACGCTGGCGCATTTTGGCAGGAGTTGTCAACGCGGGAACCGCGAAGATCGTCGAGGTCAAAGGCATGGCGTTGGAAGCGGATTTCCATCCGGTCATGCTGCTCATCAACAATATAGACCGACCCGGCTTCATCGGCGCCCTTGGTACCATGTTAGGCGAGGAGAACATCAACATCGCGACGTTTCACTTGGGTCGTCAAGCCGCCGAGCAAGACGCTATTGCCATTGTGGGGGTCGATCAAATCGTGTCGGAGGCCATTCAACAGAAATTACGAGCCTTGCCTCATGTTCGCTATGTGAAAGTGCTGCAATTCTGATAATTCGCTGATCGAGCGGCACCAAGGCGGGCGATGACGGCCGGGACATCCGCCGCGGGAGCAGGGCGGCTCAATAAAAAGCCCTGCGCCCGATCGACTGTTTTGCACCGGCTTCTTGACGTGGGTGTCGAAATTCTCAACGCTCGTTCGTCGTCTAGCAGAAGGGGGTTTTTATATGGAGAATATAGATTTTGTATACTTTGCAAGTGATTAATATATAAGGCAATATTTCTAATGAAAGTCATGGTGCTCATTAAGGCGACTGTCGAAAGCGAGGCCGGAGTTATGCCCACCCACGCACTCTTGGCTGCGATGGGACAATATAACCAGGAACTCGTGAAGGCAGGCGTGTTGCTTGCGGGAGAGGGTCTCAAACCAAGTTCGCTCGGTAAGCGCGTGCACTTTTCCGGCACCCAACGTCGGGTGCTCGATGGACCGTTCACTGGGACCAAGGAACTTGTCGTCGGATTCTGGTTGTGGCAGGTCAAATCCATCGACGAGGCGGTGGAATGGCTCAAGCGCAGTCCGAATCCTTTTCCGGGTGAGTCCGTGGTCGAGATTCGACCTATGTACGAGGCGGAAGATTTCGGCGCCGAACTTACCTCAGAGCTGCGAGCGCAGGGTGATCAGCCACGTGAACAAATGAACAAATCCCCTGGTCAGTCATAATCGAATCGAATCTCCCCATCCAATGAGGCAGCCATGGCCTATGCACTTTTGATAGCTGAGCCCGCAGGACAACGGCAGAGCCGTAGCGAGGCTGAGGGGCGAGCGCTATACGACCGCATGCTTCAGTTCAGCGAGGAATTGAGATCTCGGGGATTGCTGACCATTGCTCAGTCCCTAAAGACTGACGCCCAGGGTGCTCGCGTGCGCGTACAGGGCAATCAATCCACCGTGGTGGACGGACCTTTTGCAGAGGCCAAGGAAATGATCGGTGGCTTGTTTCTCTTGACTTGCGAGACCAAGGAACAAGCCATTGCCATCGCCAAAGAGTGCCCGGCGGCACATTGGGCCACCATTGAAGTAAGGGAATTGGGCCCTTGTTTTGCGTGACCGCAGCATCCTCTATACACAAGACCGTTGAGGCGGTGTGGCGCATAGAATCGGCCAAAATCATCGCCAAGCTCGCGCGCATGCTGCGCAATGTCGGTCTGGCCGAAGAATTGGCGCAAGATGCGTTGGTAACGGCACTTGAGCAATGGCCGCAGCTCGGCATCCCGGACAACCCGGGCGCGTGGCTCATGGCGACCGCCAAGAACCGTGCCCTCGACGAACTGCGGCGCCGTAAGCTGCGTGAGCGGAATCAGGCGGCCATTGTCAACGACGCGCAGCTCCTCGGTGCAAAACCACAAGAACCTGAGTACGCGGCGGACGATGACATCGGGGATGATTTACTACGACTCACCTTTATTGCCTGCCACCCGGTCCTCTCCACTGAGGCACGCACCGCGCTGACCTTGCGGCTGCTGGCAGGACTTAGTACCACAGAAATTGCACGCGCCTTCCTGCTACCCGAGCCCACCATTGGACAGCGCATCGTGCGCGCCAAACGCACCCTGGCCGAAGCGCGCATCCCGTTCGAGGTGCCGCGCCCGGAAGAGCGTGCAGGGCGGCTCGCGTCGGTGCTCGAAGTGATTTATCTCATTTTCAATGAAGGCTATGCGGCGACCACCGGCGAGGATTGGATGCGTCCTGCGCTGTGCGACGAAGCGTTGCGATTGGGGCGTATTCTCGCTGAGCTTATGCCGACGGAGGCAGAGGTGCACGGCCTGGTGGCCCTCATGGAAATCCAGGCATCGCGGATCGGCGCGCGCGTCGATTCTGCCGGCCAGCCCGTTCTGCTGCCGGCACAGAATCGCGGGAGGTGGAATCAGCTGCTGATCCGGCGCGGGCTGGCCGCGCTCGATCGCGCTGAGGGACTCGACGGTGCTTTCGGACCGTACTCGCTGCAGGCAGCCATCGCCGCCTGTCATGCCCGGGCCAAAGCACCTGAGGAGACCGAATGGGCGCGAATTGTTGCGCTCTATGATGCACTCGCCCAACTCATGCCGTCGCCGGTGGTGGAATTGAACCGGGCCGTGGCAGTGTCCATGGCATTTGGGCCCACCGCGGCATTGGAACTCGTGGACGCACTGACCCAGGATCCGCGGCTCAAGACCTACCACTTACTGCCCAGTGTACGTGCGGATTTGCTGGAGAAGCTCGGACGTAGTGAGGAAGCGCGCAGCGAGTTTTCGCGCGCCGCCGCGCTGGCGCAGAACGGGCGCGAGCGCGCGCTGCTGCTCGGTCGCGCCGCGGCATGCGGCACGGCGGTTCAATAGCGCCGTATTATTTGAGCCCCTTGGTAATCGCTTCCTCGATTAGCACCGCATGATTGATTTGCGGGTCGCGCGCCGCGTACAGTAATGTCACGCGTTGCCGTGAGGCGCGCTCGCGCGACACGCCGCGCGGCCAGAGGCGATCCACCAGTACTCGATAGCCGTCTTTGGACAGCGACTTTGCATAGATCCGTTTGATCTGGATATTGAGCGTGGACATAATTTGGTCTGGCTCCTCGAATTCGTGCAGAAAACACACGGGAGATGTGTGCTGGCGTGCCTGGGGTTTGGGATTCACTTTTCAAAAATCCTGCCGCTGGCGGCTAACAGGAACTAGGTCGTGGAATTGCATTGTTTCCCTGGCGCTTCAGCGCCGTCGTCCCGGTTACAATATAATCCATAGGAATATCGTGAGACTGGGGATAGATGGTCGGGATTGCCGCGCTCGGATAACCAAGCCCTATTACCAGCCTATCCGCGTGCATTGCGGCCAGCGTCCGATCGAAGAAACCGCCGCCATAGCCAAGCCGGAAACATTCCGGATCGAAACCAATCACGGGCGCGAGCACCACGCTCGGGATGACTTCGGCTCCGTCCGCCGGGTAGGGGATCTTCCACAGGCCTCGCGCCAGAGTCGCGTTGGGATGCCACTCGCGGAACCTCAGCGGTTGGCGTAAGGCAACGGCGACGGGGAGAGCGATTCGTGCTCCTCGCTCCCACATTCTGAGCATCCACGGCCGCAGGTCAGGTTCGGCGCGTATCGGCCAATAAACGCTAACGATCGGATTCGCAGCGACTGAAATCAAGTCGCTCAATTGTTCCGCGATCGCCGACGCCAGAGCTGTGCGGTATTCGACGGACAGGGCAAGCCGCGCCGCAATGAGACGCTCCCGTTGCGCCTTGCGCCAGAGAGAGATGAGCCCTTGCGGGAGAACCTTGCTCATAACGAAGATTTTATCCAGCTCTTCCCGATGCAGCGGCTGGCTGCCGCGTCACGAGGCGTTCGCCCTTGCCCAGGAACAAGCCCTGGCTGCTGGCAATTCCCATTTCCAAACTTTGTGCAATGAGCTCGGCCCGTTTGATGAACAGTTTCGCGGCCGCAGGCGGACATACTTCGAGAGCGTTCTGACGGAACAGTTCAAGCCAGCGATCGAAATGGCGCGCCTCAACGGGGAGCGGCAAGTGCTTCGGCATCGGCTGGCCGTGATAGCGGCCGCTGGCCAGCGCAACCGATGACCAGAACAGGCACATGCGCTGCAAGTGCACTTCCCAGTCGTCGATGCGTGCAGTAAAGATCGGACCGATGAGAATATCGTCCCGGACACGAGCGTAAAAGCCATGCACCAGTCTTTGGATCATGGACTCGTCGATGCCGGTCTCACTGCGGAGCTGTTCGATGATGCGCGCGCGGCGCCCCATGCTGGACAATGTATGCTCGCTCATCGCCGCATCTGTACGGCCTCATGGGCCGACGCGCCGAGGAGGGTGCGCATTTTGCGCACCGAAATAGGACTCTGGATGAGGTCCGCGAGCGAGTGGCGATCGAGCACGGCGAAGAAGGCACGTAAGGCTTGATCCAGCGGCCCTCGCAGTCCGCAGGCGGACGAGATCAGGCAATGATTGTTCTCTTGGTCGAAACATTCCACCAGTGCCAGGCTATCTTCGGTTGCGCGCACCACTGCGCCCAGATTGATGGAAGCGGGAGAGCGGCCGAGCCGCAAGCCGCCGCAACGCCCGCGCAGACTCTCGAGGAATCCGCTCTGTGACAGCGTCTGAGTTACCTTCATCAGATGATTGCGTGAGATATCGTAGCGCTGCGCAACTTCTCCGATCGTGTGACGATGCTCGGGTTCAACGGCAAGCAGCATTAACAAGCGCAAGGCGTAGTCGGTATGCAGGGTGAGTCGCATGAGTAAACGCCAGGCCAATAAAGAGTATATTGTATGCCTATTATAAGATTGATATCAAGGGAACTGAGGGTTACTGCACCAGCAATAAGCCATTCAAGCCGGATTAGATGTAGCTGCGCGTCGCTCCGTTCCCGTAGCTATCGCTATCCCGCCAAGCGTTGAAAGGCCTTCGCGACGCCCATCCAAGTGTCGGTTGCGGCAATGGGCACTGTGAGCACCTGCTGCGCCAGCAACACGGCGCCGCCTATCACGTAGACAGAATGCGGTTTGCCGCGAGTGCGCCAGTCGTGAATCATCGCGGCGACGAGAAGAAGGTCGGCGACCAGCGCCGGTGGCAGGGACACGAAGGGCGGCGGCGGCCCCGCCGGCGCGCCGCCCGCGAACAAAGTGAGAAACACGCGCGCAATGGCCGGCGTCATCATCCCGCACATCAACAGCAGCATCAGCCGCTTGTGGAACTGGGGGCGCCGGATATTGACAATGGCCAAGGTGAATACAGTGACCAATAAAGGCCATGCGCACAAAGTCACGGCCGCGAAGCGGCGTGCAGCAGCCCCGAATCCGGCTGCCTCGGCGCTCTTCAAGACCGCTTCTTCGCCAACCAAGATGGAAAAGGCCAGAATGCTGAACAGGGAAATGCCGGCCAAGCCCCAGGAGCGGTGGTCCATTGTGCGTCCCGCCGCCACCAGCGCCGTCTGGACGAAAAAGAAGCAAGTCCACGCAAACATCAGCATTCCATGGATATGGATAATGTACGGCGCGTGAAACGTGCCTGCGGCGACCGGTGCCCAATAGGTGGGACTGAATCCGCCGAACGCCACCAGGACGAAGGCGCCGGCCATCCACAGATAAAAATAGCGGCCTTCGGCTCGCAGACGGGATTCCAGGGCAACGGTTGCATTCATTATTGTTCTCGACAATGTGACCAGCCGCGAATGTTAGCAGCAAGAGGGCACTCGATCACTTTTTGAGCTCTGTCGAGATCGAGTCAAACTCATCGAGTGCTGCATCGGCATGCGTAGCCGGCAGGTACAATAGCGCTTTGCCGTTTTTCATTTAACCGTCCCAGCAGAACGGCTTAGAAAAGTAATGCGGTGCCGTCCAATTTCATGTTGGATCGACTCATTTAGATGGTCGTTGTTTCGATTGAACATATGCTAAAAGTTGCCGCCGACTGAGCAAACGGCCTAGGGTGCGACCGAAAACTGCAGGCGTGTTAGGCTCGCACTCAAACAACAGGGGAGGAGCGCATGGGATCGCGAAGTCCTTGGAACTGTAATATTGCCGCCACCCTCGGCTGTGTGGCACTGTGGCTGGCAGGCAGCGCGGGCGCTGTACCCAATACTATCGACGTCGGCTCGCTTACGCTCACCCTTTGCAATACAGATTACACGGGCTATTGCGGCTCTATCGAACGCTCATTCGATCCCAGCGGAGTGGTGAAGGGAAAAGTCACCGTTGGCTTCGAATATTACCCGCGGACCGATCTGACCAAGGTACGCCTCGGTACCATACTGCCGCAAGAAGGCGGCCCTGGTTATTCTTCGACGGGTACGCGCGACTACTACTTAACCTTGTTCGATGCGCTGCGCGATCGGCGCGATGTGCTCATCATCGACAAGCGCGGCACCGGCTTGTCGGATCCCATCGATTGCCCCGATTTGCAGACGGGCTCTGCGGACCTGGATGCCGTCGCCGACTGCGCCGGCCAGTTGGGTAACAAGGCCTGGTTCTATGGCACGGACTACGCGGCGAACGATATTGTCGCAGTGATGGATGCGCTTGACGTTGATGACGTGGACTTCTACGGGGATAGTTACGGTACCTTCGTTGGACAAGTGCTCGCCGGTTTATATCCGAATCGGTTGCGCAGCATCATTTTGGACAGTGCGTATCCGGTCCGTGCGCCCGATCCCTGGTTCGCGACGGACTGGGTGGCTGCATGGTCGGGAATCGATTTAAGTTGCGGTCGTTCGCCCAGTTGCCGTGCCCTCGGCGGCACCGCGACCTCTCGCATGCAGCAAGTCGTCAATTACCTGCGCCAGCATCCGATCAAGGGCAACGCACCGGACGGCGACGGCGTCCCGCAACCGACGACGCTGGACATTGGCGCTCTCATCTATCTTATCGACTCCGCAGGATTCGGCCCTCCAATCTATCGGGATCTTGATGCCGCCGCCCGAGCTTGGCTCGATTCCAAGGATTCTTTGCCGCTGCTGCGCTTGGTGTCCGAAGTTAATACGGCGAGCACGAACGATCCGGTCGATTACAGCTACGGATTGGCGGAGGCCGTGACCTGCACCGACTATCCCATGCTGTATGACCTGACTGCGCCGCGCGCCAAGCGCAATAGCCAGTACGCTAACGCGCTGCAAGACGCGCGCATCCAGCGCCCCGATCTGTTTGCGCCATTCACCGTCGATGAAGGCATCGACTCCCAGGTGTACATCACGCCGCTCGATTCCTGTCTGCCGTGGTCGGTACCGCCGAAGAGTCTGAGTCCCGGAGCTCCGGGCGCACCATTGCCTAAGTACGCGCACTTTCCGGCGGTGCCGACGCTTGTGTTGTCGGGCGACCTGGATTCCATCACGTCGGTGATCGACGCCAACGAGACCACGGAACAATTTCCCAATGCCGTGCATGTCGTGGTGCCTAATCTGGGGCATGTGGTCGCGGACGGCGATTCTATCGGCTGCACGCTCGGCATCGTGCAGCGCTTCGTCAAGAATCTCGCGCCTGGGAATACTAATTGCGTGCACAAGGTACGCCCGGTTCGTACGGTACCGAAATTCGCCACGAACGCGGCCGGGCTAAGCCCGCTCACGGCGCGTGTCGGCAACAAGGCCTCTGATGCACAGCGGCGCGTCGCCGCAGCCGGACTCGAAGCCGTGGGCGATATTATCGCGCGCTACTATGTGAGCAATAACAATGTGGGTAGCGGACTGCGCGGCGGCGCATTCACCTATGCTGCGACGAACTTCGGTTATGACTTCACTCTGAAGGGCGTGCGCTTCACCCAGGACGTCGCCGTCTCCGGTACGGTATCTTGGGACCAGACCAGCAACATCATTAGGGCGCGGGTGACTCTTAAGAACGGCAGTCAGGTGGTAGGCGCGCTCACCATCTCCTGGAATGACGCCAACATCAACGCCATTGCCGCGGTGAGCGGGACGATTGAAGGGGCGGTGTTGAATGCCGAGCGAATTGCACCCTGAGCCGCGCCACCGCCGTTGCGTCATTTACTCCCGCATCCCGCGGGCATGGCCGACTTGGCGCAGCGTGCTGGGCAAGGCCTCATAGGCCGCCGCGACCTCCGGCAGTACTGCGTAATACTCAACGAACTCGGGTGGGAATCGGCAGGGCTTTCCCGTGTCGAGATTCAAGCAGAAGAAATCAATCTCCGCCTCCAGCGCGCGCTTACCATCGGTAACGCGCAAGATTTCAAAGCGTCGGCTGCATCGCAAGCGGCCGTCGCTGGCGATAATCCACGTGGCGATCAGTAGATCGTCAGCGACCACCGCGGCCTCGAGATAATCGATCCGCGTATGCCTGATCGCCATGCCGCGTCGCAGCGTAAGACAGCGCTCGAGCGGCATGCCGAGCTTCGCGGAATGTGCCCACGCTATACGGTCCAACCACTGCAAATACACGGTATTGTTGACGTGCGCATACTCGTCGATCTCCGTATCGACGACGCGGTGAATGGCCGTGAAAGGCGCCGGCAGACGTAGGCTGGGCGCGATCACCACGGATTGATCGGCCGCTTCATTCCGCTCAGTCAATTTGCCACCGCTGCTTGCAGGAATGCGACGCTTTCGACGAAGGCTTGTTGGTTTCCCGGTGGAAAGTAAGACAATTTGACCACTACGGTATCTGTGGCCGGATCAATGAATATGGCCTGACCTTGCAAGCCTCGCGCCAGATAGGCATCCGACCCCACGATGGGCCACCATTGATAGTGATAACCCATTAAAGGCTCTGCCGGATTGACGGCCTCGCGATCCTTCGGGCCGATCGACTCGTGAACCCATCGCGCCGGCACCACTTGCCGTGAGCCGGCTTTGCCGTTTCGCAGCATCATCAGTCCCAAGCGGGCATAGTCGCGCGCGACCGCATTAAAGCCTCCCCCGCGAACTCCCGCCCGACGTCTGCAGCACCGTCGAGCATCCAAAATCCATGGGATTCCACACCGGCCGGCTTCCCCAGCCACTCCGTCATGAATTGCGCCAGGTTTTGCTTAGTAGCGCGCTCGAGCACCCAACCGAGCACACAGGTTTCAACGTCCAGGGCGGCATGTTTCTTGCCGTCGTATTCGTAGGAAAAGTCCAGTTTTCTTTCCACATGCGGCAGCACCCAGGGGGTGCCGGACCGCTCCACACGCCGGGTCGGAAATAATTGATCAATGCTGTGAAAGGTCAGCACATTGACGTTGGCGTCCAGCCAATGGCGACGGGCATCTTGTAGGGAATCCGAAGCCTGTGCACCAGCCAAGCCCGAGGCCAGCGAACCCAGAACGACGGCGGTCAATGAGCAGCGAATTCTCGTATGCATGGTGCCTCTGTCGGTCAGAACATGGTATTTGTATTGACGGCCTTGTCCGGAATGATTTGCAGCACATCCCAGTGTTCGACGATTTTGCCATTGGCATCCAACCTAAAAATATCCATTCCAGCCCAATCATGGTCGCCCGGCCATTTCTGAAAGCAATGCAGGACAACAAGATCTCCGTCCGCAAGGACTTTCTTGAATTCGACGCTCTTGCCGGGGTATTCCCGCGCCATGCGCGTGAAGTATTCGATAAAGGCCGCCTTGCCGTCCGCCACACCGGGATTGTGCTGGGTATAAGAATCAACCACGTATCTATCCATGGCTTCGGCGGGCTTGCATTGGTTGAACATCAAGTCATAAAAGCCAACGACCGTGTTCTTGTTCCGTTCCATGGGGGCTGCCGCGTTACCTGCCATGGCAGTCATCGGGACGGCGGTTGCCGAAAGGACTGTCTTGAGGGCGCTGCGTCTGGTAGGCATGGAAGTCTCCCCATTGCTGATACCGTCGCATGATAACGCTTCTATTGACGTTGCTCGCCGGATATCGGGGTCGCAGGTTCTCTGCTACGTTGCAGGACTATGGCATCAGAACTCCATGTGGCCTGCCCACACCGGCCGCCTTGCCCAGGCTGCCCACGCTTTGGTGAGCCGGGAATCGCCCCCGCCGCGCAGGCCGCGCTCGCACAATTGGCACGCACGCATGGCCTACCGGACGTCAACCTAGTTTCCGGGAAAAGTGCTGGCTTCCGGCTGCGCGCTCGGCTCGCCATTCGCGGCCGGCTGGGCTCACCGAAGATCGGACTGTTTGAGTTCGGCACCCATCGTGTAGTACACATTCCGAATTGCATCGTGCAGCATCCCCTGATCAACCGCGTGGCTTCCGTCGTGCGGCGCGCGCTGGTCGAGGCCCGGGTCACCAGCTACTCGGATACCGTTCACTTGGGTATAGCGCGCTACTTGCAGGTGGTGGTCGAGCGCAGCTCGCAGACGGCACAGGTAGTGCTGGTCGCCAACAGCAAAACCGCCGAACCCTTGGGCGCCTGCCTGGACTTGATTCGCGAACGCCTAGGTTCGGAGCTGCACAGTTTATGGTTCAACGCCAATCTGCAGCACACTAACAGCATACTGGGCCCTGAATTTCAGCTCTGGTGCGGACCTGAGAGCGTAGTTGAGCATTTCGGGGGGGCAGCAGTGCACTATCCGCCAGGTGCGTTCGGGCAGAATAATCTCGACATCGCCGAGCAAATCATTCAGCACGTGCGCGCAGAAATCCCGGTGGGCGCACCGGTCACCGAGTTCTACGCCGGGGTGGGTGCGATCGGACTGTCGATATTGGATAGTGTCAGTGAGATCAAAATAAACGAAGTCGGCCGGCACTCGCTGCATGGACTCCTGCTAGGACTCGCCGCACTTGACCCCGCGGCTCGGTCAGCGATTACGGTGGTGCCGGGTCCGGCGGGAACAGCGCGTCTGGCCGCGGCAGGTGCACGGGTAGTCATCGCCGACCCTCCACGCAAAGGCCTAGATCCGGAGTTGGCGCAACATCTCAGTGAGAATCCGCCCGAGCGTCTCCTCTACGTGGGCTGCGGGCTTGAGTCCTTCCTCAATGATACCGAGGTGCTGACCTCGCAGGGCAGGTTACGGTTGACGGCGCTAACTACGTTCAATCTGATGCCGTTCACCGACCACGTCGAAACCGTGGCCCGTTTCGAGCCTGCTTAGTTTGCCACTGCGAGACAGTTGCGCCGCTTAGCCGGCCAATGGCACCCAGGGTAGTTTGTGCTGCGTTCAGTCCGAGCCGAAAATCTGCGTCGCTGTACGTGGCAAATACATCCGAAGGTTGATGCCATTGAGGATCCCAGCCGGCGCCAATTTCTCGCCCGCGTTCATTCTCGCGTAGGCTGATGGTCGGCACCAGATCCATAAACGGTGTGCTATCTGTGTTGGTCATATGCGGTCCGACGCTCGCGGGGTAATCGCTGGCATAGGCCTCGTTCGCCGAATACAACATCCACGCCAATTTCTGTGCACCGTCCGCCGCCTTGGCCACTTGTTGGAATTCTATGTTTACGTCGGCCTCCGGCCGCTGCTCTTTGGACATGCTGGCGTCGGGGTGCGGCATGCCGTGATCGAAGAGCATCATGTCGTGCTGGATCATCCCCAGCCATTTCGGCTCCGGATAGCGTCCCGAGCCGGCTGGGTCTTCCTTGCCTTGAAGCGCTGCGCGTTGCTGCACATAGGCCCAAGCCCCGTTCAGGCCGGTCTCTTCGTTATTCCAAAGTGCAAAACGGATAGACAGTTCGGTCTTCACATCCGGTGAGGACAAGATGCGGGCCAGTTCCATGACCAAGGCGGTCCCTGAACCGTCGTCGTTGGCCGCCTCGCCCCATCCATGACCGTCCATGTGGGCACCGATAATGTACATTTCCTCCGGGTGAGTAATGCCAACTTTGGTGCAATACACCTCCTCGCGCACGCCGGCAGTGGTGGGCTGAGAATTGAGCAAACGCAGTTTCTCATCTGCTTGCAGCTTGGGATCCTCATTGACCCCGGTCTGACCGCGCACGCCACGATAGCGAGCGCCCCCGACTGCCGAATCAGGGTCGCGTGCCACGGGCCGCCCGCTGGGGCGGGATAGATCACTCGGCGAATAGGTATATTTGAGCCGCGAAACATTTGAGCAGCCATAGCTTTTCAGCCGCGCCTCGATCCAATCCAGGGCCGCGCGGTTTCTATCCGTGCCCTGGCGCCGGTCGCCGAAGCGCGTCAGTCCTTTGATGGTCGCCTTATATTTCTCGAGGTCGAGGCGACCTACCAGCATCTGTGCAGGATCAGGCAATCCGCCGTCCGTGTCCCCGGCCGCGCGCGCCGACATGGAATACGCGATGGCTGCCGCAAAAATAATCACGGCTGCAATCGTTGTAGTAAATCGGTTCACAAATGCTCCTGAATTGGGGGGGAGTGCGTCGGCAATGGTTCGCCACATTGTGAATCGCCACATCGCGGTACTGCGCCGACGGGTGCGGAATTTCCCTGTAGGCGCTTGGATTGTGGCTGCTGCGGCATCACCCGAACCGTGGGCTGGGACTGGCATCAATCCAGTATATCAAGGCATTGACACGGGCAAACCGCGACCCACAACGGTGCGGAGGCCTGTAGATCCGGGTGACGTCTCAGCCGTCACCCGGAGTTTCAGCATTACAAGCGGAGCTTAGAAGCTGCCGTGGCTCAGAACTTGTACACGCCCTGCAGTGCGACTCCCGTCTGGCTGTCGGCAAATAGACTAACGTCCGCGCCCGTGGAGATCTTCCGCACAAAGGTGGGCTCGGTAGACTTATCGTAGCGACCCTCGAGGCGCAGCTCGAAGTTTTTCACCGGATCATAGCCAAAGGTGATCGTGCCTTCCTTCAACGTTTGCGCGACACCGGTACCTGTGACAAACCCATTCTTGTCGTCCAGATACTCAAGCCGCAATGACAGGCGCCATTGATCGTTCAGCGCGTAGTTGGTGTAAAACGCGGCGCCGTTCCATTGCAGGCCGGGATCGCCGCTGGTGTGTTGCTCCTGCTTGCCCCAATCGAAACTGAGAATTAAGGTGAGCGCGTCGGTTGCATTGTAGGTAGCCACGGCATCGACCAAAGTTCGTTGCGCGTCGAATGTCGGATCCTTGCCCACATAGGCTTGCGCCGCGAGCGCGAATGCTTTGACCGGAGTCCAAGACAGGCCTACTTCTGCCGTTTTGGAGCCGGAGGTCGACAAGGACGAATAGTTCCATCCGTTATTGATACCGGCGACGAGACTTAAGGTATCGGTGACCGCGTAAGAGGCGCGAATGCCGGTATGGGTCAGGGGCTCAGCGTAGAATAGAAATGAGCGGGAGAAGTTCGTGTTGCCCGTAGGGGCGATTACCTCGGCACCTGCCAAAGTTACGTACTTTCCGGCGATGACGGTGATCGGGCCGCCGACATATTGAACAAACCCTTGGACAATGTCGAAGCTGTTGGGATTGTTGCCTTCCGCTGCGTTCAGGATCTTCATGTCCTCGCCGGCGGCGATATTCACCAACGCACCAAATCCCTCTTTAGGCTGGTAGGCGAGCGTAAATCCCGCCTGATCGAGCTGAAAGCTGTCGTGTTTGTTGTCGAATTGATGATCGCTGCTATAGCCATTCGAATGGTAGTAGGACGCGGCTACATAGCCTGTCGCCGTAAGTCCGGAGGCACTTAGCACATCCGACAAGGCCGGCGCAGCGGGTTTCGCGGGTTCGTCTGCCGCCGAGGCCACGCTGCAGGCAGCGAAGCTCAATATCACCGCTGAGGCAATCAATGGTTGGCGAATCTTTGACATTACTTCATCCCTTAAGATTATAGAAATATTGCGATACAGAAACTGCGCGGTGAAAGAAATGGTCCGGTGGCGTGCTCGCCACCGGACCATCGGCGATGGGATTATTCGATTCTTTCCCCGTGTAGAGAGATGTCGAGGCCCTCGCGTTCCTGTTCTTCGGTGACCCGCAAACCCATGGTCATGTCGATTACCTTCAGAAGAATGAAGCTGACGGCAAAACCATAAATAACCGTGGTGCCGACGCCCCACAACTGGGTTATCACCGATCCATCCGAGCCGCTGATTTCCTTGCTGGCGAAGACGCCCGTCAGCAGCGCACCGATGATGCCGCCAATGCCGTGCACGCCGAAGGCGTCCAATGAATCGTCATAGCCCAGAACTTTCTTCAGCGAAGTAGCGGCCACGAAGCAACCGACTCCAGCGGCGATGCCGATGATTACTGCCGGAGTTGGACCGACGAAACCCGATGCCGGTGTAATTGCCACCAACCCCGCGACTGCGCCGGATGCGATGCCGAGGACACTTGGTTTGCCCTTGGAGACCCATTCGGCGAACATCCATGCCAGTGCGGCGGCTGCCGTGGCGATCTGCGTAGACGCCATAGCCATGCCCGCGCGGCCATCGGCCGCGACCGCAGAACCGGCGTTAAAGCCGAACCAGCCCACCCACAACAAGGAGGCGCCGATGAGCGTCAGAGTTAAGTTATGCGGCGGCATGGCTTCCTTACCGTATCCAACGCGCTTACCGAGCACGAGGCAGCTAGCGAGGCCGGCGACGCCGGCGTTGATGTGCACGACGGTACCGCCGGCGTAATCCAGAACGCCTTTCAGCGCCAGCCAGCCGGACGGCTCCCAGACCCAGTGAGCGATCGGGCAGTAAACCAGCAGCGACCACGCCGCCATGAATACCAACATGGCGGAGAATTTCATTCGATCGGCGAACGCGCCCGCAATGAGGGCCGGCGTGATGATCGCAAATGTCAGCTGGAACATGGCGTAAACAGTTTCAGGGATCGTCAGCGCCAGGTGCGACACCGTGACCTTGTTCGCGTCCTTCATAATGGTCATGCCATTCATGAACGCGCGCGTCGCGCCTCCCAGGTAAGCGCTCCCTGGAGTGAATGCCCAGGAGTAGCCGATGACCCACCACAACAGCGTTACTACGCAGGTGATGGCGAAGCTTTGCATCAAGGTAGCCAGCACATTCTTCTTGCGCACCATGCCGCCATAGAAGAGCGCGAGGCCCGGGATGGTCATCATCAACACCAGCGCAGTGGAGGTCAGCATCCAGGCGGTGTCGCCGGAATTGATCTTGTCGGTACCTACTAGCGTGGGTTCCGATGGGGCAGCTGCGGGTGCGGCGGCCGCATCAGCCCCCGGCGCTGCAGAATCAGCCGCGGAAGCAGGAGCCGGAGCTGATGAAGCCGCTGCGGCAGGTGTGTCATCCGCCAAAGCGCCGTGCATGGAGAATGCCAACAAGCCGAGAACAATCAATCGAGGCAGTTTAGTCATCAATGCGAATCCCCCTTCTAAATTGCGTTAGCGTCGCGCTCACTCGTGCGGATGCGCACTACCTGGGCGAGATCTACGACAAAAATCTTTCCATCACCGACCTTGCCGGTTTTGGCTGAATTGGTAATGGCCTCGATTACTTGGTCCGCCAAGGAATCCACGACGGCAATTTCGATTTTCGTCTTGGGGACGAATTCGACGGCATATTCGGCGCCCCGGTAGATTTCCGTATGCCCGCGCTGACGGCCGAAACCACGAACTTCGGTGACAGTGACGCCTTGCACGCCCACGTCGCTGATCGCCTTACGAACATCATCGAGCTTGAACGGTTTGATAATGGCGGTTATTAGTTTCATCGAACGACTTCCCTCCCGCTGTTTTGATTTGAGACCCCTGATGTCGTAACGACTCAAGGCACGCGTACCGGGGTGCTGATAAGCACCTGTTGTGCCAGGATGGATTACCGATGCTAAATCAGTAGGTTGGTCGAATCATGCAAGCCGCGGCAACAGGTTGTCGCACCGGAAGCGCGCGCCTGCTCAATGGTGATGCCTTACATTGTGGCAGCGAGGTGCTCAGGCGGTGCGCGAACGCGGCCTGATATATTTTAAACCGGCGCGTTCCCGGGCACTCATCTCAAATGTCCGGGCAGGGACGAATCCGTCAGTGCCGGGGACGAAATCGACGCCGGCATATGGGACAGCACCTGGCTTTAAGGTCTCATCGATTTATCGCGATAAGCGCGAGCCGGTGCGGTGCCACTTCGTCAAAGCACGCTCGTCAGTGAGCGCGAAGAGCACCGCTTTAAAGGAGGCGAGACCGTGAGTACCGACCGCTTCGCTAATTCGATGCAACGTACCCGACCGCGTGGCGAGGACGCGGCCGCCCGGTATGAGCCGACCCCGACCGTGCAAGTGACGGCTCCGAGGGCGGAGGCGACGGGAATAGCCGGATCCGTCTTCAAGCTGCTAATGGGCGAGCGTGAGCATCGGCTTTACCCATTGAATGCAGGTTCGATCGATTACATCGAATCGGAAGGCAACTATGTGACTATTCGCGCCGGCGCCGCGAAGTATATGAGCCGAGACTCCATCATGCGATTGGCGGTCGAGTTGGCCGACAATGGTTTCATTCGCATCCAGCGTTCGCTGCTGGTCAACATTCGCTCGATCGCGTATGTAGAACCTGCCGGGCGTGGGACTTTTGCGTTCACGTTGTCTGCGGGGCAATGCTTGCAATCCAGCGCTTCCTATCGCGACGCCATTCTTCGAGCCCTGCCTATGCGGCGTCTACCGAGCCGCCGCAAGCCGGGCTAAGCACGGTCGCGACTGGCCGAGTCGGTATTTCCCTACAAATACTTGCGGTAGAACATCACTTAACGACCCCCTCATATCCGCGGCACACTGCTACTTACCGCGGCAACACCGCGTCCGTTGTCCACGTCCGCAGGCAGGTCCGCAAGTGATAGCACAGGCCATAAAAGTATTGATTGTCGAGGACTCCTCTGTACTCGCGCAGAGCATGTCCGACGCGATCATCGAAATCCCTGAAATCGACCTAATCGGGGTGGCTGATTCAGAGGCCGGCGCGGTTGCAACTATTGGCAAGCGGCAGGTTGATGTCGTTCTGCTCGACCTGCATCTCCGGCAGGGCAGCGGGTTTGGCGTCCTCCGCGCACTGGCTGCAATGGAGACAAAACCGTGTATCGTCGTCTTGACCAACCATCATTCGGAGCAATACGCGCGCGACGCAGTTGCGCTGGGCGCTCAATATTTCTTGGACAAGGCGCGTGACTTCCACCAACTGCCGCGGATTCTGCGAGACATTGCCCATCATTGCGACAGCGGGACGGCGACGCTGTCTAGCCTGCAATAATAACTAAATTCTACTGGGCAACTGTAGGACGTGCGCTACAAGAGTATGCGCAAGACGCGGATAGCCCTAGGGCCCAGTAAAGCGCATGCTGTCGCGGTCTACATGGCACGGAGCGACTATGATGAATGCAAGAAGCGTTTTTCGCAGCGGATTTCTCTTGGGGCTGATCGCCTCTGCTGCGGCTTGCGTCGTGGTGGAGCCGCGTGAGGGCTACTATGACCGCCCTCATCATCGCTACTACCACGAGCGAACATGGCATGAATGCGGTGATCGAGAGGAGCGCTGCCGATAATCGGATGGCCTATTTGATACAGCGTTAACGCCGATCGCGAGGCGCAACCTCGCGATCGGCGCTACGCGAGTCGTCGAGAACAAGAGTGTATTGAGGCGCAAGGTCAGCCTGCGCGGCTCAAAGACTTGGTGCCGGCGGTTGCTTGGCATGCGCTCCATCGGATTTCTTAGCTGCACTGGCGGCGCCCTGGATCAGCTGAGTTGCTGACTTGGCGCCTTCGAGAGCGATATCGGGACTGTAGGCTGACATGGTAAATCGCGTGACTAGTCGGTCCTCACGCAGCGCGCCTCCATTGGCGGTGAAATGGTCTTCGGTCAGGATCGCGACTCCGCAGCGCTCGACCAGCGACTTCAAATCATCAGCGCCGCGTTTGAGGGCCAGGTTTTCCCGCGCCCCGTTGGCCCCGTTGAGTCCGCCGAGTCCGCCGAAGGTTCCGCGCCCATTGCAAGAATCACCCACTTGCACAAAACCGCTGCTCTGAATTCGCCAGGTGGGTGATTGCGGCAAGTCATTGGGAGCGAAGCCGCCATATTTCTTGATCAGCCCGCTCTCGAGCGCGATTTCGCGTACAGCGTTTGGCGGCGAATATCCTATTGTATGAACGATTCCCATCACCCGTTCCTTACCTGGCACCGGGGTGAACATGACTTCGAAGGATTCCCCATCTACCTGGAAATTATCCGCAGCGGTAGAGGAGGGTGGCGGAGTCCATGCAGCGATCACATTCACGAAGCGACCATTGGTAATCGTCTGCACGACGCCCTTGGCTGAATCCAAGGAACTCAGCGTTTCGGCAGATTCGTTATAGTCGAGCAGTTTCTTGGCCTTGAGCACCGCACGCGCTTCGTCCGGCGACATTCCCAGCCGTAACCCGGCGATGTCGAGTTGCGTGACTGATATCACCACTCGTTCAGGGGCTGCGCGCGCCGCAGGGGTTGCGGAGGGCACCGACGCGGCCACTGCCAAGGTCGGCGTCGGTGCTTCCACCGCCGGCTGGGCCTTGGATGCCGGGACAGCAGCTACCACCGGAGCACCGTTAAAGATATATCCCGTCGTCACCAGCATTCCTGCCTGTTCTGCTTTGGTGCAGCTGTACATAGAGACGGAACTATTCTTCACGGCGATCATGCCGTCGGGACGAGGGTCTAGCTCTCCCAGTACTCCATTAGGCTCTCTCTTGCCCGTCTTAGTGCTGATAAGACAGTAATAACGACGAACATTGGGCGCGTCGCCCAACTCGAAATGAGCGCGCACGACGTCGTGTTCGACGTCTTGGTTAAGGGACTGCTTGACGGAGGAGAATATGCTGTCCTGTGGGAGACTCTTCTGCATGCCCGCATCCGTGACTGGCGGAGTGTCGGCCAGTGCCGCAGGGGATCCTCCACATAACAAGATCACACTGACCGCCCCCACATTGCAAAGGCCGTATCGCAAAGTGCTCACATCTTCCCCCGCAGGGCTAGTTATTGGCGCCCGCTTTATTCTGTGCCAATCATAGCAAAATCTCGCAACCGACGCGTTTCTCGGGCAATTTGCATTGGAAAGGGGTGGGATCTGGTCCGGCGCGCCATAATGACGGCCTTTGGCGACGGGTTGGCTTGTCCTACACCTTTCTGCGCGTGCGTCCGATGTGCAAGCCATAGGAAAACACCGATATTGAAAATGCTTCAAAATAGCGAAATGGGCGATGTGGAAAAAACAGTTTCGAGTCAATGTACCAGCCGGCGAGAAACGCAGCGTGCCAACCGATAATCGGGTGCGGGTGGGCTCTTGGCATGCCGTTTCGGTTGCCACAGGACCTCGTTGTTGTGAAGCAGCGCGCGGCATGCTCGGACGCCGATTTTTGGCAGCAGAGGCGCCGCGATTGCCTCTGATGGCTTGCACTGCTTCCGATGCGTGCACTTGTAAATATAAACACCACGACGATCGTCGTGGTTCACCCCGTAGGAAGGTAGAAATCACGGGTCTGCCGCGTAGAAATCCCGCTGGGCCGGAGCGACGCAGCGTACTTTCCCGGCGCGAGGAGGATTAAGGCTTCGGTTTTTTCTTACTGCTCGGCTTTTTGGTTTTGAGGCCAAGCTTTTCTGGATGTTTCAACAAATCCCGATACCTGTCGAGAATCTCTACAGCGTTTTTTAGTAGCGCCTTGAGGCGCTTATTTTCTTTTTTTAATTTACTCAGCTCACTCATCATGATCATTTACCTCGGCTCGCGCTGGATAAGTTGGCCAGAGTGTACGCCACAGATGCAGCGGTGGCGATTGCGAGCCAGGGATGATCGTGCACGTAGTGGAAAAGTGAACTAGGGATGCGGCTGATCTTTACCGGATTGGGTTTACCACGCTGGGCATTGCCTTCTGCGCGCGATATACACACATCCACTCGATCCCGCAGGCGTTGTACCTCGGGATTCTTGCTTTCGCGCAGGGTGGTAACCAGCTCTCTGGCGTCGCCCAGCAAGTTGCGAATCTGTTTTTCATAACTCATGCGATACATCCCTGCGCCGTAGCGCGGTGAACAGCAATTCAAGGTGTGCCCTTGATGTCATAACTTCTGCGGAGTATGGAAGATGCTGGGACAGACGGCGGTAGGTCCGCGCTGGATTATCCTGTCAGAGAGAACTCACACGAACGACTGTGATGGTTAATCAGGTGCATCGATGAGCGCTTAGTAATTCCCTACGGCGGCTCGCGGTCGTGTCTCGAGGGACTTGGTGGCGGCGAGCAGGGCGAGGCAGTCAGCGTCCTGTGCGAGGCCAGGATCAACAAACGCCAGTGCCGAGCCGAGGGGAGTCAGTACGATTCCGAGCGCCACAGCCTCCGCGGTCTGCGCCATAGCATGCCCGATCTGAATTCCTGCGGAGGGATGTGAGAGAGTGCCGCGCAACAGCACTGGCGCACGTAATCTAATCAGCCGCATGCCCTTGGGATGACCATGCAGTATTACATCGATGGCCTCGGAGTGGAGATCGATCTTGCCATTGCCGGTGATCAATACTGCTTGCGTGTCAACGACGAGGGCCTGTGACGTGAGCGTGCCGTCATGGGCGCTAAAACTTGCCACTCCGCAATGCACAGGGGTTTCGCGTGCGCTCTTGTCGAGCAGGAGTCCGAGCCCTCGAAGGTCGACGCCCGTCAGTTCAGCCAACGCCGCGCGCAGCGATCCATGGGGGAGAACTGCAGTCACGGTGCCGTTTGAGCTTGCTGCCACCTGGTGGACCGAACTACCATGGCCTTTGACGATGACTCTTATGCGAAGCGGTCCCTCCATAGCCGGCTCTGCGGTACCTTTGCGCAAGAACTCGGCGAGTTGCAGGTCCGTGATCTTCAAGTCGGCATCCACCACAGGGTTGTCGGTAGTGGCGTCGAGCCGTAATTGTGCCGTGAATTTGCCGTACAACACCTCACCCGTCAACGGTGCGACGATGGCGACGCCTTTATCCGTGGTCATTTTGACCGAGACTGCTTGCAGCGGTACATGCCCGACGTCGATACGGCGCGCATGAAAATTCAGCACTCCATCGGCGCGGCGAATCGTCGCGGGCTTAAAGCGGGCCTCGGACAGCAACAGAGGCGGATCCGTTGCGTTCTCCGCAACGCGGCCCGCAGCACGCGCGCCGATATCCGTCATACGCAGCACTTGAGAGTCCAAGTCCGCACGAAAATTCGGGCGACCGCGCGTCGTCTCAATTGACACGCTGCCACCCACATCGCTCTTACCGGTCTTTACCGCCAATTCGCTGAAGCGGGAGATGCTTCCTCGCCGGGAGAGCTTGCCGGAGAGGTGATAGCTGCCGGTATGCAGCAGCGTCACACCGGTAAGATAGTATAGGTCCACCAAATCCGGGCCGACCGCGTCGAAGACTGTGTCAACTACGTCGAAGTCGAAGGGACTTGGCAGGGACCCGCTGCCGCTCAGCCGCGAGTCGCTCGAGTGTTCCACAAAGGCGAAATTGTAGGGTGTTGCGCGATTGGCAGTGGCAAGTGGCGCGCCATCGATTTCGAATGAGACGGCCCTGCCATTCAACTGTCCTTTCCCTTCGACCCGTAACGGCCGAAGCGCATCTGCGGCTTCTATCTCATGCGCCGAGACTGTTCCTTTAAATTGCAGGTGGCGATGGTCGTCATCGAGTTCGACGTTAGCATTGGGCATAGAAAAGCTACGGATGATTGGAATACCCCCGCTACTTCTGACTCCCGGCGGATTGCGACTCCAGTTGGAGTGACCGACGCCATCTCGGACAAGATGCAGCGTGACTCCGGCCATCTCGAGCTTCTCAACGGCCAACGGTCTGCCGAACCAGGGGGTTCCTATTATCAGTGTCAGCTTGCCGATCTGTGCCGTTGTTCCATCGGGCATCCATGCTGGATTGCTGACAGTTACTTGCTCGGCAATGAGGTAGGGATGCCACGCAAAAACGCGAACCTTTACAGCACCGTCGACTTTGAGCGGGCGACCGGTGCGCTCAGCAAAATATCGAATTAGCGGCCCTCGAAACTGGCCCAAGTCTAAGGCGACGGCAAGCACAACGAGTATCAGGACAATGACCGTAATTATACCCGCGGCGCACAGCAGCGAGCGGCGAAAGACCAATGCTGCACTCATGGTCAATCGTGGCACAGATTCGTTCTCCTAAGGGCGCAAGCGACCTCAGACTATCCCATTGCTCGCAACTCTCACACGTAGGACTATGGGGGTATAGGTTGTCGGAGGTGAGCGCATAGCAGGCTCGAATCAGCTATTGCTCCGTTGACGGACGGCGGATTCGCGGCGGTAGCTGCGAGCTGTATGATCTGAGGCATTACATGACCGACGACACGAACCGGCAAATAGCCTTGAGCACAGTTTTGGTGACCGGCGGATCAGGTTTCATCGGCAGCCACTGCATCCTGCTGCTCCTGGCCGCAGGGCATCGGGTGCGCACCACGGTGCGAAGCTCTATCCGCCAGGATGAGGTGCGCGCCATGCTGAAGCAGGGCGGAATGGAACCTGGTGATAGGCTCACCTTCATCGCCGCCGATCTTAACAGCGACGCGGGGTGGGCCAAGGCTGCTGTCGGGTGCGAGTTCGTGTTGCACGTAGCTTCACCGTTTCCGATGGCCCCGCCTAAGCAGGAGGATGAACTCATCGTACCGGCGCGCGAAGGCACATTGCGAGTGCTGCGCGCGTCACGCGACGCGGGGGTCAAGCGGGTGGTGTTGACGTCCTCGTTTGCAGCGATCGGCTATGGACACCCGCAACAGACAGCGCCGTTCGATGAGACGGATTGGACGGATGCCAATGCCCAGGGATTGCCTCCCTACGTTAAGTCGAAGACTTTGGCTGAGAAGGCTGCGTGGGAGTTCATTGCCGTGCAAGGCGGGGCGCTCGAATTGGCGGTGGTCAATCCGGTGGCGGTGTTCGGCCCGGTGTTGGGTCCCGATTACTCCACCTCCATTCAGATGCTGAAGCGCTTGATGGACGGCTCCGTGCCGCGCGCCCCAAGGTTGTATTTCGGAGTGGTCGACGTACGAGACGTCGCCGATCTGCACTTGCGTGCCATGACGAATCCCGCGGCCAAAGGCGAGCGATTTCTTGCGGTAGCCGGCAATTCCTTGTCCATACTCGACATCGCCACTGTGCTGAGGCGACGCATGGGTAAGGACGCCGAAAGAGTGCCGACGCGTCAATTGCCCGACTGGCTAATGCGCACTGCGGCGCTGTTCAGCCCCGCCGCCCGGCAGATGCTGCCGGAACTCGGCAAACGGAAAGAGTGCGCCAACGACAAGGCCCGGCGCCTGCTTCTGTGGACGCCGCGCTCGAACGAGGAATGCATCGTTGCCGCTGCTGACAGCTTGCTACGGCTTCCCCAGGGAGGCTGAGTGCAAGCATCCATGGACTATCTGAATCCGAATTTACCTGCGGGACTCAAACGCGTGCAGATGCCGCTGGTGGATTGCACGCCGGATACAATAAAGGCCTACGGAAACTTGCTGGACCACCCCCAAGATTGCCGCATCGAGATCGTGCGCTGGCCCGCCCAGGGTAGTCGGCCGATCGACCCGGACACCGGCGATCAAGGCGGCACTACCGAGGGAATTTTCGTCAGCGAATGGCGGGGCGACATCCTCTACGGCAGCAATCAGGCCGTCGACGGCCATTACATCTTGGCGTATGGTGAGGCGCCCGAGCTGGCACGGACCGATCACGCCGACAATCCGGTCCGCATATTGCTATGGCATGCAAATTATCATCCAGACGGAGGTCAGCTATTCTTTCCCATCGACCGCCGGCCCTACTATGTGCCGCTAGCTCTTCCCGGGGATGACGTGACACCGCAGCGATTCGTGTGTTTTCGCTTCGATGGCCGTCAGGGTCTGTACATTCATCCTAATATTTGGCACGAAGGGGTGTTCGCATTGAGCGGAACGCAACGCTTTTTTGACCGCCAAGGCGCGGTGCACGCGCGAGTCTCCGTGGACTTTGCACGGGAATTTGCTTGCCTGCTCGAAGCGCCGATTTGATGGCCGGCCAAGGTGCACTGTTGCGGGCCGCCCTCGCCCTCGCAATACCGTGGCTAATGCTCGGCTGCACTCGGCAAGCGCACGACGGCGAAAAATTGCTCAATGTCTATTCATGGGCCGACTACATCGCTCCGGACACCGTAGCCAATTTTGAAAAGGAAACGGGCATCAAAGTCCACTACGACACTTTCGACAACAATGAGGTGTTAGAAACGAAGTTACTGACTGGGCATACCAACTACGATGTGGTACTGCCCACGGGTAATTTCCTTGAACGCCAGCTGCGTGCCGGCGTTTATCGCAAGCTCGACAAATCGGCGCTTTCGAATCTGGTCAATGCGGATCCTGAGATTTTGCGCTGGATGGCACTGCATGATCCCGGCAATTTGTATGCCATTCCGTATATGTTTTCGACGACAGGATTGGGCTATAACATCGATTCGGTGCGTGCCCGACTCGGGCCGATTTCGCCCGATAGCTGGTCGCTTTTATTCGATCCCGGCAACGCGGCGAAGCTCAAGGATTGCGGAATTGCGATTATCGACTCTGCACCCGATGTGTTCGCTTCGGCCATCATTTTTTTAGGACGCGACCCTAATCGTCAGGATGCGGCGGATCTGGCGGCGGCATCAGAGGTCTTGCACAGGATCAGACCGTTCATACGCTACATCGATCCGGCGCAACACACCGCCGACCTCGCAAACGGTAATATCTGCCTGTCGCTGGCGTGGTCCGGCGACGTCGGCCAAGCGCGCGGACGAGCCAGTGAGGGGAACACTGGGATGAATCTGGCGTATATCGTGCCTCGCGAAGGCGCAATCATCCAAGTAGATACGCTTGCCATTCCGGCGGATGCCCCTCACCCCAGCAACGCCCACCTATGGATGAACTATCTGATGCGGCCGGATGTCATGGCGGGCATCACCAACGCCATCAAGTATCCGAATGGTTATCGGGCGTCATTGGCGCTGGTTCTGCCAGCCATCAAAGACGATGAAAGCATTTATCCCAATCAAGCGACGCGCGCGAGGCTGACACCGATAAAAGCCGCATCGCCCGAATATTCACGTTTGTTAACCCGGGAATGGACCCGCTTTCGTACCGGCTATTGAACTTGTTCGCCATCAACCTCTAATCAGCTGACACCGTGCGCTGCTCCGCCCAGGCGCGGAGCGTGGCCACTTTTTCCGCCATGACCACGGCGAGCGGTCGGGTTGCCGCAATCTCCCCTGCGAGCAGGCGCGCATTGGGTTGGGTACGCTGTGCGTGCGCCGTGTACAGTGCCGCCACCACCGCTTGCTCGATCTCGGCGCCGGCAAAGCCTTCGCAGGCCGCTGCGAGCGCATTCAGCGAGGATGCATCTAGCGCTATGCCGCGCTTGGCCGCATGGATGCGCAGAATCTCCGCGCGCGTCTTAAGATCGGGCAAGTCGACGAAGAAAATCTCATCGAAACGGCCCTTGCGGATCAATTCCGCCGGCAATGCGGCAATATCGTTGGCCGTTGCCATGACGAAAACTCGGCTTTTCCGCTCCGCCAGCCAAGTCAAAAAGGCACCCAGCACCCGGCGCGTCGCACCACCATCAGTGTCACCCGCAGCGAAGCCCTTTTCGATTTCATCGATCCACAAGACGCAGGGCGCGAGTAAATCCGCCGTGCTCAAGGATTCGCGCAAATTGCGCTCAGATTCGCCGACAAATTTGTCGAACAAGGCCGCGCAATCCAGGCGCAGCAGCGGCACATGAAAAATACCGGCACTGGCGCGCGCTGCCAGACTCTTGCCGCAACCCTGCACCCCGAGCAGTAACACTCCCTTGGGCGGATCGAGCATGGGCGCGGAACCGTCGAACGCCGCAGCACGCTTCTCCAGCCAGGCCTTGAGATTCGCGAGGCCGCCGACATCGACGTCACGCGCGGTATCATGCTCATAGCGCAGAATGCCGGTGTGATTCAAAAGGTCATACTTGGCACGCATCACCAGGGGCACATCTGATGCCTGTAAGGCGCCGTCGTCGAAGATGGCTTTGCGCGCGAGGTATTGCGTGTCTGACGCCGTCAGACCGTTCATATTTTCAACCAATAGATCGAGCGCGCGGTTGTCGATCTTGACCGACTGCCTGGGATTGCTGCGCATCCACTGGCGCGCCACGTCTTCCACCAGTTGCCGCCGCGCATCGCGATCGGGCAACGCCAGCACGCAGCGCGCCGTCAAATGCTCGATTTCGTGCGGGATCTCGATCTCGAAACTGATGAACACAATGGTGCGAGCACATCGGTCGTAGTCAAGCGCTAGATCCTTGAGCATGCGCACCAAAGTCGGGTCGCGCAGGTAAGGATGAAAGTCGACCAGCGTGTAGACGCCGGCAAGATTGGTGGCGCGTATATGCTTGAGAACTTCAGCGGGCTCGGTGACGGTTCGCTGCGGCGGACCTACGTCAAGGTCCAGCCGCTTCAAGCCGTCCGTCACCGTCCATTGAAACAACGGCAAGCCGGCGTGCTTGAGGGCCGGCGGTGGAGCCCCTATCGGGATGGACGCTTGCATGCGCATACAGGCGCGGAGCAAAGACTTAAGTACCTGCGATTCATCCCGCGATTCGATTGCGATCAACGGCACACGCGAGCGCAGCAACACCTCCAGATCGTCCTTTTGCATATTCGCTAGCCTAGCAGAACGCGCGCCCCGTCAGGCCCGGTCTCAGAAACGCCGGAGAATTTCGCCAAGACGCTGCACGGCGCTATCCATGCCAGCAGTCCAGGGATGACCGCAGTTCAGCCGTAGAAAATTGCGGAATTGCCGGCGTGCGGAAAACATCGGTCCCGGCGCGATGGAAATCCCCGATTGCACTGCCAGTCGATGCAGCTCCAGCGCGTCCACCGACGCAGCACATTCGATCCAGAGGAAATACCCGCCCGCAGGTTGGGCCAGGCGAAATCCGGCAGGGAAATGTCGCTGCACGGACATGAGCGCCGCGGCTTGCTGTTTGTGCAACGCCTCGCGCAGTCGCGCGAGATGCGCCTCGTAGCTGCCGTGATGGAGCATCTGCGCGATGCCTTGCTGAATGGGCGGACTGGTTGCCAGCGAGGACTCAATCTTCTGTCTTGCTACATCCTGGGTAAAGCGGCCGGCGGCCGGCGGCCAGCCACCCTAGACGATATCCGGGTGCCAGACACTTGCTGAAAGAGCCGCAATGCATGACCCATCCCTTGCGATCAAAAGCCTTTGCGGGCGGGGAGGGCGTCGCTGTGAACTGCAATTCCGCATACGCATCATCTTCGATGAGCGGAATGCCGTGCTCGGTGAGCATGTGCACCAATTCGCGCTTTTTCTCGGGCGGTGCAGTGCCGCCAGTAGGATGGTGCAAGGTGGTCATGAACCAACAGGCGCGAATGGGGTGCTTGGCGATGGCCCTGCTCAAGGCCGCCAGATCGACTCCGTGCGTGGGATGAGTGGAAATTTCGACGACGTGCAGCCGTAACCGTTCGGCCGCTCGCAGGCAGCCATAAAATGTCGGCGACTCGATCGCAATAGTGTCGCCTGGACGGGTGACGGCTTGCAGGCTGAGATTGAGCGCCTCCAGCGCGCCTGCTGTGATGATGATTTTCTCGATGCCGACGGTCATCCCTAAGCGTAGGTAGCGCCGCGCAATCTGCCGCCGAAGTTCCAGATCTCCCGGCGGCAGACTTGCCACGGTGCTCCAGGGATTCATGTGGCGCGCACTGCCGCCTAAGTAGCGAGCGAGTTTGTTCCATGGGAACAAGATAGGACTGGGGAAGGCGGAACCCAATGACACGACTTCACGATCCCGGCTGGCCTCGAGCGTGTCGAAAACCATGTCGCTTACCTGCACACGGGTCGAATGGCCCTTCGGTTTCGTCGTACGCGGGGAGGTCGCGGTTTTGCGCGGCGCCAGCACGTAGTAACCCGAGCGCGGGCTCGACTCGATGAGTCCCTCGGCGACCAAGGTGTCGAAGGCGTGCAGGACGGTCGCCGCGCTAACTCCTCTGGTGCGGCAGAACTCGCGTACCGAAGGCAGCTTCTCCCCGCAGCGCAACGTGCCGCCGCGAATCATCACGCCAAGTTCTTGGGCCACCGCGAGGTAGAGTTTCATGGCCCACTACGTCGGCGTGTTAGCCCTCGCGGCCAGTGCTGCGGCGATTCAGCGGATGCCGTGCGGCTCGATCAAACCGAAGTGGTAGCCCGCCACGATCAATGCAAACAGGGCCACCGAGACGCTGATTCGCACCGTCAACGCCCGCGCCATTTCCTGCGCACGATCAGCCCCCGAGGACATCGCAAATAGGGCACGGCCGAGGCCACCCACAATCGCGACAAGCAAGACAACGATTAGGACTTGCATATAACTCCCGGCGTACTTGTTGTCGAAACTGTGGCTGCGATGGTTGCTTTCGCGGCGCGATCAGCCCGTGCTTCGCGGCGCACCGTGGCGACCACTGTTACCAGCGCCGCGAGCATGACGCCGACCATGGCCAGCATGACAATCACCAAGCCACCCGCCAGCCTGACGCACTCGTAGAGGCCGGCCACCACGCCTATTGGGGTGGTGACCATCAGCAGTGGTTTAGCTATTTTCATGGGGTGACTATGCCAGAGCTGCATTCAGATAACAGATACAGAGCGCAGCAAAAAAAAGCAGTACAGCTCGCCACACGCGCGCGAAAAACTAGCGCAGCTGGCTGTCCTTGCTGCCGCGCCGGTTGTAACCGCTGAACCGCGCAAGTTCGCTGTCCTGCGCATCTTGGCAGGACACGCACAATCGAACTCCCGGAATCGCTGTCTGCCGCGCCGCCGGAATCTCGCCGCCGCATTCTGCGCAATGCTTAAGGCCGGGCCCCTGCGGCATCTGGCTTTTCGCGCGCAAAATTCCGTCCTTCACCGTGGCGTCGATTTGCTCTTGCACTGCCCCTTCGGCTGCCCAACCGGTCGCCATTCTCTACTCCTGGAAAGCCTACGTTTGTGCTATTGAATCATATCCAGTTATGGTTGCCGAGCGGCTAATTGCAAGCTCTAAAGCCATCGCGATGGCTGGCTCGCGATTGATGATCTTACTTACTGTCGTAAGTATATATATTAGATAGTTATAGGCCATACATGAAGTTATTTATTACATCTGAATAACCTACGCCTTGACGATGGGCGCAGGCAGAGTGCATTAGCGTTCCGAGGCTTTGGCGCCCGTGAGCAAAACGGCTTACGCTCGATGCTTGGCGGCGCGACGGTGGCAGCGTGAGTGGCGGTAACTTCAGACAAATAGGCGGGAAGGGATGACTAGGATGAGCACGTCGGTAGTTTTCTCATGCGCGCTGTTGACTGGCGCCTCATTGGCGGCGGATGTGCCGAACATCAAACCTGGTTTGTGGGCAACGTCCACCACGACTGACCCACGGATGCCGGCCGCGACGGCGAGCATGTGCAGTAGCACCGCGCTTTTACAAACGCTGGTCGATCAACGGCTCAACGGTCCGGATCACCCCTGTAAGCGGATCAGCGTCGTACACAGCGGCACGACAATAACAGAACAGTCCGAATGCAAATTCGGCGACACCGTGAGTAAGTCTAAGTCGGTCACGGTAGTGACGGGGAATACCGCCGTGCACACGGAGATTCGCCTAGAAGGTAAGAGCGCCGTCATCGTCAGTGACAGCAAGTATGTAGGAGCCTGTCCCGCGGGGATGAAGCTGGGAGATTTCGTCGCTGACAACGGCACGAAGGCCAATATTTTGGAGCCAGAGAGCGGCGAGCAGCCGCCTAACAAACCCTGAAAGGTTTTTCACGAGCGACGTTTTATGGATGGAGTCGCCAACTTGCATTAGACTTCTCCCTATGTAGACTAGCTACCATGGGTAAGCGAGATCGAGACGTACGGATGTCCTTGCAAACGCTGAAGGTGCTCGAAGCGTTTCTGGAAAACCCTACCGATGAGCTGTCGGGCGCGGATGTATTTGAGCGCAACCAGCTTGCCTCCGGAACCTTGTACCCAATCCTTCTTCGACTCGAAGCCGCGGGCTGGTTTGTCAGCCGATGGGAATCAGTAGACCCGTCGCGCGCCGGTCGGCCACGGCGTCGCTTCTATCGACTTACCGCTGGCGGACTGAAGCGTGCCAGTGAAGTTTTCGCAAATTTTGGTCGCGGGGTTCTTGTATAGGCCGGCAATTTGCCGATGCTGGGAGGGCGTATGACTTCCGAGCGAATATGGGACTTGGCAGGTTGGATTTCACGTCGCTTGATTAGTTGCGCCGCACAGCGCACCCCCGATTCCTTGTCTGCACGACTCGAGGAAGAGTGGCACTATACTGTAGAACCAGCCGCCTTGAATCGTGGTGCCTTGCACGCCTATATCAGCCAAGCGGCCGCGAAAAATCCACAGCCCCAAGTGCATTTGATGGTAGCTAAATTCGCCAGATATGAGATTGTTGCGCAAATATTGGCCGATTTGGAATTCCGCGGACTGAAGAAGATCGGATTCGTGAACAACGAATACTTTTGAATTCTCTCCTAGGCACGCCGCGCGGCGATCGCAGGCGTGTCGTGTATTGCTGTCCGTGTGATACAGATGTTCAATGGTATATTGATTTTCAAACAACGAATCGGTAACGGGACGAATACGATGCGCGGAATTCGCAATGTCACGTGCGTGATCACGGCCGGCTTGTTGCTGGCCGCTGCCGGTCAGCGCGTCTCTGCCGATCTCAAGCAAGGCAGCGGTATTGCCGTTGACGAACAAAAATTGCTTTCCGCACTCGACACATCGCACGCGCTCACGGACCTGAAACGGCTGACCGAAGATGTCATCAAGACGCCGTCGGGCGTGGGCAATGCTTCGATCGTATCAGGAAGCGTCGAGGAAGCGGCCATGGCCGGGCCACGCTGCGGCCGCGCACTTACGGCGCAACACTCACCTGGCGAAATTGAAGCGCCCGGTAGCTCGTTAAAATAATTCGTTTCGCATAGAGGTCAATTCATGAGTATTAAACCCAGCTTCAATTCGGCGATTGTACTTAGCGTTTGCGCGGCATTCTTGCCGCTCTCCGCATCCGCTGCTCAAGACCGCATCTTGGTCAACGGCAAGATTTTTACCGCCAATCCGCAACAGCCGTACGCTGAAGCGGTGTCGATCCGTGACGGCAAGATACTTGCCGTCGGCACTCGCCATGATGTGGATGTTAGTGTCGGCGCCGGCGCGCAGATCATCGATCTGGGCGGCAAGACGCTGCTACCCGGGCTGATCGATAGTCACGTGCACGCCGTGTATGGCGGCGTTGGACTGCTGTCTGCCGATGCGAAAAACAACATTGCGAGCATCGATGCCCTGGAAGCCTTCGTCGCGCAGGCCAAGAGCAGCGGCCGCGGCATGAGCGGCGATGTGTTGGTCGTCACCGGTGTACCGCTCGGTATTTGGTCGCAGATCGCGGCGTTGAATGAGCGCTTCAATGGCGGCGTCTACGCCAGTCAGCCTCTGTTCCTGCGCGGGATGGATGGCCACACCGGCTGGTCGAATCAGGCGCTGCGCAAGCGCGCAGGCTTTAACAAAGCCATGATCACGAAACTCCCCGAAGCGAAGCGCAAGTACTATGGTCTGGAAAAAGACTTCACGCCGAACGGTTTCGGCGTTGATGAGGGTTTGGACATCGTCAAGAAAAAGATTCCCGCAACCGATGCAAGCAAGGAACTGGCCGGTGCGCGCGCTGCGGTGGAATATTTGCATAGCATTGGCATCACCTCCTGGCTTGATCCGCTCACCGATGCGGCTACCCTGACCGCTTACCGCGATCTCGCGGCGGCCGGCGGCCTCACGGCCCATGTAGCAGCCTTCCCTCTGGTCAAGCCCGATGACCCCAACTCGTTCAAGGAGGCGCTCGCCCTACGAGCGCGATTCACCGGTATACCCAATCTTACGATTCCCGGCGTCAAAGTATTCGCCGACGGCGTCGTGGAGTTCCCGTCGCAGAGCGCCGCCATGACTGCGCCTTACACCAATACTGGAAAGTACGGTGATCTTCTGTTCAAGCCCGAGAATTTCGCCAAGCTATGTATCGAGGCCGACAAGCAGGGGATGATCGTGCATACGCATGCCATCGGCGATTTAGCCGTGCATGAGACCCTCAATGGCTACGAGGCGGCGCGCAAGGCCAATGGCAACAGCGGTCTGCCGCACACCATTACCCATCTGCAATTCGTGCGCAGTGAGGACATCGGCCGGTTCAAGCCGCTGGGGGTCGTGGCTGCCTATCAGTTGCTGTGGGCCGAGTACGGATTCGATACCATCGACCTGATCAAGCCCTATGTGGCCGCGGACATCTACCCCTGGCAGTATCCGGCGCGTTCCATGTTGGATGCCGGCGCGGTGATCGCCGGCGCCAGCGATTGGCCGGTATCGACGCCCGAAGTGTTCAAAGCAATCTATCAAGCCGAAACCCGGCTTGGGGAGTGGCATGGTGAGAAGGGTGCACTTGATGCGGGTCAGGATCTGCCGCGCGAATCCATGCTCTATGCCTATACCATTAACGCGGCGCGTGCCATGAAACAGGAAGCCAGCATCGGGTCGATCGAAACGGGCAAGGCCGCCGATTTCGCTCTGGTAGATCGCGATGTGCTGACGGTATCTCCCGAACTGATGCGCGACACGCAGGTGCTGGGAACGATGGTTGCGGGGGAATGGGTGTATCGCGCAAAGCAATAAGCGAGCGCCCGGCGCGCGCGAAGCGGCATCGCCATTGGACCGGTGTCGCTCGTCGGCACGTAGCCCATGGCGAGGGAGGGCGGACAATCCACGTTGATCGTCAGGCCCACGGGGCAGTCCTTGTTCATCGATGCGGTATGGGCCGGAAATGGCGCGGGTTTTCATCCGGGCGACTCTCGCCAGACGCGCGACGCTAACCGGATCGTTGCTGCCGGATATGCAATCAGCGGACGAATGAACGGCAAAACTATGTGCCACGACCACCATGAGAGAGCTTGGTGTCCAATGTCTGGCCGGTGTCTAGCAAGACGACGGTATGCAAACGACCGCCATGCGTACCGTCGCATCCTGAGGACAATGTGCGGATTGGACCACTTGAAAGTCTTGACCGTGCCCTGAAGATAGCGAGTGTAGGTGGTGTCGTAATCGGCGAATGAATGATGCGCGAAAGCCGGCAATGCAACGACTAGAGTCATTAACAGGAGAACAACCCGATGAGCAAAACCTGTGTGCATCTTGCAAGTATAAAGAATGTTCATCCGAGCGCACGTGGATACGAGGAGTGCCTAAAAATTGGCCAAGAATGGGTACATCTGAGGATTTGTCGAAGCTGTGGACACGTGGGTTGTTGCGAACAGTCGCCTGGCAAGCATGCCACGAGGCACTACCATGCAACGCGCCATCCCGTCATGGAAGGCTATGATCCTCCGGAAGGCTGGGGATGGTGTTATGTGGATGAGACTTTCATCGATTTAGGAACAGACACCCCTCGCGGCAGCGGCCAATTCTACAGTGCTCACCCAAAAGGCGGCCAAGAAGAAGAAGTAAATTCTTCCAGGAATGGCCAATGACAACAACACGTAAGCTTGTGATCGAAAGGGAATTGCCCCACCCGCCTGAGAAGGTCTGGCGTGCTCTCACACAGGGAGCGCTGATTAAAGAATGGCTGGTGGACAACGACTTTAAACCTATTGTGGGTCGTAGATTTAACTTTTGTGCCCGCCCACGACAGATTGGAACGGTGTAATCGATTGCGAAGTCTTGGTTATCGAAGCCAACAAAAAGCTCTCCTATACCTGGAGTTCACTCGGCCTGGCGAGCGTCGTGGTCTTGACGTTGGTTGCGAGCGGCGCAGGAACGCTACTGCGCGCGGAGCAGTCCGGCTTCCGTCCCGAGCAAGAGGCCAACTATCGGGGCGCACAATACGGCTGGCAGAAATTCATCGGCAACCTGGAGCGAGTGGTCGCCGGACTGCATTGAGGAAATACGCGTCAGCCGGCTAGTCTTCGACCTCATCCGCGACCTCATCCAATGCCGCGGGAGCACTCAAGAAGCCGTATCCAGAGTCAAAATCAAACCGCTTGCTGTCTGGAATCGGAAAAGGACCAATCGTTCTGCCCGCTCTGTAGCGAATGTCTAGAGTACTATCGCGAAGTATATGGTAGATCGTATCAGGCAACATGGGAGCGCCATGCATCCGCCGGCGCTCGTCGATCATGAGCGCCGCCACGGCTGCGACATGCGGCGCGGCCGCCGAAGTGCCAAAGAAGTTAGGAAAAGCATCCGGCTCGGTGCTGCCCGGCACTTGCGCCGTCAAGAGGGCGAAGAAAAACGTCGTGTTACCGCCGTCTGGGCCGGTCAGGCCCGGCTTGCGCCGAATCTGAGGCTGGGTCAGCCGATGGCCCTTCGCGTCGAACAGGATCGGAACCCCGCCCGCTGAAGAATAGACCGCCGCGCAGGCAGTTTCGCACTCAGGATGAAACGGATTGCCCCAGGCGCCAGTGTTGTACCAAGTGGCTGCCCCGACCGATTCGGCGCCGGCAGCGTTTGAATGACCGTAGTCCGTCGGGCTTTTCGTGTCGTGCTCATCGAGCGTCATGGTCCCGGGACCCAGATCGAAGTAGACGTATTTCATAAATCCGGGTGCGGGGCCTTTGAAGAGTTCAATGCTGACTTGCACGTCGATAGTCGCTCCGGACGTGTTCGAGATCAGCGCTTCCTCCAACGCGTCGCCGCCGATGTTGTTGGTTATTCCGGAGAACTGGCACACCGCCGGTTGCAAATTGTTATCGCAGTCGGGAATCAACGCTCCACGCATATCATAAAAGATGAGGTCCACATCCGACTTCGAACCCGCTCCACCTACGGACCGAAACGGCTGGTCCCAATTCAGGACCAGTAGCTCGAGGCCTTGGTCGGTCACGGTGATCTTCTGCAAACCATCCGCTTTGCCGGCGGTCGCAAAATTATGACGCTCGCCGCTCAATCCGTCGCTACGTGAATGCCGGAACGGCGACTCATACGATTGCCGTGCCTCGTTTCCTGCAGAGGAAAAATATGCGACGCCATGCTTTTTTACCGTATCGACCGCTTGCGCGACGATACCGTCTTGAAACATCGGCTCATCGTAGTAAAGGACGTCATCGATGATGACCGTCGCGCCCGCCTTCATGAGATCGATGATCCCCTGCGCAAAATCGGGTTCGCTATTGTTGGCAGTGTGAAAGGCGAGCGAGCTGCCCGGCGCTACGTCATGAAGAATCTGCATGATCGCGCGGCCTTCATCACGCGTCTGCGCACAGGAATTATCATTCAGGATTTGAACATCTCTGGGTAGATCACCGTTGACAATGTCTTCGTGCGGCGTCGTGAACATTTGTCCCGGAAAAATCGGTCCCGTCAAGCAGCCGTAGCTGTCTGACAGCACGCCGATGCGCACGCCAGAGCCGTCGACCGCATAGCGCTGACGCGCGAAATCCGAATGCATCGCACGATCTCCCTGCGTGGTGACAAGCCCGGCGTGAGTGCGCGAGAACACGGGCCGCACGGATTGCACGCCGGACAGCGCGCTAATGCTGGCCAACATAGTTATGGGGATTTGCCCGGAAACCATGCCACCCATCGCCACGGCGTCCTGCATTCCCAGAGACTCCAGCTCGGTCTTCAGGGTTACGCTATCAGAGGCCGCAACGACATTGATGGAGACGTAGCTCCCGTCCGCTCGAAGGCCGGGAATCGGTCTGGATAAATGTGCCTGCGCGCGCGGTGTCGATGCGGAACCGTTCGCTAAAGCGCGCAAGGTCGAATCGAGCTTGCCATTGTCGGCGGCTGCCGCGCTCATGACGAGGCCCGCGGCAACAAACGTTGAAGCGATGATGCTGTGTATTTTCATTTTGCTTTCCTCGGAAACTGATTGTTCAATGCCGACCTATTTAAAATTTTGCCGTGAACGCGAGATACACCTGGCGGCCGAGTACGTCGTACGTAGCAAATGTATTCGCCTGGCCTCCGGCCTGAAGCGACGGGTTCGTGACTACCGGGGGATCCTTGTCAAATAGGTTGTTCATGCCTCCCCGCAGGTCGAAACCCTTCGAGACATGCCATACCGCGCTGAAGTCTAGATAGCTCACGTTGGGCAGCGCCGGTTGAGCGTAGTCCCAACCGCCGTATGTAGCGCCGCGGAGCAGCGGGTTCGGGTCGTTGTTGTCTTGCCCAACCTTTCCGATGAAGCGCCAGATGAGCGACGCGTCTACGTACCACGGCATCTGCCACGTTGTGCGCAGATTGTGTCGCCACCGCGAGTTGACGGATTGGCACGTTGATCCGTACAGACCAGCGCAGTCGTAAGAACCGAGTCCCGCGAGCGGCGTGGTACTGGCATGGAGCAGGAAACTCCCGTTTAGCAGCCACTGCAGTGATCCCGCCGCATTGAGGTTCAGCTTGTAGGCGGTCTGTAGATCAATACCGCTATTAAGCGAGCTGGCGATGTTATGGTTTGTCTGCAAGAGGTAGCCGCCTCCTGCTACGGTGGCTCCCTGCAGCGAAAAGTCGGTCGAGGTACGAACGATTTGCGAGCAGTAGGTCGGGTTGGCGGTCTGGAGACAGTTGTTCAACAGCACGGTCGCAGGGTATGTACCGACTGCACCTTCGATTCGGATCTGCCAGAAGTCGACGCTTCCCGACAGCCCGGGCACCGCGGTCGGCGAGAACAGAAAGCCGAACGAGTAAGACTTGGCCTTCTCTGGCTGCAACGCGGGGTTGCCACCCTGCACCTGGCCGAGCTGACCCGAGATGGCCTGCGGAATGATATCGGTCGTGGTGCCATTGCCATAGGCCGCCGTGAACGCCGCGCGCTGGGCCGCGGCGACGGTATTCAAACACTGTTGTAGAGACGCCGTGGCAGGGGGCGCGCACGGGTCGTTGCCGAACCCAGCCAGGCCGATATTCGGCGCGTCAAACAGTTCGCTGACACTGGGCGCGCGGATCGCCCTGTTAAACGAGCCGCGGAAACGAATGTCTTCGATCGGGGACCATTGAAGGTCAAACTTGTAGGTATTGACGCCGCCGCTCACCGAATAGTTTGAATGGCGGAAACCGGTCCCGAAAACCAAGTCTTTGGCGAAAGGCAGATCCTGCGCCAGCGGCACTCGCAGCTCGGCGAACTCCTCACTCACGCCGATACTGTTGTTGAGGGGCTCTTCCGTGCCGCCTGCACCTGACAACTGGCCACTGTTCGTCGCGTCGTCCGGAAGGAACTGTACGGTCTCCTTGCGATGCTCCAATCCGAAGTTGATGCCGATCCCATCGCGAGCTGTCGGCAGCTTGAGGCCGTATTTTCCGAGTTCGCCGGTAATATCAGCGTGGAGGGTGCGCAGGCTATTGTCGCCCGACGACGTTCCGAGCAGGTACAGATAGCTTAGCGCGTCCTTGGTGACGCCGTCGTCGGAGAAGATGTTCCACGGCACGCACGGCGCTCCGACCAAGCAACGCGCGTTGGCCGCGGTGCCGGTGGCGAGCAACGCGTTGTCAATCTTTGCGTAGCTCAGGTAGTTATTGTTCGCCCCACGGAAATTGACGTAGTAGTACTGTCCGTAGGCGTCATAGCTCCAGGCATCCAGGAAATTGCCTTTAATTCCGACCACCGCACGATAATTGGTATGTTCGTAGTCGGACGAACGCGGACCGCCCTCAACGTTGCGCCGCCCGAGTTGTAGAGCAACCTGGTTGGCCGCGAGCGTTTGATCTCCCGAGATCTGTGCCGGGGTGCAGCCAAGGATGCCGACCTGCTGGGCGCTCAGGAACGGGTTGCCGCAATTGACGAAGTATGGGCCTCCGGTGTTTGGGTTACCCGACGTAAAGGCGGCAGCGGGTGCGACAACCTGATGCGTCTGGTCGTCCATGAAGCTGAACTCCATGTACGGCTTCGCGTAGTCAGCCAGGTCATCGTGAGCCATGAATCCGGCAAGATAGCGGTCGTCCTCGCGCTGCATGTAGATGAAGGGTTGGCTGTTGAATAGAGCGGGCGGGTTCGTGGGTACGGTACTCCACGGGATGAAGCTGGTTCCGAGAACAGAGTACCGCGTGTTGGCGTGCGGACCGCTCAGCGGGGTGAAGCGGTTCGAATTACTCGAGCCGAAGCACGTGCTTCCGGTCACGTTTCCGCTGGCGTCGGCGACCTCTGTGAGCTGACATTGGCCGAAGTCGCGATCCGCGCTCGCCACCGGATCGTAATGCTGGTAAGTAAGATAGCCGGTGATGTTGCCGGCACCGTCGGCGAAGTTGGTCCCTGCGACAATATCGAAGGTCTTGCTCTTGCCGCCCAACTTATTGCCACTCAAGGGTGTGACGCCGAAAGTCCTCAGCAGAGGTTCCACGAAACCGTTTCTGTTGTTGTGCAAGTTCTCGCCGAATTGGCCATCCACTTGTACGCCCTGGAAATTCTTCTTCATGATGAAGTTCACGACGCCCGCAATGGCGTCGGAACCGTATGTCGAAGATGCGCCGCCGGTCAGAACCTCGACCCGCTCGATGAGCGATGCGGGAATCTGATCAAGATCGGGCGCTGGAGAGGAGATCGTAGTTTGCGGAGAGCCCTGACCCAGTCGGCGTCCATCGACCAACACCAGTGTGCGGTTGGGACCTAGTCCGCGAAGGTCGGCGGTCGTCAGGCCTCCTGCCGTCGAGAGTCCCGACGTGCGGTTGCTGAAATCCTGCCCCAAGTCATTGTTGAGGAGCTGTGGAAGCTGATAGAGGATGTCGCTGATATCGGTCTTGCCGCTCGCCTGGATATCGGCCGAGGTAATCGCCTGAATAGGGCTCGAGCTGACCGCGTTGGGGGCCGCGATGCGCGAACCAGTGACGATAATCTCTTGCAAAGGTTCGGCGGTAGTTTTTGCCACTACCTGCGCCACGCCGGGCACACTGATCACTGCAAGCGCCGCGCCCAGAAGCAGGCGCTTCGTCCAGGCAAGCTTAGTTCGATACATGAGAAATTCTCCCTTCGTTATACCCAGATGCGCACCGCTACGCTCTCGCTACAGGCATGCGCCTGCAGATTGCATCCCCTACCAGGCGTCGCCGCGCCTATAGACGCGAAGATAATCGCCGGCCGAACGAAGGGAAGAAGTAGGTGCCAATTGGTCAAATTTAGTGACGAAGTGGCCCAATCAAGGGACGGGTGAGCGTGACCGAATGGTTGGTATTCAACCCGTGCATCGAAGAGCAAGTATCTGACGCGATCAGCGAAGAACGGTCAGTTGTCGCAAATTATTTACCAAAAGTGAACGATAGATGTTTTCCGTACCGCCAAACGCACACTTGCTCCCGGCGAGAGGCACGTTTTATCCCAAAGAGAACCAATTGGCACAAGGCGTTGTTAGCTTTCAGCGCATGAGATTGGCTGATCGCGTTGCTCAGTGCCGCACACCGTTCATCGTTCAGAGCGCGACAAACAATGGTTTGAGCCGCTTGAAAGGCGCGGCCGACTTCGCAAAAGACATTGCGAGCTGCTCAACCAGGTATGTTCTCTGTGACGATTTAACTCGTCTATGCACCGCACTGGCTTATTCGAAAGGCGCACGTCATCTTGAGTGCGCCGACTTATTGCACGTGCCCATGGAGCGCGTCTGGGTCGAATGGTGCGAAGCGGCGTGGCAATCTGAGCTGCAATTATACGGGTTTAAACTCGATGTAACGCGATTCAGAAGAACCGGCCGCCGCGGTGCGTTGATCCAGGCATCGGCCGACGGTCGTTGCGGTTGGATTACGACGTTTTGGAGTACGGGGGACACGGATTCCGATGTCCTGGCTAGCAACATGGAAGCCTATTTCGATCTGGACACGGAGCAGGGCGCTGAACCCACAACGCCCGATGCGCGGAATCGCGCCATAATGTGTGTCTCCGACACTTCCAATCGGGACGCAGATATTTTAGGTCGCTACTTCCGCTTCGGGTTTGAACAAACATGGGCAGACTATTATCGACGTGCGCAGCTGCCCCCCGAGCAGCAAGCCGCTCTTGCGCGCCATGCACTGGGAACAATTGCCATTGATATCCCCGTTCTTTTGGCATTCTTTTTGCTCTTATCATCACGCACAGGTCTACCGCAGCAGACGCATCCGCTCGAGCGGTTAAATCGATCACGGACCAAAGCGGGCAAGCCGCCGCTGCTCGACCACATCGAAGTATTGTCCCCAGTATTGCGTAAGTACTATGCTCCCAGCGACGACGAATCAACGACGGGCAGACGTGGTCCAAGGCTTCATCACGTACGCGGACACCTCGTGCGGCGCGGCAGCCAACTATTTTGGCGCCTTCCTCACCTTCGAGGCAATGCTCGAGCGGGCGCCATTCACACTCGGACAGTCACGTGGACAATTGCGGCCGGCCTCCCGCGAGCGGATCGTGTGTAATGGCGGAGTGTATGACTGCGCGGCCGCGCGCACGCCCAGACCGAACTTAAATGCCCAGGTAGCGCAATACCGGTTCGCGATAGCCGGCCGTACACGTGATGGTTTTGCCGCTGATCAAGTGGACATTGAGCCTTCCGCGGAAATTACGTTGAAAACTTACGATGTCCGCCGCCCGGATGATGACTGATCTGCTGACGCGAATGAACTCCGATCCATTGAGAGCGAGTTCGACCTCATTGATCGATTTGCGGACTCGAAACCGCCGTTCGCTGATCTGAAACCATACGTAGTTGCGCTCAGCTTCAATCAACGTCACGTTCCGCAAGTCCACCAGCACGTGCTCGTCGCCGTCTTTGGCAACGAAGCGTAGCGGTGGCGGAAGCGGCGCCATGCGCGATCCGGCTGCAATCCGCTCCGATAGAGTCTCAAGCGCAGTAACCAAACTTTGGATGCCGATCGGCACGGTAGCATTCAACAATCGGTCGACGGTCTTGCGGACGCGCGCGGCATCCAAAGGCTTGAGGAGATAATCGATGGCACTGTTGTCAAAGGCACGCGCAGCATACTGGCCAAATGCGGTGACAAATACGATTTTCGGCATCGGGGACGGAAATTGAGACAGAATGTTGAATGAATTGTGTTTTCCTAATCGGATGTCCAGAAAGACTACGTCTGGCTTACTCTCCTCGATTAATTGCACGGCGCCGAAGGCCGAGTCAGCTTCGCCTATGATTTGTATAGCCGGATAGTCGGCAAGCAACTCGCGCAGGAATAATCGCGCCGGTAATTCATCGTCTACCAGGACGGCGGTCAGCGAAGTCGTGGTTGCAGATACTTCAGACATGACTATAATCGCGGCAGCGACAAGAAAGCCAAACGCTGGCCTGCATCCGAGCGCGTTGGCTCGGACAACGACTTCGGTATGACTCGCGGTATCTCTAGCTTGAGCCGGGCTGTATTGCAGCCGCTCGGTATCCATTCGAGCGTGAAGTCATTTCCATAAAAAAGCTGCAGCCGCTGCCATGTGTTCCGAAGGCCGATCCCTGAAGAGAGCGCAGGAGACACCAGAACGGCGGTGGGCGCGCAAGTGTTGCAAATCGTAATCTGGATACGCTCACCGGTCATGTCGGCGGCCTGCAGACTAACTTCAATAGCAGAGAAGCCAGCGTCTACACCGTGCATCGCAGCGTTTTCCACCAAGGGTTGGAGCAATAAAGGGGGTATGGCCGCATCACGGCAGCTTTCTGCCAGTTCTACGTTAATCGAAAGTTTATCGGGATAGCGAAGTTGGTACAACGTTAAATATTTCGCCGCGATCGCGAATTCATCAGTCACGTTCGATTCGACCACATCATCGCGAAGCGTCAGGCGTAACAACTCGCCGAGGCTTCCCAACATTCGTATGGCTATGGTTGGCGCCGAGCGGACGCTGCCCGCGATGGCGTTGAGCGTGTTGTAGAGGGAATGTGGATCGAGTTGCCGCCGTAGAGCCATGCTACGGCTTCGTTCGACGTCGAGGGCGAGTTCGGCGCTTGCGATTGCCTCCAAATGGTATCGGCGCCAATTGACTACCCCTGCCGCAAGAGCGAGTCCCACGCAATACAGCGAAGCAAGTTCGATGCCTGATCCCAGGCCGGCCTTCGGATCTGTCAACCACCCTCGAAGTTCTTCCCAAATTTCGGATGCTGGAGAACCGAGCATCACGTAGACGGAGATGGCCAAGAACGACAGCTTGGCCGTGAGGAGGACAAATAAGACAATCACGAGGTGCCTTGCCGCGGCGGAAACCCGATGTGTGTCAGGAAAGCCAATTTTATATGCCGCGCTGTGCGCGATTAAAAGCGCGGGGGCGAATATGACATGCACCATCGCGAACACACCGGGGGAAGTCATGTTGGCCGAGGGCACGGCCTGGTACCACAACGCGCGCACCAGCACACGCGTCAGCGTCGTATAACTCCAGAACGCGATCACAGCGTACCCATACACAGCAGCCTGGCTGTGCGAAACAAGCCATCCATTCCCAGCATGTCGCAAGCGCTGAGTCATCCTCCGTCTCCCGTAAAACTGTTTATGTACAAACGGCATCCAATTATGAGTGAAAATGTAGGTGCAAGGCTCCACGTTGGCAAGGAACATTGCAGGCAAGCGTCGTCTTTCTGCCTGCCCGCACGCTGGTCCCTGAATTCACTGCTTTCGTCCCGCACCCAGATCGCTGCAGCCGGGCGGTCGCCGTACAGTAGACGCACCTCGAACTTCGTTTCGACGCTGGTGAATCTGAAAGTGGCGGTAACACCTCCGCGCTGTATTGCTCGATCACGGAGGTGGACACGCCGCGCTGGAGATTTGAGACGTAGTTAAATTTCACGCGGTCTTTCGTCGACCAAAAACGCAGGATAGACTCCGAGAATGACTATCCAACAACATGCAATTTCGCGCATCAAACCATTCCTGAGTCGTCATGAGTGACGGCCAAAGCGGCCGCCACTCTTGGCCGAAGATTAGCCGGCGGGACTTCGTCCGTGGCGCGGGGCTCGCGCTAGGCGGTACGTTGTTTGCGGACGGGGCGCTGGCCACGCGAGAACGAACGGGACTTGCTGTGCACGGTGGCCCTGCGGCGGACTCTTCCTATCCGCCCGGACTGCAAGGTCTGCGCGGCAATAACGAGGGCAGCCAAGTGTATCCGCATTTGCTTCGGGACGGGCAGCTGGACCTGGGCTCGCTCGCACGACGCGAGACGGGGGAGGAGTATGACCTCGTCGTCGCCGGAGCCGGAATCAGCGGCCTGTCAGCCGCTTACTTCTACCGCCAGCGCTTCGGCCACGACGCGCGCATACTGGTACTCGATAACCATGACGACTTCGGGGGGCACGCCCGCCGGAACGAGTTTGAAGTCGATGGCGACACACTCCTGAGCTATGGGGGCACGCAGGCCATCGACAATCCGGGAGCTTACCGACCCGCCGCGATGTCGCTCCTGCGCGAACTGGGCGTCGACATTCGGCGGCTGGCGCGGCGGTACGACCGAAAGGCGTACCAGGGCTTAGGCACTGGATGTTTCTTTGATAGGGAGAGCTTCGGAGTAGACCGGCTGGTCACTGGCATGGGGTCGCGCGACTGGCCTGACTTTCTGAGGGCTGCGCCCCTGTCGGAGCGCGCCCGCGCCGACATCCTGCGGCTGTACACGGCACGGAAGGACTACCTCGCGCACCTGACTCCAGCGCAGAAGCGCAAGGTCCTACAGTCCATCAGTTATGCCCAGTATCTAGTGCAACACTGTGACGTCGACGAAGCGAGCCTTGCGTTTCTGCGCACGTATCCTCACGATCTTTTTGGCGTTGGGATAGATGCGGTCGCGGCGCTGACCTGTTACGAGAATCCAGACGACTATGATGCTTTCAAATACCCCGGCTTCGACGGCCTCGGGCTAGAGCCGGTCGAAAAGGAGCCTTACACCTATATGTTCCCCGACGGGAACTCCTCGATTGCCCGGCTTCTCGTGCGATCCCTGATGCCGGCGGCCGTCCCGGTGGGCTCTGCGGACGAGATAGTCAAAGCACGAGTGCGCTACGAACTTCTCGATGTTGCCGGTGCCCCCGCACGGCTTCGGCTCCGCAGCACAGTCGTGGGGGTGGAGCGCGTAGGCAGCGGATCCGGTGAAGGCGTAACAATAGACTATGCGACGCATGATGGAATCGAACGTGTTCGCGCCAGGCACTGCGTACTCGCGTGCTACAACGGAATGATACCGTACCTGTGTCGCGGGATACCGGAAGAGCAGAAAAAAGCATTGCACTACGGGGCGAAGGCGCCGTTTCTCTATACTCATGTGGCGCTAAAAAACTGGCGCGCATTCGCGCAGCTCGGCGTGCGCCACATTGTGTCGCCGGGAAGCTATCACTCATACACCGCGCTCGCGTTCCCCGTGAATGCGAACGGCTATCGTGCGGCGCGTCGGCCGGAAGACCCAATGGTGCTCTTCATGTTGCGCGCGCCTTGCGCGCCAGGGCTGCCGCGGCGCGACCAGCATCGTGCCGGGCGCACTGAGCTGCTCGCCACATCCTTCGATTCGATCGAAGGGAAAATACGTGACCAATTGCAGCGCATGCTGGGCAGCGCGGGCTTCGAGCACGGTCGCGATATCGCGGGCATCACTGTGAACAGGTGGGCCCACGGCTATGCCTATGAGTACGACACGCTGTACGACCCGGTTTGGCCCAAGGGCGCAGCACCGCACGAGATTGGTCGGCGTCCCTATGGCCCGATTACGATCGCGAACTCAGATTCGGCTGCGTCTGCATATACGGATGCTGCGATCGATATGGCGCTCCGGGCGGTTCAGGAGCTAACGGCGGCGCAAACTCGCCCATAGGTACAGTAGGGCAGCCATTGACCACCTTCCCTTGTCTCGAAGCGAGGTATTCATGCCACTGGCCCGTAGGCGCCATCACTCGACAGAAAACTGGTTTTATGGGAATATGGGTAAATGAAAACCACTCTCGAGCTACCCGAAGCCCTGATGAAGCGCGTCAAACTGCGTGCCATTCATCAAAACCAAAAACTGAAGGACGCCATTTCACAGTTATTGGAACTAGGCATGGCGGCCGTGAAATCCAACGGGCCGCCTCGAGCACCAAAACCTGTGCGACTCAAGACGGGTCGCCGCCTCTCAATTGACGACATCGAGGCAGCAATCGGCGCCGGACGCGAGTAGCGTGGTCCTTGTTGACACCAATATCGTGGTTTACTTGCTGATCGAAGGCGATCGTACTCTTGCCGCGCAAGCCTTGTATGCACGCGATCCTGATTGGCGAAGCGAAGCGTTTATCCTAGTTGAGTTCACAAACGTACTTACCACGTACGTGAGGACAAAGGCCCTGACCCACAAAAAGGGTTCGCAACTGCTCGCCGAAGCGCAGGCTATTCTTCCAACGCTCTCCAACGTACAGCACCCACAGGCATTTGAAACAGCCACCGAATTTGGGATCTCCGCCTACGACGGTCGGTTTATTGCGACTGCGAAACAGATGAGGTCAAAGCTCGTCACCGAAGATGCCAAGCTTCGTGCCGCCGCACCTTCATGGACAGTGTCTCTTGACGACTTGATCTGATTTAGGTCGCCGACGCTCCAACGTTCTTCGTTCGAACTTTGCACGCTCTTACCGACGAAGACTCGATGTCTCCGACCTGATCACCCGACTACGAAACGGCCCCTCATTACGGCAATGGTTATATATGTGCACACTTCGAAATGTCGAAAACTTCGATCAGCGGTAAAGATTGCAGCGCGCGCGCTAAGGCTTACTGTTCGAGTGTTCGTCATGCTGATAGATTAGCGCTTGAACTTGATTGAACGCGGAGAAGCGGTCCGGCGCAGTGGGGAGGATCACGCCCTGCTCCTGCAGGATCGCGATTAGCTTGGTCGGCGCCGAGCGCGTGTCGCCTACGATCTCAACGTGCCCGGCTCGCACCTCCACTCGAAGTGCGCGTCTATCTGCCTCAACGAGCGTATTGCGCTGTTCGGCAAGTGAAAACACATCGTCCTCCTGTACACAGCGCCCGCGTTTTTCGCGCCGGCAAATGCCGCGTTCGTCGGTATCGATTTTGAGAAACTTGCTGACTTGCGGAATCAGTTGGCCAGGCTCGCGAATGAAGTGTGATGAATAAGTGATATCTGCCCATTTGGCGCCCGTCACGGCATAGCAGCTCAGCGGCAAGAGGCCTAATGTGAGTGGGTAAAGCCAGGTTCTACCGCAGGTTTGCGCCACAGCGATACCGTTAAAAGGGCCTGATATGGTCACAAGGCGCAAATCGGCGCGGCGGCCGGTCGATCTGACGGGCAGATCGGTAAGTGACTTGTGGGCAATCAGCGCACCCTGACTGTGGCCGATAATGGTGATCTGGGGCGCCCGGGTCTGTTCTGCCAGCAGATCGATCGCGCGGCGTAACTCTGTAGCGCTCTTTGTAAGCTTGGCACGGTCGTCGTAGGCGAAGCAGACGGTCTGCTGGCCATGGAACGCCAATACCTGGGCCAAGCCACGAAACTGGCCCGAAGAGCCGAAACAGCCATGTACCAAAACATTAACCGGCTCGCTCACACTCACATGAATGCTGTGATTTGGATTGTCACTGCAAGGCGTTAGACCCGGTATTTTGAGCGCAAGGTTCGTCGGCGGCAGGTTGCCCGGCTCGATGTCGTAATTGGCGTGGTTTGCAGGTTCGTGGACGGCGCACCCTCCAAGGAGCACCACGAAAACAATTGTCAGGGCGGTTCGCATAATGGGGCGCGTGCCGAAACGAGAGTGCCCAAGTCTATCGACAACTCGGTGCTCGGACAATCAATGTGTTAGGTTCGGTCCAGAATTTGCGTCGACTCGCGATGGGATTGGCGACAACTGGGCAGACCAGTAACGCCGCGATTGGTTCTTAATATCGGCGCGACGCGTCTCGTGCATCCAGGGATATTTTGAGCACTTGAAGTTTTTTGAAAAGAAATCATCTCTGCGCGAAAGCTCGTTGCCAGCCAATTTGCCTGGCTCGAGCGAGCGGCCGGCCAGGGCCAAAGGATCTGCCGCTTGCGAACGCGACGGGCCAGCCCGACCCCAGCAAGCGTGAAGGCGGCGTTCTTGAAGGAGTTAAATCGATACACAGCGCCACTAGAACGCCCGATGACCATGCTCAACAGATTCGCGTGGGCGATCGACTTGAGCGGTTATGTGGAGGCGGGCAGTCTGCATAACGACTCGCAGCGCTCAGGCAACGCTTTGAGCTTTGCGCTTTGACTAATCTTCAGGTGATGCATTGATCCTTTCGTGTTTTCACAGCCAATACGCCGTCAGCGCATAATTCAGCCTCAAACCCCGCGCGGCGCAGTTGTGTCGCGACCTCGTTCGGCAAATCGCGTCTGCCCGAGAGCTTGTTCGGCAATCCGGTACAATGGAAAAGTTGGCACTTGCGTTTAAGCACCCTGGCGAGTTGCTTGTAAAACACTTGGGAATAGAGTTCCCCGGCGATACTGAAGCGAGGTGGATCATGCAGTATCGCATCAACTGAGTTGTTCGCATGTCCACTTATCTGCTCAGTTATGTCTCCATTTGTCAGCGTCATCGCAGGGGTGGGGATGCGACTCTCTAGACTATCGGGGGACCAGGGATTGAGACTTCGCAGCCAAAGCACGTCTCGATTCTTTTCGTACGAATGCACGTGTGCGCTGTGGCCGTTCAGGCAGCACGCGGCAAAATAGCCAAGGCCGCCGCAGGTGTCCAAAATTATCTTGCCGCGCGGTTGTATTAATCCGACTTTGCGTTCTGCATCTACCCAGGGCGAGATCCGCGCACTCGCGAGCATTTTGATGCCGTCGATTTCGAAGGTCGGTACCCCCCATTGGGTAGGGATCAATTTAATCAACGAATTAGCGAACCGCGCAATCGGCTCGAAGCGGGCGGCCATCCAGTAATAAATGGTTCTCTGTTTACACACATCGAGAAAAGGATATTGTTGACCATTAAAGGTCCACTCTGCGGAGTGCAGCAGAACTCGTGTTGTAGAACGGCCGAGATCAAGAGAACAGTCGAAGATGGTCTTACCCGCACGCCGGGCCGCGATCAGTGAGTCATTCACGGTCGACGTCAGCAAGGGTCCTATCGTATCCCTCATAACATTCGATTAGCGGTGAGTTTGTACCACGCGCAGCAAGCATTGCAGTGCTTGGCGTAAACGCTGCAGCGCGTAGAATTACCTGAATTTACGAGAATTTTCAATATGGATGAGACACGGCCGTGTGTGAAGTTTCTCGCGGATTGGAAGAACATTCACGAAGCATCTAAATCGCGCGAAATTGACTTTCGGGCTGAATAATTTCAGTGAGTCGAGTCGAAGAGTGGTGGTTAAGTTTACAGGATTTATATCTGTGCCTGCAAAATGCTCGGAGAAATCGTAGAGTAGACTTGCAACCTGCTGAATACAATGGCAGTTGATTCGTTGCGAAAGTATCATTTGCGGTGCTTTGTGAAGACAGTTATCGCCCGAATGTGCGTGAATTTGCTGCCGGAAGGGACGGCAGGAGCTGAGCCTGCTCGGTCGGGAAAGTAAACACGCGGCGCAAAATGAGCCCGCGGTGTGCGTCGGCGATACGACGAGCCAAAATTTGGCCAATAAGGCGCCAAAATGGTTCGCTTGCGCGGTGCGTTCGACAGCAAATCCTTTGCGGGCGCGGCGCAATCCGAGGTGTGCTTGTTGTTCTGAAGTCTTGATCGGAACAAACCGCATGTTCGGCCGGCCGAATGCATCTCAGATCGCTTCGGCCTCCGCTGCGTCATTCTTGTTCGTCTTGAGGTAAGGAGAGCGTGAGAATATGCGGTCGCAAGTCCATACCCGTCGATTCCGACAAAACCTATCCAACTCAACTAATGGAGCTCAGCCGTGGATACTCACATGAAAGCAATCGCCCACAAGGGCTTCGAGCGAGGAGATTCCCAGATCGGCGGCGGCTTACGCTACGAGCAAGTGCGCCGGCTGCCATCGAGCAGAGCAAGCGCTGCGGCACGTCGGGATTATTGTCGCGAAGCGGTCGTAGCAATTGGGTTATCGCGGCACGAATTTGCGGCACTTCATCAGCCGTCACGTCGCGATGGCCGACGACGCCTATCATGAACGGGATCTTGTATTGGTCGGCGGAATCGAGCGCACCCATCCTGAGAGTCCATCTCTAAGCTTTGGCCGTCAGGGAATAACGAATAGACGCTCCATGCGCTGATGTCAGCGTACTCTTAAAGAGCAGAATGCGTAAGGCTTCCCACGAACGGTGAGACAGCCGCTCTACGCCGAGCGGCTGCTCGGGTCGAGTCACTGTCCGACGTGAGCCTCCCGTCAGCGAGTCACGGTGGCGCTCAGGGGAACCGCCTGTGGGCTTCCCACCGCATTATTCGGAATGTTGAGCGTCGCGGACGGCGTCCCTACGACATCCCCGAACAGCACCACGTAGACCTGACAACTCTTCCCAACCGCGAGCGAACGGCCGCAAAGGCTGAGCTCTGCGAACGAGTAGCGGCCGGCGCCCGCGCGTGGAGTGATCGACGGCCGCGCGAGCGATACCAGACTCGTGCCGGTATTCTTAAGCGTCACGGCCTTGAACTCAAGGCTGTAACGCTCGACGGTGCCGAACGCAACGCTCGCGGGCGTCACACTCAATTTCAAGGCGGCAGGGCTCACCGCGATCGTGCAGGCGCTGGTGACTGTGCCAGCAGCAAGACCGGATGAGTCTACGACTTGCGCGGTAAAGCTGACGGGTCCGGCCAAGCTCGGGGCCCCCGTAAGTGCACCGGTTCCGCTATTCAGTGTGAGCCCGGCCGGCGGGCTGCCCAGGATCGAGTACGTGTAGGGCGAAACCCCGCCCGCGGCGGCCACTGCCGAGCTGTAAGCAACCCCCACTTGAGCGGTGGCCGTGGGGCAGGTCACAGTGAGCGGCGGCGGTAGGGTGGTGCCGACCAGTTTCCCGCCGCGGAAGCTATAAAAATAATCCGTGGTCGCCGAGAGAGGGCCGCTGATATTCAGCGTATTGGTGCCGAGCAGCAAGCCTGCGATGCCGCTTGTGCCGATTCCGGCGTTGTATTGATCACCGTCCGCGAGCCCGTACCGGAAGCGGATATCAAAATCGGTGGCGGCAGACGCCGCATGCGAATAAATAATGACTTGCACGAATTTCCGAGTGGCGCTTGCATCGGTGGGTCCATACCACATCATGGCAAACGCAGGCACTTCGTCCGCCAGATCGAAAAATCCGTCGGCGCCGGGCAACGCTGACGCGGAGCCCCGCTGATACATGAGTTGGCCAAAATTCTGCCCGTTCATTGTGAATACCGTGCCGACGAATGCAACGGAAGTCAGATCCGCGAAGAATGGCGCAATGACGGGTTGACCGACCGCGGTCAAGCTCGAAAATGATGAGGTCGTGATCGGCCCGGTAAACGTAACGATGCCATTTTCGTTGGTCCATAAACTGCTGACCGCTCCGGTCCCGAAATCGATCGAAAAGCCCAACGGTATCTCGATGCTCGAGGCATCGGCGAGCAGAGTCATGGCACACGATTCGGGTGGTGCGATGGGCCCGGGGGCACAGGTGGTGTCGGAGCCGAAATCGTCGCCATCGGCGTCGGCGGTGCCGAAATTCGGCCCAAAATCCACACTGACATGGTGCGCGACGGCCGGTGCACCCGCCAAGGCCAGGCACAGGGTCACCGTTAGTGCAGCAAAAGCGTGTACTCGCATGTTATTTCCCCTTCAGCGTGCATTTGATTTCCGCAGCGTTTTATGCATCTTATGTCGTGTCGCAGAAAGATGCGAGACGAATTTACTCCTGGAATCTATGCAAGCCCGACATTATGTAGCATATATCAGTTATACAACTGTGGACCGGCCGGCGGCCCGGTGGCTGCATCGCGCCATCGAAACCTATCGCGTCCCCCGCAAAATGCTCGCCAAGGTGGGCCTCGAGAAGCCGGCGCGTCTCAAGCCGGTATTCCTGGATCGCGAGGAACTATCGAGTTCGGCCAATCTGGCGGAATCCTTGCGCACTGCGCTCGACGAAAGCGATTTCTTGATCGTCGTGTGCTCGCCGGCTGCCGCCGCCTCGCGCTGGGTCAACGAAGAAGTCAAAGTCTTTAGAGAGCAAGGCAAGGCCGAGCGAATCCTGTGCTTGATTGTTGGCGGCGAGCCGCTCGCCGTGCGACGAGGTTTCGCGCCCGCGCTCGAATGCTTTCCGCCCGCGTTGCTCGGCACCGCAGTTGAAGGCCAGATCAGCGCGGAGTCGGGCGCCGAACCGCTAGCGGCCGATCTGCGCCCCGGAGGCGATTCCCGCGGCAGCGCCAGATTGAAGATTATTGCGGCGCTGCTCGGTGTCAGCTTCGATGAATTGCGTCACCGGGATCATGCGCGGCATCGGCGGCGGCTCGCGGCGGTGGGATCGGCTGCAACGGTGGGCTGTGTGGTATTCGCGGCGTTGGCCGTGGCCGCTTGGGTTGCCCGCGGGGAAGCGATTCGCCAGCGCCAGATAGCAGTTCAAAAATCAATGACGGTCGAGCGCACCGCGGATTTTTTGATCTCTCTGTTCCAAGTTTCCAATCCAAGCGAAGCGCGCGGCAATACTGTCACCGCACGCTCTATCTTGGACCGCGGCGCGCAGCAGATTGAGCAATCGCTGCGCGATGAACCCATGGTTCGCGCCGAATTGTCGGCCACACTGGGGGAAGTCTATACGGGATTAGGGCTATACAAACCGGCACTTCAATTGCTGGAGACCGCCCATTCAACCGAGGGTCAGGAGACGGTCGCGCGCGGCCGTGCAACCGCATTGTTAGCTAATTTGGAGGCGTTGCGTGGCCACCAGGAACGGGCAGACGCGCTTTACGCTCAAGCGCAACAACTCGCGGATTTGCTCGAACCGCCCGATAGGTCGCTCGAGACCAGAATATTGATCGGGCGCGGTGAAGTCGCCGGTTACCAAGAAAAACCCGCGCAGGCGGCCGACTACTTCAATCGCGCTTTGGCGCTGCAAAAGGATCAGCCGCCCAACGAACTCAAAGTGCGAGTTCTCGAACAGCTTGCGACCGCGCGCGTGGAGACGAATGATTTAGCGGCGAGCGAGCGCCTATACGAGCAAACGTTGCAAGCGCGGATCAAATTATCCGGCGAAATACATCCCATGGTTTCAGAGACACTCAACAATCTGGGTGCCGTTGCCTATCTTCGCGGCGAGAGCGTTCGCGCCGAGGGATTTTATCGGCACGCGCTCGAGGTCGACCAACGCCTATTGGGCAAGGAGCATCCGGACGTGGCGGTCGACATGAACAACCTCGCTCTGTTGTACGTCGAGCGTCGCGAATTCGCGCGCGCGCTTCCGATGCTCGAGGAGGCGGTGAGAATCCAACTGACCCAACAAGACGAAACGCAGCGCGATCTGATTTTTGCCTTTACAAATCTCGGGCTTGCGCGCATGGGGACGCGCGAGTATGACGGCGCCGAAGCAGCGTTCGGCAAGGGATTGCAGGCGGCCATCTCCAATAAGAATCGCATGCACGCGCCGATTCTCGTGGATCTGGCCGATCTGGAATGCCGCACCAACCGATTCGAGGACGGATTGGCAAGGATCGAAACGGCCCGCCCGATGATGGCCGAACGCTATCCCGATGATCCGTGGCGCAGCGCCCTGCTCGACAACGTCCAGGCCGAATGCTTGACAGGCCTGCGGCGCTTTGCCGAAGCCGATGCGCTCATCACACAGAGCATGCCAGTGCTGATGAAAAAATGGAATCCCGGCAGCTTGTATGGAGCGGACGCCCTCGGGCGGGCTGTTCGACTGTATCAATTGATGGGCGATGCGGCGCGTGCGGCAAAGTACCGACGCATGGCGTCGACGTAGACCGCCCAGTTATACGGGACTATGCAAAAGGGGGGCTGAGGACGGGGTAAACTCTGGGTGCCAGCGCTGGAATGTGACACGCCGGTCGTTGTTCAATGTCGTGGCGCGCAGCGTGAATCGTTGGACTGGTCGATTGGACCAACCCTACGTCGCTCATTCACATCGAGTGTCCATCGATCGACACGAAGGAAGTACGTGCTTAAAACCTCTGCCGCAGCGCCATATCCTCCGCTGCACGGTGTGACAACAGCAATTGCCAAGAAGCCGAGCTACCAGATCGAAGTGCAGCGCCGGCCGCTGAGCGCGTATACGCAGGCTGTACGATGAGCGCCGTTAGACGAGACCACATCCGCGAGATGCTGGCCGATCTGAAGCTTCCCGGTGCATTGAAAGCCGTCGATGACAACCTCGCCGAGATTGATCGCTGATCTGATACCTCCGGCGAAGCGCTCGAGCGCCCTCTCGGTGCGCAGATCTCGCTCAGGAACAACCGGCGCCTGCAGACAGCGATGCGATCCTCGCGGCTGCCGGCGATCAAAATCATTGACCAGTTCGGCTTCGCCTTCCAATCCTCGATCCAACGCCCACAGCTTGAGCGTTTTGCACGAGCTCGGCTTCTTAAAGCGGCGCGAGAACGTGTTCTTCTTGGGTATCCCGGTGTCGGCAAGACGCACCTGGCGATCTCCTTCGCGATCGCCGCCGCTGAGTCAGGCCGTCGTGTTTAACTTAAACAATTTCCTAGGCAGAACCAAAAAAAGGAGAACTAAGGCGCACTGAGGTTCGTGTTCTCATCAAATGGTGCAATTTTCAACCGCCTTGAGCGAGCTTTGGCCGGGCGTTGACAATATCGACATTACACATTCGGGGCCGCGTTCGCGCCCCCTTCGTTCGCCCAGTCAGCGTTTGCCTGTTGATCGGGAGCGCGAGTCGCTGGGGCTTCTACGCTTCGTTTAACGAGGATATAAACGGCTGCAACAGTTAACAACAATAATGCTCGACGTATCATCGGATTCTCCTGTGATAGGGCGTTACCGTTTCAGAAGGCTGGGCTGGGGCAAATGCCTAAATCGAGTTCATGCCGCATTATAATTCTTCACCAGCACCGAAAAGTAAGTCTAATTCGACGGCGAGTTTGAGCGTCGGACTTCAGAAACACAATTATTGTCTGCCCCATAATTATGTGAGGCGTTTCCTACTGGTGCGTTCTTTAACCTCAAGGCTTCGACCGGACGGCAATAGAGGGGTGACTTGACGAACGGGAGAATAAAGTACGTACAACGTGGATGGTCCGGCGCGGGGCGCGGGGGACCTCACATACTCGCTTGGCAATGGCCACGCCTATCATTTCGGTGATGTACGTATCTCCCTGGCGCATGACGGATGCAACTCGTTGGCAGGTTTGAACAACATCTGGATCCTTTAATTGGTCTCCCTTGCAGGCGTTTGAGATTTGCTGATACGCCGGAATAGCCATGGCAGCCGCAAATCCGATTGTGTTCACAAGTGCAGTCCGCGCATCAAGCGTGTGAACCTTGAGCACCGCATCGGTCGTGTGAACGATCATCACTTTCCAATAGATGTCGAACCGCTCCGACTTCGCCATCGCCATCGCTAAAATGTCCTTGCGCACTGCACGCCCGTCAAAACGCGTTGCGGTATGTTGAGCTGCTCAAGATCGCTGCAATTGCGGCGCATCGTGGCCTCGCACCCGGGAGGACGTGGATTTGATTCAAATCGATGCGGTGCGGGTTGGCGGCGTCAATGAGAATCTCGCGATATTGCTTATGGCGCACAAATTCGGGGTGCGCGTCTTTCCCCATGCTGGTGGCGTTGGCCTGTGTGAGCTCGTACAGCATCTTGCCATGGCCGACTTTGCGTCGATTAGCGGTTCTATGGAAGACCGCGCCATCGAGTACGTCGATCACTTACGTGAGCACTTCTTAGATCCGGTAAAGGTTCACTACAGAGCCCCCGAAGCGCCCGGCTTCTCCGCGGAAATACGGTCCTCGTCGATGCGAGAATTTGAGTTTCCCTGTGGACCCGCCTGGAATCGCACGGCGTAGAGTGGTCCCGATTTAGCAGCGTGATGACCGCGGATGTGGTTTATCTCGTTATCTCGAAGTGTAGGTAACCGACGTTCGCGAGACCCAGGCGGCCAAATGCTTTGTAGATTGAAGCGGATTTATGCACTAGCTCGTGTGCCGCAGTAATGGCAATGGCAACGCCGCCAATCAGTTGATCGGTGCCTTTATCGCGAGAATATCTGCGGCTTTGGGTGGGCGGCTGCGAGATGAGCATTTCTACAAGGGCTGCAACCTGGACCCTCTGCTATCGAGCTGAGCTTTAAGGGAGTAGGTGACTTATTTTTTCAACCAGGCTCTGGATTGAAAACGGTTTGGTAAGCATGGGAGTCGCTGCGTCGATGAGATCGCTGCCAATAACCGCGTTCTCGGCGTAGCCTGTAATAAAGAGGATTTTAAGATTCGGGCGGCCTGCACGCGCTGCTTCGGCGACTTGTCGTCCCGTCAGGCCCCCGGGAAGACCAACATCAGTAATGAGCAAGTCAACCTCCACAGTGGATTGGAGAATTTTGACTGCGGTAGGTCCGTCCGTCGCCTCGATCACGTGATAACCACGATCCTCAAGGACTTCCGTGACGAGCAGCCTGACAGTGGGCTCGTCATCCACAACCAGTACGGTCTCCTCATCGGCTTCACGCGCCTTGAGCAGGAACGCTCCGGTGTCCTCGACTTCGGACTCGCCATGATGGCGTGGCAAGTAGATTGTCATGGTGGTGCCGCGACCGACTTCCGAGTAAATGCGCACCTGGCCACCGGACTGGCGCGCGAAACCAAACACCATGGAAAGTCCCAAACCGGTGCCTTTACCGACATCCTTCGTGGTGAAAAAAGGCTCGAACGCGTGCGCTATGACTTCCGGTGACATGCCTGTTCCCGTGTCGGTGACGCTGACAGTAACGTATTGCCCGGGCGGCAAATCGCGCTCTTTGGCCGTACGGTCATCCAACCACTTATTCGCAGTTTCAATAGTCAAGCGCCCGCCGGTGGGCATCGCATCCCGTGCGTTGATGCAGAGATTAAGCAGTGCATTCTCAAGCTGATTTGGATCGATGACTGAAGCCCAGAGACCGCCGGCTCCTACGACCTGCAGGGCCACGCCTGGCCCTACCGTACGGCGGATCAGCTCTTCCATGTCAATCACCAGTCGGTTGATATTGGTGGCCTTGGGCTGAAGAGTTTGCTGCCGAGAAAATGCGAGCAGGCGATGCGTCAACGCCGCCGCGCGGGTCACAGCGCCGCCAGCGGCGTCTATGTACCGTTGCAGCGCGTCGGTGCGACCCTGCTTTAAACGAATTTCTAGCAGTTCAATGCTGCCGCCAATGCCGGCGAGAAGATTGTTGAAATCATGCGCGATGCCGCCGGTGAGTTGCCCCACCGCTTCCATCTTTTGGCTCTGTCGCAGGGAGTCCTCGAGCTGCATCCGCAGAGCAACCCCCTCGGCGATGCGTTGCTCAAGCGAGGCATTCAGCGCCTGCAAAGATTGGTTGGCTGAATCGGCCGCCGTACGTGCCGCTAGCAATTCCTTCTCGTAGCGGCGCCGATCAGACGCGTTGAAGATCGTCATGCGCAACACTAATGCCTTTCCGCTAGCATCTCTCCGTTCCGAGACATTAGCGAGAATAGGCAGTCGCTCACCGTCAGTCCTTTCTATATCGAGCGCCACCTCGTTGACGAATCCCTGCAGGCGCACCAGCGGCATCACGTTGGTTTCGTAATACATGCGACTCGGCACGGTCAACAAATCACGAAATCGAATGCTGAGCAGGCTTTTCTTATCGTGACCTATCCATTCGCCGAGCGTTAGATTAGCTTTTACAATCTTGCCATCGGGTGCGATCGACACATAACCGCAAGGAGCGTGCTCGTATAAGTCCTCAAAGTCTTCAGTCTCGGCGAGCAGCGGGACCGGTGTTGAGTCCGGGTTAGACAAAGGCCCGAATCGCGGCGATAACTTCTTCCGGAGCACTTAAGTTCGGGCAATGCCCGGTCGCTTGCAGCTTCACCAGTTGACTATTTGGAATCGCCCGATGCACATATTCTCCGACCACCTCAGGGGCAATGATGTCATCACTACATTGAAGAATCAGCGAGCGAGCAGAAACTCGCTTGAGGTCTTCTCGGTTGTCCGACGTGAAGGTCGTGCGTGCGAAGTGCTTGGCGATTTTCGGATCGGCGCGGCAGAAACTGTTGGTAAGTTCTTCCCCAAGCGCAGGCCTGTCCGCATTCCCCATGATCGCCGGTGCCATGGCCGCCGACCAGCCCAAATGGTTGATATCAAGAAATTCCAGCATTTCCTCGATTTGATTAGCCTCGAAGCCGCCGACGTAACCTTCGTCATTGATGTAGCGCGGCGAAGGGCCGACCATCACGAGCGATTCGAACAATTCGGGAGCCTCAATTGAGGCGAGCGCGCCGATCATGGCGCTCACCGAGTGCCCGACAAAGATGGCGTCCCCAAGATGGAGTGCTCGGGTGATTTCCACCACGTCAGTAGCGTACCCAGACAGGTGGCCGTACTTGGATTCTGAGAATGCGGTCAGGTCGGAGCTGCCCGCGCCCATGTTATCGAAGAGTACCGTCAAGAAGTCCTTTTCGAATGCCGGCGCGACATGCCGCCACATGCTCTGATCGCAGCCAAACCCATGGGCAAAAATGATCGCTCGCTCGCCCGATCCGTGGGTGCGCACATTGTTTCGCTTCAAGACTGACAAGCTGACTTCTCCGGATGGAGGAGCAGTATAGCAATGCCCTATCGAAGGCAAGCCGATCCACGAGGGAAGCTCGGCTGCTGCGTCGCTGCGGCTCTTGCCTGCACAACCCTCGAAACTTTCAATATAAAAGACGAGAAGATGCTAAAATGCGTCATATGGCCGCTATCTTCGGCGAATTCACGTCGATGTCTGAGCTAAGTTCAGATGTCCACATTATAGCTAAGTTGAAATGTCCGCCTGAACCTCGTTCAACTGTTCCATGAATTTTGTTCCAAAGGCCTGAGAAAGACGATCTGACGCCGGTAGGGCGTCATAAGTTCTTCGTTCCACCATCGTCACCGCTTCGCTCAAATCATCTGCTGAGAGTTCGCGTTGGCGCTTGCTGCCCACAATCCGGTTCCGAGGCACCCTGCTGCCATCCCCTCGATGCGCCGTTGACGGTACGAGTACGACCCGATTGTCGCGTTTGGCCTGAACGTGTTTGACGACCTCGAGCGCATGTCCGAATCGTTTGTTGTCGACCACTGCGACGGGGTCGATGTGGCCCAGCTTGTTATAGACGGAGTAGGGCAGTGACTGTCCTGCTACCCGGATCTCAATGCGGCCATCGGGGAACTGGAAGAACTCGATGTACTTGCCGGCAAGGCGCCGGTTGTTGGGCGTATCGAGCAACAGGTAAAGTTTGCGCTCGTAATGCAGCGTCAAATCCTTGGTGACCTTGCGCAGCTCGCGCCAGGCAAATACCAAATCAAGGTTCTCATCGGCTCTAAGCGGCCGATGGGCATCATGCTTCTCGCGCGCCACCTTGGCGCATCGCGCGTTGTAAGCTTCGATGAATCGCGGCATGTAGGCGTTGGCATCATTGATACTCGAGATGCGCTCTAAACGCAGCTCCTTGACCAGACGATCCTGCAACGTCTTGTGCGCCCGCCCGACACGACGCTTCGCCACCGGCGTGTTGGCGCAGATGCCATCGATGTTTAGCCCGTACAGGGCCCGAGCGAACTGCGAGTGCCCTGGGCCCTTGACCGCAGCGGCACTGTTGACTCGGAAGATGCTGTCTTTGTCGCTGTAGAACGCGAGCGGCTTTCCGTAATTGATTGTGTGCTCACGTGCCGCATCGAAGTATGCGAACGTTGACCCAAACGTTCTGCGGCTCTAACGAGCTTCAGCGATCCGTCGATCACGGCCTCGACACACTTCAAACGATCCAGTTCTT
>JBBRQO010000028.1:0-63347 GCA_038226325.1 Steroidobacterales bacterium | reverse complement strand
CAAACCCGAAGAGGTAACTGAAAGCGAAGGCAATTTCGCTCTGTCCGTGGCTATCGACGTATTGACGCTGGACATCCATCTCCGTGCAATGACGCAAGACCCCTTCGATCATGGCGGCCACTTCGGAGGATGAGCAGCGCCACAGCTGCGAGTAAATGCAGGTGGAATGAGTCTCGACATGCCAGTAAATCATGACGCCGCGGCCGCCATAGCGCGCGGGGAGTGTCTGATTTTTTGTGCTTCTGAGTCATACTTTAGATCAGGAGGCACAGAGTATGGCGATCAAGAACGAGATATTGGATGAGTTGCTGAAGGGTAAGGATCCGAAGACGATCTTTTCCTTGGGAGGACTGATCGGGGAACTGAAGAAGGCATTGGCAGAGCGAGTTCTGAGCGCTGAGCTGGACCATCACCTTGCAGATTCGACGCAGGATGAGGTTTTGGAGGGCGAGAGACCGGCAAATCGGCGCAATGGCTTTAGTAAGAAGACGGTGCTGACGGAGAACGAGACGATGGAGCTGGCGATCCCGCGGGACCGCCGCGGTAGTTTTGAGCCGCAGCTGGTCGCCAAGTACCAGCGCCACTTTCCCGGTTTTGATGCGAAGATCATCTCGATGTACGCGCGCGGCATGAGCGTTCGCGAGATTCAGGGGCATTTGACCGAGATCTATGGCATGGACGCGTCCCCGCAGTTGATTTCCACCGTGACCGATGCGGTGCTGGAGGAAGTGGGTCGCTGGCAGAGCCGGCCGTTGGATCCGTTGTACGCGCTGGTGTTCTTCGATGCGCTGCGGGTCAAAACCCGTGATGAAGGCACGGTGCGCAACAAAGCGGTGTACCTGGCGATCGGGGTCACCCCGGATGGGCGCAAGGATGTGCTGGGGATTTGGATCGAGCAGACCGAAGGGGCGAAATTCTGGCTGCGGGTGATGACGGAGATCAAGAGCCGGGGCGTGAACGACATTTTGATCGCGATCGTGGACGGCCTGAAAGGATTTCCGGAGTCCATCAACGCGGTATTTCCCGAGACGCAGATTCAGACCTGCATTGTGCATTTGATTCGAAATTCCCTGGATTTTTGTTCCTGGAAGGACCGCAAACCGGTCGCTCAGGAGCTAAAAACCATCTACCGCGCCGCCGACGCCCAGGGCGCTGCGGCGGCGTTGCAGGACTTTGAAGACGGCCCCTGGGGCCAGAGATTCGCAGCCATCACGGCCATGTGGCGCAGAAATTGGGCACACGTGATTCCCTTCTTTGCCTACCCGCCGGAGGTGCGAAAGATGATTTACACAACAAACGCCATCGAAAGTCTCAACGCGAAACTGCGCCGCTCGGTACGAATCCGCGGTCACTTTCCCACTGACGAGGCGGCAATGAAATTAATCTGGCTGCAATTGCGCGAGATCACGAAAAATTGGAAGATGCCGCCACGGGAATGGAGCGCAGCCAAGGCGCAGTTCGCCGTCGTCTTCGGCGATCGGTTCGAGGTCAATCGTTGATGAACCGGCTCAGAGCACAAAATTTCTGACAGTCTCAGCACGCCGTGCAGATCTGGACCCAGTGGGTCGGGCGAAGACTGTGTAGTGGGTCGAGGGGGCACTATCGAAGCTCTGTTGGGATTGATCTCGCAAATACGCGTCGGCGATCGACCCGGCAGAATCGAACCCAGAGCGCGCAAACGTCGACCCAAACCTTACCCTTGGCTGAAAGTTCCACGTCCTCAAGCTCGATGGAAAATTGCGGCCCATAGTCATGTGTAGCGGCTTAATTCAGCGCCATTCCCCTTAAGTCTTCTCCGGACTCTCAAGAGCGCGAGGCCCTCGACAATGACTATGCATGTCGCCCCATAAGGGCGGGCCGAGCACCAAGGCGTGCCCTGCGCACGTTCAGCCCTTGATCATCTGGATCTCGACGCGCCGATTCGCGGCCTTTCCTTCCCGCGTCGCGTTATTCGCCGCGAAGCCACCGGCGCCCCGATAGAAGATGCGAATGTGCTCGGGTTCGACACCCTGGGCGACCAAGAGCTGTTTGACGGCCACCGCACGCCGCACGGCGAGCTCCGCAGCCGATGCGGTCAGCGTAAAAGAATCAGTCCGGCCGTGAAGATAAATACGCTTGGCGGCCATCGCGCTGCTCCCCAGCGCTTGTAGTAAGCCGTCATCGATGTCCACGACACTGCTGTGATTCGCGAAGCGAATGACCACCCGCGGCGAAACTCCATCCGTGCCGACAAACACCGACTCCCCTCGACCGGCCGCGTGCGCTTCGGCGAGTGCGGATTGGAGCTCGCTGATCCGCGCCTGCAGCGCACCGATTTGGCTCTCCAATTCCGCGCTCCGCGCCTTGTCGTCCGGCGCTGATGTGATGGCAGACGCCACCGCCGGAAAGGGTCCGGTCGCTCGCGCGGCCTGGGCGATTGCGAAGTCGTTGGTGACTACGGTCGCATGGGCACCCACCGACACCGCCAGGCGTTCATAAACACCCGGGACGACCAGATAGGGTCCGTCGCCGAGATAGGCGAGCGGCTTGTTGTCCGTGCTGTTGGCGACGACGACCGGTTCGGTGGGGGCGTGCGTAAATTGCAAGTAGGTCTTCGAGCCGTCGTCGAAGGCCTGCACGAGCTGCACGCCCTCCCGGTCGACCACGGAGTATTCAAAATTGTGGTGATTGATCGCGAGTGGCGTACCCTCGCGCGTCGCCGGCGCGACACACGACACCAAGGTAAAACCGAAAGTGAGGAGCGCAATGGCATTACGAATTCGCATCGGCGTGATCCTCTGGGGCCGGCGCCTTCGCCCGCGGTCCCGTAGTGGAGACATAGAACAGTGCTGCGGCCGGCCCGGCCACGAAAAGGACAACAAAAGGATGTGCGGTACCGAGGACCAGTGTCCACACGGCGATCATCAGAATTCCAAACTTGAATCCCCGGTGCAGGCCGCGCAGCCACAGCACGGCCTGCGGCAGTCCGTTCACGCGGCGCTACCGGTCTCGCGACCTTTCGTCTTGCTCCATTTCTGGAAGCCGCGGTGACTGTCCATGTATCCCGTGATCACTCCGACAATGACAGCGTTGAGCGAGGAAGGTTTTTGACCGGATTCCGCGACGAAGAACTCGCTGAAGTCTTCGAGTTGTTTGTGAAGCCCGGCGGGAAGGGCCAGTGCGAACTTTTCGCTCTTATCTTCGACGGCGATGGGCGGTAGTTTGGCCTTGGGTGGCTTGGGCATGGTCAGTTCCTTCTTTGATGTGCTCGTAGGCATGGCTTAGGGCGGTGTAGGCGACGGACCGCTTGGTGACCGCCTCGCGCCTGGCGAGCGCTGCGATCTCCTGGAAGAGCGTGGGCGCGAGCCACATCTGCAGCACGCTGTCGCCCGTCATGCGTCGCGTCGCCAAGTACGCTTTGCGCGGTGCTTTCGTCGTGGGGCGGCGCTGGTACTTGAGGAATTGCGTAATGATTTCTTCGTAGATCGTGCGGAGCGGTACGCCCCGCTCGCGAGCGCTTCGGGTCAAACTCGCCCGCAGGGAGCGCGGCAGGCTCACCTGAAGATTTCTCATCCCATGCTCGATGTAGTAGTGAGCGGGGGTCATGGCAGCCATTCCGTCTTACGAACATCATAAGTATTACGGAATCACCTAGTATACGGCGGCAGAACGAGGTCTTTGGTCGCGAAGATGTTGAGCCGCTCGCCGGGCTTCACTTCGATCGTCGGCTGGATATTCAAGTTCTTTCGCGTGATTTGTTGCCCCGCCTGATTGATATTTTGTCCCGCGCCCTGCATGGCGAGCTGGCCGAACGAAGGGTTCTGCGCATTGGCGCCGGCTGCAATTTGTGCGCCCGCACCAATGATCGAGCCCAGCACCACGCCGCTCAGGAGTCGTCCGTAGTGATTGTTCACGCGGCCGGTGAGACCGGCGTACCCAGAGAGGTCTGTGCCCGGCATGCCTTCCAATGAAATGGCGCTGCCATCCGGCCGCAGCAGCCGCGTCCACACGACCAGCACCCGTTCCTGGCCATAGGCGACACGGCTGTCGTACGTGCCGATCGCCTTCGTTCCCTGCGGCAAGAGGAGAAATTTCCCCGTCACCGTGTCATAGACGTTCTGCGAGACCATGCAGTCGATTTGCCCCGGCAAGTCGCTGTTGATGCCCTGTGTCATGATGCAGGGCACAATGGTTCCCGCAAATAGCGTGTATGGCGAGCGCGGGTATTGCACTCCGTGATGCAAATCGAAATCCGTGTTCCGATCCTTGTCCGCGAAGCTGTTCTTGTCGTCCTGGCGGTTGTCCTCATCGCGCGCACTCGACCCAGCCCCTGTCCCTGACATCGAGCGGGTGGCGGCATCCAACAGCCGGTCGGAGAGTGCTGCCGTAGGATCCACGGTGCCTCGGACCGGGATCGGGCCTGCAGGCCCTCCTCCCCCACCGTCTCCGCCCGCGAAGCCAACGTTGGCGCCGCGCGCGCTGTCCTCGCGCTTAATCCGATCGAGTTCGCGCTGCTGCAGATACTGTTGCAATGGCGTGAGCGGCTGATTGGCGCCCGGTCCCCCACCTCCGGCCCCATTGCTGCCGACACCGGCGAGGCCCGCCCCGGATCGGAAGTCCCCGGCTCCCGCCGGTCCCAGCTTGGGGGCCGCCGCGGCGTCGCCGTAGTTGGAGGGCAGTGCATTGGGTGCATCTCCCAGCGCAGGAGATTTGGCGACCGTGTCGGGAGACGCCGCCGGTTTGAGTTTCGGTTGTTGCAATCCCACCCACAAAGTGGCTGCGACAATCCCGGTCCCCAGAATGCTCATCGCGGCCAGCGCCTTGCGACTGAAGCGTTTGACTCTCGGCGCGGGCGAATGCCCGGTCAACGCGGCGGCCTTCTCCGGTGGTGAGTAGAATTCCTCCGCAGCGGGTGGGGCCTTCCCTGGACCCTCCCCTTCGGGCGTCTCCGGCACGTTCTGATCAAGCATCCGAGGCCCCTACTCGCCGGCGCGTGCCAGCGGGCGCGCGCAGTGGATATCGACGGCTGTCTTCGGCCCGACCCTCAATTGCCCTTGTTCAAAGAGCCGGTCCACGATGTACACCGAATGCTTCACGCGATAATTCACGAGCAGCGGCTGACTCTTCTCGATGACAAACATCGCCGGCGCCTCGTAGCTGTTCATGTCCGGACTCATTTGCAGATACGTCCGGGTGCCATCGTCGTAGACCCGAAGGGGCTTCCACACGACCTTGCTGCCGCTGACGGCGCAATTGAAATTGAGCTTGTCGGGCGCGACGGCCAGGGGCTCGCTCTGCGACTCCACGTCGCGCACGCGCTCCACCAGGGATTGCGCGGCTCGCGCCTCGTCCTGCGGATAGACCCAGCCCACGAGCGGCATGTAGGTATGCTCGGTCGACTTCAGCACGATGTTGTAGATGCGTCGGTTCGTAGTAACCGTCATGTTGGTTTCCAAATCCGCCTCCAACGGCTTGACGATCAGCACCACGCTTTCGGCTGGAGCCGTTCCCGTGCGCGTGATGGCCAGCGTCCAGCGGGCGGTATCGCCCGCCGTCGGCAGGTCGCGGCCGGTCAGGATCTCCCCGGACTGCAATTCGATGGCGGTCTGCCGAAAGGTCGCGGCTTGAAGCTCGTAGATGCCCCCGTCCGCGTAAGTAAAGAGCATCTTTCCTCTAGCGGCGATCGCCTCGCTCGCACGCTGGGTGTTCGCGTCGGTCACCTGTCGGACCTTCAGTGAACTGTTCACCACCCGAAGCTCGGCCTCCAAGCGCCGTTTGTCCTGCCACGTCGGGGCCCGGCGGCCAGATATCGGTGCTGCGGCCGCGGGAGGGGTTTGCCCGGTGACTGTGGAGGGCGCCGGAACCGTCGGCGCGGGTGTTTGCTGGCCCGCCGCTGCCTGGTACGCGCGAAGCTGGTCGGCCACCTGCTGTGGCGTGAGCTGGGGGGCCTGCTGTGCAGCGACCGCGGCGCTCATTGTCAAAGCGCTTGCCATCACGGTTATGCGCGAACTGTATTTCATAATGTCGTCCTCGCTTCGCTCGATGTATTGCAAATCAATAGAGTGCCGCCGGCTCGTCACCAAATGCGGTTGGCTCTATTCCCTAAATGTCCTTGCTCCACTGAAAGCCGCCGTCGATCTTGATGCCTAGAGGATTGACCTGGAGGCCCCGCTCATCGCGGGGATCGGGTGGATCGACCTTGACTGGAAACACGCCAGTCATCGCGCTTTCCTCTTTCAGCGCACCTTCTCGGGTGCGCACTGTTTCCTTCCAACGAATCTGGTAGCTGTGGCTCTCCGCGATTGGATTGATTGACAGGATCTCGATGCTGACGGTCTCCAGGCCGATCTTCGTCAGCCGTTCGTCCTTTTGCGCCCAGTCGTTAAGCTGCGTCGCCGCGCTTTGTGTCATGAACCGGTAGGCATCGAGCCAATTGTGCTTGATGACCACCGGGTCAACTGAAACCCCGCGGACCATCTGTAACCACGATCCGAGAAAATGCCGGTACTCATTGATCTGCGGCGTGTAGCTCCACGCCGGCACTGCTCCCACCCCCACGGCTTCTCCCGTGGCGGCGTTGTGTTCAATCAAGTAGGGCTGAATCGTCGAGCGGCCGGCCTGATACAGGAGTCCCGCGATGAGAACGATGACGATCAGGAATTCCGCGAAAAATGCGAGACGCCAGTTGTGCGCCTGCTTGATCAGCGCCCCGGTCCTGTCATTCCATTCATCCTGAGCGCGGTTGTAGGACGTCTGCGGGTAGGTCTTCGGTTTGAACGCCGTTCTCTTGGTCAAAAGTTCGCTCGCTAGACTCACGGTTCGATACCCCTATTCGTGCTTGATCGGCGCCTGCATGCCTGAGCTCGCGTGGCCTTCCGGTGGAATTGCCGATTTGGCGAGGTGGACGGCTTGCATGGCGCTCTGCGGCTTAAGCGAATTGGAAGTCCCAGCTGGGGGCGCGGTGGAGCTACGATCGGCCGCCGCCGTCATGGACGCGGGTGCCTTGCCGCCCGTGAACGTGAATGCCCGTACCTGACCGCGTTGATAGGCTTCGCGCAGCGAGCTCGAAGCGGCAGCAATCGGGCGAGTAGCTGCCTGCGCGAGCCCGCCGACTGCGGCACGCCCCATTCCGCTCAGCGCGCCAGCGGCCCTGCCCATCGCAGTCGTGCTCGTGATGGAAGCGGCGGCGGCTCCGATGGCACCGGCGGTCCGTGCTGTTCCGAAGGCTCCGGCCGCCGCCCGGGTCGCCCCAACCCCGGCGGAAGCGACCGTTCGAGCCGCCACCGACGTGGCCGCTGCAGCGCCAAACGCGCCAAGGGCAGCCGCGCCGCCGAAACCGGCCGCCGATCCTGCTGTAAGGCTAGGTCCACCGCTGATCATTCCGGCCGCGATGGCTGGTGCTTGCCATGCCAGGAATGCGATCGCCAAAGCCGCGATCATCACCGAGTATGCCGCTTGGTAGTTCGGATTAGCGGGAACAGCAATGGCGTTTAAGACCGGGCCAGCCGCCGCAATGATGAAGGACAGCACCATGAGCTTTACGCCGAAGCTGACGACAGCCCCAAGTGCGCGTTCGGCAACGAACGCCGTGTGCCGGAACACTCCAAAAGGCACCAACACGAGTGACAGCGCCGCGACTAGGTGGAATTCGAGGTAAGTAATGAATACTTGAATCGCCAGGAAAAAGAACGCCAGCATCGTGAAGATGTAGGCCCAGCCGTACATAAACAGCGAACCGACGTTGTACCAATTGAGACTGTCGATTTTCGTCTCAATGGGCTGCGTTACGACAAAAGCCTGGCTGATGATTGCGGACGGATTCTTAATCAACGCGATCCCGGCCGCCGGCGGCGCACCGCCCGCCACAAATCCCGCCCAAACGAAACCGTTAAGAACCGCATTCCAAAATACCGTCCAGTTCAGCACGAAGAACGCGAACATCCCAATCAGCAGCATCTTCTGCAGAAGCCCAACGAGAATGTTCTCACCTTTGAGCGCCCACCAAATCCCCGCCAACGTCAGCTCAATTCCCGCAATCAAGAAGAAAAGCCGGGACGCCGCCGGCAAGAGGTTCCCGCTGCCCGCCGAAAAGACGAGCACAAATGCGTTCAATAGATTGGTCAGGATTCCGGGATCAGCGTTCATGACTTACTACACATCACCACGTTTCGAGGCACGCTTGAGTAACTCTCTGCGCTGCGGCGTACATCACTGCCCACTGCTTCCCGCAGGTGCCGGCTTGCCCTTCCCCAAATTGAGCAGTGAGCGATTCGTGTCCTGCTCCGCCTTAGGCACCGTCATCGAACGCCGATTTCGCTCCACCTCAACGAGGCGACAATAGTTCTGCGTATAGGGAACGCGCGGGTCGTCCACGGAACCGAATTTTGTGAAGCACTGAGAATCAAAATCCTCTATTTGCGCCTGCGTCAAAGATCCGACCGCCGGACCCTCGGATTTTGGTGCAGGCCCCGGAACGCTGCTCCCGCAAGCGCTGAGCACCGTCGCGAAGGCTATTCCCGTTACAACTAAGAGTTTCATGGCGTACCTCAATGCATCAGGTCTAGAGTTGGATGACTAACGCCAGTCCCGGGCGCCGTGTACCCCGCCCTCGCATCCGACGTCTGCTTCTGAGCGGCCGCGATCATTTGAGTTTGCTGCGCGAGCCAGGTCATTTGCGCTTGATTCATTGTTGCCATTTGCTGGTTCATTTTCAGCAATTGCGACGCCACCTGGCCTGTGAGCTGGTTTCCCGCTTGTGTCGCGTCAAGCGCACCGTGCGAGGCGCCGGACTGCGTGAGTAGGGCCTCAATCGTCGAGCTATCCGCCCCAAGCGATTGCATGACTTGCGCCTGAGTCTGGTACGCGCCCTGGTAGACGCTGCGTGTCTGTCCAAGCCACCCGGTGAGCTGCCCCATGACGGTCTGATAATTGAGCGGACCGACCGCCAGCGGCGTGTTCGGGAACGTCGCGTCGTACTGCTGCGTGAGCGTCGCGACGTCGCGCGCGATTCCTTGGATGGCCTCGATTGCCTGCACGAGTTGGCCGTACTGCTGCACATACTGGCCCAATACTTGCCCGCTGATCGAGGCCGGGAGGTTCTGTAGATTCTGGGCCTGGTTGGCAAGCGACTGGACCTCGTGCGAAAGCTGGGTGACCTGATTCGACACCGCTGCCACGTTTTGCAACGCACTGATGATGTTTTCGATCAGGTTGGCCGGATCGATGACTGCAAACTGTGCGTGGGCTGGTCGAGTCGAGGAACCCACCAGTACGACGAGCGCCGCGACGGCGCTGACAATCATTTTCTTCATAGCTGTGGTCTCCTATGTCGTGGGGTAGTCAGATTCATGCCGTTTTCCGATTCGCCGCGTCGACGGTGGACACCAAGGCGTCCGCTGCCCAATCCAGGCCTTTCGCGCGCAAGTACTGGTCGTTGAATCGCGCGGTCGGCTCCGCTGCCCAGCGATCCGCGATCCGCTGGTCGTCGGAGTTCGTGGCGCCGCAATAGGCGAGCCCGATGTCTCCGAGGGCGAGCGTGAACAGGCGGTTGCCAAGGGGCGAGGTGTAGTAGTACTCGCGCTTCGGGGTCGCCGCGGCAATGATCTGGATCTGCGCTTCATTCAAGCCAAAGCTGCGATAGAACTGCATGTTCTCTTCGCTCGCCATCGCCGTCTTGTTGGGCAGGTAGATCTTCGTGTAGCAGGATTCCTTGACGGTCTCCAGAATCGTGCTCTTGGTGAGATCCGCGAGGCTCTGGCTCGCAAACACGACGTAGACCTTTTTCTTGCGCAGCGTCTTCAACCATTCGCGAATCTTGGGGGCAAAGACCGGGTCATCGAGGAAGAGCCAGCCTTCGTCGAGGATGAGGAGCGTCGGCGCCTTCCCGAATCGTTGATCGAGCCGATGAAAGAGGTACGTGAGCACGGGCATCACGGCATTTGGGTAGCTCTTCATCAGCTCGTGCATCTCGAACACTTGCCAACGGGCATAGCCGAGCGTGTCCTTCTCCGCGTCGAGCAGCTGCCCATACTGGCCATCAACCGTGTACGCCGCGAGCGCCTCCTTAAGGCCCTTGTCCTGGACCAAGGTCCGAAGACCTGTGATCGTCCGCTCGCGCGCCGGCGAGGCGGCGAGCCGGCTCAATGCCTGCCAGATGGCGGTCTTGCGCTCCGGCGTGATAAAGGCTTCCTGCTTCGTCTCGTGTCGGAGGAGTGCCAGCACCCATTCCAGGGCCCAGGTCCGATTCCCCTCCTCATCAATTCCCGCCAGCGGCTGAAATGCCAACGACCCTTGATCGGCCGCGAGGTCGAAGAAGTCGCCGCCGACACCGAGCGTCGTCACCCGGGAGCTGCGCTCCTTGTCGAAGATGTAGACCTGGGACCAGTCTCCGGCAGGCGAGTGGTATTTCGAGAACGCGCTGGCGATCGCCGCCAGTAGCACGGATTTCCCGGCCCCGGTCGGACCGATGATGACCGTGTGGCCGACGTCCCCGTAGTTAAGATTGAGCTTGAATTGCGTGCTGCCCCCGGTCACCGTATGCAGGAGCGGCGGCGCGTCGTAGAGATTCGTTTCCGTTGGCTCGCCCGCCCACACGGCCGAGAGCGGAAACAGGTGCGCCAGGTTCAGGCTGTTGAGCATCGGGTGGCGCACGTTGTGCGCGCAATTGCCAGGGATGCTGCCGAGGAACGCGTCGAAGCAGTTGCGGTTTTCGATCTCATCCATGGTCGTGAAACCGCGTGCCTGAATGGCCTGCTCAACAATCCCCTGCTTGACCTGCAGGCGCTTCAGGTCCTTGTCCAGCAGCACGATGCATTGGGTGTAATACCCGAAGAAGACCAGGTCTCCGGACAGTTCCTGCAGCGCGGCGTCTGCATCCGCGGACTGGTTGAGGGCGTCAGTGTTTTGGATCGCTGAGCCGTGGCCGGTAATCGCTTCGCGCATGAGCTGGAGGAAGGACTGCCGCGCCGACAACCATCGCTGCCAGTAGCCCTTGAGCTGCTTTTCGGCATCGAGCTTATCCAGCACGATGAATCGGGTCACCCATCGATACTCGATGTCGAGCCGATTGAGCACATCCAGAATCCCGGGCGTGGAACTGCGCGGGAAGCCCGCGATACTCAGCACCTGGACGTGATGGTCACCGAGCTTTGGTGCAAAGCCCCCGGTAAGCGCCGTATCCGTGAGCACACTATCGAGAAACATCGGCGTCTCGGGCGCCGTGACCGGGTGAAACCGCGGCGACACGCACGCATGCAGGTAGGTACAAGTCTCATCGTCCGAGAGCGGGCGGATCTCCTTCAAGACGCCGTCGAGAAGCTGCACGATGTCATCGCGCGTCTTGATGAAATGCTTGAGCTCATCGCTATGGGCGTGCGAGACCTGCTCACCACCCTCGTAGAACCACTGCGCGACCCGACTGCTGACATCGCCTGGCGGCAAATAGATAAGCGTGAGGTACCGGGTGCTGTCGAAATAATTGGCGCCGCCGACCAAGACCCGCCGCTCTTCGTCCAGCAGATGGGTCAGCGGATCGGGCCAACTCGCTTCCGGGTAGCTCGTATCGGGACGCCGGTGAGAGTCGGCGTAGATCGCCCAGCCGCCCTTGAGACGCATCAGCGCGTTGTTAATCTGGGAGGTCGTGATGACGAGCTCGGAGTCGGTCGCGCTGTCAAGATCTGGGCCCCGAAATCGAAACGTCGTTTGAAACGACCCGTTCTTGTTGAACACGACGCCGGGCGCCACCAGGAGTGCCCAGGGCAAGTGATCGCTAAACCGATCCGGTTGTTTCTTGTGCTCGGCAAGGGTGAAGACGTCGTAAGGCCTGCGTCCATAAATGGCACCCGTGGCCGCGATCAGGATGCCGGCGATGAGAAACAGCGTCAGCCCGATGCTCATGCGTCAACCTCGGTAAAACGCGTGGTAGCGGAAAGAGCGGCGAAAGACATCCCAAAACGCAGGGTCTTTCTTCGCCGCAGCCGCGAAGATGAGATGCAGAAAGAGACCGAGAGGGATCGGGTACCAGCTGCTTAAGGGAAAGGACAACGCCAGCACCAGCGTGTAGAGCACTAGCGCCAACTGGCGAGGCAACCCCAGAATGAGCTGCGGCTTAATCACCGATTGGTGAATCGGCAATTCAAACCCCTCTGGCCGCATGAGCGCCACGGCCTAAAACACCGCGCCGCCGGCAAAACCGAACAACGGCAGGAAGAACGTCGTCGCAGAGAACGCGATCGAAAGCCCGAAGAAGATGGTCACGAGCTTTCGCATGCCGCTTCCTCCTTCGGAGAATGCGATGCCGAGGCCCGCAATCACGACCGCTGCGACGCCTGCGATCCGGGCCACGGGACCGGTGAGAGAATTCAGAAGCGTGGTCAGCGGCGCCTCCCACGGCATCCCCGCCCCTGCCGCGTGCGCGGTTCCGATTGAGAGCGCAAGGAGCGTTGAGCACCTCGCGAGACACCGGCCAAACCCCCGTTGCCACACCACACTGATCCTCTTTCCCATGGCTAATCCCCTTTTTGATTGATGGAACACTTCAACGCCATCGCGCCTCATTCGGCGATCTCGAATTGGTACTTCCCGCCTTCAAATCCGAGCACGCGCACGACCTCAGGGATGTGCCGGCGATAGCGCCGCGCCCCGCCCTCCTCATACTCGACGGCTTGAATCGGGATGATCAGGTTGATCGTGTCGGCGATCAGTTCCGGGATCGGAACCTGGCCGGACTTTCGAATCAGCGTCTCGACGCGGCGCATCGCCTGAATCGGCGTCGCCGTATCGCTGTGCAGCGTACAAATGCCCCCCGGGTGCCCGGTGCCCCAAGCCTCCAGCATTGAATTGATCTCGGCGCCGCGCACCTCTCCGACGATGATTCGATCGGGCGCGACGCGCAGGCACCCTTCCACGAGCTGCGCCGCATCGTGCACCCCTTCGATGACGCGGTAGCTGTGCCACTCTTTCGCGCGGATCTGCAGCTCGAGCACTTTCTCAATGGTGGCGACCCGCTGGTGCAGGTCGCGGATCTCATCGATGACGGAATTCGTCAGCGTCGTCTTGCCCGATTTTGTCCCGCCGACCACCAGAATGTTCTTGCGTGCGTGCACGGCACGCACGATGGACTGCCGCTGCCCATCGGTCATGATCCCCGCAGCGACGTACTCATCGAGCGAGATTATCCGCGGCGGGCGCTTACGGATGTTGAAGCACGGCGCCGGCACCACCGGCGGCAAATCGCCGTGGAAGCGAAAGCCCTGGAGTGGAAACTCCGCATCGAGGATGTAGCTGCGGGCGCTCGCGCCAATGATCTGATCGACCGCATCCGCAACGATACAAATGACCTGAGTCGCCATCTCCTGCGACAACGTATCGCCTGTCCACTCGGAGGGTTTATCGAACCAGTCGGCGTAGATTTTGCCGTCCGCGTTACAACGGATTTCTATGACATCGGGATTCTTGAGCAGGCCTGCAACCGTGGATCCCATCGCCGTTTCCAGCATCCGCATCACTCTCAGCGCAGAAGCTTTGCGCGGCCCGCTGCATTCGATGTCGATCACAGGCTCGGAGGCGATAGCGGCGACAGCTTTCATCTAGCGTCACGCGATGCTGGTGAGGAGTTGTGTCAATGGTTTCTTCTAAGAGAGATCCATCTCCGAACCGCCAAAACCACTCTATTGGAAAACAATATACACGCGAATTATACAAAGCAATCACTGGCGAAGAATGTGGCTGCGTTTTGCGACACCAAACTTCTCACGCGCAATTGTCGTCATGCTTTCGCGATAAATAGTTGGCCTCAAAAGTCCTATCGTTCAACACACTTCGCACACATCGTGAGATGAAATAGAGCCTCCGTCGTGACCTCATTCGTCGCGAAAAACAATCGCGGCCGCACCTACTTGTCGCCAGATCCAGACGAAAATAAAGTGAAAATATTTACGCCGCGTCTTCCGCGAAATCCCTTTCACTGGGCGTGACCGCGCTTTGCAGGCGGTTGTGAAGATTGTCCGGATCGACGAGATGACGCACGAGCCATTGCTCGAAGCGATCAAATCGCCGCGCACCTTTGCTTTCGATGTTCTCGCGCTCTTCGTCGGTGATGGCCTCGGGTCCGTAGCCGAGATTGAGCTCGATGAGATAACTCATCATCCCCACGACGAGCTTCGTATTCCAGTCCACTCCCTCCACCGCGCGATTGAAACGACTCAACTGCCGCGCGAGCATCGCATCACGCTGATCCTGCGCACCGGGCGCGAGATACGCGCGCAGCGCAGCCTCGTGAATCGCGTTGATCGGTACGCGCCTGGCCGCTGCAAATTCGCGCACCGCGGCAATCAACGGCTCCGGCAGTCGGATACCCACGGGTTTCAATCTAGCGGCACCGCGCTCGCGCAGCGGTTCGTGGGTTTTGGCGGCTTTCGCGGCCTTTGATCGTGGCATTTAGGACACCCCTCGGTGGCGCGACCGGTGCCGCGTGTGTTGTTGACGCTCGTCGAGCGCACGCCGGCGCGCGGCTTCATCCAATGCGATCTCGGGCTGCTCGCCCTCCTCGTCCCCGCCGTCCTCCGGAGGGCGCCCGCGCTCGATGTCGGCCTGTGTTTCCGCGGGACCCGATTCCATCGAGATGGACCTCCCTGGCACAGGACCTTTCGACTCGGACGGCTTCGGCTTCTTTGCTGCCGGTGGCGGCGCAGGCGGCTCGATCACGGCCGTCCAGGGGACGGGTTTGGGTGCCGGCCGATAGGCGTAGGGTCGCTGGGGCGAGAGCTTTGGGGCTGGAACGGCGGCGCGCGCCGCGAGTTCCGGGGCCTCGAAGTATTTGAGGCGCTTGGCGCGGAAGGGGCGGTGCCCACTCACCAGCACGATCATGTCGGTGGCCGGCATCTTGCCCACCTCGGCCGGGTCCAGGAGTGGCCGGGCGCTTTCCTGGTCGGCGACCATCACGTGTCCGAGCCAGGGAGCGAGCCGGTGGCCGGTGTACGTGGTTTGCTGATGCACTTCGGTTTTCGGGCCGAGTTCCCCCGAAATCCACTCGGCCGTGCGCGGGTCCTGCGGGGTCATGACCGCGCGGGTCTTACACGATGCCACCACCGTATTGCCGATACCGTAGGCCTCCGGCGCATCGAGCTGGCCGATGCTCTGCATGATGAGCATCACTTTGATGCCGTAGCTGGCGATGTACGAGAGCGCGTCGGCAAAGAATTGCATGCGCCCGAGTCGCGGGAATTCGTCGATCAGCATCAAAAGCCGGTGTTTGTTTTCGACCGGGTTCATCTTCTCGACCAGGCGCTGCGTGAACATCGTGATCATCAGTCGCGTGAACGGGATCAACCGCAGGCGATCGGAATCGGGGATCACGATGTAGAGACTCATGGGGGCCGACCCTTGCATCAGATCCGAAATTCCAAAGTCACTGTCCTGGGTATTGCGGGCGATAATCGGATCCGCGTACAGGCCCAAAAATCCCAGCGCCGTACTAACGACGCCGCCCCGCTCCTCATCGCTCTTGTTGAACATCGCCTGGGCGCCCGAGGCAATCCGCTCGTGCGCCATGGCGCTCTTGTGCGGCGTGTTCTTCATCCTCAGCAGCGTCTGCTCGAACGAGCGATTCGGATCGGAGAGAAACTTGGCGACACCGTAAAGCGACTTGTCGGCTTCCGCGTGCAGGACGTGCAGAATCACGGCGAGAAAGAACTGATCCGCGGTCCGATCCCAGTGCGACTCTTTGCCCTTCCCGTGCGGATCCACCACCTGGTCGGCAATGTTCTGGACATCGCGGATCTGGTTTTCATCGTTCCGGACCTCGAGCAGCGGATTCCAGTGCGCGGAATTTTCCGGATCCGTGGGCGCGAAGTAGATCGGATTCGAGAACGTGGCTCGGTAACCGGCCGTGAGCGCCCAGTTCTCCCCCTTCATGTCGTGGACCAGCACGCTCCCGGGCCAGGTGAGGAGTGTCGGAATGACCTGGCCAATGCCTTTGCCGGACCGGGTGGGCGCGATACAGGCCACGTGCTCAGGACCATCGTCCCGAAGGTAATCGCCCTGAGGGGAGAGTCCGAGCACGACCCCGGTCGGTCCCAACAACCGGGCCGCCGGATAATCGGGCGGCTCCGCCCAGACCGCCGATCCGTGTGTGGTGGCGACCCGCGCCTTGCGCGCCAGCCATACCGCCCGCACCAGATATGCGATTGTCGCCGCCGCAGCGGCGATCATGGCGGCGGTGTATCCGGCGCCAAAAAGGCCCGGGGCGTAGTACCAGTACGAATAGCCCCAGGGAATGAAACTCCACGGATGGTAGAAGCAGACCCGCCCCACCGAGAACCAGCAGGCGCCGAGCTCGGCCTGAAAACCCAGTCGATGCGCCTCCCATTGGGTGATCCCCCAAAACATCAGCAGGAGGAGTGCCAGGAAGAGTATGAAGGGCCCCAGCGTGAAAGCGCCGACGCGCCGGGGAGCCTGGACGTTCGGATCGTTTTGCATGACCACTACCGTCCCAACCCGCGCGAGCGGGTCATTTGGAGCGCCCGGAACTGAACGGCGAGCTGCAGCCCTGCCGGCTGAAAAGGATTGACGGTGCGGGCAGGCCCGACGGCAATCTCCACGCTCTTGCCCACGTGCTGTGCGAGCGACCCCTGCGCCGGCACGAGGGAAAAGCGATCGGCCTTCACGACCACCACGTGCGGGCCGCTCGGCAGCTGCTCCACCGCCACGGCCTTCCCCCGAACGCGGCTCCCCGCCGCGAGCCGGTCGAGTTCGCCATACTGACCGCGAAGCCGTCGCGCGGCCTCCGCGATCTCCCGCTCGTACAACGAATCGAGAAACTGGCCGCGCCGCGGTGCCGGACCGTCGTGGGCAATCCCCATGGACCGGAGCGTCGCGTCGCGCGCCTTCAATGAGTGCTGCACGTCGCGTTCAAAGCGGGTCGCGCCCACCCGAGGAGCCGCCTGCGGATCCGCCCCGCGCGCAAGCTCCCGATCGAGCCAGGTGACGCCCTGGGTGTTCACTTGGGCGCTGAGATCCTGCAGGGAATGGCGTTCGACTTTCAGCACCGCGCCGCTGTCGCGGCCGGGCGCAACCTCGCGCGCGACGCGATCCGAGAGGTCCGCGGGGATCCGAAATCGCCCCTCCGGGAGCGCCTCGATGAACCCCCGCCTCGCGAGTGCTTTCGCGCGCTTCACGTGCGACTCGACGTAATCGGCCGGGCTCACGCCCTCAGGTAAACGCAGCCGCTCGGCGGCCTCGAGCGTGTGCAGCGCTGGGTCGTACACGCCCTCGTGCCGGGCGGCGAACCGGGCGAGATTCCGGTCGGCCGCTCGCGCCGTCTGCTTCGCCGCAGGGGCAATGGTGACAATGGAACCCACCGCCGCCTCGTGCCCTGCCCGCTCGGAATACTCACTCAACGGCACGTAGTAAGCCTGGCCGTCCCTGCCATCGACCAGGAGGTAGCGCCGATCGTAGAGCTCGTCGGCCACGCCCCGATCCACTACGCGCCCGGTGACAGGTTCAATCGGTGGGGAGTCCTTGCTGAAGATGACGGGCGAGAGCGTGCGATCCTCGCCGCGCATCCGCTCGTGCATCCGCTTCACGATGTCGTTCCGACTCCCCAGTGCCCGCAGTCGCGCTACGAGCTCGGGGTCCAGCTGCCATACCCCGACTCGTCGCTCCTGCGCGAGCCCTAAGCTCTCCAAGTGCTGAAGGCGGGCGAGCGTTTGCACCTGCTGCCGCTCGGCGGCCAGCGACCCGTCTCGGCCCTTGAGCGGCGTCACCAAACCGTCGACGCGGGTGCCGGCCTCGGCCGCCAGCCGCAAATCCCGGGCGGTCAACCGATTCGCCGTGAGCTCCAGTTTTTGAGTGCGTTCGACCTCCACATCGAGCCTTGGGCCCAGGTGCCGGGTCGCCACCTCCATGGCCTGCGCCCGCATCCCGTAGGAGATGTACTCGCGGTTGATCACAAGATCGCCGCCGCGCTCATCCTTCCCGCGGATCATCAAATGCACGTGCGGATTGTCGGTGTCACGATGCACGCCCGCGACCCACTCGAGCCGCGTGCCCAAGTCCCGCTCCATGCCGGCAACCAGTTCCTGGGTATAGGTCTTCAGATCCAATCGCTCGGCGCCCTCCGGCGAGACGATGAAACGGAAGTGATGACGGTCGCCTTCCATCCGCTCGGCGAAGTCGAGCACGTCCTGCCGGCTCACCGTGCCGGCGTCGTTGAAGACCATGCCGTCCCGATCCTCAACGCCTTCGCCTCGACCCTGGATGTAGCGCAGGTGAGCGCGGAGCGCTCCCGCCGACTGCCCGCCCGGCCGCGCTCGCACGACTCGGGCTTTGACGGCCACGCGCTGTCGCCCGGAGCGGGCGGCGAACTGTGCCGCGGCGTGCCCGCCGCGCCCCGCCTGACTGTAGCGCATCGCGCCGGAACTGCGCCCCGCTCCGCCGCCATGCTTCGTCACCATCGCTTTGACGCGCGAGCTCAAGGATTTCACGCGCGCTGCGCGCGTGACCGCCGGTCGGGCGGTACCGATCCTCACACGAAAGGCAGGGCCCTCCGTCGGCACCGCGGTTGCCGCCTCTGAGCGAGCCCCACTTGTGGATTTCGGCTTCAAAGGGCTATTTCCGCGGCAAGCGAACGGGCTGCTAGCAAGAAGCCCGTTGCCATCCAATGACTTCGACACGCCGCGCTAGACACACGCGAAACTGCTAGACAGACAGCGCTTGTGGAATCAGCCACTTAACCTCCAACACTAGCAACCCTTTTATCTTGCCCTCTCCGTCACTTCGTTCCTGGTCCTCGGTACCCTTCACTCCTGGGGTTCCGTTTCTCGTCTCTCCGACCGCGCCTCTCGACGCGCTCACCGCAGGCCACGTGCTGCGACGGAACATCCGTCGCACCGCGCGAAACGCGGCTTCGGCACGCCGTGACCTCTCTACATGTCCCGCTGCTCCCCACTTCCCAAGAGGTTTGGCGTGATCAAGGACGCTCCGAAAACGTCACCGGTGCCACCCGTGCTTTCTCTGCCATTGATCCCTTTTCGGTGCGTGAATGGGGTCCCGCAAAGCGTCCAGTCAATACCCGATTCGCGTACAAAAGACCGCGCCAATCGCTCCCCGTGTTATACAAACTGAGCGCCCGAAAGAGAGCCTCGGAAGGGTTCGATGTGTGCTGCAAAGCCTGGATGTAGTCACCGTTTAAAATGGTCGAACCGATGGTGATATTGGTGCAGGCATCGAAGGCTTTCGTGAGCGGAAAGGATCCCGGCTTCAACCAGACGTCGTAGTTAATCTGCATCAGTCCGAGGTCCAGCCGATGCCCTTGAGCGATCAACTGGGATGACAGCGTGACCGCACTCGGAAGTGAATTCGGGACGAAGGTTTGAGCGCTCGTGTTGTCATGAATCGCGTAGGTCTGCCCCTGGCTCTCCACCTGGATCACGCGCAGTGTCATCGCCGGATCCACCAGGTGCCCGCACATCAGCGCAAGGTTCAAAAGGTCCATAGCGGGCGCGCCTCTCCGGTGATCACCGCCAAAGGCTGAGCCCCCATGTAGCGGCCGTCGAAGCTCCGCTCGTGATACCGGCTAATCGGGAAAAAGTAACCCTCCGCAATCCGAAAACATCCGCGCAATCGCGGCAGCTCCGCTCCCGTCCGATCGACGGTGGCCACCGGTCCTTGGGTTTTGCCGTTTACCTCGAAGTGATCGTCGCGCACACAGACTTCATCGCCAGCCACAGCACCAATGTTTTTCATCAGCGGGACATCGGTCTTGAGCCATCCGCGTCCATAAACCAGTGACCGGAAAGGCATCGGCACCGGAAATACGACCACCATTCCGCGTCGGTAATCCGCCGCCGCGTGCGAGACGATTCGGTAGAAGCCTTGCGGCTCAGACACCGTGGGATTGATGACCATCGGAACCCCCAACGCGCGCCACGCCAGGGTCACCGTCGCGACACCAGTCGCCACCAAAGCCATGGTGTAAATTGGAGTTCTGGTGCGAAGCTGAAGCCTCACAAGCGCCCACTCAATCGCGCCGGTTTTGTGGTATCCGCACGGCTCCCCTGCAATCGAAAATGGGCGGCCATGAAGAGATCTGCCGGGCAGGCAAGCGGGTCGACGCCCTCCTCCTCGAGCTCCGATAGCCAGGTGAGAAAAAGCCGCGACTGCGCGGCGCCCTTGGTGCTCAAAAGCACAGTCGCCGCCGGCGTCACGTAGGGAACGCGCTCGGCACTTGTCCCTGGTTGAACGGTCTCGCAGACGAAGCAGCGCCAGCGCACGGTCCCGTACTCATTTCGGGACCAAAGATCGAGTGCAAAACGAGCGCCCGGGCGAAAGTAATTTGAGCGAGCGGTGTAGCCTTCTTTAACGTTCACGGTCCGCTGCCGGCTCGGCTGGCCGAACAGCAATCGGTAGTTTTGCCGGCCTTCGGCAAACTCTTCGTGAACTTGCGTGTACACGCGACGCCCCCCTAGAGGCGGCCGCGACATTCACGGCCGATCCTTCCCTAGATCAATTCAGGTCTTGCTCCTCGGTGACTCGAATCGTCGCATTCGCTATTGCAGATGCGTAGCGATGGGCGACAAATTCAACTCGTGTGAAATCGTTTTACGCAAAAACTGTGCGCTGCGATAGTGTCTGCGAAGTACGACAGGCTATTACTCAGAGCGTGTAAGCGCGGTACAAACCATTCGACCCCTCCAGTACTAGCACGCGAAATTCCCGTCCGGACAGAAGCGGCACCAATTCCATCATTGCGAATGACTCCAAAGCAGCGACAGCTAGCGAATCACGGAATCGGATGGCGTCGTCCACGTGCACGACTAGCGCCGTTCCCTCCGGGTACTTTCGGTTCGCTTTTGCGCAAACAACTTCTCGTACGCGATCGAGGTGTTGCGCCGGATGAGCGTTGACGTCGCGCATTTCCGCCTCGCCCTCCAGGCGTGTTCGTCGGCCTTTTCGCCCCTCGGCATACACTTTGCCGTATCCCGGCGCGTAGCCGTCTCTGCTGAGCAATTCCATGCGGTGCGCTTCCGTTTCGTCCCATGTCGAATCAGTAACCTCGATAAAGCGCACAGCTCCGATGGGGTTTCGCCTGTCGTCCACGACACCGTCATAGGTCTGGTTCCCTAAAACATGCGTGATGAGTACGTCAGAGCTTGCGTGGAAATAGCGGGATGCAAACCGAGCCATGGGGAGCGTCTCTTGCGCAAGCTGTTTGGCAAAGCCGCGGCCGTCACGCGCCATCGCGCGCAGCGCAGGCGTGCCGGTGAATCGACCGTGGGCGGCCAACGCCCAAGGAAGCATGTCGGCCGCGCTGCGCGGCATGGAAAGCTCTTCTTTCGTCAATACGGTCATCGCGGCCGGCGCTAAGGGCGAGAGGCAAGTGAGTCAAGCGATTCATATGCGGGCTGTTCAGATGGCCTTTCGCTTAAGCAATTCGTCAACGAATTGCACCTGGCTGTCATCCGTTCCATAAACGTATTTGGCGGCGCCGGACACCACCTCCTGATTAATGGCGGTGACCAGGTCATCCGGTGGGAGATGACGCAGATATTCCTCGGATCGTAGATCATTGCATGCCAGAAACACGTGATAGGGGCTCAGCGGAAGCACGATAAGAAACGAACCGTCGACCAGGTTTCCCTTCAGGATGCATGGGCGGTCAGAGGTAAGGAGGCGGTGGCGCCCATCGGCTGACGTAAAGCCGACAACCGACCACCGTGACTCGCTGAGTCGTCGGCTGACCTCCGGATGGATAATGACCTTCTGAACCACATCGAGCCCGAAGTTCTGCACGCGAACCGGAATATGGTGGTCGGCCCATTCACTCAGGGTGGACGGGTCGCCTTCAGCACGAAGGGCTTCGTATTCTTCTGGATCACGGGCTAAGTGGCTGCGCAGCAGACTCGCACCTTGCTCGCGGGCCATTTCGATGGCGCCTGGATGCCGCGCTCGGAGTGACATCAGAAAGCAAGCAAACAGTACGTGCTGCTCCGGCGTCAACCCTCCGAAGCGCTGTTCAACGAGCTCTTGGATAATCTGAGCAGCGGGATTGTCAATCTGCTCGGAAAAGAACTGGGTCTCTATGAGTTGCCGCTTGTCCTCGTCCACGCCTGAAATCGAATACAGTTCGGGCTCGAACGCAGTGCTCTTCGGATTAAGACGATCAACCACGATCCGATTGTTCTTCCGTGCATAGACAACGAGTCGACCATCACTGTCCGTCCAACGAGCCAGGTAGAAGCGCGGCACAAAATGATGGGCCTTTGGACTGCTCACATCGGGTCACCACGACCGGTATGGAATTTGGCAATTTACAAGCCCGCTTCTCGGGCTCGCGCCCTGCTGCGATAGATGCCAGCCGACTGACGTCATTGAATTATTTTGGTGTGAGGTTGGGCCGAGGTAAACGCGCTCTATGTCTAGACGCCTGTCCACAGCGGACGGTAGTGCAAAATCTACGTACGGGATCAGCATCGAGGAGCCTTCACGGTACCGAATAGGGCTCGTGACGTAGTTCGTGATGATGGGCGAAACAGCCCGCCACTCATTTTCTTCGCGAAAGGTCGGATTCTTTAGCAAAGCGGCGATTCGCAGAAGGTCAGGCTCGAGTTCCTCGAAGACGTCGTGAAAGGAGTTGTCAGGATGACGCTTCGACGGGTCCGTGACCTCCCCTTTCTCTCTGGCTCGTAATTCCACCGCGGCAAGAATCTGAGCGGCCAACGCGGTCTGCGTTGCGAGCTCATACACGCATCGTCCGACCGTGAATGATTGCTGCTCGGCGCTGGTCAACAGCTTGTCGGGCGAAAATCCCAAACTGACGCCCTTCGCTGGCTCGCAGTAACTGCGCCACTGGCTTAGCAGATTCCCGTCGGCCGAAAAGCAGGCGGCGCATAGTATGTTCCCCGCGGCCAGACGACCTCCAAACCATTGTTGGAATTGATCGAATAGTCTGGTTGCAAAATTATCGGTGACTGGCCTTTGAGCAATTGCCAATTGTAAAAGGGATGCGGTGTGCATCATCTCTGACGCGTCGCTGAAGAAGTGAACCTCAGTTGCGTGCAATAATTTGCTGGCGACGATGCCCAGCAGGCCACTGAGAGACGTGTAGTGGTAGAGGATTTGTGTCGGCCTCTCCCGATACAGTTGATCTGCCAGTTCGGAAAGCTTCATTTGTGACGTGCTCGTCGTAGGTGGAATCGCTCAACGCTTTACAGGCAGCTCGGGCTGGTTCCAGGACTCCGGGTTCTTCGGCAGCCGGCCTTCCGGATCGTAGACCGGTGCCTTGAATCGTTCGGCAAGATCCGGAAACAGCACCAGGCACAGGTGGTTCATGCCGCGAGCGGAGCGGTAGAGAATTCCAGCGTGGCCGGCTTCACGCACCAGATCGCCGATCACCCAGGACGGCGGCTCGACGTTCTCTAGAAACGCCATCCCCTTCCAGTTGCAGTACGCTTCCGCCCAGATGGGCGACCAATGCTCGGTATTGAAACCGGCACTGAAATCCACGACGGCATCCGCCGTGACGCGAAAGGTCGCGACGGTCGCCGGCGGCAAGAGTACGGATTCGGCCTGGTACTCGAGAAGCGCGACCTCGGGCGAATCGGCCAAGTAGCGCGCTTCAACATTAGGTCGATTAAAGCGCCCGCCGACCTTTGCAGCGCCCTCGCCGCTTTCCGGCATGTAGGCCCAGCTCGGGATCAGCGCGCGATAGAACGGCGCATCGGGCCCGAGCGGCCGCAGAATCATCCGGTCGAGCCGCCGCTGATCGACGTCAGGTAGGACAACACCGCATCGGTCTTGTGATCCGCGACCAACTGCTCGGCCGTCCGGTGATTGAATTCCGGGATCGGTGCATTCCGATACCAGTAGATCGCGCGATCCCGATCCTGCGCCACGGCAAGCGCCGCGGAGAGCACCTGGAGCGCTTCGCGCATGAAGCTCTGCAGTCGCATGTTCGTCGGCGCCTCGGCCACGGTGCTGCGATGCACGTGGGCCAACTGTGCGAGTTCCTGCACCTGCAGGTTCAGCGCGGCGGCGAACCGCTCGGGCTGAATCACGGGCTGGCCCGGAGCGCGAAATTCATCGGCAAATCCAAGGAAGTGAGGGACAGCGGACATAGTGGGCTCCGATTCGAGATGGGACTGAGTTTACGGCGGAATCGTGTCGGAATCAAGTCGGTTTAGCGCCGTTTCCTTGCTAAACCCTCTTTTAGCGGCCCCACCCTCCCCTGCCCCGGATTCCAGTGCCAGGAGCTGTTCCTCGAGTCGGGCCGCCCGGAGTTCGGCCGCCTGGAGTTGGTGACGCAGGAGTTGTTGAACGTCTCCGGCGATTCGGGCCTGCTGCGCGAGCGGCTCCAGCACCAGCACCTTCTGCCGCAGCCGATCGACCTCTTCGGCCCAATAGGTTTGGTGCGCATCTTCCCGGGCTTCGGTGCGGGCCAGTTTTTCGCGCACCGCTCGCACTTCCTGCTGCAGCGATTCCAGGCTTCCGGGTTCCGGCGTCGGCACGAGCCGTGCGCGCTCATCGGCCAGGATTCGATAAATGCGTGCGACGCCTCCGCGAGAACCGAAGCGCGCTGCCAGCGCTGCGCGTACCGCAGCGCCCGAAGGCAAGGTCTCACCCACCGCTATCGAGCGGATCATCGCCCGCACATCCTGGTTGGAGACTTTGGGGGCCTGCATGCAGGCAGCATACCGCACAAGCGGAAAGCTTTCCGCTTGAGTTGCCAATGCGCCTCTACACGTCTTCTTGGATGGGTCAATAATGTCATGATTATCAATAAAATCAATCTACTATCCGCCTGAATGTTCCACGGCGATGTTCCACGCTGTCCGGTTCGCCGAACTCTCGTTCCCTCTGCCCTCTTCCACCTCTCGGTGGCTCTTTAAAAACCCATCGGCCGCAGGCCGGTATGTTTTTTTGATTAATACCGCCGAAAGAAATCCTTTCTTCGTTATGCACGGCGGCAGGTCTCGAGAACCGCCGGGGCACTCATCACCCGCGCCCAGTTCGGTGGCATTCGATTGGGGCGTGTCCAAGCGCCATCGCGGATCTTCTTGAGCGCGATGTGAAGGGCATGGACCGGCGTAAAGCGCCGCAGGGCGCCCTCCTCGATCGACCACACCACCTGGCGCATGAGCTCAGGCGCCGCGGCACTCGAGGTCGCGGCCTGAATATCACGCTTCAAACGTGCAATCTCGAAGACGGATAGTTTCCGGGGTCCCACAGCGACCTGAGCGGCGCGACCGGCGGGTGGTGGGGACACCGCCGGCGCAGCGGTCGGCTGGACCGCCAGCACCGACAGGAACTGCAGCACCCTGCCCCGCGCCTCGGCCGTGAGCTTCGTGTCTGCATCGAAAGCCATATGGGCTCGGTGCGTCCGCAGCGCTTCCCGGTAGTCGCGATCTTCGGCGGCCGACATCGCCTGCATAAGCTGCGACAAGGCCTTAAGGCGGTCCCGGCCGCGAAGTCCGGCAAAGGGATCCGTAGGTTTGGGGGTTTCCGGAGTACCCGGCGCTTCCACCGGTACGGCCGCTTCAACGGGTGCGGATCCCACCGGTCTTTCAGGGGCTCCAGAGCGGCGGTTCGGGTGCCGATCGAGTTCGACCAGGAGCTCACGTGGCACCCGAACCTCGGTCACTGCGGTGGCCTGCTGGAACGGATTGGCGGGATCCCGGCCCGGATCTGTCCGGCGAAGGCATCCCATCTTCTGTAGCGCCTGATAGGCGCGCGTGACGGTAGACAGGTCCAGCTGGCACTCGCGCGCCACGCGTTTAATCGGAATCTCCGAGCACCAGTCCCCGCGCTGCAGACCTTCCTGCCAATGCAGCCAGAATACCCGTTCCGCGGCCGGCGGCACCCCCTGGGCCCAGAGCCAACGTTCCAACGGTTTGGGCCGGATACTGAAATACTTCTCCCGGACCAGCACGGCCCGCGGATCACGATTGCTTTCGATAGACATGACTTACCCCTCGCCAACACAGACGATTTCCGAAAAACCGGGGTTTCGGGGGGAATCCGCTTGACCCGAAGAAGTCGGGCAACTAACCTTGATTTACCACGTCGAGGTCAGTTTTGCGGGCAACCCTAAAACTCCCTTGAATGACAGAGCCCCACTTGCTGGGGCTTTTTCATTTGGGTGGTGGCATACGACCTCCGCATAGACTTTTGACACCCCTGAAACGGCGAAGGGCCGGTAGAACCGGCCCTTCGGGAATCTGCATCAGCGCTTGGAGCAGGGGTGGTGGTGGCAAAATACTTCTACGCGTAGAAGTATCGAGCAGGCTGGCGCGGCGATCCGGGCGACTCTCCAAAACTTCTACGCGTAGAAGTTCTAGATCGACGGCAACGCTGAATGGGCGGGAAAGGAGGGCGGATGAAAACATTCTCATCCTTCCTTCGATCCGTGAGCTTTGAGCCACTTGTCCGCAAATGCCTTCAAATCCTCATACAGGCGGTGTAGCTGCTCGGCCTCGACCTGGCGTGGGTTGAGGGTGAATCGGCCATCCTTCAAAGAGATCTTGAAGAGCACCTTGTCGTTGACCATCACCGTGTCGGAGACCTTTGTGCCGCGCCGTTTCGCGCGCTTCGACGTGCCTACGGTGGTCAGGGATTCGTAGATCAATTGAGCATCAAGACGCGGGGATTGCTTGGCAATCTTGCGTGCCACGGCCAAAGTTTCTGTCCGATGATCCTTGTAAGCCCCCGCGAGCGCTGTCGCCCAGCGGACGGAAATCACCCGAACGTCGCCGAAGGCCGCCACAATTTCAGCGGGGAGGGCGGCGATCGTTAGGTATTGGCTGACCGTGTTGTCCTTCAGCCCCACGAGTCCGGCGAGTTCACGTTGGGTTTTGCAAATCGCGGCTGAAAGCCACTGCGCAAACATCGTGCCGGTCTCAAATGCCGACAGGTCTTCTCGCTCAGCGTTTTCGCGATACATCTTGAGGACGAGATCCTTCGCTTCGACCGCCTTCGCGTCCAAGCGCGCGAGGATCTGAACACCGCCGGGCGTCTCCTTGTTGAGCTCGCGCACGACCGCGTGCCGGCGATGCCCCTCGACCAACTCGTACGCGGTCGATGCCCCGGCGGCCGCAGGGCGCACGCGCACTGGCGTGTCCTGGCCATTGGCCTTGATGCTCGCCTTCAGGCCCTTGAGCTTCTCGTCCGATGAGGCGAGGCTCAGCTCGTGACGATTGGCAAACTCGGTCAATCCAATGGATTCGGGGTCGAGGCGAAGCAGGAGCAGGCCTTCTTGCCGCTCACGATCACGCTCGGCCTGTTCGCGCTGGAGTTTTTCTTGCACTGCAGCAGTTTCGGTACGCGATTGCTGCAACCTAGCGACCAAACCCTGCTGATCCTCCGCAGCCAATCGGCCCGGAACCGTTATGGGTCCTGTCGGATCGCTCGCTACGCCGCGCGGTCGAAGGGCTAGTACCCGCAGAGCCGAGTCTTCCGGTAGGGCGGCGCGATCCCCGAAACGTGACTTGCGCTCGGTCATGCAGCCGCCTGCGTCGCTACGGCCCGCTGCATCTGCCGCGTCTGGAAGACATCGATGATGTCTGCTTCGATCAAACCATTGACCGTATTTGCGGCCTCAAGGGCGCGCTTCAGCACACTGCGGCCGGGGCCGCGGGGGTCGACTTCGTAGAGCGTCTTCCAGTCGCTTCCGATCTTTTGCACGGAGGCGGACTGCACCATCGGTTCCTGAATGCACCAGTCGCCGAACACCTCAAGAATCCGGTTGGCAATCTTCAGCTCGGCGGCGCGTCCCGCGTACCGCGTGATAAGGATGCGGAATATCTCGAGCTTCTTTTCGTGACCAAAGGACTCGCGAATAACCTTGAGCATTTCCGCCGCGAGCGCCATGAAAGCGCGCGCCGACTCGAAATCCAAGGTTTCCGCAGGCGTCGGGAGGATCAAACCATCCGCGGCGAAGATCGCTCCCGTTGTCGAGAGCGAGAGGGCAGGGGGGTTGTCGATGATAATGACGTCGTAGTCGCCCCGTACGTCTTCGATGGCATCGTGCAAGGGTCGGTGAAATTCGAACGGCTTGTCAGACCCCTTTGTGCGCTCCCGCCGCAGTCCCAGCACGAATTCGCCCGTATAAAGCGACAGGTTGGCAGCGATGATGTCCAGCCCGGACCAGTATGTCGGCTGGATGGTTGAGCGGAATGACTCGGGCCATTCCTCGCCCATTCGCTCGACTTCCTCACGGCCATAAAGGTAGGGCAGGATCGTGTTCCAATCGCTCACGTCCGACGAACTCATGCCGAACGACGAGGTCAAGGAGGCCTGTGGGTCGGTGTCAATCACCAGGGTGCGATACCCGCGCATGGCCAAGTATTGGGCCAGTGTGACGGCGGTGAAGGTCTTGGCAACGCCGCCCTTGAAGTTGGCGACGGAGATCGTGATTGCCCGTTCAATGCCGTAACGCTGCCGGGGCAGCTTGTTAAGGTGGCCCTGGATCTTGTGCAGCTCGGCTAGGGTGAAGAGCCGCTTGCGGTCGACCTTGCTACCCTCGAACTCCGGGTTGGTGCGAATCAGCTCGTAGTATGCCGTAGGATGCAGGTCCAAGAGTTCGCAGACCTCGCTCATCGTGAAGGTACGCAACGTCTTCTTGTTTTCGGGGCGCAGAGACTGCTTGCGGGCCTCTTCGATGACAGCGGTGGCGCGCTGACCTAATTCCAAGAGGTCGTCGATCGACGCTTCGCGTTTCGGTCGGGCCGCAGTGTCTGTCGGGCTCATTATGGACGGGCATAATATGGCCTCGAGAAGACAAATGCAACGTAGAAGCGCATTTGTCTTCGGAATGCGACATTGATTCCGACAGCCAAGTATCTACAACGAACTGATTGGTTACGCCTATTTTGCCCGCCTGCCGGTCGTCGCGAATGTGGGGGCCGGAAACACGAGAAAGTTCCGCGGACCGGAGGGGACAGAGCGAGGCATTGCCTTCCTTCCATTCGAGCCCCACTCGGTCCTCGCAACTCTGGCACCGATCAGGCCCACGGTTCTAAACATCGCCGAAAAACACTCCACGATACCGCTCCTCAGGACGAATGATCAGATACCGACCTTCTCCTGATCATCAGATAGACGACCGGCACTACGAACATCGATAACAGGGGTGCGGTGACCATGCCGCCGATCATCGGCGCAGCGATCCGCCTCATGATCTCTGAGCCCGTCCCAGAGCCCCACATCACTGGCAAAAGGCCCGCGATGCTAACGGCTACGGTCATGGCAATCGGGCGCACACGCAAAGCTGCGCCCTCGATGATGGCCTGGGTCAATTCCTGCTCGTCGTGGAGGTGGTTTGTCGCCGTTCGGGTGGCGACTGCCTGATTGAGGTACACCAGCATGACCACGCCGATCTCGGCCGCGACACCGCCCAAGGCGATAAAGCCGACGGCGGAGGCAATCGACAGGTTGTAGCCCAGCAAATAGATCAGCCAGAAGCCGCCCACCAGCGCCAGGGGGAGCGTCGCCGGCACCACTATCTTCAATTTGGCAACAGCGCGTTCCAGAAACTCGAATTGAGCGGACCAGGAAAGCGAATAGCCGGGCGGGAGTTTGATCTCGCGGGCCACGGCCTGCTGCATGTCACGGACGGCGGAGCTCAGCGCCCGGCCGCGCAGGTCGATGTACACCCAGCCGGAGAGGCGGGCGTTTTCGCTCTTGAGCATCGGCGGGCCGCCGCTAATACGAAGATCAGCCACGTCGCCGAGGCGAATCTGAGCGCCCGATTCCGTGAGCACGGCTAGGCCGCGCAGCTTCTCCACTGAGTTACGCAGCTCCCGCGGATAGCTCGCTCAACCGGACGGCCGTGCCGGCCTCCTGATGCAGCCAAACCCGCTGCGGTGTCGGCCGCCATTTCCGGTAGGGTATTTGGTCAGGGGTGTTTATCTTGCTCATCGACGGCCTCGTCCGCTTTCAAGCCCCTTTGTACCAATTGGCCCCAAGGTAAGATTCGCCAATTTTTAGGACTTTCGCGGCCCGGCCAAGTTGCATAGGGTTGGTATTAGGTGGGCGACGCCCCATTCGCCACCATGCGGGTTGGAAGATACCGAACAGGTTGGCGCGGATCAGTCTTCACGGCCGCCGGATACTGCCCAAAACGCTTGACGCGGCTCGTCGGATACGGACTGAAATACGCGAGATCCTCAGGTGATATCTCGATTCCGCGTTCGCGCAACTCATGTAGCGCGTGGGTCTGGTCGGCAACTGTCTGCAAAGCCACGGCGTTGGACACCAGCTCGTTATAGACGATCGCCTTTTCCTGGTCTGCTGGGCTGTTCGTCTTTAAGCCCCCTTCGCCGCCGAAATTCAGGTACTTGGAGAACCGATGGCTGCGCTCGACCTTGGTGGTCCCCTTGTGCACAACGCGGCGCAACTCCTTGTCTCGAATCCATCGTAGCAAGAACGTCGTCCGCACGGCATTACCAAGTTCCTGCAGTGCTAGCGAAAACGGATCGCGATTGCTTTGGCTGTTGACTCGGGCGAGCACCGCGGATGGCGCGAGCTTGCCGCTGTGGATGGCCAGCGCGAGCCGCATGAAGTCTAGATAGTGTTCTTCTATTCGGCGCCAGTTGACCATCCCGCTGAACAAATGCGCAATGGAATCCAAGGGTTCCTCGCCACCTGGGTGGAAGAGCTTGAGGGTTTTCCAGCGCCGGATTCTTGGTAGGAGCTCGATCCCAAGCAAGTAGGCGAGCGCAAAGACGTGCGCCGATTGGCCGTGCGTGTCGGAGTGCAACTGGGTGGGCTGCAGGTCCGACAGTTCGTTGTGCAGAATGTCGAGAATGTAGGTCGCCTCGTAGATTCCACAGCCGATAAAGCGGCTGAAGAGCGCGATGTAGTTGTCGGAGACGTGGCGGTAGGCGATGCCACCAGTCTTACCGTAGCGAAAGTGGCGCGCCGCCAATAGGTTGTCGCGAAAGGTCTCAAAATGGGTACCGTCGGCAGCCGCGGATTCGCCGGTGTCCCACAGTTTGGTTAGTTCGAACTGCGCGTACAAGTTTTGCAGGTCCGCAGAGCCAGCACGCAAATCGGCGGTATCGACATGGCGACGGTCGACGAAACTCAACTCCTCGGCGGTCACTGCGCCGGCGAAGTGTCGTGCGGCCTGGGTCGGGCCAAGCCCGCAGCCGTAGGCAAAAGTCGTGATCACGTACCGATCCAGAACGTTCTTGATCGATGAATCGAGCCGCGACGGGAGGCCAAAATGTCGTGGCCAGTTGACCCACTGGGCGGTATTCGCCAGCGCTTCAAGGACGGATCGCTCCGGCATATGGTCCATGATCTGACGCGCAGCCTCCGTTGCCGAAGCAGGCGGCACAACACCCGCCGCCCGCTTGATAATGGGGCGTCTATTTTTGTCGAGCCTCACTCGGCGGAGTAATCCCACTTCGGTATCGAGCTGATCCGCCTCTTCCATAAGTCGCTCGCGAGCATGCCGGGTAAACCCTTCGGCGTCGTCCCACCAGCCGCGCTCTACCGCATAGGCAGCAACCCGCACGGGGTCTGATGCTTCCGGCGGCAGTCGACCCCAGAAGTCGTCATAGCTCAAGGATCCGGTGACGTGGATCGCACCGGTTTTGATGGCTTCGGCGAGTTCAAGCATCACGGCGACTTCCAAGTGACGGCGATTGAACGCTCGCGGATTGCCCTCCGGGTCATCCGCGATGAGCGGTCGCCAGCGGGCTGGCAGAAACTCGTGACTCAGGTCCATGAGGTAGTAATCGGCATCGCCGGGTTCATCGGATACTTGGAGTACAGCGTGGACCAGGTCATCGGCCGATGGTCGTGCGGCTTTGAGCGGCAGCGTTCGAGCGAGCCGCAGAAGCTCGGATCGAAATGGCGAAAACGCTTCGCGCGCAAAGGGCTGCCAATGGCTGGCAGAATGCCCGAGGTATTCAGCGCAGGATCGTTGCAACTGGACTTGGCCGCCGTGGGACGCAATCGTGGTTTCCAGTAGCCGGACTTTGTCAGCGTCGGGGGGCTTGGTCGAGGTGATTTCCAAAAGGTCGGCGAGCGTGTGAACCAGCTCATCGGTCTGATCCCGTCGGCTGGCTTGCCAATTCTCCAGTTTTGTGGCGCTGCGCCACTCAATGCGACTGGTGAACTTGAGAAGCATCACCGTGAGCTCATCCAGCAACCGACCCCGGGTCTCGCGCAGTGTGGCGAGCAGGAGGGCGTGACGACGCGGCGCGACGTACCCGCGCAGCTCCCGTGCCTTCAGGCGCTGGGCTTCGTTCGCCCACTGCGCTACTTTGGCTTCGGAAATCGGCGCCAATAGCGGAACCGGATCGATCAGCGTTCGCAGCCAGTCATAATGTGCGATCAGCGCCTTCAGATTCTCACGCGTGGGCTTTCCGGCCCCGCGGCAGAGCAGCGCAAACAAGGGATCCACTGTGTCCTCGCGCGGTACCAGGAGCGCGTCGAGTCGTTGACGATCATCCTCCGATAGCTGCTTATCCACATGATTCCATTGTGCGGTGTTGACGAGGCGGTGCGCCGTTCCGGCCAGCGTCCGAAGTGTCGAAAGAAGCGGCAGCTCGTACCGCTCGCGAATCAGGGCATCGACGGCCGCGTTGATCAGGTCAGCCGGGTCAAGGCGGGTTTCTGCCGCTGTTGCGATGGCAGCCTCCGCGATAGCACGTGCCTTCACGCCCCACGGCGTGATGCCAAGATGCTGTCGAATGACACGGTGATGCCGGTAGAGTGTGCGTCGGTCGTACTCGAACGCGTCGGGAACCTCGATATCAAAATGCTTACTGATATGATTGACGACGGCGTGGGGCAAGTCTGCGACGGTGAGAAATCGGCCGAGATGCTGGAATACCTTCAGATGCGTGACGAGCATGATCAAGGACGGCCCGCGCCGAGCAATGGTGAAACACCATTTGTCCTCCTCGTGTGAGACGATGAAGAGTCGGACCAAATCATCGTCCGTCAGGCTATCCGAGAACCTCGGATAGATGATCCGCGACACCGCCTGGTTCATGTGACCGACCCTTCCTCTGTTGGGTCGGCGAGGGTATCAAACGGCAGGAAGCATCAGGATCGGTTCGGCCCTTGCTCATCTAAAGCCGTGCCCGACACCTGGGCTGAACCGCGAAAGTCCTAAATATTGGCGAATCTTACCTTGGGGCCCGCAAAGCAGCGCGCCGAACGCATTCAGCCGCCATGCGCCTTCAAACTGCTCGAGGGTGATGGCCTCGATGTCCGCGAACACGCCTGACCCTGCGTTGTAGAGCAACGCCGTAACTGGGCCGAGTTGACTTCGCACGGCATTGAATGCCATCGCAACGGATGGTGGATCGGTGAGCTCGCAGGCGAACGCGTGCGCGCCAGCTGTGCTGCGCAGGATCGGCTCGACGTGCGCTACGTCGCGCGCCAGGAGCGCAACCGTATGACCAGCATCCGCAAATCGATGAGCCAGCGCGGCTCCATTGCCCGGACCCGCCCCAGCGATCACGGCCACCTGCTTCTCTGAGTGTGTGCTCTTCGACATCGAAGCCTCCTTATCCGACTTGAGCGATCAGCGAATAGTATGCCGCGAAGAATCCGGCCGCCAACCCTAATGAGGGTACCCAACAAGATTCCGCACCAATCCTTCGTCGCGGTTATATTGTATGTGCGCTACCGCACGGCCAGGAACTTCGCCTCGCCTATCACTCTTGCAAACCAGTCGCCCATCAGGCACATCGCGGATATTGGGACGCGCAAAGGTGGGTAGTCGGCTTCTAAACACATTCTCACAGCGATCATTTTCATTCGCAATCATCACAAGCACGGCGCGGATTGAGGAGTTCGGTTCATGGTCATGATCGAGGAAGGCCTCCCGCAAAACGACGCGGACGGTAATCAGCGAGGATCCCGTCAGTCGTGTGCTCAAATGGTATTGCTTGGAACAGCAATCGTCTGTTTCGGCCTCCTTGTCTGGGCGACACAGCAAACCTATCGCGATGCGCCCAAGCAGCCGGACCGGTCTGTGTTAGCGGCTGAGTAGACCCGCGTAATTTTGGCGGTATCTCGCGCTTTTGAGATAAACCGATTTGAGCCCGCCGGTGCGGCAGGCGCGACGGCCGGTGGTGTGGTCGTGCGTATCAGAACGAGTGGATCGGCGGACTGAGCGTCGGATTCGTTGGGTGGTGGATCGGGGCCGCAGGTGAGTACGACGCAAGAGTTGCCCCTCGTAGTGACGCTCCAGTGCCTCCGGTCAGATCGTAGAGGAACTGCAGCAGCGTGGCCGCATCGTCATCGCAAAGATCGAGAGGGGCAAGCACACGAGCGGCATGTCATTGGGTTTCATGGGTGGCCTGCGGTACGTGTCTTCTTACGCGCGGCGCGCAGCGCCGCTTTTTGCGCCGCCCGCTCCTGGGCTTCCTTGAAGCGGTAACTATCGGCCTCGATGGCGAGGATTTCGGAGCGATGCACGAGCCGATCGACGAGGGTCACGACACAGGTGGCGCTCGGGAAGACTTGGTTCCATTCGCCGAAGGATTTGTTTGTGGTCAAGATCGTGGGACGCTGCTCGTAGCGGCGCGTGATGACCTCGAACAACAGGTCGGCATACCGAGCGTCGTAGGACAGGTACCCGACTTCGTCAATGCACAGTAATCCGGACGTTGTCAAGCTAGTTGTCGCATAAATCGTTTTGCTTAAGCAGCCTTCTTCTCAATGGATTTGGACTCTGTTTCAGCGTCTCCTTTTTGGCCAGGTTGATCGGGATTCAGATACACGATTTCGATGCGTCGCCAATTGCGGATGGATCGCTTCCAGCGCAGCGGATTTTTCACCTTTGCCGCTTCGTACAACGCGCTGCGCTGTTCGAGGATCGACGCGTCCAAGCCGGCATGACGTTGCCCGGGGGTGACGAAGCGGATCGCGCTGTGGCGATGCTCGTGGTTGTACCACTGCACGAGCGTATTGACCCAGTTCCTTGCGGCTGCGATGTCCACAAACGGGTGTACAGGGTACGCCGGCCGGTACTTGAGGGTTTTGAACAGCGATTCGGAGTACGGATTGTCGTTGCTGACCGACGGGCGACTCAAACTTGCCATGACACCGAGCGTGATCATCGTCGCCAACATCGTGGAGCCTTTCATCGGGCTGCCGTTGTCGGAGTGCAGAACAATTTGGCCGAGGGCGATATTCTCGCGCCGACACAGATCCTTCAACAACTCGCTGGCATGGGCGCCGTTTTCCTCTGCAAAGACCTGCGCGGCGACGATCTTGCGGCTAAAAATATCGATGAACAGGTACAGATAAAAACACAGTCCGTGAATCAGCGTCGGCAGATACGTGATGTCCCACGAATGCAGCTGATTCGGCCGTGTCGCGCATACGGCACGCGGTTTGCTGCGCTTTTGCGCCACCCGCTCCGGGCGGCGATGGGCTAATTGATTTTCCTCCCGCAAGATCCGGTAAAACGTGGATTCCGAAGCGATATAACGCTGCTGGTCGGCCAATCGCGGCACAATCTGACTCGGCGGTAGATGACCGAATTCCGCCGAGTTCGCTACCGATAACACGGTGGCGCGCTCCAAGATCGACAACTTGTGCGAGGGCGCCTCATGTCGCAACGCTCGCGCATCGGAGCCGACCTCGGCACCAAGTCGCCAGCGCTGGTAGGTGCGCTCGCTGAATCCCAAGATCGAGCACGCCGGCGCCAATCGGGCGCCAGCGTCCATCGCCTCGACCACCAAGGCCATCACCGACACCCGCTGGGGCATATCGCTCATGCGCCCTCGGCCGCCCACAGCGCCCGATATTTTTTTTGGAGCACCAGCAACGCCGCCGCCTCCGCCAACGCTTTGTCCTTGCGGTTCAAATCACGTTGCAGTTGCTGGTTCGCCAGCCGTAACTGACGGAGCTCCTCCGACTCCTCGCGTTGGCCCACAGAACCCAGTGCTGCACAACAATCGCTACGCCATTGCGTCAGATCGTGCGCAAATATCCCGCGACCGCGGCACCAGGCGTTCAGCGCCTCTTCTTCTAAGCCGTGACTTTCCTGCAGCGCCAACAATCGATCCGCTGGCGTCCAGTCGCAGGACTGTTTTGCGTTCCGCCGCGGCGCCTTCTGCTCCTGCAAAGAACGTTTCATCCAGTTCTTCAACGTGCCCTGGCTCATCTTCAATCCGTCAGCAATCGAATCAACCGACTGATCGCTGGCACGGCCAAACACCTTGGCAAGCGCTTGTTCCTTGAACTCCTCAGAATAATGTTTTTGCTTCATGCTCCTAATTGTCCTCGCTCTCTCTCATCTATGATGAATATTTAGAGGCGACAACTAGCCTGACACAGGGGGCCTCGCGCTCATGGGTCGCTCCAGCCACCCATAAAATCCACTTCTCGAAATCCGCAGCAATCGGCACATGACCCCGACCGAATGGGTGGCCTGGTTCGCCTTCACGAACCCGAAGAGCGCTTCGAGGTCCCGCTCTCGGCCGCGAACCAGGCCGTGGCTTTTGACGGGATCTCCCGCTCCTCCTTCAGCCTGCGGTTCTCACGTCGTAACCGCGCCAGCTCTTCGCGCTTCAGCGTCGTTAAGCCGCCGTCCCCTATGCGGCCATCGCGCTGGGCCTGCTTGGCCCACAGCGATATCGTCCAGGCCGTCGACTCAAACTCCTTCGCCAGCGCCCCTGGGCTCCTCCCGCTGCGCACCAAATCGACCATCTGCCGCTTAAACTCCGGCGTATACCGAACACTCTTGGTCGCCATCTCGAACACCTCCAAAACTAACATTGGGGTGTCCACGAAAGCGGATCAACTCCAGTGCGCCCGCAGAGTCCGGCACGAATCATCTCGTCAACTAACGGATGGGCAAACGGCAACCAATGCGGTGGTCAGCAGACGGCGCTCATTTGCTCCTGCAAGTTCGATGTGCGTTACTCGACCACCGACTCGAAGCATTGTTTCGTGATTGGTTCCCGCGCTTTCGCGCTACCCCGCCGATGTCCCCGCAATCGCGGCATGACGTGCGCACCCCCACACTCGTTCCACATCCCGACAGCCACCGTACCGGGCTTTTCCAGGCGCAACGATAGTGTGGACCTCGAATGGGGCTATTCCCAGAATGTGTTCCATAAATAATAGCTGGCGTAACTGCACCACGGGCGCCAGCGGTCGGCGAGTTTCCGGAGCTGCGCCGCACCGACCGGCGGTGTCAGGCCATATTGCTCAGCCACCGCTCGGCGCAAGCCGGGATCTTCGGTGGGCAGGCAATCTTTCATGCCCATCCCTCGGATGATCACGTGATGGGCTGTCCAGGGGCCGATGCCGTCGATAGACTCGAGACGACGCGCGACGTGATCGACATCCCCCTGTTCGGCCAGGACCTCCAGGTCCAGGGTTCCCGCCACCGTCTGTCCGGCGACAGTCAGGATGGCCTGGGCCTTGCGTGCGGGGATTCCGAGCGCCCGCAATGCCGCCACGTCCAGGACGGCCAAACGCTCCGGCGTTGGGAAGAGCGGATACCGACGATCGCCATCTGAAAGCGAATCACCCCAACGGGCGGTCAGCCGGTTCTCGACGGTCTGGGCGGCAACATAGGAAATTTGTTGGAAGAGGATCGCATGGACGAGGCCCTGGAAGGCGGTCGGCGTGAGCACCAGGCGTAGTCCCCGATAATGATGGGTCAGATGCGCGAGCGCGGGCTCGCCCGCCACCGTCTCATAAAAGTCGTCCAGATCGTGATCCAGGCAAAGGATGCGCCGCAGTCTGGCCAGCAAGCGGTCCTGGTCACGCTGCGATAATCCGCCGACGCGCAGGCGGGGTTGAACCATGCCGTTCGCCTCTTGCCGCAGGCCGACAAGGACAGGTTTCCCTCGCACACGCAGCGCCAAAGCGAACTCGCCGCCATCGAGACGCACGGCCCGCTGGCCCATTTTCGGGTGGTGAGTGGCGACGACGGCACAGACGATCCGCTTGAACGAACGCTCGAAATCGTAGGGGCCCCGCGCACCGAGGCTGGGCAGCGCGGCTGTCCGCTTCTTTGTCGGACAAGGGTTTAAAGGGGCCAGGTTCAAATTGTTTTTCAAAGCCCAAGCTCCCCTTGCTCAGTACAACGACCGGAAAGTTATCCACAGGAAAGCGTTACGTTTGGCACGTTCCGGTAAACAACCTTTAAAATGGTTGCAAGAACAATTCTACGCATGGCTAACGTAGGTTGTCTGTGTGCTATCGTGATTCCGCGTGATTCCGCGTGATTCCGCGTGATTCAGCACTTCTCACGGACCGGGACGAAGCCTCAACCCTGGTATTCGGTCCGGTTATCCAGCTTGGTTTTCTGGCCATACTCAAACGATTGTTAGGATTCGACGCAATGATGTGGCTCGCGTACTCGTGCGCACGCCCGTGCGGGCGCTAATGTTCGAGGATAGAGGCTGATCAGCGGAAGTTTATGGATCACCGGCTATGCCGTCACCAGGAAAGATTACGAACAAATTCAGTCGCTGTCGTCTGAGGCCATCTGAGTACTCGTTCAGAGGATGATCATCTTTGCATCGAAGTTAGAGTGCCAAACCAAGGACGTTAGGGCGAATTTTCCTCAGGAACCCTTGTACTTCTTCCAATCGTCTTCCGTAGCTTTGGCCACATCTCTGGCGGCGGAACACAACCAATTTGATTTCCTGTGTCCCAGATCCCGCAAAATGCTGGCGACTTGACGTTTGCTTCCCAGGTGAACATTAGCGGCTTCAGAGCCCATTGCATAGAGAAGCGTTTCCTCATCGCGTTCTTTCGACAAGTCGGCAATCGCAATGGGATTTGAATCCGGTGAGAGGCGGCGAACCAGCCACGTTCCCACGATTTTCTGAAATGGATCGTGCGACCGCACAGCGGACTGGATGGCCTTCTCATAGTAGAGCTGGCGATGTCCGATGTGACCAACCAGCCAAACGCATGCCGAGGGCCGCATTGCTTTCGCCTCTCGCGCGATGTGATCTCCTTCCCAACTGGCAATCACGACGAACCGTTGTTGCCCGAGGCTCCCCATGCCCGCTTCTCTGCGCACCACTTTGTAGTCCAGATTCGGATGTGGGAGCGCCTTCCGTAAGATCCTCTTCGCGTCGCGAGGCAGCCCGCGATGTACAACCGGTAAATCATCCAGCTTTCCCCAAAATCCGTCTGGAGCTTTGAACGCACCAACTCCGAGTCGATCCATGTTTCTTTCGTGCTCAGCAAGAACAAATGGGCCGCCTCCGGTTTTCAGGGTCTTCTGATATCCCTCCAGAATGGCACTGCAACCCTTTTTTAGTCTGATCGTGAGCTTCTCCGAGTCGATAACAATGTTTACGCTGGTCGCGAGGCGCAGCAGATCATTTGTATAAGGCAAAGGATACGATTCGTCGAAATCATCAACACCCCAGGACAACCGACCCTCGGCGTCGCGCCAAGTACCGAAACTGTCGACATGGAGATCTCCTACTGCCAATACCTTGGGGGCATCGCGCAGGCCAGCGCATACGTCCGGCCAAAGTTGAGCCCACCGGTAAAACGTCCCACGAAAAAAGAGGAACAGGCTTTCTCTCATTCGTTTGTGCTTCAATCGCAGCTGGGCTTCGATGACGGTCGTACAACTGCGCATCCAAGCTTCGTAGCTCTGAGTCGCCTGGTGAATATTCATTTCTCGCCCGACTTTGATGCGTCCGTCGAATCATCGACATCCTGCGCACCTTGCGCCGTCATCGCGCCGGCTGCCGTTGGTCTGCCCTTGAGGATCAGCTCGAAAATGACTCCGATTAGCGCCCCTATGGCCGGCCCGACCATATAGATCCACGTCGTACCGAAGTCGCCGCGCACTAAATCCGGCGCGAACGATCTCACCGGATTCATCGAGGCGCCGCTGATTGGCGCCGCCCAAAGTCCCGCTAGGGCAATGTAGCCGCCCACCGCGATGGCTCCGTTGGTGCCGACGTTGCGCGCCCCTGAAGCCGTGCCTAGGATCGTGTTCACCAACCCGGCTGTCAACAACACTTCCATCGCCAACGCTTTTCCATTGCCTATGCCGCTGCCCGGTACCGTTGCGCCAAGCGCGCCGATCGTGCCGAACATGGCCCGGAGGAAGAGCGCCGCCAAGACGCCGCCGGCTGCTTGTCCGAAAACGTAGCCAGGCACTCGGTTCCATGGGAAGTTGCGCCGAACTGCGAACGCCAGGGTGACTGCTGGGTTCAAATGAGCCCCGCTCACCGCGCCCATAAAATAGATGATCGCCATTACCATAAGTCCTGGCGCGACCACCACCATACCCAGCGTTACCGCGCCGCCGCTTCTAGCAGCGACGACCTCGCCACCGGCAGCAACTACGACCAGCAGGAAGGTGCCCCACACTTCTGCGAAGATTCGTCGCCACTCAAGGGCGCGGTCTTGAAAGTCAGTTGATAACTGCCGCGGGGACTGGCTCTGCGCCTGCGTTGCGCATGTCTTGTGAGAGCGGTACATTGCATGCCTCAGGGGTCTAAGCGATTTCATTCGGAATTCTGCTTTCAACGCGACCTGCGCACAGGAGCATAGGCCGCATGTCCTCGCATATCAATTTAGCATCTGGTCGCGGAGCGTCTCCAAAATCAATCCGGTCTTGCGTGGCAGAAGTAATCCTCATCGGTGACCGCGGACCGGACAGTTGAGATGACCAGGCGCTCGCCAGGATAACAGGCATTTGGGTTCGCGGATAAATACAGTTATTTGCCTCATGGGCGACCTTAGATTCAGGAATGGAATATGCGCGATGCGTTTTGGCGCATGTCGGTTACCGCACCACGTATCACGACCCGTGTCACCTGGGCCGCTTCAACAAGGAATACGATGCCCCGCGCGCACTTATCCAGGCGGTGGCTGCGAGCTGATCGACATGCGACGCTCCAGGGACAACTCGTTTTGTTGCGGCGCTGGCGGCGGCCGCATCTGGATTCCGGATCAAGTGGGACAAGACAACCCGCCTCATAACCGCATGCGTGAAGCGGCCGCGATCGTGGGTCCGCAGGTGTTTGCGGTGGCATGACCCAAAGACCTGACGATGTTCGAGGACCCGCTCAAGATGACGGGCAACTAAGGCTATTTCGTGGTGCGCGAGCTTATCGAGCTGCTCGCGGAGTGCATGACGCCGCCGAGGGCGTCCGCGCTGGGTGAGACGGTGCGAATCAACGCAAAGCAGGAAGGCCAGTAATATGCGATTCAGGTCAAGGAGGCCGATTCGGGCACGGAAACGCAGCCGAAAAGCACAGCCAATCAGAGCTGCACGTTTCGGATCCGGCCGGGCATGGAATCCTTGACTCGAAATCGAACACCGCCTCGCTGCAGCCGAGGCGGCCGCGCCGATCGGCGGTGAGCAGCAGCAAGTGGTGCTGCCCTACTGCCGCCGCGCGCCGGTCACGTGCAGGCTGTGTTCAGAGATCGTGAGGTGATCCATTATCCGCTTGGTGGTGTCAATGGTGACGAACCCCACATAGGCTGACAGGAATGCGGCGGTCAGCGCGCGAATTCGGCTTTCCGCTGCAGGTGCCGCAGGATCCTCTGGATCACCTCACAGTTCTTGATGCTGGCGATGATCTTGAGGTCACCGACATCGCCACCGGCTGTGACCACGACCAACAGGAACGTGCCCCAGGCTTCCGCAAAGTTGCGTCGCCACTCAGACACGCCATCCAGGAAGTCAGTTGACAATCGCGCCGGGAATGCGCCGGCGCTGCGTGTGCGTTGTTTCTGCGCGATTACATATCGGCCCGTCTTGGCCCGCCGATAAATGCTGCCGCGAAGATCTGACTTCTGTGCAAACAATGAACATCGGAAGGAGTTTGTGCGACAGCTCCCCGTCAAACGACATAGAAAACAAACTCAGGTCGAATTCCTGTCATCCTCGGATCGTACCACCAGTCTCACGATTCCGTCGGAACTGTGCTGCACCAGACACTGCCGCCTCTTTTGCTCCAGAGCTGCTCGACTCGACATCTTCGATTTCCTCCGTCGTTCGCGACCATATCAACACATCGAATAACATCACGACACGGACGCTCGATCGAGCGCTTAACCTCAATCCGAGGATCCGCAGATGGCTCAACATCGATCGCTACCTTTATTGGATACTCGAGAAGTGGAGATTCGCCCGGTCGTCGAGGCTATAATTCTCGCGCCGGTGCGGCGGAATCTAAGGCAAGTTAAACATGGCTATTAGCGACGAAGCGTATCTGCTAGATTGCTGGCGAGCAGGATTAGGCCCTTGGTGTCGAAGACAATTTCCGGCGACCGTCCGTGTTGGCAGTGGAAAGAAGCTCGACGGTGGATTTTGCAGCCTGGGTTGCTATGGCGAGTATCACAGACTCAGCATCGAAGAGCGTCATGAGCGTCGATTAATGGAGTCACGAGAGACCTGATGGAGACCGGCAATACTTTGTTTGAAACTGCGCCGACAGCGCCAGTTCTCGAGGACACGCACACGACTGGCATCCTGCCAGCCCAGGAATTGTTACGCTTCATACACGTAACAAAGGAAATTACGGCGCTGGAAACGATACTCGATGATCAGATCCAGCCTGCCAGCATTGATCTTCGACTGGGCCCTAAAGCTTTTCGTGTTCGCGCGAGTTTTTTGCCAGGATCAAACGCGACCGTGCAAGACAAGCTTCGCGAATTCGCAATGCACGAAATGGACATTACCAATGGTGGCGTTCTGGAAAAGGGATGCGTTTACATTGTCCAATTGCTCGAACATTTGACGCTGAAGCATCGCATGTCTGCACTTGCGAATCCAAAAAGTTCGACTGGCAGACTCGACATTTTTACGCGTGTAATTACGAACAATGGAGCGGAATTTGATCGCATCCGCGAAGGCTACAAGGGTCCTTTATATGCGGAGATCTCTCCGCGAACCTTCAGTATTCTCGTTCGTAAAGGGTCGAGGCTGAGTCAACTGCGAATTCGTCGCGGTGCGCCTCTCAATAGCGACGAACGGCTGAAAGGGCTGCAGCAAAAATTTCAGCTTATAGACCGGCTGCTTTCGGACGACCAGATCAAAAATGGCGTGCCGATCACGGTTGACGTACATGGCCGAGACAGTGACAACATTATTGGTTACAAGGCGAAGAACCATGCCGGCCTAGTTGATATCGACAAGGTAGGATATTACGACGCCAGGGAGTTTTGGGACGCCGTGCATGCTCCGGGGAAACACGGCCTCATTTTGGATCCGGCCGATTTCTACATTCTTGTCTCGCGCGAATCTGTCAAGGTACCGCCAGGATTCGCCGCTGAGATGATCGCGTATGACACTTTGGTGGGAGAATTTCGCGTGCACTATGCGGGTTTTTTCGATCCAGGATTCGGTGATCCCAGCGCGGGTGGCGAAGGCTCGAAAGCGGTGCTTGAAGTGCGCTCGTATGAGGTGCCATTCGTGATCGAAGATGGCCAGGTTGTGGGGCGTCTCGTTTATGAAAGGTTGACCGTGCCGCCCGAACGGCTGTATGGATCGGGCGTCAAGTCGAACTATCAGCGCCAAGGCTTGCGACTGAGCAAGCACTTCAAACAGGTCTGATGGTTTAGCGATACTCCGCTCATCTTGAACGGAGCCGACCTCGCCGTACATTCGACGCCGAAAGGGCAGTTTTCAAACGGCGAGAGATTGCGAATCAATGACCTCGAGAGTGGTGCCAACGATCCGCTGTTGCAGGCGCAAGTGCCTGTTTTATCAGGCGCCGTTCTATCAATGCAGCAATTTTTTGTAGGAATGACTGTCGAGACCTACACAACATTCGTAAGCACGCCGGTAAGCACGTTCTTTTCGACATAGGGTAATCGGCTCAAGCTCTACGGCGCAGCGATTGGCTGCGAACGAGGAGTTAGGGATGTCGGAACCGAAGTTGGAGAAGTTAAACGAAGTCGAGCGTGCCGGTGTTGAGCATCTTCGGCAGGCGCAAGTATTGGGCGTCAGCTTGGCCGAGTACTGCCGCAGCTTCGATTTGGATCTGGGCAAGTGGTATCGGGTCAAACAAGCGTTGAGCCGCAAGGGCATCAGAGTGACGGCCACGTCCGTCGCGCAGGTCGATGAGAAGCCGGCGGAGTTTGCGCACGTGAAGATTGTGCCGCCACCCGTGGCGTCGCTCACGGCGCCCGTCGCCTGCCGCCTCCTGCATCCGTCGGGATGGATCGTTGAGTGCGTAAGTTTCCCGCAGGCCGACTGGTTGGTAGCGGTGTTGAGCGGAGCGCGCTGATGATGCGCGCCCTCGGCGATGAGCTGAAGGTGTATTTGTACCGCGCGACGGTGGATATGCGACGCGGCCGCAACGGGCTTGCCGCGATCACGCGCGAAGCGATGCCGGCGGATGTATTTTCCGGCGCGCTGTACCTGTTCGTCGGACGGCGATTCGACACGGTGAAGATTTTGTATTGGCATCGTAACGGCTTCGCCGTGTGGCACAAGGTCATCGAGGGCGATGAGAAGTTTCATTGGCCGCGGCTCCTGCAGGAGGAAGTCGTTACGCTCAGCACGGAGCAGCTGAACTGGTTGATTGATGGTTACGATATTTGGACGCAACCGCATAAAATGCTGCGTTTCATGCACGCCAGCTGATGCCTTTTTGACAAGGCTTGCAGTAAAATATCGCGGTGCACGAAGCGATAAAAAGCGCCCGCGATCTTAAGAACAAAAACGCTGAGCTGGTGGCGCGCTTGGCGCTCTGCGAGGAGCAGATTCGGCAGCTGCGTGAACAGAGCCAGAAGGTTCAGCCGTTGCAGATTGAGAACCAGCTGCTGAAGAGCCAGGTGAGTCACTACTGCGAACGCGCAGTGCTGCTGGAGGAGGAACTTCGCTGGCTCAAGGCGCAAGTGTTCGGCCGCGCCGCCCCGCATCATTCGCCCGACACCGCCGCGGACCAGCGGATGTTGTTCAACGAAGCCGAAGTGCTCACTGCGATCGAGGCGGCGGATGCCGCGCACGCCAACCGCAAGACGACGATCGGGGCCCATGAGCGCCAGCACACCGGCGGGCGCAAGGCGATCCCCGAGGCGTTTCCACGCAAAAATATCTCACACGATATCGAGGCTGGCGCCAAGTTCTGTCCGCATGACGGCACGGCGCTCGAGCGGTTTGGCGAAGAGACGAGCGAACGCTACGGCTATCGGCGTCCAAAGATCTGGGTCGAGCGGCACATCCGCCATCGCTATGGCTGTCCGACCTGCCGCAGCGGCGAGGCGATCAAGATGGCGCCCGTGCCGGCGCAGCTGTTGCCCAAGACGAACGCCGGATCTTCGCTGCTAGCACATCTCATCGCCAACAAATTCGTCGATGGGATCCCGATCTATCGTACCTGCGGGCAGCTGGAGCGATTGGGCCTGGACTTAAGCCCGAGCACGGCCGGTACTTGGATCAACGCCACCGGCGATAAAATGACTGCCTTGATCCAGCTGATGCATGAGGAGTTGCTCAGCGCCTCATTCATTCACATGGATGAGACGTACCTGCAGGTTTTGAAGAGCGAGAAGGCACCGACCTCCACTCACTACATGGTGGTGCGGGCGGGCGGGCCGCCCGGCAGACGGATCGTACTCTTCAACTACGCAGCCTCCCGCACGGTGCAGGCGCTGAAGAGCTTGCTGATCGGCCCGAACGGAGCCTACCAGGGGAAGCTCCTCACCGATGGCCTTGAGCTGTACGACAGCGTCGTCGAGGCACTGAGTCTGCGCCATTACGGCTGCCTTGCCCATTGCCGGCAATATTTTGACAAGGCTGCCAAAGTGACGGAACTACCCTCCGGTCGCAGTCTCGCACGGGTTGCGCTCGAGGAATACCTCGGCAAAGTCTACGGGGTCGAACGCAAGGTCAAGGCGCTGCGCAAGGCGGGCGAGCAGAACGGCATCGCGCCACTCCTTCAGATCCTGGAGCTGCGACACAAGGAGGCGGCGCCCATCATGGCGGCGTTCAAGAAGTGGGTCGATGATTTGCTGCCCGGAGTGCCGCCGAAGACTGCGCTGGGCAAGGCGCTCGCCTACACCACTCGGCAGTGGGATAAATTGCAGCGCTTCTTGAGCGATCCGGAAATGCCGGCGGATAACAATTACTGCGAAAACCAAATTAGGCCCTTTGCCGTGGGCCGCCGCGCATGGTTGTTCGTTGACAGCCACATCGGTGCCACCGCCAGTGCCAATTTGTATTCGATCGTGATGACCTGCCGCGCCAACGGCATCGAGCCCGACGCTACCTGTGCTACCTGTTCGAGGAATTTCCGAAGGCAACCACGGCCGCGCATCTGGAAGCCTTGCTGCCGTGGAACGCGAAGGCTGCCGTCGCCGCAGTCAGCAGCTTCGACGACGCCGAACTCGTCGCCTAACGTAACTGACCCGCAATCATCGGATGATTGCGCCGATCAAATCAGTCGACGTACTTACCGGAGTGCTTACCAACATTCCGACATTCAGGGCACGCTTACTGTGAATGGCGTTGAATACAACGGTGCCATGCCGGAATTCGGAAGTCAGCTGAACGATGCAGAGATTGCCGCAGCTCTTATTAAGTTCGCGGTCAGTGGGGCATAAAGGTAGCTGTCGGCGCAGCGCTGGTAAGCGCCCAACGAGACGCGACGGCTCACATAGCGAACCTCATGGTAGAGCGACGCCGAGCTCAAGAGCAACTAACACAGGCAACAGGCGGACGCCTACCTGTCCAATGCAGAGACTCTTGCTTCTTGCAGCTCCGGGCGGTCGGCGTTGGGGCCGCAAATCCTGGTGAGCTCGGTATGGTAATGATTCGCCGCCGCGGAATTTCCCGCGAGTTGTGCGGCTCGCGCGGCGCCATAGAGCGAATCAAATCGGTCCGGTGATGCTTTCAATGCACTCTCGTACGCTGCGAATGCCTCGGCCGGTTGATGCAATTCGAGCAGAAGGTCACCGAGCATCTCGCGTGCCGGGATCCCCGGCACGCCACCCATTCTCGTTGAGTCGCCGTCACGATCGACTGCGGCATTCATCTTCGCGAGAGCTTCGTCTGGTTTTCCAGCGGCATATGCTATCCAAGCCTCCGCCTCAAGCTGATCCAAGCTTTCGCCGGAATGTTGTCCGCCGTCCCACATTCCCATCCCCTTCATAGCCGCTTGCATCGATGCGAACGAGTTGCGGAGATTTTCAACGTCTGTGCGCGCACTTGCAACATCACCGGTGCGCGCCTCTCCGATGGCCCGCGCAGTGTATGCCTGGACCTGCATCATTGGATAACTGCCGGGCATAGGAGTAAGAGCCGCGGCTTCCTTCCATTGGTGAGTCTCCTCCAAGTACTCCGCCTGGAACATCGTTTGATAGTTGGCAATATCTTCGGGGCTCGTTCCGGGGATATTCTTGATTTCTTCCATGGTAACGCGAGCATCCGCGTCTCTCCCGGTTTGCAAATAGGCGTACTCGAGAAAACTTCAAGCGTGCAACTGGTCGCCAGAATCGTTATCGGTGTGTGCATTGGTAATTTTCTCGGCGGCAGCGGCGGACGCGAGGTTTGAGTCTATGGATTCCTGCCAGAGTCCTAAGTCGGTGAAAATATGGGCCGGCATATGTAAGGCATGAGGTGAATCCGGTGCGATCTTGGCATACGCACGGGCCGCTTTCAGGCCAAGATGAGCGAGTTCCGGCGTATCGGTGGCATGAATCAAGAAATGTGCTGCAGCCGGATTGTCAGGCTCTGTCTCGAACAATTTGTCTAGAATCGCAATTGCTGCCATTTGGTTCGACAACCGTTCGATCTTGCTCGGAGTGCGCAGAGCGACAAGGGACAGCGCGTAGAGAGCCGCTGCATTGTCGTCGTGTGGATAGCGATTATGGACTACCAACATTGCGTTTGAATAGGCAGCTGCGCGGGCGCCATCGTCGAGCTTCGGATCGTTCTGATAATAAATGGCCCCTGCATGTATGTATTGGCCCTCGCGTTCTGACTTTGCTGCTAGTTTCTGCGCCTTTTCGATGTACTCGCGTCCTCGCTTAAGAGTGTTCGCATCGGGCCACGCCCAAAGCTGGTGATAGAGCGACATCGCCTGACCCCAATACGCCATGGCGCACTGGGGATCTTGCAGCGCGACCTCAGCGAACATCCTCTGCGAAACGTCATATTGAAATGAATCTAGCAAGGCCACGGCCTTGTTAAATGTTGCTTGCACGTGAGGCGCGCAGGAAACCGGGAAGCTCACCGTCCCCAATCTTTCGGTGCCCGCGGTAGATGCTTTGCCAGGCATTCCTTCAGCAGCTGCGACTGTCAAGGAGCACAGAGTAACGAGAAGAAATGTGAGTATATTTCTCGGCATGGTCGCCTCCTCCGCGAAGGCATAAATCGCGAAGTTACAGAACGGTCACGGTCACCTGCAATAAAAGAAATTCCGGAGGTCGTAGCCCAAATCGCCGCAGCCTTGCGCTTAATGGATCAGTATATGCGCGAATTGAGTCTGCACGTCCTCGAGTGTCCGAGTGGCCTCTGCAATCTTGCGTTGCGATCCACCTCGTTGAAGCTTCACCAGTTTGAATTCGGGACTTTTGAGCCGATTGACCACCGAAAGATAAGGGTGTTTGCTCAAACGTGCCATTTTGGTGCGGTGTCTTGTGGATAGGTGGCAACTTCAAACGGTCGCCGCACCACCCGGGGCGAAAGAGGTGCATCTTAATCGCTTTGTTTAGGGGTCAATATGCTCAAGTATCTGGTCCGGCGCATCGTTTATCATCGGTGTTAGGAGCCTGTCGGACTTAACGGTTTTGAGCCAATAGGATCGCGTAGGCAAAAAATATGAGCTGTTTGCATACTGGTCATTGTCCAATTGCCGAGAATCGCACACGGCCGCTGACAAGCTGTTGAGCGCGGCATGTGCAATTCATCGTGGGTGAAAAATTCATGAATTCGTGTTGCAAAAATCTCAGTCTGACAGGCAGGAACGGAAATCACGTTCGGTCTGGTAGGTGACTTGGGATTGACCGCGGGCTTTGACGTTAATCGAAGAACGCCGGCTATACTTCGAAAAAGGCGCATGCTCGTTCCCAGTCCAACTTTGATGTTCGACGTGCCTGGCGTCCTAAAATGCCAGCTCTTTGTTGCTGGACGAAAGCAGCGTCTAACTCTGCGTATGAGAAAGTGGTTGGGTCACGATCCAGCACTCTGGTCAGAGTTTCGACGCCGTTATGCGGCGGAGCTGCACCGACGTATCCGCAAATAGCCAAACGTCCGAGGCGCCCGGCACAGAAAGCGCTACTTTTGACATCGTCAATTGCACGCCCAGGCCTTTATCTGCACGCTAGCCGACGGACAGGGACGCTCGCCGCTTTCCCGGTTCTCCAGGAGCGGGTTGTTCGGCAATTGCCATTTTCTACTTCCTCGTGCGCGTCAATGCTTTGCCAGAATGGAATACGACAGCTGGTTCGCCGGAATGGTGGTCATGTTCTGTGATTGAGTCCATGGTGTTGGCGGGCGTAGTGCCGCGCTTGTGGACGCCTTTAACGGTGCCGTGACCAATAGCGCTACGATAGTGCCAGGGTACGGAGGTGCCAGCGGGAATCGCCTTGAACGATGGTGTTCTCTGGGTAGGCATAGCGGCTTCCTCATGGTTGATAAATCAGTACCCGGTGATGCGGTCGCCTGAGCCGGCGATGACACGGTGAGGCTTGGACGGGTTACCCCTTGACCGACCGCGTTGAATAGCGACAACGCCGCTGCGACGCCCCTTCGTATACCGCTTGTCTGCACGAATTCTTTCGCTCATAGCATAGCGCGCGGCACCTGTTTGGGCGACTGAATGATCGTGGCGAAGACTTCGCGGCTGCATTTGCCCAATCATCGCGCTTGGACGAGTTTTTATCTGTGCGCTAGCGTTGCGCCAGCACTTGGATCGGATCAAGCAATTGCGCGCGCTAGCGCAAGGGAACGATCACGCTCATGTATGCCGCCCCACGACGAAATGCGCAACGACGCGGCCGAGCTGCGAGACCTGCTGTTGGGTAGGCATACTAATCGAAGGTCCAGCTCGTTTCTTCAAACACCTAAAGTCTCCGCGGAACGCACCACTCTGGCCACTCATCTGGGCAACTTGCGGTCCGTCCTTTGCAGACAGACTTCGGCGCGCATTGTGACGCGTGATCTCTATTGACGAACTCATGATCTATCGTCCTAGCTCTTTTTTTTCAACGCCGAGCCTTTGTGCATCGCAATGTGATCGCTCTTGTCACTTTTGATTTCATACTGCGGTTCATCCGGACTTGCGTGATGGGTATATCCCTTGTAATCCGCATCTTTGGTATGCACTTTAATGATCTTGCCGGTTACATGACCCGCCTCCGAGTTCCAGGTCACGTGATCGCCTACTTTGAATTGATGCGCCATGATGATCCACCTCTCGTTTTGGCTTCCTCACAATAACTGCGGTCGTGCATCGGGCACCCGCTCGCAATCGCTTAAGCTGATTTCAACTCTGGCGGGTGAACAACTGTCGTTTGCTTGCTTGCAATCCGTTGTTCGAACTCGACCTCTGCACGCAGTCCCTCGAGATCGCGATGGACGATGGCGGTGGCCAACTTCCGCCCGCCGCGTGTGTAGGTGATCGTGCAATCCCGCTTGTTTAAACTTCCATCGATCTGCACGTGATCGAACTTCTCCGCGTGTCCCACGTAGGCCAAGCCAAAGTCGTACTGCTCGGTCCAGAAAAACGGCACAGCGTCGAAGCGCTCACGCAACCCCAGCATATTGTGTGCGGCGGCGCGTCCTTGACGCTCGGCGACGACCCAATGCTCCACTCGGATTCGATCGCCGGTGAGCGGATCCGGCCAGCACGCGATGTCACCCGCCGCGAAAATGCCGGGGATGCTCGTTTCGAGATACTCGTTTACGCTGACGCCGCGATCGATCGCAAGTCCCGCTTGTTCCGCCAGCGAAATCCTGGGTCGTACACCGATACCAACGACGACTAGATCCGCCTCGAGCCGAACGTCATTGTCCAGCACCACGCCGGTCGCATCAATCGACGTCGGCGCGCGACCCAGGTGAAACTTCACTCCATGTTGCTCATGCAACTCGCGAATGAAGTTGCCAACGTCGGAGCCGAGAATCTTCTCCATCGGCACGGACTCCCGGCCGACCACCTGGACATCGAGCTTGCGCGCGCGTAGCGACGCGGCGACCTCCAGACCGATGAAGCTGGCGCCGATCACGACAACTCGTTTTGCGGATTTTGTGCTCGCGATCAGCGCGTTGCCGTCGGCCAAGCTGCGCAGGTAGTGCACGTGCGGCAGGTCCGCACCGGGCAACTTAAGCTTGACCGGATCGGAGCCGGTCGCGAGCAGCAGCGCGTCATAGCCATGCCGGCTTCCATTTTTGAGTACAACTTCCTTGCCAGGGACGTCGATGCGGGCAACACTCGTATTCAGCTTGAGATCGATGTTGTGCTGTTGGTAGAACTGAAGGTCGCGAGGCGGCATGACTTGGGCCGCTCCGGTACCAGCGAGCGCGCCTTTCGATAGATTCGGTCGATCGTACGGCGGCGACGCGTCCGCGCTTAACATCGTGATGCGTCCGGAATAGCCCTCGGTGCGCAGCGCCTCCGCTGCGGCGTTGCCCGCGCCTCCGCCGCCAACGATGACAATCGAATCTGGGACGCCGGCTGCCTTCGGTTTCGATCGCTGCGCGACGGGCACAAGCTTCTCCCGGACATACACGGCGCCAATAGGCTGATCGAGTGGTGTGTACTGACGTGCAAGATCGCGCACCGCTTCGACGCGCCACACGGATACGGGATCGAGCGCCGGAGCACGCAACGCCTCGCCCGTGCGAAGACTGAAGCAGGCGTGATGCCAGGGACAACGAAGACTCTCCCCCACCAAAAGCCCATCAACGAGAGGCGCGCCATAATGCGTACACGTCGCGCCGATCGCGAACAACTCAGCGCCGCGCCGGATCAGCAGCACCGGCTCGCCAAGCGCATGCCCAAGGAGCATGCTCCCGTCAGGAATCATCGAGAGTTCAACCCCCTGCGTCAGATCAGGCCCGTTGAGTTTTGGTTTCTCGTCGCTCATCGGACCCTCACTTGGCCGATATTGTCGGCACGCGCTAACAAACGTTCGCCGCGAATTGAACCGCAGCATGATCCTTGGGATAACTCATTTCCGTGTGGTAACGAACATAGATCGATATATCGGTTCAATCGGCACCTTGCGCTTCTGTGGCGTAGCTCAGTTCTCCGTCAACGACACGTGCGGGCGCGGTAAAGGGGTGTTCCACCACACTGCACTCACTCATGATATGCAACACGTGCACCCCTCGCGCTTTCAGTGCATCGGCGATCATCGAACGATGACATCGCCACCAGACGGCCTCCGCGCACATCACCGCTGTGCGCTTCTTTTTCGCCAGTTGCAGCAATTCATCGAGTCCCGCAGCAAACTCCGGAGTCTCCATGTAATCCGCGTAGCCACGGAACGAGGCGTTGCGCCAGATGGTGTTGAGCGAGTTAGCTCGTGCGCGTCGGCGGCCGCCGAGGGTCTGGATCCACTGATAGGTCAGACCTTGTTCGACCAACGCGTCGCGCAGAGCCGCCTGCCCGTACTGCGGACAATGCCGCGAACCCGGGTAGCTACGCACGTCAGCGACGGCTTGGACGCGATATTCGGCAAGCAGCGTGAGAAACTCGCTCAACGGTCGTGTCGAATGACCGATCGTCCAAATGGTCAGTTTCGCTTTTTTGCTCGGTGCCCGCTTCGATCGCTGTTTAGCTCCGCTCACGATGGGCTTGCGTGATCGGTGCGCCTTACTGCTGGGGACTACATCGCGAGCACGAGTCGGCGCCTGCGCGCTGCTACTGACACCCATGACCTACCTTCGGTTTCATGTGAACTGTGCCTGATGCCGATCAAACCCTACGCACGTCGCGGATCGATGTGCGCCAAATATAGAAAACGTGGTCGTGAGACTTAACCGCTATTCGCGCGTCTCGACGCCAACACCATAAACATGCACCATTTGACCGCCGAGCCAGCCCGACACGGCGATCATGCATACCCCTACAACCGACAGCAGCACGGGCGTGTTCATGTTTCCCTGGCTAGTCGTGCGCAGCCAGATATTCACAGCGTACAGCACGACGACGGTGAGATTGATGGCCATGTGAATGAGCGCTATTTTCTTAACCGGGGGTGCGCCGCCCTTGTAGTAGAGCAAGTCGATCAAACCTGGCACGGCAGCAGCGAGGGCGCCGATCAATCCGCCCACCATGGTGTAAAGCGCTACCGTGAACCAGACGCCCGGCGTCGCGACGTTCAGACCAATCAAGTCGCAGGCTAGGGAAAAGATCCACAGCCCGATCGGGAAGACTACCAGCATCGGATGAATGGGATGCTTGGCGATACTCGCGGGGCTTTGCATGAGATGTCCTTTCAATAGTTCCACAACTGAAGAGGGATACCGACGTAAGTCAAAACCCCACGCGCTCTCGAGTCGCTGACCAGAACCAAGAATCACTCTTTCGATCATCGGCGTCTGTGTGCTAGCGAACATCGGTCGAAAAATAATTCAGTGGCAGCCGTGTTTATTTGCTGCAAGTTTATTTTATGATCGAGGACGTGAACGAAGTATTTACGCTCGGCCGGTCTATCGCGACGCAAGAGCGTTTATCACACATCACAAGTAGGACACATCCTACGAGATATGGATCGATTGGCCCGTAGCGTGATCCTAAGTCCAACGGCTACTTTGGAAGTCGATGTACCATCAACTGCTCGGCTCAAGCGCGCGCAACCAGTCAACGACGTGCAAGCGGACCGAGCCGCTCTTGATCGATGTCCGCTATGCCTGAAGTACAATTGCTCTGCAACGGTAGTTACCACGTGATGATCACGTCGGCGGGCGGCGGCTATAGTCGTTGGCGCGACCTCGCGGTGACGCGCTGGCGCGAAGCTGCATGGCCGCGGCCGCAGCACATCGATCCCGAGGCATTGCACAACGACACAGTGCTGTCGGGCGGCGCGGGCGCCGTGATCAGGAGACGACAATGTCGGATCGTTATGACCTGATCGTCATTGGCACCGGCCCGGGTGGAGCGGCGCTTGCGCATCGCCTCGCACCCACAAGTGTGCGCATCCTGATCATTGAGCGCGGCGATTACTTGCCGAGATCCCGCGCGAATTGGGACGCGAAGGCCGTTTTTGTCGACGGTGCGTACCAGGCGAAAGAAACCTGGTACGACAAGGATGGCAAACCGTTTCATCCTGGCTTGCATTATTTCGTCGGTGGCAACTCGAAGGTTTATGGCGCGGCCCTGTTTCGGCTGCGCGAGCGCGACTTCGATCGCATCGAGCATTACGACGGCACTTCGCCGGCGTGGCCGCTGAAGTACCCGGTCTTCGAACCCTATTACGCGCAAGCCGAAGCATTGTTTCACGTGCACGGCCTGCGCGGCGAGGACCCGACGGAGCCGTATTCGAATGAGCCTTACCCATATCCCGCGGTCGCTCACGAACCGCGCATTTGTGATCTGGGGGATAGCTTCGCGCGCGCCGGATTGCATCCGTTCCACCTGCCGTTAGGTGTCCTGCTCGACGAGAGGGACGGCGAGACGACCCCGACCAGCGTCTGGTTTCGCAACGACGCGTTCGACGGGTTTCCCTGCCTACTCAACGGCAAGGCCGATGCGCAGGTGATGTGCATCGATCCGATGCTGGCCACACAGGCGAATGTCACCCTGTTGACCAACACGTACGCGAGCCGACTCCTTACCGATCCGGCCGGCCGCACGGTGACTGGAGTCGAGGTACTACGCGGGGGCTGTCGGGAGCGCTACTCAGGCGATATCGTGGTCGTCGCCTGCGGCGCGCTGAGTTCCGCCTTGTTGCTGCTGCGTTCGGCCAATGACAGGCATCCTAATGGGTTGGCGAACGGTTCCGATCAAGTCGGACGCAATTATCTGCGTCACAATCAGTCCGCACTGATGGCGCTGGCGCGCGAACCCAACGACACCGTATTTCAGAAAACGCTCGGCATTAGCGATTATTATTTCGGTGCGGATGACTGGAATTATCCCCTCGGTCTGATTCAGATGATGGGCAAGTCGCACCCCGACCAGATTCGCGCAGAAGCGCTGCCGGAGTGGCTGTCTTGGGTACCCGAAATGCCGTTCGATATCATGGCGCGGCACTCACTCGATTTCTGGCTAATGAGCGAGGATTTGCCGCGACCGGAGAACCGCATTCGACTCGATCCCGACGGCCGCGTGACGCTGGAACTCACAGTGAATAATTTGGAGGCCCATCGCCGGTTGAGAGCCAAACTCGAACAGCTGATGCATGACGCCGGCGCGCACCCGCATTTCCTGGAACGAAAGCTCTATCTTGGCAAGGACATCCCGCTGGCCGGCACCGCACATCAAGCCGGTACCGCGCGCTTCGGCAGCGACCCCGCGGTATCCGTTCTCGACCTCGATTGCAAGGCGCATGAACTCGACAATCTGTATCTCGCCGACGCGAGCTTTTTCCCGTCAATCGGCGCGGTGAATCCTACACTGACCATCATTGCCAACGCACTGCGCGTTGCTGACAAGATCGCCGAACGCCTACGCGCGCCGCAGGCCGTTGGCATATAGTGAGGCATACCCCATGAACGGATCGCTGAAAATCTTAAGTATTCCCGACGCTCATGATCGACGCCTTTATAACCGCCCGGCATCGGCTGGCGTTCGCCTGCGGGGGTCCCAGGTAGACAAAACCGCCCCTGAAACCTCGACTCGAAGACTCCCCGAGGTGAACCTCAGAGCTCATCGGACTACAACGCGCGTACCGGAGCCAGGAACATGAAGGCAAAAATTCTTGACGACATCAAAAAGCTGAGCCTCGATGATCGCCTGGACGAGGCTCTCGATGAGTCTTTTCCGGCGAGCGATCCGCCCGCCGTGCACCCTCACTACGCGGTGCGCGGTGACGAATCGTCGCCTTTTCCGCCGGGCGCCAAAGGCGCCACCGAGGCTCAAATCGATTTCGAACAGGGCGCCATCCGTGTTGACGCAGCGCTTGTGGCTGAGGACCTGAACATTACACCGGCGCTCGTTATGGCAGGGATTCGAGAAGGCAAGATCACCAGCCGCTGTGAGCGCGGCGTTGGCGATGACAGCGGACGCTTCCGCTTGACGTTTTTTCATGGTGATCGAGTCGTGCGCCTCATAGTCGACGAAAAAAGCACCATCCTCGAGCGATCTTCGGCCAGCGCTTAAAGGAGGGCTCGGTCTCGGTGTGAGCCGCCGGTCGGGTCCGTTAACGCGACAGCAATTTCCTGGTGCGCGCGACCACGTTGTCGACAGTGAACCCGAATTCGCGCAGGAGAATGTCGGCGGGAGCCGAGGCGCCGAAGCGTTCGACGCCGAGCATGGCGCCGCGCTCGCCGATATAGCGCTCCCAACCCTGTTCCACGCCCAGTTCCACTGCTAACCGCGCAGACACGTCGGGGGGCAGCACTTCGTCACGGTAGCTCTTCGGCTGGGCATCGAACAATTCCCAACTCGGCATCGACACGCATCGCACCGCTATGTTTTCGCTTCGCAAGCGCTCCGCCGCGGCCAAAATGAGTCCCACTTCGGAGCCGCTCGCGATCAAGATCAGTGCAGGCTTGTGATTCTTCGCATCAATCAGCACATACGCGCCCCGGCGCAGTCCCTCGGCGCTTGCGTAGCGGCTGCGATCGATCGTGGCGACATTCTGTCGGGTCAGCGCCAGCAGCACCGGACGATCGCGGGTTTCCACGGCCACCTTCCACGCGACCGCGGTTTCATTGGCATCGGCGGGGCGGATGAGGGTGAGGTTAGGAATCGCACGCAGGTTCGCCAACTGTTCCACCGGCTGATGGGTCGGGCCGTCCTCGCCCAGGGCGATACTGTCGTGGGTGAACACGTGCACAATGTGCAGGCCCATCAGTGCGGCAAGGCGGATCGCCGGGCGCATGTAATCGGAGAAAATAAGAAAGGTTGCTCCATACGCGATAAAACCGCCGTGCGCAGCTAAGCCATTGACGATTGCGCCCATCGCGTGTTCGCGCACACCGAAATGCAAGTTGCGACCCGCATAACTCCAGCCACCTCCCTCGGAGCCTTCCGTATCTTCGCCCATCGTCAAAGGCGGATTGAAATCACCGAGACCCTTGAGCGCCGTATGCGTCGAGGGGTCAAGGTCTGCGGATCCGCCAACCAACGCAGGTAGCTTCGATGCAATCGAGTTCATCACCTCACCGCCGGCCACGCGGGTCGCCATGCCCTTCACATCGGTGGGAAATGTCGTAACCGCAGCATCCCAGCCCTCGGGCAGTTGCCCGCGCAGGCGGACTTGCAGTTCTGTCGCCAATGCGGGGAACGCCTTTACATAGGCATCGAGCCGCCCCTTCCACTCGGCTTCGGCCTTTGCGCCCCGGTCCAATGCCTCGCGAAAGTGCGCGAGTGCACCCTGCGGCACCAGAAACGGTGGCTCGAGCGGCCACCCCAGCTTTTCCTTGGTTTTCTTTACATCCTCGACCCCCAGCGGCGAACCGTGCGCCTTGTAACTGTCTTGTTCCGGCGAACCGAAACCCAAATGCGTTCGCACCAGGATCAGGGAGGGTCGCAAGATATCGGCGCGGGCGGCGTCGAGCGCGGCGCAGATTGCTGCCACGTCGTTGCCATCGGCAATGCGGATAGTCTGCCAGCCATACGCCTCGAAACGTTTGGCGCGATCTTCCGAAAACGTGATGTCAGTCCCGGCTGACAAGGTGACGTAATTATCATCGTACAGACAGATCAACTTGCCGAGCTTTAAATGTCCCGCGAGCGATGCGGCCTCCGCCGCCACTCCCTCCATGAGGTCGCCATCGCTGATGATCGCCCAGGTGTAGTGATCGATCAGCACGTGATTGTCGCGGTTATAGCGTGCGGCGAGATGCGCTTCCCCGATCGCCATGCCGACCGCATTCCCAAGGCCCTGGCCGAGCGGGCCCGTCGTCACTTCGACGCCGGGCGTGTGGCCGAGCTCAGGGTGCCCGGGCGTTCTGCTTCCCCATTGGCGAAATTGCTTAAGATCATCCAGCGATAAGTCGTAGCCCGTCACATACAGAAGGCTATACAGGAGCGCCGAGCCATGACCGGCTGACAGCACGAAGCGGTCGCGATTGACCCAGTGCGGGTTGGCGGGATGATGCTTGAGGTGTTGCGTCCACAGCGCGTAGGCCATCGGCGCGGCACCGAGCGGCAGTCCCGGATGACCGCTTTTCGCATGCTGCACCATGTCCACCGACAGAAAGCGAAGCGTGTTGATGCATTGCTCATCGAGTGTGTCGGACATCTGAAGTTCCTTCAATGGGTGGTGGGTCAACGTTACGGTTGTGCAGCGACACTCATGATCTACTTCCTGGACGCAGCTGCCATCGGTGTCTGTAAGAATCGAACGCGCTTGCGGAGCGCCGGCAATAGTGCGCGTTCGAACCAGGGATTGCGTTGGAACCAGGGCGTATTGCGCGCCGACGGGTGCGGCAACGGCAGAAACTCAGGCGCGAACTCCCGCCACGCCTTGACCGTTTCGGTCAAAGAGCGCTTGCGGCGGTTGCCCAGAAAGTGACGCTGTGCATGCAGGCCGACAAGGAGAGTCAGTTCAATCCGTGGGAGTTTCGCGAGTAAATGCCCGAGCCATAAGCTTGCGCATTCGCGCCGCGGCGGCAAGTCGCCGCCCTTACCGCGCCCCGGATAACAATAACCCATCGGGATAATCGCAATTTGCGATTCATCGTAAAACTGATCCTTGTCCACGCGCATCCAGGCGCGCAACCGATCACCGCTCGGGTCATCCCACGGAATTCCTGTGGTATGCACGCGTACGCCAGGGGCTTGTCCGACGATCAGAATGCGCGCCGAATCGTGCGCCTGCAGCACCGGCCGCGGACCCAACGGCAGATGAACTTCGCAAGCACGGCAGTTGCGCACGGCCGCCAACAGTCCGTCGAGGTTTGCATATTCAATTTTTCGCATCACATTTCTCAGCGGTGTTGACTGTAGATCTGAACTGCGTCGTATTGCCAACGAAATCAATCTATGCGCCATGTAGGAGAATGGTGACGAGAACCGAGGAATCTTCCACCGCATTCACCGCGTGGGTCTTGCCGCCTGCTAAAGCAGGTGAGATCTCCCTCCCGCATCTCTCTCTTAAGGGTCGAATATCGATCAACTCGCCCGATGAGGCATGATGAAGCGGCATGATTCCTAGACACTCAAAGCGCACAGGATTAGGACCGGGTTTTGGATTATCTGTGTGCTGGCGCACCAAGCGCGATCGTCGCCTCGTTCAGCGGCCGAGCGCAATACGCAGGTTCGCCAAAATACCCGTAACCGCCAGCGCAAAGCAGCCCAGTCGCAGAGCGACCAACAGCGGAAGCTTCGCGGTGCCGTGAACGTAATCCTCGATCACTACCTGCAGCCCCAACGCCGTGTGATAGAAAAGCGCGATCAAAAGCAGCACCATCATAACCGTCGTGAGCGGTGCGCCCAGCCACGCGATGAAGGTGCCATAGTCGCTGTTGACATGGGCGATGATCGAGGCGACAAACCACACCGTCAGGGGCACCAGAGCGACGGCGCTCAAACGCTCCAACCACCAGTTCTCGACGCCTGACTTCGCCGAACCCAGCCCCAGAGCGCGTGCCAGGGGTGAACGTGTGGATTGACGTGTCATGGGCTCGATACACTTAAAAATAGAGAAATGAACCAAGCCGTCGCGGTAAGCACAACGCTCACCGCCACCATCACCCAACCCGAGACGTAAATCGTCCGCAGTTCGAATCCGTAACCCATATCCCACACCAGATGCCGGATGCCGCCACACAGATGCAGGAAAAATGCCAGCGTGCATGCGAATAGCACGATCCGGCCGATCCAGGATGCGATAAGCGCTTGCACCGCAGCATAGGCATGGGGTCCGGCAGCGGCCGCGCTCAACCAGACTACTAAAAAAACCGCACAGACACTCAAGATAACGCCAGTTAAGCGATTGACGATCGACAGGACCGAGGTGAGCTGTGGTCTATAGATTTGAATATTAGGAGAACTCGGTCGACCTCGTGCTGGGTTTGTCATAGTCATTTCCAAGCGGGTGCATTCGTCAACTCTGACGCTCAACCATCATTTTCTTGATGTCGGCAATTGCCTTACCAGGATTCAATCCTTTCGGGCAGGTTCGGGTGCAGTTCAGAATGGTGTGGCACCGATACAGTCGGAACGGATCTTCAAGCGCGTCCAGACGCTCGCCGGTCGCCTCATCTCGGCTGTCGACGAGCCAACGGTTGGCCTGCAGCAGCACCGCCGGCCCCAAGAATCGATCCCCATTCCACCAGTGACTTGGACAACCCGACGTGCAGCAGAAGCACAGAATGCACTCGTAATAACCGTCGAGCTTGCGACGCTCCTCTGGCGTTTGAAGCCGCTCCTGCTCGGGTGCTGCCGTCTTCGTCTGCAGCCACGGCTTGATCGCGGCGTATTGGGCGAACACGTGCGTGAGGTCCGGAACCAAATCCTTGATGATCTGCATATTCGCCAACGGGTAAATCGTAGCCGGTGCGTCCGTGTCGGCCAAGAATCTCGTGCACGCCAGCCAATTCGTACCGTCGATATTCATCGCGCAAGAACCGCAGATTCCCTCCCGGCACGAGCGACGGAAGGTGAGCGTTGAGTCGACCTTGTTCTTGATCCAGATGAGTGCGTCCAGAACCATCGGACCACACTCATCAAGATCCACTTCGAAGGTATCAAGACGTGGGTTGGCCCCGGAATCCGGATCGTAGCGATACACCTTGAGCGCCTTCACGCGAGGTGTCCCGACCTTGACTGGCCAGGTTTGACCGCGCTCGATGCGCGAGTTAGCCGACACTCCAAAATTCCTCGGCACCGGGAATCGCTTCAGCGCCGTGAGCCGAGACACCTGATCGGAGGATCGAATGATCATAACGCCATTCTATAGCGAACTTCTTGTGCCGGATGGATCAGATTGACCTGAACAGCAAACGATTGCTGCCCTTAACTCTCCGGTCAATCCATCCCTGACGATTCATCCTTTGAGCTCGCGCGCGGCGAACGGTCGTATCATGGCGTAGACAGCTACCTGATGCTGCGACACGTGGGAAGAGCGGTAGGCCGATGGATCGCGAAGTCATGAAGTTTGATGTGTTGATCGTCGGCGCAGGTCCTGCGGGACTCAGCGCAGCGATCCGGCTGCGTCAGCTCACTCTGCGGGCGGCGACGAACTCAGCGCCTACCCGCGGGCTTTTCCCCGATCCTAGGTCTACCGGGATCTTCATAAGGTGCGCAACGTAAAGCCCGGACTCAAATTTGGACTCTGGCTCGGCATGCTGCACGGCGGTATCCATATGTGGCTGAATGATCTCAAGCTCGGCTTTCTCGTGCCGTGGACGCTGCGTCACCGCCAGGCCGATTACGAAACCTTGCGAACGGTTGATGAGTGTCCAAAGATTGATTACCCGAAGCCCGACGGTCGGATCACATTCGACAAACTGTCGTCGGTATTTATCTCCAACGCCAATCACGAGGAGGATCAACCGTGCCATTTGGTGCTTCGCGATCCTGAAATTTGGGCGTCCGTCAATCTCGACCGTTACTGTCAACCGACGCTTGGGAAAGCTCTTACTGCATTTCAAGCGCGCGGCCGATAGAAATCTCGCTTGTGATATGACATAAGTCCCAGGCGAACATCGACAGATTTTTTTTATAAGGATTACATTATGGCCACATCGACCAGCACCACAAGTGACGTGATTTCTTCCGATAAGGTGGAGGGCACGACCGTCTACAACGCATCGGGCGAAAAACTCGGATCAATTGATGATTTGATGATCGACAAGCATTCCGGGCAAGTGCGCTATGCCGTTCTTGAATTCGGCGGCTTTCTTGGTATGGGAACGGACCGATATCCGATTCCCTGGAATATGCTCAAGTACGATAATAATAAAGGCGGCTACCTTGTCCCTCTCGATAAGACAAAACTCGAGAAGGCGCCTAAATACAGTGATGGGACCACGCCAGTGTACGACACGGAATATAGCAGTCGGATCAACAGCTACTACGGTCCTACGCGGTAACCAAGAACGGCATGCTGCCCTTGCTTCGGGCGAGCGTGATTGTGTTTAAAGATTGGCGCGTTCAAATCGATTAGTTTCCCTCAGCAAAAACGTAAGGAGTTGGCATGAAAGAAGTAGGCGAACATCACCGAAAGGCGGCTGAACATCACGAGAACGCCGCGCGACACCATCGCGAGTCTGCAAAACATCACGACACAGGAGAGCATGAAAAGGCGGCTCACCACGCACAAACTGCGCATGGGCATCAAGAACACGCCGAACATCATTCCAGTGAAGCGGCAAAAGGTTATCAGCAGCACTACGGAAAAAAATAGTAGCTTGAGCGGCAGGCGTGGGTGCATAACGCACGCCTGCCAGCTTGTTCCTCTCCCTGGCGGCGAGGGTGTCGCCACACGAAAGGTGGGCATTCTGGTCGACAAAGTGGGAAACCCCAGCGATAAATCTGACAGCCTCCTCATCATGGCCAAAGGCGGTTCTGAGTGCGGCGAGCCATTTTATCGGGGCCTTGGCCCAACACCGCCATATCGAGAGAGATCAGAATGAGGTCTGAGGCGCAGTGGAACCGAAAACCGGGTTAGGGAATCTCTGATTTATTCGGCTGTTTTGCATTAAAATACCAACTCAATTGAGCGTTGGAGTAAGTGATGCCTGCGAAGCAAGAGACCCTGGCCGCTGCAAGTTTTGAGAAGTATCGCAAGTCGACGCGACGGGATGAGTTCCTGGCGCAGATGAACATCGTGATGCCCTGGGCGAAGCTCGTGGCGCTGGTGGAACCGGTGTATCCGCCGAGCGATGTTGCGGGGCGTCCGCCGATTGGACTTGAGCGGATGCTGCGCATTCATTTTCTGCAGCACTGGTTCAACCTGTCCGATCCAGCAGCGGAAGAAGCGTTGTATGACTCGCCGGCGATGCGCAGCTTTGTCGGCATTGATCTGGGGCGCGAGGCTGCGCCGGACGAGACAACGATTTGCAAATTCCGTCATCGATTGGAAAAACATGAGTTGGGCAAGTCGATCTTTGAGACGGTGAATGCACATCTGGCGAGCCGGGGGTTCAAGGTGAGCCGCGGCACGATCATGGATGCAACGCTGATCGCAGCCCCATCGTCCACCAAGAACAAAAGTGGCAAGCGTGACCCTGAGATGCATCAAGGGGTGCACTTGATTTTAGTGCAATAACTCCCGGTAGGATTTCTCGATATTTATAGTGACGGGCCGGGATTTTCCTCAATATAACAATCACTTGCTGCTCTTTGTTTCTGACAAGCTGTTGCGCCCCATCCCCGGAGCGT
>JBBRQO010000027.1:0-63460 GCA_038226325.1 Steroidobacterales bacterium | reverse complement strand
ATGGGATCGCGTCGACAAAGTGGCGATCACCGGGGTCATGTTCAATCTGTTGATCGGCGGTTCCTTGATCGCCATCATCCTATTGTTCAATCGGCATGCACTGGGCCTCTTCTTGCCGGCCGACGGCGCGGCGCTGCGCATCTCGGCGCATCTCAACCTCATCGTAATCTGGTCCTACCTCTTTTTCGGCACCTCGATGGTGATGTTCGCCGTGGTGCGCGCGACCGGGGCGGTGATGCCGCCGCTCATCATGCTGATCATTTCCCTGTGGCTGATCCGTATACCCTTCGCTTATACGATGCTGGGTCGCTGGCAAGCGGATGCAATATGGTGGAGTTTTCCACTGGCGTCCGCAACGTCCATGCTGCTGGCCATCGGGTATTACCGCTATGGCGGCTGGCGCAAGCTGCGGCTGGGAGTGGCAAACGTGCGCGCAGCGCCGGTACCGAGCCTTTGAACCGTCCGCTGGTAGTGCGGTGCGGCGCCTTCGGCGACATGGTTCTGCTGACCGCTTTAGTCCGCATGTTGTATGCGCGCTTTGGCGCGCCGGTGGATATAGTCACTTCGGGCCCGTGGAGCGAACCGCTGCTGCGTGGCCAACCCGGAGTCGGCGAAATCTGGAGCGTTCGCAGCCGCAAGACTCCTTACTGGCTGAGTTCGGACCAGCGGCGAGTAGTGCGGGCATTGCGCGCGCGCGGCCTCGGTCCCACTTGGTTCTGCGACGGCAGCGACGCGGCGCGACCCTTGCTCGAGCGCGCAGGAATTCCGGCGCGATTCATCGTCGACGTCAAGGATTATCCGCTGTTGCCCGGCGAGCATGCGACCGAGCAATGGCGACGTCTTGCGAGAATTACTCCTACGGCAATCGTGGAGCCTTCGAATGCGGCGGATCTCGCGGCAGTGACGCCAGGATGCTATCTGCAAGTCAGCGATCGGCAGCGAGAAGATCTTGAGCTGTGGCTGCAGGCGCGGGGGCAGGCCGCGGCGCCGCTGATCCTGGTTCAGATCGGCAATAAGCGTACTATGCGGCGCGGCACGCGCCGCCTGGCCGTCAATCATAAGTACTGGCCGAACGAGCGCTGGGCTGAGGTGTTGCGTCATCTGCGCCGGCAATGTCCCGATCACTTGATTGTGCTGTTGGGTACCGGGCCCGAGCACGCGTTGAACGAAGAGGTGGCGCTGCTCGCCGGTGTGTCCCGGCTATGCAATGCTGCCGACGATTTACCGATTCCGCGGCTGGTGGCGCTGCTGGCGCGCGGCGCGGGGTTGATTACCGTCGACTCAGGTCCCGCACACGCTGCTGCGGCGGTGGGGTGTCCGCTGGTGGTACTGTTCGGCAAGGCGCTGCCGTCGCTATATCGCCCTTGGGGCACGGCGGGAGCGGATGTAAAGGTGCTGTGCGGTCAAATCGACGGCGCTCCCGATATGCTGGGAATCGAAGCGAGCAGCGTGATGGCGGCTTGGTCCGCCTTGAAGCTGCGCGCGGTCTGAATTGCGAGTCGACTAACGAGTCGCGGGTGCGCGCAGCATGTCCTGAGTCACCAGGACTACGCCGCGCTTGGTCACATAGAACCGCTTCTCGTCGAGGGCTAGGTCCTGGCCGATCTGCGTGCCGTCCGGAACCATGCAGTTCTCGTCGAGAATGGCGCGGGTAATTTTGCAACGCCGGCCGATGGTCACTCCCGGCAGCAGTACCGAGCTCTCGATGCTGCTGCTGTCCTCGATGCGCACGTCATTCGACAGCAGCGATTCCTTCACGTAGGCGCCGGAGATGATGCAGCCGCCGGCCACCATGGAATTGACCGCCATGCCGCGGCGGCCTTCTTCGTCCAGGACGAATTTCGCGGGAGGCTGCTGGGCCTGGTAGGTCCAGATGGGCCATTGATGATCATAAATGTTCAGTTCGGGATCGAGTGCCACCAATTCCATGTTGGCTTCGTACAGTGCATCGACGTTACCCACATCGCGCCAGTAATTCTGTGCCCGGGTTTCAACGTCCTGAAAGGGATAGGCGAACACGCGCAAGGGCCCAATGGCGGGCGGAATGATGTTCCTGCCGAAATCGTGATTGCTGGACGGGTTGGCCGCATCGTCAGTCAGCATTTTCTCCAGCCGCTCCATGCCGATGACATAAATGCCCATAGATGCGCGCGCCAGGTTCGGCTGCCCAATGATGGGGTCCGGATTGGTCGGCTTCTCTGCGAATTTCGTGACCCGATTGGTGTCATCGGTGGTCAAGATGCCGAATTCATTGGCCCGCTCCAACGGCACATCCACGACGCCGACGGTAATGTCGGCCTCGCATTGTTCGTGGTAGGCAATCATTGGGCCGTAGTCCATCTTGTAGATGTGGTCGCCTGCCAAGATGAGTACGTGAGTCGGGTGGTGCGAGCGGATGAAATCCAGGTTCTGATATACCGAATCGGCGGTACCGCGATACCAGTGCAGCCCGATCTGCTGCTGCGCCGGAATGAGCTCCACGAATTCCCCGAGTTCGCCGCGCAGATAGCTCCAGCCGCGTTGAATGTGCTGGATCAGCGATTGCGCCTTGTATTGCGTCAAGACCGCGATCTGACGGATGCCCGAATTGACGCAATTCGACAGCACGAAATCGATGATCCGGAACTTGCCGCCGAAGGGCGTCGCCGGTTTGCAGCGATTTTCGGTGAGGGCTTTGAGCCGTTCGCCGCGTCCGCCTGCCATGACCACCGCCAGGGTGCCGCTGGTCAAGCGGCTGACATAGCGTCCGGTGTTGTTACGAGCAGCGTGTCGCATACTATCCTGGCTCCACCCTGAAGAAAATCGATTCAGCTCTGGCGCAATACCAGCCTGCCACACTCGGGTAACGGCTGCTAGACTTCTGGATATGTCTCACTTGAAAGTCTGTGTCTTAAGCTCGGAGATTTTGCCGTATGCAAAGACCGGCGGTCTGGCTGACGTTGCGGCAGCTCTGCTGCAGAACCTCAGGCTGCTGGGTCACGAGGTGTATGGATTCATGCCGCTGTACTCAGCGGTACGGGCGGCACACATGGAACTGCGGCCTGTTCCCGAGGTCCAAAAACAGCCGCTCACCATCGGCGATGTCCAGTACCGTTTCTCCCTGCAGCGCGCCAGCTTTCCCGGCACGGACATCGCGATGTACTTCATCGATTGTCCCGCCCTGTACGATCGGCAGTCCTACTACACCAACGACCCCGACGAACACCGGCGCTTTCTGGCTTTCACCCGTGCCACGCTCGAAAGCTGCCGGCGCCTTGAGTTGGCGCCGCACATTTTTCACTGCAATGACTGGCATACCGCGCTGCTGCCGCTGTACTTGAAGACGCAGTACGCGTCCGATCCCCTGCTGTCGCGCGCCCGCTCGGTGATGACCATTCATAACATCGGCTATCAGGGCGTGATGCCAAGTGCCGCGGCCGCGGACTTAGGCTTAGACGTCCCAGAGTCATGGTTGGATGCCGACGACTGGGCACACGGTGTAATCAACCCTTTAAAAATCGGCATAAAATTCGCTGACGCGGTGACCACGGTGAGCCCGACCTACGCGCGCGAAATCTGTGACGGCCCCTTGGGAATGGGCATGCAGGCGACTTTACGGGCGCGCCAGGACCCGGTCGTCGGCATATTGAACGGCGTTGACTACAAGGATTGGGATCCGCGGCACGATCCGCATTTGAAGGTGCATTTCACACCGCAGGATCTGCGCGGCAAGCGCGCCAATAAGGCATTGCTGATCGCGGCCGCCCGTCTCGACATGTCGGCAGCGCGTCCGCTGGTCGGCATGGTTACCCGCCTCGCGGAGCAGAAGGGTATCGATCTGTTGTTCGACACACTGCCGGCCATGTTGCAGGAGCGTGACTTCGGCCTGCTCGCGTTGGGCAGCGGCGAGCCGCGATATGTGGCCTTTTTCGAGGGGTTGGCGCAGCGCTTCCCGGCCCGCGTGGCGTTTCGCTCGGGCTACGATGAAGCACTGGCGCACCTGATCGAGGCAGGCAGCGATATTTTCCTGATGCCGTCACGCTATGAGCCCTGCGGTTTGAATCAAATGTACAGCCTGCGATATGGCACCATTCCTATCGTGCGCAACACCGGCGGCCTCGCGGATTCTGTGCAGCATTTCGATCCTGACAGGGGCACCGGCACGGGCTGCGTGTTCAACGACTACGACGCGCCTGCCATGCGCTGGGCCATCGGCACCACCCTGGATTGGTACAGCATCCCCAAGACTTGGCAACGCGTGATGCAGAACGCCATGGCAGAGGATTTTTCGTGGACCCGGCAGATCGTAGAATACGACTCGCTTTACCGGGGGCTGATCTGAGCGCCGAGGCGGATGCCGGCGCGGGCTTAGCGTATCGATTCCAATAGAGCGTAGCGGCGACCGTGGGGCAAAAAATAGGTTTTTGCTGGCCGTAAACCTGCTTCGGGTAGCCACGACAGCGCTGTCGCGACGTCCGGCACGCTCGAGTGAGCGTATGCGTTCACCTGTGCACGCCAGGGAGCGCGACCCGGCAATTGCACCAGGATGAGACTGTCCGGCGCGGCGGCGGCTGCGGCCTTCAGACGCAGGATGGCAGCTGTGTCGATGGGTCCCGGTATCAGTCCGACGCGAGTTCTTGCATACATGTCGATTGTCGCGCGGGTAGTTTCATCCGGTGCGAATAGAATCAGTGGTCTGTCCGCGGCGTCGCGCTCGATGGCCCGCGCGATCGAACCGAGGTCCTGCCAGGGATCCACACGGATGTATACCTGTGACGCCGGACCTGCGAGCAGGGCGCAATAAGCTAAAAACAGCGACCACTGAGCAAGCAGCGGCCGCTGGCCGGCCGCCGTCCAGGCACGCAGAGTAAACGTCGCCGCGACGCTTAAACCGAGCGCGGAAATCATGATGAATGCCGCATGCCCGTTCATCGTATTCCAGCTGTCGACGGCGATCGCGGCCAATGCCGCTGCGAAGATAAACACCCCCAACAGCAGCAGGACAGAAGTTGCGCGTAGCGCGCGAACATCCCAAAGATCCGATTGTTTGAGTATCTCTCGCGCCCACCAAGCGAGCAGCAGCGCCATGCCCGGCAGTGCCGGCGCGAAGTAGACATTGCGGGCAGTGGCTGCCACGGACAGGATGGCGAGCGGCGGCAACGAAGCGGCGATTGCGAAGCGCACCGGACGATAGTCATCGAGCGGGATCCTGCGCCCGCGCCACGCCCGGCGTGCGGCGGCAAGCACCAGCAAAGTCCAGGGCGCGAGATACAGCGGTAGTTCGATGAGGTATTTGCCGGGGGTGTTGCGATGCGCTGCGGCATATTGCAATTCGTTCGGCGCTTCCACCCGCGTGAACCGTCCGACCAGATTATTCCAGAAGAACACTTTCAAATGAGCGGGGCCGTTCACGCCTGCGTACACGAACCAGATCCAGGTGAAAATCATTGCGGCCTGCAGCAGCAGGCCTATGTACAGCTCCCAGCGCCATAGTTCGCGCCAACGCTTCTCCCAGATCACGAGGGTGCCCAAAGTCATCACCGGCACCATCCAGGCGACGGCGCTCTTGCAAAGAAAGCCCACGCCCAAGGCGGCATGCATCAACAGGTACCCTCGCAGGCGCTCACGGGAGCCGTTTGCATAGAAGCCGCGGTATATGCCCAGAAGCGCGACGGAGACGGCCGCGAGCAAGGGCGCGTCCGTCGCGAGCCAAATGGCGACCTGGTACGACAGCAGAAAAGTGCTGACGACGGCGGCGCCCACCACGCCCGCTACGCGTCCGGCGCTGCGCTGCGCCAGCAGCCCGACTGCGAGCGCGCTGATCATGGCGTACAGTACATTGGGCAATCGGGCGGCCCAGGCGTCCGCACCGAACAGGGCGATGGGTACTGCCGCGACCCAATAAGTCAGCGGTGGCTTCTCGCAAAAAGCCTCGCCGGCCAGCAACGGCACCGCCTTCTGCGCCTGCCAACTCATACGCCAGGCGAGGTCGGCTTCGCGCGGCTCATCAGGAGTCCAGTAGCCGCGCCCCAGCATGCCGACACACCAAATCAGCAGCAAGGCCGCAGCAACCAGCGTCAGAGGCGAGCGGAGGTATTTCAACAAACCAGTATACTTGGAGGCCAACAAAGGAGCGCGCATGGCATTTGCTGACTATACTTCACAGGGCGCGGTCGCCGTCATCACCCTGAAAAATCCGCCGGTCAACGCCTTGAGTTTGGGGCTGCGGGCGGCGATTGCGGAGGGCATCGAGCGCGCGGCGAATGCGGCGTCGATCCAGGCGATAGTAATCGTGGGCTCCGGCAATGCCTTTTGCGGCGGCGCGGATGTTGCGGAATTCGGGCGAGCGGCGATGTCCGCGAGTCCTTCCCTGTGGGACTTGTTTGCGCTGATCGAGAACTCGCCCAAGCCGGTGGTCGCGGCCATCAACGGACTGGCATTGGGTGGCGGATTGGAAATGGCCATGGCGTGCCACTACCGGGTCGCCGGCGGGGCGGCGCAGCTCGGACAGCCCGAGGTGAAGCTGGGCATATTGCCGGGCGCCGGCGGTACCCAGCGCCTGCCGCGATTGGTAGGTGTGGAACGGGCGCTGAACATGATTGTCAGCGGCAATCCCGTGAGCGCCCGCGAACTGGCGGGGACGCCGTTGCTCGATGCGGCCACTGGTGGCGAGGTGCTGGCGACGGCGATAGCCTTGGCGGAGCGCATCATAGCCGCCAAGATGCCGCTGAAAAAAGCCCGCGACGTCAGCATCGATCCTTCGAATGCGGAAGCCTTTCTGACATTCGCACGCGGCGCCGTCGCGCCGCTGGCCAAGAACTATCCGGCGCCTCTCAAATGCATCGACGCCATCGAAGCGGCGATACTGCGGCCGTTTGACGAGGGCATGAAAATCGAACGCTCGCTGTTCATCGAATTGATGAATAGCACCGAGTCCAAGGCATTGCGGCATGCGTTTTTCGCGATGCGTGCGGCCGCCAAAATTCCCGATGTGCCGAGCAGCACGCCCTTGCGTCCGATCAAATCGGTGGCCGTGATCGGCGCCGGCACCATGGGCGGCGGAATTGCGATGAATTTTGTCAATGCCGGCATCCCCGTGACAGTGCTCGAGACGACTCAGGCGGCGCTCGACAAGGGCTTGGGCACCGTACGCAAGAACTACGAGAACACCTTGAAGAAGGGCAGGCTCACCCAGGAAGAATTCGACAAGCGGATCCAGCTAATCACCGGCACGCTGTCCTATGACGACCTCAAGGACGCTGACCTGGTCATCGAGGCCGTGTTCGAAGACATGCAGGTCAAGAAACAGGTGTTCGAGAAGCTGGACCAGGTCGCTAAGAGCGGGGCAATCCTTGCTTCGAACACTTCGACCTTGGATGTGAACAAGATCGCCGACTTTACGCAGCGCCCGCAGGATGTCATCGGCCTGCATTTCTTCAGTCCGGCCAATGTCAGTAAGCTGCTCGAGATCGTGCGCGGTGCGAAAAGTGCCAAGGACGTAGTTGCCACCAGCATGGCGGTGTCCAAGCAGATCAAGAAGGTCGGCGTCATCTCCGGGGTCTGCGATGGATTCATCGGCAACCGCATGATGAACTCCTATTTTCGTCAAATGGAGCTGTTGCTCGATGTGGGTGCATTGCCACAGCAGATCGACAAGGCGCTGGAGAAGTTCGGCTTTGCCATGGGACCTTTCCGGGTCAGTGATCTCGCCGGCAACGACATTCTGTGGTACATCCGCAAACGCCAATATGTCGAGTATCCTGGCCGCGTGTTTTCCAAGACACCGGATCGCATCTGCGAACTAGGGCGCTTCGGTCAAAAAACCGGCGCCGGTTGGTATGACTACAAATCCGGCGATCGTGCGGCGATTCCGTCCGATGTGATCAATAAGATTGTCCTTGAAGAGTCGGCCAAGCTGGGGCTTGCGCGCCGCCAGGTCAGCGACGAGGAGATCGTGCAACGGGCGCTATATTCCTTGATCAACGAAGGCGCGCGCATTCTCCAGGAAGGCATTGCACTGCGCGCCTCGGATATCGACGTCGTTTACTTGACGGGCTATGGCTTCCCGGATTTTCGCGGCGGTCCGCTCTTTTACGCGGATACGGTGGGGCTGCTCAATATCCTGCGGAGCATGCGTGAATTCGCGAAGGGCTACCAGCCGGACGCCTGGCAGCCGGCTCCCTTGCTCGAAAAGCTTGCCGCCGAAGGCAAGTCTTTTGCCGGGCTGGACAATCCATCGTGAACGGCCGTGGGCTGTGGGTGACCGGCCACTGCATGGGTTAGCGCACGTCGATTAATGCTGATCGCCGCGATGTGGTGCCTTTGGCGGCAGCGAGAGCCGATACAGCGCAATCAAGGCCGCACAGGAAAGGCTTGACGATATGGCCAGCGTGGCGACGCCGAGCTTGGCTATGGCCACACTAAAGATGAAGGGCGACAAGGCTTGACCCACCCGTGCAGGCGCAGCAATGCGGCCAATTCGCGCGCCATAGCCGTGCGGACCGTAGAGCGCGAGCGGCAGCGTACCTCTGGCAATGGTTAGCATGCCGCTGCCCGCGCCGTGCAGTACGGCGAATGCGATGACGGCAGGTGCGCCGCCGAGCGCAATTACAGTCGCTCCCAGAGGATGGAGTACGTTCGCTATTCTCGCGCTGGCCAAGGGATTGATCCTATGCCGGGCGCTGAACTCGAGAATTCGAGCCACCACTTGCACCGGACCGAGCAGCGACGCCGCCGCAATGGCGGCGGCCGGCGACGCTCCCACCGCAACGAACAGCAGGGGCAGGTTGGCTGCCAGGCCCATGGTCACCATTCCCGATGTGGTAAAGATAAAGGCCAATACCAGCATGCTGGTATTCCAAGTGGCGCTGGCATTGGCCGTTCCGATTTCGCTGGCTTCTGGGTGGGCGCTCTTTTCATCGTGCAGTGCCCACGCATTCAAGGGCAGGCCTATGAATAAGTGCATACCGGCCCAGGCCAGGCACGCGCCGCGCCATGCGAAGGAATGCTCAAGCAGCGCGGAGGCCGGCCAGCCGATAGTGCTGGCGAAGCCAGCGAGCAGAGTGATTCCGGTGATAGCGCTGCGCGAACCATTTCCGTAGAGCCGGGTCAGCGCGGCGAAGGCGGCTTCGTAAAGGCCGGCCGCCATGGCGATGCCGAGCACCAGCCAAGCCAGCAACAGTGAGAGCGCACCGCTGGCCATGGCGAGTAGAGACAATCCGCAGGCGAATGCGATGTTCGATCCGCATAGAATAGGCCGGCCGCCGTGATGATCGATGTAGCGCCCCAGCATGGGCCCAAGTACGGCGGACACTCCAAGGCCGAACGAAAGCGCTGCATAGATCCAGGGCGTGGAGAGGCCTATGTCCTGGGCAATCGGTGCTCCAAGCACGGCCGGCAAGTAGAAAGAAGAGGCCCAGGCCAGTGTTTGCGTGGAGCCAATCGCAGCGATGATGGCGAATCGGCTTTTCATGCCGGAGAATAGCAACTGCCGGCGCTCTTGCCAAAGACGTCGCTGCTTCATTACCCTCTGTCGGTGCGCATCACGTTTCTCCTGGCCGCGTCGGCCTGCATCATGGCCGCGGTCCTGCTCTATTTGTCGGCGCGCGAGAGTGAACTGCTGCGCGCAGACCCCGACTCCATTCCCGGCAACCCGGCCCTGATGGCATTCGCATCGAACCGCGGCAAGCCGCTGTTCGAGATGCATTGCGCCGCCTGTCACGGCGCGCAAGGGCAGGGCGATCCGCGGCGCGGCATTCCTGCCTTGAACGATGGCGATTGGCTGTATGGGACCGGAGCGGTGAGCGATATCGAGCGGGTCGCCAAGTTCGGCATTCGCTCCTATCATCCCAGGGCTTGGAACCTTGCCATCATGCCGGCCTATGCGACGCCTCGGGCCAGCGCCCGAGATAGCAGGATCCAGTCTCTCGCACCGCGGGACATACTCGACCTGGTTGAATTCCTGTTCCGAGTTCAGGGTCGCACGGCCGACACCACAGCCGCGGCGCGCGGCGCCGCGTTGTTCGCGGGAGTCGGCGGCTGTTACGACTGCCATGCCGCGGACGCGAAGGGCGACTCGGCCATCGGTGCGCCGGATCTAACAGATCCGATTACTCTCTACGGCGACGGCAGCCGCGAATCCCTCGCGATGTCCATCAGCTATGGCCGCCATGGCATGTGTCCCGCCTGGGAGAATCGCATCGATCCCGCCGGAATTCGCGAGGTGGCGGCGTTCGTATATTCCTTGTCTCGGATGCGCGGGCACACCGGCGTCGCTGTCGGTGCCGTCGCAGCCGGTGCCGGATGAGCAGCCGGAGATCATTTGTCTTCTTGGGCTGCGGAGCGCTGCTGGGATTGCTGATGGCAGGCTATTCGCTGTTCACGGCACGCGGCACCTCTACTCTGGTCGTGCCGCCCGAAGACGTGGCCTTGGTCAATCAGCAGCCGATTTCGCGCAGCGATTATCTGCAGCAGCTGCAGACTCTATTCGGGGTGGATCTTGCGCATGCGACACGTGAGCAGCGCCAAAAGGTGCTCAACGACATGATTCGTGAGGAATTGTTCGTGCAAAGGGGCAGGGAGCTGGACGTTGCGTCCACAGATCCCGAAGTGCGCGCCGCGCTGGTCAACGCCGTCGAACTAGAAATTGCCGCCGACGCCGTGACCGCGCAGCCCACCGATCGACAGCTTCAAGACTACTACGCCAGACATCACCAGCGCTATGCCAGCGAAGGCATCATGTCGCTGGGCGACTATGTCTTTCCGCCGGGCGAATTGGCCGCGGCGGCGGCCGCGTCAGAGGCGCTCAAACTCGCGCCTCTGACGCCGGCACTGCTTGCACGCCTACATGTAGCGGACTCGGGAAAGGTGGCCGGGGAGGAGTTTTATTTTGCCGTAAGGATTCATCTCGGCGAACCCTTGTTCGAGATCGCCCGCCACTTGGCCGACGGCGAAGTATCAGAGCCCATCGCCGCCGCAGACGCTATCCATGTCTTGTACATGCTAAAGAACAAGAAGCCGGTGGCTTTCGACTTTTCCGACGCCCGCGACCAGGTATTGACCGATTATCGCAACGATGCCATCGGCCATCTGCGAACCGGCGACGAGGCGTTCCTGCGTCGGCGCGCCAACGTTCTGCTGGCAGAAGACTTGCGTTAATGGCCGGATCGCGCCCGTGGCGCCCACGGATTGGGCTGATACAACGACTCTCAAGCTGGGTGCTGGTTGCGGCCCTGTTCGGCATTTCCGCCGCCGGCGCGCATACCCGCAGCCAGTCCCATTCGGTGTGGGAAATCAAGGGCGTCGATGTCGATCTGGTGATGACGATCCCGGTGCTGGAGGCTGATCGCCTGTCGACCGATCAGAGCCCGCCTTCAGACGAGCGCCTGAAGGCCTATCTGGCTGAGCGCGTCTATCCCCTGACCGCCGGCAGGCCTTGCGAACTGCTGCCGCCGGTTCAGACGCTGTCCGCGGCCGCGGGTTTTCGCAAATTCGACTTTACGTTCAAGTGTGCTGCACCGAACGACCTGCAAATCCACTCCGCAGCTTTTTTCGACCTGGTCTCGAGCCATACCAATTTTGCGCAGGTGCAAAACGCAGTCAGCGGAGAATTCACCGAGCAATTGTTTACCGCCGAACATCAGACGGTGGATGTGACGGGCGGAGAAGGGAGCCGTCTGAAGAGTGCGCGCTTCATCGAGTTCATCCGAATGGGGATGATGCATATCTTTACCGGTTTCGATCACATGTCTTTTTTGTTGGGGCTGGTGTTGATTTCGCGGCGCCTGCGCGATCTCGTGTTCGTGGTGACCGGTTTTACCATTGGTCACAGCCTGACCCTGGCGCTGGCGGTCACCGGGGTGCTGCGCCCGCACGCGGAATATATCGATGCCCTGGTGGCTCTCACCATCGCCTTGATCGGCGCGGAAAACATCGTCGTACAAACGCAAAAGCCGACGCTGGTGGCGCTGGCCGTCGGCGGCTCGCTGGGCCTTATGGCATTGCTGCAAATGCTGGGGTTCGGGGGGCTACCGAGCCTGCTTCTGCTCGGTGCCGGTCTATTCACGGCTAACTATCTGATGATTTCCGGGCGGCTGCGCGATGCGGGGCGAGTGCGCATCTTGATCACGCTGGTGTTTGGTTTGATTCATGGTTTCGGATTTGCTGCGGACTTGCTCGAACTACAGCTGCCGACGGAGCGATTGGCCGAACTTTTGGTGGGCTTCAATCTCGGGGTGGAGATCGGGCAACTGATCCTGGTCGTCGGCGCTACCCTGCTGGTCGCGCTGCTGGCCAAGTACAAATTCGCCCTACGGCGGCCCTTGGTTGTGGATGTGGCCTCGTCTTTTCTGGTGGCGCTCGGCGTGTTTTGGTTCGTGAGCCGCAGCTACGCGTAATGGTTTTCCGCTAGAGTAGCGCGATGATCCTGTACGGCCACGCGGTGAGTTCGGCTTCCTACCGGGTGCGGATCGCACTCGCTCTGAAGGGCTTGCAGGTCCGCACCGTGCTCTTGGATTTGCGCGCCGGCGAGCAGAGGCTCGAGGAATATCTGCGCGTTAACTGCCAAGGCCTGGTGCCTGCATTGGCCCTGGACGATGGGACTGTGCTCACTCAGTCGGTGGCCATCATCGAGTATCTCGATGAAATGTACCCCGATCCGCCATTGTTGCCGCGTGCGCCGGTGGCGCGTGCGCGGGTGCGAGCGCTGGCGCAGACCATTACCTGCGATGTGCATCCATTGAACAACTTGCGGGTGCTGCAATACCTCGAAGCAGAAATGCACCAGGCCAAGGCGGCGCGCGACGCGTGGTATGGGCATTGGATACGGCTGGGATTCGGCGCCCTCGAACGCTGTCTGGTAGCCGACGCCGAGACGGGCCGCTTCTGTCATGGTGATGCGCCCAGCCTGGCGGATGTGTGCCTGGTGCCGCAAGTCGCCAATGCGCGGCGTCTGGCCGTGGACTTGGGGCCGTATCCGCGCATCGTCGGCATCGATGCGGCTTGTCGGGAAAGACAGGATTTTCAAAGTGCGGCGCCGGAGCGGCAGGCCAATTGACCATTCCGCTGGAAAGTATCCCGCGTTTCTCGGCCGATGAAGCGCTCGAACTCGCAGAAAAGGAATACGGCATCGGCGGATCGATCTCGGCACTCCCCAGCGAGCGAGACCAGAATTTCCTGATCGACCGCGCGCTCCGAATGAGCGGCGTGGCCACGAGTACCGAAACGCGGGGTCCAGCCGGCAAAAAGTTCGTATTGAAGATTGCCAATGTGCACGATGCGCCGGAGCTTTTAGATTTTCAAAATCAGGCGATGCGCCGCGTGCGAACCGCTGTAGCCGCTTGTCGCGTGCCGCAGGTCGAATGCACGCTGGGGGGTTTGGAAATAACGCGCTTACACAATGCGCGGACCGGCACGGATCACTGCGTGCGCCTGCTCGACTGGATCGACGGGGAAGTGCTGGCGAACAGTGCCGCGCGCGGGCCCGTGCTGTTCGAGTCCATCGGGGCCGGCATGGCAGGTATAGATACTGCGTTGAGCAGCTACTCCCACCCGGCCATGCGCCGCATCCTGCAATGGGATCTGCGCCGCGCGGGGATGGCGCGCGAGAATGCCGGGCTATTGCCGCCCGATAAGCGCACGCATGTCGAACGCATATTCTCGCTCTGGGAACGAATCAATTGGACGGGATTGCGACATAGCGTGATCCACGGCGATGCGAATGACTACAACCTCATCGTCGGCGCGGGCCGTATGGTGGGACTGCTCGATTTCGGCGACATGGTGTACACGGCCACGGTGTGCGATCTCGCCATTGCGCTCGCCTATGTCATGCTTGGCGAGCGGGAGCCGCTGCCGGTTGCGGCGCAGGTGGTCAGCGCCTATCAGCGCTGCAACCCGCTGACCGTCGCGGAACAGCAGGCGTTGTATCCATTGGTTTTGTCGCGCTTGAGCATGAGTGTCTGCTATGCGGCTCACAACCGAGCTCGCAATCCAGATGATCCCTACCAAGTCGTTACCGAGGCTGCAGCTTGGGAACTGCTCGACCGTCTCGCGTATGTGTCGATGACAGAAGTGGTCGAATTGATTCGCGCGGCCTGCGCGGCGCCTTGAATTGCAAAGATCGGATTCGCCGACCGCTGCGTACTCTAGTAGTGAGGCGGCCGCTCTTGTTCCGGCGGCCGCAGGCCTTGATCGGACTGCACCGCGTTTAGCCGGTCCGAGACTTCCTTGAGCTTGGCTTCGAGGGTTTGAATTTCCCGTTGCTGCCGGAATACCACATCGCTTAATTCGGCAGAGGCCCGTTCCAGAAATGCGATCTTGGTTTGAATCTGTTCCAAGGTGTCGTCGCTTATGTTCACTCCGGGACGCCCGCCATTCTCAAGCCCTCGTACAGCGGTTCATAGCCCGAAAGGAACGCGGTGGAATAGGTCCACCTCTTGATTTCGCCAATCGTTTTGATATTCGGCACCGCCGCATCAAAATCGGCCAGCGCAGCTTGCGCGCGCTCCTTATGACCAAGCCGTGCTTCGGCGGCCGCCAGCGTCAGGCGCACGGTGCCGCTGACGGGACTGCGCAATGCCTCCTCACTCATCTTGGTGGTGGCGGTCTGCGCGAGCTTTGCGGCGGCAGCGTAGTCGCCGGTTGCATAGTGAACAGCGGCCGCCAGTGATTGGACTGATGAGTAGCGGGTACCGGATCGAGCAATCAGCTGATCCATGATGGAAATTGCCTCGGGCGCCCGATTCAGGCGCAACAACTCGCGGGCTTTGGTCCAGGCGGCGAAAGGATTCTCGGGATCTGTTTCCAGCAATGAATCGGCAATCAGCAAGGCGTCTTCGTAGCGACCGCGTAGATCGTAGAGATCGGCTTTCTCGGCGATCATGTCGGTGTTGGTGGGATCCATCCTCAAGTACCTGTCGAGCGCAGCCGCGCCAATCGCCTTCTGTTCCTCGACGTTCTGCGACCAGGCCATGACGCAATTGCACAGATTGATGTCCGCGGTCATGAACGTTGCCAGATGGTCGTCCGGCGCCAGAGCCAAGGCGCGCTTCAGCAAGTCGCTGGCCGTCACATAGGCGTCCTTGGCTTCCTTGCCGTGATGCGTGGCCCAGGTCGTGTAGGCCCTAAATGACAGGTCGCGTACATCGAGGGCGTCCACCGGCCTGCTCTCGGCGCGTTTGGCCTCTGACTTGAGGGCGGTGAACGTCAACTCATACAGGGCGTCCTGCATATCGGCGCGCCAGCGGGGTACGAGCGCGTCTCCAAGTATGGTGACCGATTGCGTGGCCAGAACGCGCTCACTGTCGCCGTCTACCAGGGCCGCGTCGACGCTGTAGCCCTCCTTGTTTTTCGCCAGAGTGCCGCGGACCAAGAAGTGCACGTCCAGAGACTTCGCGATCTTGCGCGCACTGCTTAAGTGCGCGACGGCTTCCTCGACACTGCGGCGCGGTGTGGTGTGTACCCACAGGGTGTCCGCCTCGAGGAGCGCGGCAAAGGCGTCGGTGGTGGCGGCTGCTGCTTGGGTGCCGTGGGGGTCGTTCGGCGGCGCTTGAAATGGCAGGACCGCAAAGGTCATGCGGCGGTCCGCGAGGGAGTAGGCGGCGGGAGCGTCTGCATTGGCGCGAAAATGCAGGGTCGCCCACGCGATCGCGGCCATGCCCACGACGGTAACGGCAAGCAGGCCCAACGTGGAAGGGCGTGACCACCACGATTTGCGCACCGGTGGCGGTGCAATCGGCAGCGGCGACGCATTCCATGCCGCCGCCTCGGCGGTATTCTCGGGTTCAGGCGCGGGCGACGCGCGGGCCGTACTCGGCAGGGACAGTAACCGCTGGATTCTTTCGACGAAAGCGGGTGGCGTCTCGCCACCGGGCAGCCGCATCCACTGCACTTCACGGAATCGGTCGGGCACCCGATCATCGGAATCGGGGGTTGCGTCGATCACCACTGGTACGATAAAGGCGCGGTCCGTCGCCATCAAATGCGATCGATCTACCGCAAGCTTCCATTCGAGGCGGAAATAGCCTTCGGCACGGGAGTGGGAGTTGGCCGAAATCAGGGGGATGAACAGGGCGCAGCTTTTGATTTGCCGCCGGATGGCGGAGTCCCAGGCATCGCCGCCGCGCAATTCACTGCGATCGAACCAGACTTCAATGCCGGCCGCACGCAACGCAGCGCAAATGCGCTCGGCGGCGGGTGCGTCTTCCGACGCATAACTCAAAAAGGCGGCGTGTGAGCCGCCTTTGGCGGGAAGATCGACACGCATCCCTGAATCGCTGGTCAAAGTGGCAGCCTGCATCCCAATTATCGTAGGGCTGCAAGGATGGACTACGGAGTGCTGCGGCGCAAATAAGCCTTTATTTGAGTCTGCCGCCAAGAAAATCGCTGAGCAGTGCGGCGGTTTCTTGCGGGCACTCCTCTTGAGGCGAATGGCCGCAGCTCAAGGCCATTCCCTGTACTTTCTCTGCCTTTTCTCGCCAGGTTTCGAGCACATCGTACAGTTCACCGACCACCCCCTTGGCACCCCACAGCGCCAGCAAGGGCATGTGGAGCCGGCGGTCGGCATCTTCGGCATCGTGAATCAAGTCGATGGAGGCCGCCGCTCGATAGTCTTCGCAGATGGCGTGAATGGTTCCCGGCAATCGATAACAGCGCAGGTATTCCTGTATCAATGTCTCGCCGGGCACGCCGGCGGTACGGCTTTGGCCGCCGAGGTGATGGCGCAAGAAGAACTCCGGGTCTGCGCCGATGAGCTGTTCGGGCAGGGGCGCCGGTTGTATCAGGAAAAACCACCAAAAATAGCGAGTGGCGAATTCGCGGTTGGTGCGCGCATACATGGTCGCCGTTGGCGCGATGTCGAGCACCGCGAGGCGGGTTACCGCTGCGGGGCTATCCAGCGCCATGCGATGCGCCACGCGGCCACCGCGATCATGGCCGACGACGCTGAATTGCGGGTGACCCAAGGCGCCCATCACGGCCACCTGATCACCGGCCATGGTGCGCTTTGAATAATTGTGATGGCCGACTCCGCCGGCAGGACGCGACGAGTCGCCGTAGCCGCGCAAATCGGTTGCGACCACTGAATAGCCAGCATCGACCAGAGCCGGCGCGACGCGATACCAAGTCGAATGCGACTGCGGGTGTCCGTGTAGCAGCAGGACCGGCGGTCCATTGCCCGCCTTCACCCCGTGAATTCGAACGCCGTCGCCCACGGTGTGGTCAAAACTTTCAAAATGAGGAAAGAACTCCGCCACACTGTTCATTCGGGCCGCCTTGGACATGAATCGATCCACCCCTCAGTAATAGGCCAAGAGTGCCGAGTTGCTGCTCCATGATAGATCGGTATGCGCTGCCTGCGAAGGCATAGCTCGATGGCAACGCTGGCGTGGTCATGCGCGCGCCGGCGCTTTAAGCCATGGTTGCTCGTCCCAGAGGCGGGTCTCGAAGGCCTGTATGTCGGCGGAGTAATGCAGAGTGCTGGCAACCCTGTCCCGTCCGTGCAGCAGGCCATCGCGTCGCATCGAATCGATGGCAAAGGAGATGCAGGTGCCGTCAGCAAGGAGAATCGTTTGTTCGACCAAATCGACGCATAGGGAGTTGCTGCGGGGATCGGCGCACAATGATTGTATTCTTGCCAGCGTCGCCGGCTCGAGTTCGACCACCAGAAGCCCGTTGCCGATGCAATTGTCGCTGAATATGCTGGCGAAGCTCGTGCCGATGAGCGCGCGAATCCCATACTGCTTCAGGCCCCACACTGCGTGCTCACGGCTCGAGCCGCAGCCGAAATTCTCACCCACTACCAAGAAGGTCGGGGTCCTGTATGTGGTCAAGTTCAATACGAAATCGCCACGTTCCCGGCCATTGTCATCGAAGCGCAAATCGTAGAGAACACCACTCGCCAATCCCTCCCGCGTAATACCCTTGAGAAATTGCTTGGGCATGATCACATCGGTGTCGATGTTCGATTGGGGCAGTGGAGCGGCAGTACCGCAAACTCGGGTGAAGGGTTGCATGGCGTCAAGCTTGCGGCAGGCGGCGTACGTCGGCCAAATGGCCGGCAACAGCGGCAGCAGCAACCATGGCAGGACTCATGAGATGTGTGCGCCCGCCGCGGCCCTGCCGCCCTTCGAAGTTTCGGTTGGTGCTCGAGGCGCACCGCTCACCCGGCTGCAGCGAGTCGTTATTCATGGCGAGGCACATGGAGCACCCCGCCTGCCGCCATTCGAATCCTGCTTGCGTGAACACTATATCGAGGCCTTCGCGCTCCGCTTCGCGCCTGACGTGGGTGGATCCGGGCACCACCATTGCTCTCACATGCGGTGCCACCTTACGGCCCTTGAGCACATGCGCAGCCGCGCGCAAATCTTCGAGCCTGCCGTTGGTGCAGGATCCGATAAACGCCCTATCGATTCTTACCTGGCACATCGCCGTTCCGGGCTTGAGTGCCATGTATTCCAATGCGCGTTGCATGCCGCGTCGGCGCACCAAGTCAGGTTCGAACAAGGGGTCGGGTACGCTGCCGCCAATAGCGACCACCTGGTCAGGACTCGTGCCCCAACTGACCAAGGGTTCAATGTCGGGGGCATTCAGCGTCAATTCCCGGGCGAACTCTGCGCCGGCGTCGGATGGCAGCGATTGCCAATAGCGGCGCGCGCTCGTCCACGCGCCGCCTTGCGGCGAGCGTGGCCGTCGCTCTAAATAGTCGAACACGGTGTCATCGGGAGCGATGATTGCACCGCGAGCGCCAGCCTCGACCACCATGTTGCACACCGTCATGCGACCGGACAAATCCAATTGCTCGATCGCCGCGCCCGAGAATTCCACCGCGAATCCAGTCGCACCGGCCACGCCGATATCCTGAATGAGGCTCATAACCAAGTCTTTCGCGGTGATTCCCGGAGATAAGCGGCCGCTGACTGTCACACGCATATTGCGCAAGCGCTCGTAGATCAAGGTCTGGGTCGCCAGCAAGTGTTCGACGTCCGATGTGCCGATGCCAAATCCTAAAGCGCCGAGCGCTCCGTAAGTCGTTGTATGGCTGTCTCCGCAGGCGATGACCATTCCGGGCAACGCGATGCCCTGCTCCGGAACGACGACGTGCTCTATACCCTGGCGGGAGTCCATGACGTCGAACAACTCCACCGTGAACTCGCGGCAGTTCCTCTCGAAATATTCCACCTGTTGCTTAGCTTGCGGGTCCGCTATCTCGCGCGACCGGCTTGGCTCGGTGGGATTGACGTGATCGACAATGGCCAAGCAGTTCTCCGGCCGCCGCACCTTGCGCCCTGTCTCGCGCAAGCCGGCGAAAGCCTGAGGGCTGGTGTATTCGTTCAATATATGACGATCGACATACAACAGCACATAGAGCTCATCCAGTCGGCGAATCGTGTGCGCGTCGACGATTTTGTCGTAGGTCGTTCGCGGCGCGCCGGGGGCCGGCGTTGGGCCGCCGACGCGCGCGCCGCGCTCTGCGAGCGAAGAGTTCGTGTTTGTCGACATAGCAGCGTCAGTTTCTTGATATTCCGGCGGCATCATCCGTCGCGAGGCAGAGATGCGCGAGTGCCGCGCGGCTGTCTTCTGAGTTAAGCTGTGCGTTAACAGTCCATTGCCGAGGGTTTTCGTGGGCCGCGACAGTGACATAAGCTCCGTTGATTTGCGCTTTTTCGTCGTCGTCGCGAGCGCGCCGTCGCTAGCCGCGGCATCGCGGTCGCTGGACGTATCACGCTCCGCCGTGACTCAACGCCTGGCCCAATTGGAGCTGCGGTTGCGTTGCCGCCTCCTGGATCGGACGACGCGTCAATTGAAACTCACGGAGGAGGGACGGTTGTTGCTGAGCCGCGCTCATGCCTTGCTGCAGAATCTGGAGGAGATTGCCGGGCTGCTCAATTCGCGGCGTGATGAAGTCAGTGGACACCTGCGCCTCGCGGCGCCGCTGGGATTTGGCAGGCGCTACATCACGCCCATAGTCGCCGGGTTCCGCGAACGGTATCCGGGCGTTTCGGTGAGCTTGACCCTGACCGATCGGCCCGCGGTCGCCGCGGAGGACAATTGGGACCTCATCATCCACATCGGTGAGTTGAAAAACTCTTCTCTGGTGATGGTGAGATTGGCCCCCAATGAACGCATTGTGTGCGCATCGCCGGCCTATCTTGCCCTGCACGGCGAGCCCGTCGAGCCTGCCGACCTGGGCAGGCACGCCTGTCTCGCGCTGCGCCAGAACGAAGAAGATGTGACGCTGTGGCGCTTCATGGATCGCAACAAGAAGACCATTCCCGTTCGCGTAACACCGGCGATGGCGAGCAACGATGGCGAAGCGGTGCATGCGTGGGCGTTGCGGGATTTGGGCATCATGGTTCGCTCGGAGTGGGACATTGCCGACGATCTGAAAGCAGGTCGCCTGCGCCGTGTACTCGGGCGGTATCGTTTGCCGGCCGCGGACATCGTGGCATTGCTCGGCAGACGCGGAGGGCGCACGGCGCGTGCCAATTCGTTTCTTGCCTTGCTGCAACAGAATTTGCGTCCCGTACCTTGGCGGCCGGAAGCTGCGCGGGCGTGAGAGCAGCGCTGCAGCGATGTTAAGCTGCGTCTAAACTCTGAAGGCAGGCCTCCTTGCCTCGTAAAGATCCCTTCACGAACGGATGATGTCCCGGAGCGCTTCCGTTCATCAAGGGGATATCATGTCACTTCGCGTACCAAAGACCGGGCGACGGCAAGTACGGTTCAACATCATCCGTCCGACCATGGCGTTGCTGATTGGCGGTACCTTAAGCGCGCTGGGCAACGTCGCCTCCGCGCAAGGCGCGCCCGCGGAGTCCGTCAGCGCCGTGCCTGACTTGGGAGAAATTGTGGTAACGGCGACGCGCCGGCAGGAGTCGAGCGATCGCATACCCATCAGCATTAGCGCCTATACGCAAGAGTCCATGGATGAACAGGGTATCAAGTCCATCGACGATGTAGCCCGATTCACTCCGGGACTGAATTTTGCGCCCTCGGGCGATGGATTGACGAGTTCCATCGCCATTCGCGGCGTGGCATCCGGAGTCGGTGCTTCGACCACCGGCGTCTACATCGACGATACGCCGGTGCAGATACGCTCCGGCACCGGGGTGGTGACCGAGAACGTTTATCCGCAGATATTCGATCTGGAGCGCGTCGAAGTGCTGCGCGGCCCGCAAGGAACCCTGTTCGGCACGGGATCCATGGGTGGCACCATCCGCTTCATCACTCCTGAACCCGATCTGCACAAGTACTCGATGTATGCGCGTACGGAGGTCAGCTCGACCGACAGCGGCGCCGCCAGCTATGAAGGCGGTATCGCGGCCGGTGGCCCCATCGTCGATGGGTCCGTGGGGGCCAGGGTCAGCGCGTTTTATCAGAATTCAGGCGGCTACATCGATCGTCAGCCCTTCGCGGGTTCGGTCGTCACCAATGCCAACGTCAATTCCGAACACACCATCGTGGTGCGCGGCGCCATCAAATATGCACCGAGCGATTCTCTGACCCTCACCCCGTCGATCAGCTATCAACGAAGGGCAAAGAACGACGGCTATTTTTGGGAATCGCAGTCGGACACGCGCAACTCGAACTTCAATGTCGGCTGGGATCAGCCGCAGCCGTCCACGGACTACTTCGTGCTGCCGTCGTTGAGCGTGCATTGGAAGATGGAGCATGCCGAACTCATCTCCAACACGTCGTTCTTCTATCGATCGCTAGCCCGCGCATCCGACTATTCGACCTATCTGTGGTTTGCCTTGGTGGGTGACCCAACCCCCACTGCACCGGTACCAAATTACCGCGCAACATCCTACGCAGATGTGCGCCAGAACTCGTTCACACAGGAATTTCGCCTGCAATCCACGGATAGCGACAGTGCGCTGCAGTGGGTGGCAGGCGCCCTGTTCCAAACGTCGCGACTGTACACCAATCAGTATGTGGTCGATCCGCTGTTACCGCAGCTGTCGCAACAGGTGTACGGCGCACCGATTCAGGACATATTCGGTGAGGGACTGGCTGACGGAAAATACGACGCCACCATCGACCAATGGGCGACGGATAAACAAACGGCGGTGTTCGGGCAAGTCGACTACGCATTCCTGCCGACGCTGAAAGGAACCTTGGGCGTACGCGTCGCGCGCACTTCGCTGGACTTTTCACGCTATTTCGGCGGACCTCTATTGTGCAAGGCCTGCACCGGATCGCCGGAAGCGACCGGCGGAGAGACTCCGGTGTCCCACCCCGTGACTCCTCACGTCGGTCTCTCCTACGAGCCCGATTCCAAGAACCTGTTCTATGTTACGGCGGGCAAGGGGTATCGAGTGGGCGGCGTGAACAATCCCTCGGTCCCCACCGATCGACCGGGCTGCCCCGGCGGTCTGGCCGCGCCAGACACCTACGCGGCGGATACCCTGTGGAGCTACGAAGCCGGCGCCAAAAACCGTTTCGCCGATGGCAAAGTGCGTACGCAGGTCAGCGTCTACTATATCGACTGGCAGAATATTCAGCAGGCAGTGTCAGCCAATGGCTGCTTCACCTCATCCTACAAGACCAATCTGGGCAGCGCGGACGTGAAAGGCTTCGATTTGGGTGCTGAACTTCGTCCCCTGGAGAACCTATCGGTTGCGCTCTCCGGCGGGTATTCGCGAGCGCGCTATTCTTCGACTGCGCTCGGGGCACCGGCGTCCGGTACCGGGGTTCGCTCCATCGTTGCGGTGGATGGCGACTCGCTCGGCGTCGCTCCTTGGAATGCGACCTTGTCGAGCCAGTACGATTTTCAGGCCTGGGAGCAGGCCGCCTATTTTCACCTCGACTACACCTATACCGCCAAGGATTCAGGTATGACTCCGCAACGCGATCCGGCATCCTCGGTCTACGACCCGGGACTCACCGCCGATCCGGCGGTACGACTGCTCGGCGCCAGGCTGGGGTTTCACATCAAAGGTTTCGATCTGTCCGTGTTCGCCCGCAACTTGCTGAACGAAACCCCCGAGCTGGGTAGATTGCACGATGGTGTGGGCGATCCGCTTTACTACGCCGTGACCGTGCGTCCCAGAACCGTGGGTGTGACCGCGACCTATCGCTACTAGCGCGGCTCTTCAGCGTCATGGATACACATCATGCATGAATCGATTCGAATCACCGCCGCGGCGTTTCTATGGCTGTCGCTGATCCCGGCATTTGCGTCCAATGGCGAGCCGGCCCGAGTTCGCGTGGCCACCGCACAAGGCATCGTAGAAGGCGAGACGCTGGGGCGGATCGCGGTATTCCGCGGCATTCCTTATGCGCTGCCACCCTCAGGTGCCCGACGCTTCAAACCCGCGGAACCCCCGGCGAGTTGGGCGGGGATAAGACCGGCAATCGATATGAGTGCGGCGTGTCCGCAATCGGTCGACGGCGATATTACGGAAAATAACTCAGCAGTCATTTCCGAGGATTGTCTTGCCTTAAACGTCTGGACGCCGCGTGTGGATGCAAAGAAGCGCCCCGTCCTGTTCTGGATTCACGGCGGCGCTTATGTCGTCGGATCGTCGCGCAATACCTGGTACGACGGTGCGCACCTGGCCGCGCGCGGCGATGTGGTGGTCGTGACAATCAACTACCGCCTCGGCGCATGGGGATTCTTGTCCTTGAGCTGGTTCGGCCCGGAATATAGAGACAGTGCCAACGTGGGGCTGCTGGATGAAATCGCCGCGTTAGGCTGGGTTCGGAAAAATATCGGCCGCTTTGGCGGAGATCCCGACAGGGTCACTATTTTCGGCGAGTCTGCGGGCGCCTCGAGTGTGGGCGCGCTCTTGGCGATGCCTGCCTCGGAGGGACTGTTTTCCCGTGCCATACTCGAAAGCGGCATTCCCTCGGCGCGCACCGTTGAGGGGTTCGACAAGCAAAACCGTCTCGCCAAGCAATTCCTGGAAATCGCGGGGGTACGTTCGCCGTCGGAGCTTGAATCCAAGTCCATGGCCGAGCTGCTCCATTTCCAGCAAACCCTGTTTACCACGCATGGCGACCTGGGCACATTCGTGCCATCCATTGATGGCCATTCGATTCCGGAGCAGCCGTTCGCCGTGGTCGCCGAAGGCCGCGGGCATCGCGTTCCCATCATGATCGGCACGACCGCCGAGGAAATGCGCTACTTTTCCACGGTCGAAGATTTAGGGCTGGAACGCAAGCCGCGCGCGCTGCTGCTGGAGCAGTTGAGCGCCATCGTCGGCGAGCGCGCTCAAGCCGTCCTCAATACCTATCAGACTCTCTATCCGAAATGGGGAGACACGGTGGTGCAAGTCGCATCGGATCTGATCATGCGCCTGCCGTCGATCAGGATGGCGGAATCCGCCGGCGCCCATCAGCCTGTATTTATGTACTTGTTTACGTACCGCTCGAATTCCATCTACCAAAATTACGGCTCGGCTCATGCCATGGAGTTGCCGTTCGTCTTCGGCACTGTGGATGCGCCCGAGGCCATTGCATTCACGGGCCGCGATCCTATCCGGCATGAGCTATCGGAGAAGATGATGGATGCCTGGGTGGCTTTTGCACGGACGGGGAATCCCACTGCGGCCAATGCGCCGGCGTGGCCGGCGTACGATGCCATCGCACGCCAGACCATGGAGTTTGGCCCCCGCTCGGAAGTCGTCAGCGATCCGCTGGGAGAACAACGCAAGATCTGGGGCGGCATCATGCCGCCGACGGAAAAGGCCTGGAAAGTGATGTTAGTGAATTGAGGGCGATTCAGCGGAAAGAATAGCGCAGGAATAACAGGCGCTTGCCGCGGCGCACGTCCGTCAGCGTGCCCCACAGCGGGGCGCGCGGGGCGAAGATCTTACCCATCACCAGGCTTAGCCGCCCGTCGTCTGCAATCCGCCCGGCTATCTGTGGGGCAAGAGTCAGGAACTGCTCGTCGATGAGTCCCTCGCTGTAAAAGGATCCGAGCAGGCGAGGCCCGCCTTCGACGAGCATCCGATTGCCGGATTGTGCGCGCATGACCTCCTCGACGATGGCGCGCGCCCTGATCTCACCGCTGGCGCGGCGCACCACGCGGATATCTACAGAGTCCGGCACCCTTTGCTTCATCAAGCGCTTCACTCCGGCGGGCGTGGTCACAATCATTGCCCGCACGCGGCCGGACGAGAATACGGGCGAACGCAGATCGATATTTCCGGAGGCAGTGACCACCACATTGAGCAACGCTGGGTTCTTGGACAGTGCGTTTCTCAGGCGCTGATAGTCCTTGGCGAGCGGCGGACAAATAGCCTCGGCGGTCCAGACGTGGCGGCGATCGGCATCGAGCGTGCCGGAGCCCACGATCACCACGTCCACTACGGCGCGCAGCAATCCCATCACCATGCGATCCTGGATGCTGAAACCGCTGATGTCTCCCCCGCCCGAGTGTCCCTTGCTTTGCAGCGATACCATCCCATCCAGCGTGCTGACAAAGTTACTGAATATCTGCGGACGCGAGGCAGGGGAGGGCATGCGGAATGACCCGTAGAGGCGCGTTAATCGTGGCGACAGGGGTAACAAACGCCCGTGCTTCGAGCCGAACAGCAATTGCAGCGGTTTTAGAGCATCAGATGCGGCCATGCAAGTCTCCGTGAATTGTAAATATTACCGAAACCCAGTCGCAAAAAGAGTGTGGAATTAGCTTGTTCGATTGGGGTGATTCGTATCAATATAAAAATGGCCCTCGATAAAATACTTTGTTTTGAAAGGACGATCTTGATGATATCGGGCAAAGCCTCCCCGGGCCGGGAGAGTCGATTACAAAATAACCTCATGCGATCGGCATTTGTCGCTCTGCTGCTCACCGCCGCGCTTGCGCGGGGGGCGGAGCAATCGGCCGAGATCATCGCGCCACCCCCCGCGCCTGGTCCCGCCACGGGGCTTGCCGATTCTGCGGCGCTGCGCGCTACGGTGTTTGGCACACCGCCTAAAGATTTGGCGCCGATGCCGGACAGTGTCCCGCTTACCGAAATCAACATTGCCATGCCTTGGGCGCGGCCGGTGCCGGACGTCTTCTGGTTCGATCGCAAACTGCGGGTGTGGTTCTCCGCTCAAGATAAGCCCGCGCCCTTGGCCATCGTGATTTCCGGTACAGGCAGCGACGGCAATACCCCGAAACTATCGGCGTTGCGTGGTGCGCTGTACGGCGCGGGCTATCATGTCCTGACGATGCCGTCGCCGACGTTTCCAGGATTCATCGTGTCGACTTCGAGCACAGGTGTGGCCGGGGATTTGATGCAGGACGGCCACGATCTGTACGCGGCCATGCGGCAAGTGGTGACTCACTTGCCGCGCAAGGTTCAGATCACGGAGATCGATGTGCTCGGCTACAGCCTCGGCGGCGCGAATGCGGCAATAGTAAAATCGATCGACGCGACTGAAGGCAAACTCAAGATCCATCGCGCGGTCATGATCGATCCGCCGGTCAGCTTATTCGCTTCAATCGGGCGTCTGGACAAGCTGTTTGCGATCAGCGTGGGTAGCGGTGACGGCGCCATCGACGCCCTGTATCGCAAGCTCTATGCGGAGCTCGCCAATCTGTACCGGGCCACCGATAGGGTGCAGATCGATGAGAATTTCATTCTCGCCGCCGCCGCCAGCGTGCTGAAGACAGACCAGGAGTTCTCCGCGGCCATTGCATTGAGCTTCCGCATCGATTTGGTGAATATGTTCTTCGCCGGCGATCTGTATGCAAGGACCGGCGTGGTCGTCGACCCGCAACATCCGCCGCAGGTGGGGGACTCTCTCGAGGAGACCCAGCGCATCTTGCGCAACAAGGAATTCTCCGAATATTTCACCAAGGTCTTTGCACCTTACTATTTGCAGCACAAACCCAATTCCACCCCCACCTCGTTAATCGCCGACAATCGCCTCGACATAATCGGCGACGCCCTGCGCAACGACGGCGACTACTTCGGCCAGAGCAACAGCGACGATCTCATCCTCAATGCGCGCGAACTAAAGTGGTTGCGCGACACCCTGGGTTCGAGAATCGCCGTTTATGATCATGGTGGGCACCTGGGTAATGTCGGCTCGCGGCAGCAGGTAGCCGACATGCTGGACATGTTGGCGGGCCGCTGGCCGGTGGTGGCGAAATGAGATTTGCCGCCCTCACCTTGCTTGCCATGCTGGGCGGGTGCGCCTCAGAGAGCTTGAGCATTCGCAGTGTACCGACCGAACACCCCGCGGCGGAAAACGCCGCTGCTGCGGATAGTGCCGCCGCGTTCACGGCGGCAGCGATGGGCGCCGCTGACACCAATCCGGACAAGCCCGCGCAGTCGACAGAACCGCCGCCGCCGCCTGTGACTCCGGCGGATGCGCCTTCCATGTACACCTACGATCCCTGGGAGCGCTTGAATCGATTTACCTATCGCTTCAACGCTCGATTCGATGAGCGAGTGTTCCTGCCGGTGTCGAATGGCTATCGCCGTGTCCCTGCACCGATTCGCTCGGGCGTCCATCATTTCTTCGGCAACCTGTCGGAAGTGGACAGCGTGGTCAACTACGCCCTGCAATGGCGGCTTAAGCTGGGGCTGCGCAGTGTTGGCCGTTTCGTGATCAACAGCACCCTGGGCGTCGGTGGATTGTTTGACGTGGCGGCGAAGCTCAGGCTGCCGCCGGCGCCCACGGGATTGGGCACCACTCTTGCCAAGTGGGGCATGCACCCGGGCCCCTACTTGGTCCTACCGCTGCTGGGCCCGTCGACTCTGCGCGACGGCCTCGGTTTCCTGGGCGATTACGCCACCTCATACCTGGTCAACGTCGCCGATCTATACCGCGGCAACCTGTCATGGGGACTTGGCACGGTCAACGCCATCGATCAGCGCTCGAATGTCAGCTTCCGCTACTACGCCACCGGCTCACCCTTCGAGTACGAGAACATTCGATTCCTGTACGTGCGCAAGCGCTTGATCGAAGATCAGGGCTTGCGAGGCAAACAGATCGGCGCAGGAGCGAAGTCGACCACTCAGGAAGAGAACGAAGCGGCCGAGCCGGCAGGGAAGTGATCTGGCGGGATAAGTGTCATCTAAGCGCAAGGCTGTTACGCGACTCCGCGTTCCACCAAGAATTCCCCCAGGATTTTAGCAGTGTGACTCCTGCCCGGCTTGCGTGCGATGGTGTCCGGGGCGCCCTGCGCGACGATGCGGCCGCCGCCCTCCCCGCCCTCGGGTCCTAAGTCGACGATCCAATCCGCCTCTGCCATAACGTCCAGATTGTGCTCGATGACGACTACGGTATTGCCGGTATCGACCAGGCGGTGCAGCACGCGTACCAGCTTCTCGACATCGGCCATGTGCAGGCCGACTGTCGGTTCATCCAGCACATATAGGGTGTGTTGCCCTTCGCGGCGTGCCGTGTCGACTCCCAGCGCATCGGTCCGCACCTTGGATAGTTCCGTGACGAGCTTGATTCGCTGACTTTCGCCGCCGGACAGGGTGGGGCTGGGCTGACCCAGGCTCAGGTAACCGAGGCCCACGTCGGCCAGCAGGCTTACCGGGTGAAATACGCTGCGCTGCGCGGCAAAAAACTCCAGCGCGTCGTCGACGCTCATGGCCAGCACTTCGCCGATGCTCTTGCCCCTGAACAAGATGGACAGAGTTTCCGGATTGAAGCGCTTGCCGCCGCAGACGTCGCATAGCACCTGGACATCCGGCAGGAAGCTCATTTCGATGCGCTGCATTCCCTGCCCCTCGCAGGCCTCGCAGCGGCCGCCGGCGGTGTTGAAGGAAAATCGGCTGGCCGTGAAGCCGCGAATTCTCGCTTCAGTGGTATCGGCATACAGCCGCCGGATGGAATCCCAGAAGCCTATATAAGTGGCCGGACAGGATCGCGGGGTTTTGCCAATGGGGGTCTGATCGACCTCGAGCACGCGGCTAATTTTCTGCCAGCCGGTGATGGCATCGCAGCCATTGAGGACGATGTCGGAGTCGCGCGCGCGGTCGCCGCGGCGCGGCCGCGCCAGCAGGCGTTTGAGGTTGGCCAACAGCACATCGCGTGCCAGGGAGGACTTGCCTGAGCCGGAGACGCCGGTGACCACGGTCAGGCGTCCGAGCGGAATTCGTGCATCGACTTTGTGAAGATTGTGCAAAGCAGCGCCGCGGATGTCGATCATGGGGGTTTCGCGGTCGACGGCGCGGCGGCGCGCCCGAGAATGCTGCAAGGGCGCCGCGAGACAGCGTCCAGTCGGGGAATCTGCAGAGCGAGCAAGCTCAGCGGCCGTTCCCTGCGCCACGACGCGACCGCCACGCGTGCCCGCGCCTGGACCCAGATCGATCACGAAGTCGGCGCGCCGTATGGTGTCTTCATCGTGTTCGACCACCACCAGTGTATTGCCCTTGGCGCGCAGCTTATCCAGGGTTCGTAAAAGCGCGATATTGTCACGCGGATGCAGGCCGATAGTGGGCTCGTCGAGCACATAGCAAACACCCTGCAAATTCGAACCCAGCTGCGCCGCCAGGCGAATGCGCTGGGCCTCGCCGCCGGAGAGAGTCGGAGCCGCGCGATTCAATTGCAGATAGCCCAAGCCCACATCGGCGAGAAAAGCAGTGCGGCCGGCAAGTTCCGCCAGCAAGTCGCGCGCGATGTCGCGCTCGCGGCCGACCAATTTGAGCTTTTGCAGGCGCGCGGAAAAATCCTGCACCGAGAGGTCCGTGAGCGCGGCGATGGACTGATCGCGGAACAGAACGTGCAGCGCCACGGGATTGAGCCGTTGTCCCGCGCAATCCGGGCAGGCGTGCGGCTGGGTGTCGTCGCCTGCATCAGCGTCCGCCGTGCCGGCGTCGCGCCATGCCGACTCCTCGCCACTTTGTTCGGCATCGAAGTCTTCGATTTGCAACCCGGTGCCAAAGCAAGCCTTGCACCAACCATGCTTGGAATTGAAGGAGAACAATCGAGGGTCGAGTTCGGGAAATCCTGTGCCGCAGTTGGGACAGGCACGCTGGGTGGAAAATACGCTAACCTGTGCGCCGCCGCGCGCGGCCTCGACATGCACGACGCCGCGTCCATGCTCCAACGCCAGGTCCAGCGCCGCCCGCAGCTCGCTCTCGCGCGCTGCGCTGACGGTCAAGGTGGCGATGGGCAGTTCGATGTTGTGCTCGATGAAGCGATCCAATCGCGGCCATTTCACCGTCGCCAGCAGCTTGCCGTCGACTTGGAGATGTGCAAAGCCCTTGCCGCGCGCCCACTTTGCCAGCGCCGTATACAGGCCTTTGCGTGCGACGATGAGGGGCGCCAGTAGGGTTATGCTCTTGCCGCGATAATCTTTCAGCAGTCGCGCAGCGATGGCGTCTGCCGATTGCGGCTCGATGCGCGCTTCGCAGGCGGGACAGTACTGCACCCCCAGCTTCACGTAGAGCAGGCGCAGGAAATGATAAATCTCGGTGAGGGTGGCCACCGTGCTCTTGTGGCCGCCGCGGCTGGTGCGCTGCTCGATGGCGACGGTCGGCGGAATGCCGAAGATGGCGTCGACATCGGGCCGCGATGCGGGCTGAACGAATTGCCGCGCATACGCGTTTAGGGACTCCAGGTAACGCCGTTGTCCTTCGGCAAAAAGGATGTCGAAGGCCAGAGTGCTTTTGCCGCTGCCCGACACGCCGGTGATGACGGTGAACTGGTTGAGCTTGAGGTTGACGTCGACGTTCTTGAGGTTGTGTTCCCGGGCACCGTGAATCTCGATCGACGTCGGCGGCGCCGCACGGTGTAGCGCCGCGCCGGCGGCATATGCAGGCGAGCCGCTATCGGCGACTGCCATCGGCAACGGCCTCTCTGCGTCGATAAGCGCGCGACCTGTGTGCGAGGCGGCGAACCGCGAGATCGCAGCAGGGGTACCGACGCAAATTACATTGCCACCGCGGTCGCCGCCCTCAGGACCCAAATCGATCACCCAATCGGCGGCGCGCACCACGTCCAAATTGTGTTCGATCACCAACAGCGAGTGACCGGCGTCAATCAGACGCCGGAACGCGCGCAACAATTTCGCCACATCATCGAAGTGCAGACCGGTGGTTGGTTCATCGAACAGGAACAGCGAGCCCTTGTGGGGGGCAGAATTGCCGGCGGAGCGCGCAGATTTTTTTATTGAGGCTTTGTTCGCGGAATTCAGGCGCACGGCATTCTCTGCGAGATGCCCGGCGAGCTTTAAGCGCTGTGCCTCGCCGCCCGACAACGTCGGCACGGGCTGGCCCAGACGCAGGTAGTCGAGGCCGACGTCGGCCAGCGGCGCCAGACGCAGGCACACCTCGATGTCGGCCGCGAAGAACGCCAGCGCTTCGGACACGGTGAGATCGAGCACATCGGCAATGCTCTTGGCTGGCGCGTCGCCGCGCGGCAAGCGCACTTCCAGCACTTCGGCGCGAAAGCGCCGGCCGTCGCAGTCCGGACAGCGCAAGTAGACGTCGGAGAGGAATTGCATCTCGACGTGCTCGAAGCCATTGCCGCCACAGGCAGGGCAGCGGCCGTTTCCGGCATTGAAGCTGAAGGTGCCCGCGGTGTACTTGCGTTCGCGGGCCTGCGGCAACTTCGCGAATAGATCTCGAATGGCATCGAAGGCGCCGACGTAGCTGGCGGGATTCGAGCGTGTGGTGCGGCCGATGCGGCTCTGATCCACCATGATGACCGCGTCGATTAATTCGGCGCCTAACAGGGCCCGGTGCAGGCCAGGGTTTTCTGTGGGTTTGCCCTTGGCGCGCAGCAGCGCCGGATAGAGAATGTCGTGCACCAAGGTGGACTTGCCCGAGCCGCTGACGCCCGTAACGCAGATCAAGCGTCGCAGCGGAATCTCTACATCGACGTCCTTGAGATTGTGTTCGGCGGCGCCTTGGAGCTGCAAGCTGCCGGCAGCGGTGCTCGGACCGGTCGCATCGACCGGCGGGATCTGCACCCGCTTGCGGCCGAACAAGTAATCCGCGGTGAGCGATCCCTTGGCCTTGGGCAAGTCGGCGATGGGCCCGAAGAATACGATCTCGCCGCCGTGCTCGCCGGGACCGGGCCCTATATCCAGCACGCGGTCTGCGGCCTGCATCACCTTCGGATCGTGCTCGACCACCACCAGGGTATTGCCGGCGTCGCGCAGACGATGCATGACGCCGACGATGCGGTCCACGTCGCGGGCGTGCAGCCCGATCGACGGCTCATCCAGAACGAACAGAGTATTGACCAGCGAGGTGCCGAGCGCCGTGGTGAGATTGATCCGCTGTACTTCGCCCCCCGACAGCGTGCGCGATTGACGGTCGAGGTTCAAATAACCCAATCCGACATCGGTCAAATATTTGAGGCGGGCGCGGATTTCCCGCAGCAGCAAATCTGTGGCCTCATCGAGCGGTGGCGGCAGATCAAGAGCTGAGAAGAAGCGCCGGCTGTCGTCGATGGACAACAGCATCAGGTCGCGGATATTGATGCCCGGATTGCCAACCCGCCACAGCAGGGCGTCGGGCTTGAGCCGCGCGCCATGGCAGGCGCTGCACTCGGTGTAGGAGCGGTAGCGCGATAGCAGCACCCGAATGTGCATTTTGTAGGCTTTGGTCTCGAGCCACGCAAAGAAGCGTCGCACGCCGTACCAGATATTCTTGGTCCATTCACCCTCGCCGTCGATCACCCAAGTACGCTGTGCCTCGGTCAGATCGCGCCAAGGGGTGTCCATCGGGATGTCGCGCTTGCGGGCGAACTTGAGCAGATCCGCTTGGCACTCCTTATACGACTCGGTTTGCCAGGGCTTGATGACTCCCTGGCGAAGACTTAATGCCGTATCCGGAATGACCAGGCCGTAGTCGACGCCGATGCTGCGGCCGAAGCCACGGCAAGTGTCGCAGGCGCCGATGGGAGAATTGAAGCTGAAGGTGCTGGGACTGGGATCTTTGTAACTGATGTCGCAGTCCGGGCAGTGCAACTCGGTGGAGAAGCGCCAGGGCGCTGCGGCGACGTTGGATTTGCTGCGGGCGGTACCGGGGGTGTCGCCAGGCTTGTCACGTGCATCACCTGGGCTGGGATACACATCGAGCCGGCCCTGGCCGACTTTTAGCGCCGCTTCAATGGCATCGCCGGCACGGCCGCGATCCACCGAAGACCAGCGGAAGCGATCCTGAACCACTTGTAGGGTCTCGCCGCGCTTCGCATGGATGCGGGTGTAGCCCTGAGCGCTCAGCAATGCCTTGATCTCAGCTTCTGTAAAGTTCGTCGGAATGGGCACGGGGAAAGTCAGCAGCAGCGGCGGGTCGTCGTGATCGCGAGCGAGACGGTTCAATGACTCTTGAATGCTGGCGGGCGTGTCGCGCCGCACCGGCCTGCCACAGCCCCGGCAATGCAGCACCGAGGCGCGCGCAAACAGAAGCTTCAAATGGTCGTTGAGCTCGGTCATGGTGCCGACCGTGGAGCGCGAGGTGCGCACCGGGTTGGTTTGGTCTATGGCGATCGCCGGCGGAATGCCTTCGATCCTATCGACCAGCGGCTTATCCATTCGATCCAGAAACTGCCGCGCGTAGGGCGAGAAAGTCTCGACATAGCGGCGCTGGCCTTCGGCATACAGCGTGTCGAAAACCAACGACGATTTCCCCGAGCCGCTCACCCCGGTGACAACGATCAGCTCGTTGAGGGGGAGGTCGAGGTCCAAATCTTTTAGATTGTTCTGTCGCGCGCCACGGATGCGGATGGCATCCGTGCGAGGCGGATCGAAAGGCGGCATGGAACCGAGAGTTTACAGGAATACCGGCGCCCGAGCGCCAATCAACAGCCGGCTAGCGGCCTGCGAATTGCTCCATCATGAGGCCGGTACCGCCACGCGTGACATGCGCGACTATAGCCGTGCGGCGATGGATCTTGGTCACCAAACCTAAGTTGATGGCAAAAGCCAGCTGCACCTGCTGTCCCTTGCGCAGCCCGAGATTCTCGGTCTCGACGAATACGCCGTTCGCACTCAAGTTCTTGGCCTTGCAGATCCGACTCTTACGTCCGGACATCACCACGTACACAGTGGTGCGGGCGCGGTGGCGGGTGTGCAAGCGACGCTCCATGGAACCATTCCCTTCTGTAGATCTTCGTAGCGGGGCAGCCATTATGCACATCGGGAAGTAGTTAGCGAAGCGTTCAGTGGCGCGGCCAAACATATGTAAGCCGTGTCGATCATATGTAAAATCAATGACCTACGTGTGGCGAGAAAGGTGCAAGTAAGCGTGCGCGGGGCGCAGCCAGGGGCGCCAGATATTAGGCGATGTCTTTGCGCCGAATGGCGAGCTGTTCGGGCGCTTCGATGCCCATCTTGATGCGCCTGCCGGTGCCGCCGAGCAGGGTGATTTGAATGGGACCGTTGGCGAAGAGCTGAGCCATGGTCATGTTGGCGTCCACCCCGTCGGCCGGCTGGATGACTATGGATTCGTCAGCGCGGCGGCTGAGCACCAACATACATCAAGCCTGCGCCAGCGCGCGCAGCGCTTTGGCGAAGGTTTTCCCTTGGGGGCCATAGGTGATGGCAGGTCCGCCGCGGACGATGTCGATCAGCTGCCCTATCTGATGCTGCCGAACCCGGATGATGTGGCCGTTGACATCGTTCGCCGTCCGGCAACCGGCCATCAATTCCATGAGCGCGCGCCAGCGTTCGGCGACCGCCGCCGCCAAACCGGTACCGCCGGGCAGCGCGTATAGGGTGCGACGTTCCGTTTCCAGCTTTTCGATGGTTTCGAGAATCCGAATCTTTTCAGCGGCCTTCTGCTCGACTGCGGCAGGGGAGTTGCCGGTGAGGGCCGTGCGTTCCGCGGCCAAAGTCTCGGCCAGGGCACGCGCAACTTCGATCTCGCGATCCAATACATCCTCGAGTCGGCGGCGCGCGTCCGTTTCCATGGCGTTACTTCAGTCCGCGTTCGAACTGCAGCAGTTTGTCGGCGATGCGGCCGGCGTCGATCTGGTAATTGCCGGAATTAATGGCTTGCTTGACGGCTGCTACCTTTGCAGCGTTGATAACCGGCGCCTTGGCGACGGCTTCCTCGATCTTCTGCAGAGTACGAGCCGAACTAGTCAGTGTGACGGTATCGCCGGTCTGAGAGGCAGCAACGCCTGCGGCCGAACTGCCGCCCTGCTGCGGCTTATCGGTTACAACGCCGTTGCTGTTCGAACCCTTGACGGGTGCGATCGGCTCAGACGCTGAATACGAACTGATTTTGTCAGTCACCGAAGTTTCTCCTAGGGCTCGCACTGGCCCATGCCAAGGTTATCGTCAGGGTTTGGATGAACTTTAGCGATGCCGCCAAGCCCGCCCACCTAGAATAGTTATCGACTGTGATGCGGTTCACTGAAGGGCTATTGAAAGATAATTTCGACGATCTGTTCAGACCGGGCAATTCCCTCGACGATTTTTCCCGATGATATGTTTTGTACTCTAACCCGCTGATTTACAAGACCATCCCCCAGGGCCTTACCGGCCATGCGCACTCGCATACCGCCAAGATCAGCCACCAGGGTCACCGACTGGCCGCGCTGTACGGCTTTGGCCGCCACCAATTGCTGATTGGTGATGTAGGCACCCCCGGCGATTGGCCGGCTGGCGGTCAGCCCCACCGCTATCTCGGGGTCATCCAGGAAGCCCAGCGGCAGCTCCGAGATATCGCGCTGCTCCGTCCTAAGGTCGGTGGCCTTGAGGACGCTGCCGACGACGATGGCGTGCGCCGCAACCGCCACGGGGGATGTGCCGATAACTCTTACCTGCACATAAAGATGCCAGGGTTTGCCGTCCTGGCAGCGAAGCTCGATCGTGGCCCTATCCTTCATGTGCTGCGGCGAGGCGAGCTCGGCACGCACCGGCTGGCTACAGCGCGCGAGCTGCAATCGCGGTTCGATGGGGCCAATCAGAAATCTCTGGCGCTCTGTGAGGGGCGGAAACGCCCGACCCGCTTCGGACCTGGCCAACGATTCAAGTGCCGGAATGTCCTGCAGATCCGCGCCCGACTCGGTAGGGGCGACGCTCTGTGCGAGCGTTGGCGCGGCAAGCAGCCAGGCAACCGCAGCCATGCTTAGTTCCGAGTTCCAGCGACGATATTTTGGCACTCTGCGCATCATGAACCATAACTAGCAAGCGGCGTGCCATGTCGCAGCGCCCGCCGGCGGCGTCGGGGGCGCGGTATGACCGGCGCGGCCGGCCTTGGGCGGCAATTTCTTGCCGCCCGCCGCCCTTTCTCTCACATCCGCGGGCTGCGGCGGTCGCCGGGCTGCGAAATAGGGTTGGCACAGCTCTTGCTTTAACTACCGCACAAGGAGATGAAACGGATGTTTGACAGCATTTTCGGCATTCACGAGCAAGCGCTGCTGCTCCATGGTCAGCGCATCGGCGTCATAGCCACCAATCTGGCCAACGCCGACACGCCTAACTATAAGGCGCGTGATATCGACTTCGGCGAGGTGCTGGCAAGCAGCGGCGATGCCTCCTTGCCGATGCGGGCGACCCAGGCCGCGCATATCACTGTGCAGAAAGGTGAGCTTGCCGCCGGCGACTTGAAGTACCGAAATCCGTACCAGGCTTCGCTCGACGGCAACACCGTGGAAATGCCGGTGGAGCAGGCAGCCTTCTCCGAGAACAACGTCCGCTACCAGGCCAGCTTGACCTTCATCAATCTGCAAATTGCCCAGATGCAGCTCGCCATCGCCGGCCAGTAGCCGCAACGAGGAAACTAATGTCTCTATTCAATGTATTTGATGTCGCGGGAAGTGGGCTGAACGCCCAGACCATCCGCCTCAACACCACCGCCAGCAACCTGGCCAATGCCGAGAGCGTGAACGGCGACGCGACCAAGATTTACCGGGCACGGCATCCCGTGTTCCAGTCCATGATGGATACCTCAAATCCCTTTGCGGACGATACCGATGCCTCGACCGGAGTCCGCGTGCTCGGAGTCGTGGAAAGCACGGCGCCGCCGCTGATGCGCTACCAGCCCGAAAGTCCGCTCGCCAATAAAGACGGCTATGTGTTTACGTCCAACGTCAATTCGATCGAAGAAATGACCAACATGATTTCGGCCAACCGCTCGTTCGCCACCAACATCGAGGCGATCAACACCGCGCGCGATTTGCTGCTCAAAACAATTTCAATGGGGCACTAGCCAATGGTAGTCAACGGAATGCATGGGACCGCCACCGGTGGGAACGCCACAAGCGCCGCCGGCACGGGTTCGACGGCTGGCACCGGATCCGGCAGCAGCACAGGTTCAACCGCCACCTCAGCCACCACGCTGGGTGGAACGGATTTCCTCACGCTGATGCTGGCGCAATTAAAAAATCAGGATCCGACCAGCCCGGTGGACAGCAACACCTTTCTAACGCAATTGGCGCAGCTCAGCGAAGTGCAGGGGATCACACAGCTCAACACTTCCTTCAGCACGCTGTCGAATTCAATGTCGGCGAATCAGGCTCTGCAGGCGTCGTCTCTGCTCGGCCATCAAGCTTTGGTAAGGAGCCCTACGGCGCAGTTGGCGGCGAACGGCAACGTGAGAGGCGCGGTCAGTGTGCCGCAGACCACCTCCTCGGTGGTGCTCAGCATCGCCGACAGCGGGGGCAACGTGGTTCGCAGCATCGGCCTCGGCGCGCAATCGGCGGGGCTCGTCAACTATGCATGGGACGGCAAGGAATCCAACGGTTCGCAGGCTCCCGCCGGGACCTACACTTTGAGCGTGAGCTACGCGGGCGAGACGAAGACCAGCACGGCCGCGACTACCTTGGTCAATGGCACGGTTGAGAGCGTCAGCATGGGCGCGGGATCGGCCGGCCTGACGCTGAACGTGGCCGGGGTCGGCAGCGTGGCGTTCAGCAGCCTGCAGCAAATCTCCAATTAACTAATTCAGGAGCACAGATAATGTCAGCGTTCAACATAGCCCTATCCGGACTCACCGCGGCCAGCACCGGTCTGGACGTGGTGGCTAACAACATCGCCAACGCAAACACCGTTGGCTTCAAGAGCTCGCGTGCCGAGTTCGCCGACGTCTACGCGGCGGGTGCGGTCAACCTCAATCAGTCCTCGGTCGGAGAAGGCGTGCGAGTGGGAGCCACCGCGCAGCAATTCACTCAGGGTGGCATCACCACCACTTCCGCAAACCTCGATTTGGCCATCAGCGGCGATGGTTTCTTTACATTGCAGCAGCCTAGCGGCACGGTTTACTCGCGAAACGGTCAATTTTCTCCCGACAAGTTCGGCAACGTGGTCAACGCGACCGGGCAGGCGCTGCAGGTGTATCCGCCTACGGCCAACGGCGGTTTCAACACGGGCACTACGACAGATCTTAATTTGGAGGCGTCCCAAAGCGCTCCCAATGCGACCACCGCGGGGACGATCGTTCTGAATCTGCCGGCGAACTCGCCGGTGCCCGCCGTCGCACCGTTCAGCCCCACGAATCCCAGCACCTACACCCAATCGACCTCGACCACGGTGTACGACTCGCTCGGTGCCGCGTCTCCGGCGACTTTTTACTTTACGCAGACCGCGACCCCGAATCAGTGGACGGTCAATATGACGGTCAACGGCACTTTGGTCGGCGCCGCGCAGAATTTGACGTTCTCCAATACCGGCGCCGTGACTGCGCCGGTGGGCGGCGCCTTGGCATTCAACGGCTACGCTCCCACCGACGGCGCAGCGCCCATGAACATGAGTTTCAATTTTGGCAAGGCCACGCAGTACGGCGGCGGATTCGGTGTCACGTCTATCATTCAAGACGGCTTTGCTACCGGCCAGCTGAGCACCGTTTCAATCGACGCTACAGGCATCGTCTCGGCCGTATACACCAACGGCCGAACCACACAGCTCGGGCAATTGGCCATGGCCAATTTCCCGAATCCGCAGGGTCTGAAGCAATTGGGCGACACTAACTGGGCGCAGACCTTCAACTCGGGAACGGTGGTGCAGGGCACTGCTGGCTCTGCGGGATTCGGCAGCATTCAATCGGGCGCCTTGGAGAGTTCGAACGTCGACCTGACCACGCAATTGGTGGGCATGATCACCGCGCAGCGTGCCTTCCAGGCCAACGCGCAATCCATCACCACCGCGAATCAGCTCTCGCAGACCGTCATCAACATCACCCACTAGGCCACGGGCAAGTACTAAACCATGGATAGAGGACTCTACGTGGCGATGACGGGCGCGAAGCAGATCATGCAGGCGCAGGCCGTCAACAACCACAACATCGCCAACTTGAGCACCATCGGCTTTCGCGCAGACTCCGTGGGCTTCGACAGCCAGCCGATCTACGGTCCCGGCTATGCTACGCGCGTCAATGCAGTGGCCGGTGATGCCGGCACGGATTTCTCCACGGGCGTGATGCAGAGCACCGGCCGCGATCTCGATATTGCGGTCAATGGCAAGGGTTTCATCGCGGTTCGCGGCACCGACGGCAAGGAGGCGTACACGCGCGCCGGTGATTTACGTGTGACGCCCACGGGAGCGGTGACGACCGCCGCGGGCCTGCCGGTGCTGACCGAGTCCGGTCCGCTGGTCATACCGCCCTCGACTCAAGTAACCATCGGCGGCGACGGCACCGTGTCCGTGGTGCCGCAGGGCTCCGCGCCCTTTGCGGTTACCCAAGTCGATCGCATCAAGCTGGTGAATCCCAAGACGTCGGATCTGCAGAAGGGCGATGACGGCCTGCTGCGCATGAAGACGGGCGAGAAGGTGAAGCCGGACGACGCCGTCTCCGTCACCTCCGGGATGCTGGAGTCGAGCAATGTCAACGCCGCACAGTCGTTGATCAGCATGATCGAGTTGCAGCGGATGTACGAATTCCAGATCAAGAGCATCAACTCCTCCGATACCAACGAGCAGAGCGCCCAGCGCCTAATGCTCCCTCAGTAACTCTTCAAGGATATTCAAGATGAATCTTGCATTATGGGCTGCAAAGACCGGCCTCGACGCGCAGAACACCCGGATGGCGGTGATCTCGAACAATTTGGCCAACACCAATACGACGGGCTTCAAGGCGGGGCGCGCCGCCTTTCAAGACCTCATGTATCAGAACATCCGGCAGGTGGGTGCGCAGAGCACGCAGAATACCCAGTACTCGACTGGCCTTACCCTGGGCACCGGCGTACGCATCGTCGCCACGGAAAAAGACTACACCCAGGGCAGCGTGCTGCAGACCAAGGCGAGCCTGGACATGTCGGTGAGCGGCCGCGGCTTCCTGCAGATCACCATGCCGGACGGCACCATCGCCTACACTCGCGACGGAGCCTTTTCCCTGGACAATCAGGGCAACGTGGTGACCGCGTCGGGATACCCGCTGCAACCGGCGATCAATATTCCGTCGGGCACACAATCGGTCACCATCGGAAACGACGGCGTGGTGACAGTGACCTCGGCGACCAACGCCAAGGGCACCCAAATAGGCCAGATTCAGTTGGCGGATTTCATCAACGAGGAAGGTCTGCAGCCCGTGGGCAACAACTTGCTGGTGGAGTCCGCGGCCAGCGGCTCGCCGCAAGTGGGAACGGCGGGCACCAACGGCTTGGGCACGCTGCAGCAGGGTACGCTCGAAACTTCGAACGTAAATTCGGTGACCGAGCTCGTCTCCATGATTGAGTGCCAGCGCTCCTACGAAATGAATTCCAAGGCCATCAGCACCACCGATCAAATGCTGCAGTATCTGACGACCAATCTGGCATGATCCGCCGCATCGACATGGCGCGAGTGGTGTTGCCGGGTGCAACCCTGCGCAGAGTGCTGCTGGTGGGCGGCTGGTTGTTCATGGGAGCGCTGCTGCCGGGGTGCGGGCTGCTGCCGCTCAAGCAACACAAGCCCGATCCTGTCGTCGCGCGGGTTCTGCCCGCGCCCACGCCGCGCACCGACGGCGCCATCTACCAGGCGGGCCAGCAAATGGAATTGTTCGCCGATCTTAAGGCGCGCCGCGTCGGGGACGTGCTGACCATTCGCTTAACGGAGTCGACCGCCGCCAGCAAGAGCGCGCAGACCAAGACCGCCAAGACCACGGGCGTAAACATGACCGGGCCCACCATTTTTGGTAAAACATTCACCGCGGCGGGCGTGCCGCTCACTACGACCCTGAACAGTGCCAACAGCTTCGACGGAACGGGCTCGAGTACGCAGGGCAACAGTCTGGCGGGCAGCCTGACCGTGACGGTGATGGATGTTCAGCCCAATGGGAACCTGGTGATTCTAGGCGAGAAAACCTTGCGGCTAAACCAAGGCGAGGAAATCGTGCGCGTGTCAGGAGTGGTGCGCAGCGCGGACATCGCAACCGACAACACGGTCACCTCAGACAAGATCGCCGATGCACGCATCATCTACTCCGGCAAGGGCGTGATCGACGGCTCGAACCGCATGGGCTGGCTGGCGCGTTTCTTCAACTCCGGTTATGTGCCGTACTGATATGCAGCGTTTCTTATCCGCGGCGATGTGTGGGCTGACGATGTTCATGCTGTTGTCGGCACCGCCTATTCACGCCGAACGCATCAAGGATCTGGCGCAGATACAGGGGGTGCGGACCAATCAATTGGTGGGATATGGATTGGTCGTAGGGCTTGACAGCACCGGCGACCAAACCAGCCAAGCGCCGTTCACGGTGCAGTCACTGCGCAATATGCTGGCGCAGCTAGGCGTGACGGTTCCTGCGAATGTCACGCCGCAGCTGAAGAATGTGGCGGCGGTGGCGGTGCATGCCGTCATGCCGGCCTTCGTCAAGCCCGGGCAAACCATCGACATCACCGTCAACTCCATCGCCAATGCGAAGAGCCTGCGCGGCGGGTCGCTGCTGGTCACGCCGCTGCATGGACTCGACGGTCAGATCTACGCCATCGCACAAGGAAATCTCATCGTCAGCGGCTTCGGCGTCGAAGGCACGGACGGATCCAAGCTCACGGTGAACGTGCCGAGCTCGGGGCGCATTCCGAACGGCGCCACGGTCGAGCGCGCCGTGCCTTCGCAATTGGCGCAGGGCGATTCGATCGTCCTGAATCTCAACGATCCCGACTTTACGACGGCGACGCGCCTGGTCGCGAGCGTCAACAAGGGCATGGGTGACGAAATCGCCAGCATCATGGACGGTAGCTCGGTGCGGGTGCGCGCGCCGCTCGATATCACTCAACGGGTGGCGTTTCTCTCCGTGGTCGAGAATCTGCAGGTCGAGCCTGGCATGGCCTCGGCCAAGGTGATCATCAATTCTCGTACCGGCACCGTGGTGATCAGCAGCAATGTCATCGTGACTCCCGCTGCCGTGTCGCACGGATCCTTGTCGGTCACCATCAAAGAAGAGCAGACGGTGAGCCAACCGGCGCCGTTTTCCAAGCTGGGTCAGACCGTCGTGCTGAACAATTCCACCATCAAAGTGGATCAGGGCTCGAACCGCATGTTCCTGTTCAAGCCCGGCGTCGAACTCGAGCAAATCGTGCGCGCCGTCAACGACGTGGGAGCCGCTCCCGGCGATCTGGTCGCCATCCTGGAGGCATTGCGGGAGGCCGGTGCTCTGCAGGCCGAGCTCATCGTCATCTAGTTTAACGAAGTGTAAATGAACACCACGCTGCCCACTCTTGCCCTGCCCGCATCGCCGCTGGACACCTCCGCGGCGACTACCTACACCGATCTCAATGGCTTGGCGGCCTTGAAGCGGGATCCGACTTCGCCGCAGGCTATTACGGCCGTCGCCGCCCAAGTCGAGGCCCTGTTCTTGCAAATGATGCTGAAGAGCATGCGCGAGGCCACGGCGAGCGACGACCCCGACAGCAATGAAATGGGTATGTACCAGGACATGTTCGACAAGCAGGTGGCGCTGACCATCAGTCAACACGATGACTTAGGATTGGGCGCCATCTTAAAGCGCCAGCTATCGAACAAGACGGCGCCCGCTGCACCGAAAGGGGGATCGGTGGGAATTTCGAGTGCGGCGCCGCCCCCCATAGCGCAGACTCCGGCGCAATTCGTCAATTATGTGATGCCGAGCATCCGGCGCGCCGCGGCGTCACTCGGGGTCAATCCGATGGGATTGCTGGCGCAAGCCGCACTCGAGACCGGGTGGGGGCAGCGCATGCCGCGCAATACTGATGGTTCCTCCAGCCTGAATCTGTTCGGCGTCAAGGCGGGGGACGAGTGGAGCGGCGCGCGCGCCACCGCGAACAGCATCGAGTTCAGCAACGGCGTGGCGACGCCGCGGCGCTCCGTGTTTCGCTCCTACGGGTCGATCGAGGAAAGCGTCGGCGATTTCGCCAGCTTGCTGAAGAATTCGCCGCGCTATCGCGAAGCCGTCGCCGCCGGCCGCGATGCCCAGGCGTATATCGACAGCATCGGCAAATCGGGCTATGCCACCGATCCCGGTTACGCGAATAAGTTAAATCAAATCCTGAATAGCGGCACGCTGCGCGCGGCATACATTCCTCGCATCGCAGCATTATAGAAACTGCGCTCGCGGCCGATAGGGCTGGAGTTAGGCAGATAGGGCAGACCAAGGCGGAGTAAGACCAGTGTCAGATGTGTTTGGAATCAGTGTATCGGCGCTGCAAGCGTTTCAGGCCGCGATCAACGTCACCAGCAACAATGTGGCGAACGCCAGCACGCCGGGCTATAACCGAGAAACCACCAATCTCACCGAGGCCTTGCCGCAGTCGAACGGCAGCGCCACCGTGGGCGCCGGGGTGGTCGTTTCCGGGGTCAGTCGCGCATTCAGTCAGGCGGCTGCAAATCAACTGAACACTTCTCAGAGCACGTTGGGCCAATTGACCGCTCTGCAGAGTTATTCCACGCAGATCGACAATTTGTTCGGTACCACCATCGGTGGTTTGAGCACCTCTCTGCAGACCTTCTACAGCGCGTTTTCCGACATCGCTAATGCGCCGACGTCGACCGCATCGCGTCAGGCGTTGCTCGGCAAGGCACAGAGCGTGGCGAGTGGCTTCCAGAGTGCGAGTTCCGAGCTCAGCAACTTGAACACCGACGTGAACTCGCGCATTACCTCGGACGTCACGCAAATCAACTCCATCGCCGCGGCGATCACGACGTTGAACAAGCAGATCGTGACCGGCACGGCGCAAGACGGCGGTCAGCCGCCCAACGAGCTGTTGGACCAGCGGGATCAACTGGTCTCCAAACTGTCGCAATTGGTCGGTGTTACCACGACCACGGACAGCAACGGCGCGCTGAATGTGTTCGTCGGCAACGGGCAGCCCTTGGTGTTGCAGGGGCTGACCACTGCGTTGACCACGGTGCCGAATCAATTCAACGCCTCGCAGTTGGAAATTTCGACCTCCGTTTTGAATGGCAACGTCATCAGCGGCAGCATCACTTCCGGAGATTTAGGCGGTTTGCTGGCGGCGCGCACTCAAGTGCTCAATCCGGCGTTAAATAAATTGGGACAGGTCGCCACGGCTCTCAGCCAGACGGTCAATTCGCAACAGGCTTCCGGCCTCGACTTGAACGGAAAATTCGGTTCCGCAATCTTCTCGGTTGGCACGCCGCAGGCGGTAAGCTCATCGCAGAACACAGACGCTACCACCGCAACCGTCAGCGTCAACCCCACCGGTCTCGGCGCGCTCACCGCAGATAACTATGTCCTTTCGTACAATGCGGGCGCGTATGCCTTGACCCGCGCCAGCGATGGCAGCAGCGTGGCGTTTACCGGCAACGGCACCGCCGGCAATCCGCTCACCGCGGACGGCATATCGATCGTGTTGTCGGCAACGCCGGCGGCGGGGGATCAATTCTTGATCCAACCGACGGCGACGGCAGCATCATCGCTCAAAATCGTGTTGACCGATCCTTCGAAAATCGCCGCCGCCGGCGCCGTGCAGGCCTCGGCATCGAACAGCAACGCCGGCGGAGCCGTCATCAGCAGCGGCACCACGCTCGATGCGACCAACCCCAATTTGCTTAATACCGTGACCGTTACGTTCACCAGCGCCACCACCTATTCGATCAACGGCGGCGCGAATCAGGCCTACACCGATGGCGGCAACATTGATTTCAACGGCTGGGAGGTGCAGATCAGCGGCGCGCCGGCCAATGGCGATGTGTTCACCGTGAAGAGCAATGCGGGCGGCACGGGCGACAACCGCAACGCACTGGCGAGCGCCGCTCAGCAAGCGGTGGGCGTTCTGCAGAACGGCACCAGCAGCACTACCGGGGCGGTGAGTGCGCTGATCACGGGCCTCGGCAGCCAGGCACAACAGATCAACACAGCACAGGCCGCGCAAGCGGCGGTGAACAGTCAGGCGCTCTCCAGCGTGCAGTCGCTGACCGGCGTCAATCTCGATGAAGAGGCTGCCAGTCTCTTGCAGTGGCAGCATGCCTATCAGGCTGCGGCACAGGCGCTGGCCATCGGCAATAGCCTGTTCACGAGTCTGATCAATGCGGTGAACAAATAGGGGTATGGCGGTGCGCGTAACACAAAGTCTCAATCAAACGCAGTTCCTGTCGGCGCTAGCAACTCTCGAGTCGAATCTGTCACAGACCCAGAATCAGATTTCGAGCAACAAGGCATTTACAACTGCTGCGCAGAACCCGACCGCCGCCGGCGCCGTCAATAACTACAATCAGGCGTTGGCGCAAAGCCAGCAGTACGACACCAACGCCCACAGCGCCCAGTCTCGACTGAGCATCGAGGACAGCACGCTGTCGCAGGTTCAAACGCAGCTACAGAGTCTGCGCGACCTGGCTTTGCAGGCTAACAATTCGACCTTGTCCGCCCAAAACAGGTCCGCAATCGCGACTCAGGCCACGCAGATCCAGAACAGTCTTCTGTCCCTCGCCAATACCCAGGACGGAAACGGCGAATATTTATTCGGGGGCTTCTCCACCCAGACTCAGCCTTTTACTCTGAGTGCCACCGGAGCGGCTTACAACGGCGATCAGGGCCAACGGCAGGTGCAAATCGCCGCGGGTCAGACTATCGCCGATGGCGACAACGGCAACACCGTGTTCGGGCAGATCAAGACTGGCAACGGCACCTTTGCCGCCACGGCGGTGTCGACCAATACCGGAACCGGCATATTGGGCGCTACCACGGTTTCCAACTCCGCTGTTTACCAGGCGGGCAATGGTCAATACTCGATCAATTTCACGGCCCCGGGCACGTACGAAGTACGCGATTCGGCCAACGCATTGATCACCACGGGCTCCTACGCGGCGGGCGGCACGATTGCCTTTGCCGGCATTCAGGTCACGCTGAGCGGTCAACCGGCAGCCAATGATTCATTTGCGGTGGCTCCGAGCACCAACCAGAGCGTGTTCACGACGGTGCAGAACCTGGTCAACGCGCTGCAGCCGGGCGCCAACAACTCGGTGGCCACGGCTCAGCTCAACAATTCGCTGGGTAGCGCGATAAACAACATCGATCGGGCACTGAGCCAGTCCTCGAACGTGCGGGCGAGCGTTGGCGCGCGGCTCAATTCCATTACGACGCAGCAATCGGTGTCGGGCAGCCAGCAAGTGCAGCTCCAGACCACCATTTCGTCGCTGCAAAGCCTGGACTACGCCAGTGCCCTCACGACGCTCACCCAGCAAAATACAACCTTGAGCGCCGCCCTGCAGGCGTACACGCTCACCCAAGGCCTGACCCTGTTCAAGTATATTTAGCGGATGCAGCGGTCAGTGATGATGGCCGCCGGCGCCGTGCACGTGGCCGTGCTCGAGTTCCTCCGCCGTCGCGTCGCGAACGCTCACGACCTGCACGTCGAAATGCAGGGTCTTGTCGGCCAATGGGTGATTGCCGTCGAGCGTCACCATGTCGCCGACCAGCGCGGTTACCGTGAACAGCCGCATGCCGTCGTCGGTGCGCGCCTGAAATTGCATGCCCTTTTTGATCTCGCCCGAGCCTTGCATGGAACGCTTCGGAACGCGCTGGATCAGGGACGCATCGTGTATGCCGTAGCCATCGACCGGCGCCACCGACACCGCCAGGCTGTCGCCGTCTTGCTTGCCCTCGAGGGCTTTTTCGAGCCCCGAAACCAGACTGCCGTGCCCCTGGATGTAGGCCAGCGGTTCCGCGCCGGCTGAGCTGTCGATGACTATGCCGTCGTCGCCCTTGAGGGTGTAATGAATGAGTACTACTCGATCTGCTGCAATTTCCACGTCTGAAATCTCCACCCGGTCTTAAGATTACTGAATCAATTCCGCCTCGAGGTCATAGGCGCCGGCCGCCGTGATCCGCACCTGGGCGAGCGTGCCCACTTTCAGGCCGTTGGCGCCGTGAATCTTCACGGTGCCGTCGATTTCGGGAGCATCGGCGCTGGAGCGCGCCACTGCAAGGTCGCCATCCACAGCGTCGATCAGGACCGGCATGTGGCGGCCGACTTTTTGGGCGAGCCGCGCGGCGCTGATCTGCGCTGAGAGTTCCATGAAGCGCGCGCGGCGCTCCGCTTTGATTTCAGCGGGCACTGCGGGCTGGCGCAGCGCGTTGGCCGCCGCCCCTTCCACCGCCGAGTATTCGAAGCAGCCCACGCGGTCGAGCTGCGCCTCCCGCAGCCAGTCGAGCAATTCCACAAATTCCTGCTCGGTCTCTCCGGGGAAACCCACGATGAAAGTGCTGCGAATGGCTATATCCGGCGTCACCCGCCGCCAGCCGGCAATGCGTGCCAAAGTGTTGGCCGCGGCCGCCGGGCGCTTCATGAGTTTCAGGATTCGGGCGCTGGCGTGCTGAAACGGGATATCGAGATAGGGGAGCACGCCACCCTCGCTCATCAGTTCAACCACCTGGTCGACATGCGGATAGGGATACACGTAGTGCAGGCGAATCCAGACGCCGAGTTCTCCTAAAGCCGCTGCCAGGTCGTAGAAACGGGTGCGGCGCTCGACCCCGCGCCAGGGCTGTGCGGCATATTTGAGGTCCACGCCGTAGGCGCTGGTGTCCTGGGAGATGACCAGGATCTCCTTCACCCCGGCGCGGGCGAGTTGCTCCGCTTCGCGCAGCACCTCGCCGATCGGCCGGCTCACTAGGTCCCCGCGCATGGAGGGAATGATGCAGAAGCTGCAGCGATGGTTGCAGCCCTCGGAGATCTTGAGATAGGCATAGTGACGGGGCGTGAGCCTCACGCCCTGCGCGGGAACGAGATCGAGAAACGGTTCATGCTTGGGCGGCAAATACTCGTGCACCGCAGCCACGACTTCCTCGTAGCGCTGCGGGCCGGTGATTTTCAGCACCTGCGGATGCCGGTCAAGGATCTTTTGCGGTTGAGCGCCGAGGCAGCCGGTCACGATCACCTTGCCGTTTTCGGCCAAGGCTTCGCCGATCGCGTCAAGCGATTCGTCCACCGCGGCGTCGATGAAGCCGCAGGTGTTGACCACCACGAGGTCGGCCGCGCCATAGCTGCCCGCGACTTCGTACCCCTCCGCGCGCAGCCGCGTGAGTATGCGTTCGGAGTCGACCAGTGCTTTGGGGCAGCCCAGACTGACAAAGCCCACTTTCGGGGTTTTGCGATTGACGATTTTCAAGATATCTAGGAAGGGTGGCGGGTTGAAGCAAAATTATACTCCAAAACCATAGTTTCCTGCCGACAAGGTCCAGGCCGGGCGCCGCCAGCGCGGAAAAGTGCAACTGTCAAATTCCCTCTGGTGAAATCTGCGACATGGCGCAGAAAACGCGTCGCAGAAGCCCCCCGGGGGAGACTCAAGAAAGACGCTGCCGGTCCGATACAGACTTTGAATGTGGTCACCGGTCCGCCCAAGGTGGGTGAAGTGAACACAAGCTAAGGGCCTAAGAGGGGCCGGTGGTTAAACCTTCAGGAGTTCATACATGTCACTTACACTTAATACGAATATCAACTCGCTCAACGCGCAGCGAAATCTGGTGGGCTCGCAGGCCACGTTGTCCCAGGCCTTGCAGCGTCTGTCCTCGGGCTTGCGCATCAACACGGCGGCCGACGACGCCGCGGGTCTGGCCATCAGCAACCAGTTCACCACGCAGATCAACGGTACGAATCAGGCCGTGCGCAATGCGAACGATGCTATTTCCGAGACCCAGACCGCCGGCGGCGCGCTCTCGACGCTGACCGACAACTTGCAGGCCATCCGCACCCTCGCGGTCGAATCGGCCAACGGGTCGAACAGCGCCTCGGATCGGGCCGCTCTGGATCAACAGGTTCAGCAGCGAATCGCGGAAATCACGCGTATTGCGTCGCAGACCTCGTTCAACGGCTTGAACGTCCTCGACGGCAGCAGCGGCGTGACCACCTACCAAGTCGGCGCCAATGTGGGCAATACGATTTCCGTCAACCTGGCGCAGGGCGTGCGCGCCGATCAAATCGGACAGGTTGCCACGGCGACCAGCGGTGCAGTCACCGCGACTGCGCTGACCGGCAGCAATCTGACCATTCAAGTAGGCACGGGAACCGCGGCCTCCGTCGGCGCCAGCGTGGCCGGCTCGGCCAACGCATCGAACGCACTGGCCGGTGAATCGGCGAGCTCGGCGTATGCGAAGGCTGCCGCCATCAATGCGGCCGGCGTAGCGGGGCTGACGGCCAGCGCGTCGACCACCGTTACCGGTGGAGCGGCGTTCTCCACCATCACGGGCGGTAGCGCGGGCACCACGTATGGCTTGACCATCAACGGTGTGGCCATTTATGCAGCCGGCACCGCCGTGGCAACCGGCCAGCAGTTGACCGGTTCGGGTGTCGCCACCCAGATCAATCTGTACTCATCGCAGACGGGCGTGTCTGCCAGTCTGTCGGGAACCGGAGCCTTGGTGCTGACGGCGGCCGATGGCCGCGATATCACTCAGACCGAGACCGTGACGGCCGGAACCGGCGGAACAGGTACCGGCGCGGGCATCGGCGCCTCGGGCACGCAAACCGTGGGCAAGGGCACCATTGCTCTATCCGCCGCCAGCAACATCGTGATCGGCGGCGCGGGTTCTGCGGATATCGGCTTCGGGGCCGGCGGCCAGACCATCGCTCTGGGCAATGCCACATTGGCCAATTCGAACGTGCTGACGGTCGGCGGCGCCAACTCCGCGATCGCTGCGGTCGATTCCGCGCTGGCAACGGTGAGTTCATTCCAGAGCCAATTGGGCGCCATCCAGAACCGCTTCACGTCGACGGTCGCTAATCTTCAGGCCACAAGCCAGAACCTGAGCTCCTCGCGCAGCACCATTCTGGATGCAGACTTTGCAGCCGAAACCGCCAAGCTGACCCAGTCGCAAGTGTTGCAGCAGGCCGGCATTTCGGTGTTGGCACAGGCCAACCAGGCGCCGCAGTTGATTCTGAAGCTCCTGCCGTAAGGGTCGATTTGTAGTTTTCGAGTTTGATTGCTGTTGCCCGGGCGTGTGAGCGCCCGGGCAGTGGTCGCACGGAGCGATCTTTAACGACCAGGAGTCTGCGGTTAGTTTGCTAAATTAATGCAGGTGACAAGATGGCTAGCGACGGCAATCCGGTAAAGATACCGGCGGCAAGCCTAGTGCACGGAAGTCAGGGGCATATACCGGTTTCGAATCACGAACGCGGCGGCAAAACTTTGCCGCTTGGCGGCAAGCCGGCGGCCACGGATCATCCCGCTGCGAAACCGACCAATGTCGTCTCAGCTGAGGCGCTCATCGCGCAACTCAACAAGCATCTCAACGATTCGGGCCGGCCCGACCAATTCCGGCTGGATCCGAACTCGGATAACAAACTCATCCAACAGGTCAATCCGGCTACCGGCGAGGTGGTGGGAGAGTTCTTGGTGTCCGAGTTTCCCGCGCTGGCGCGCAGCGTCGGAGTATCTGGCGTGCTGGTAGATAGCCGCGTATAAGCGCCTGCCCGCAGGCGCATACGCGCCTGGTACGTCTCTTGCTTAAGTCCTGATCCTAAGTGCCGATAAATCGGCTATCGGAACAGGCAAAGGATCTCATGAGCTCCACCATAGCATCGACGGCGACCTCCGCTGGCAATACGGTCATTTCCTCGACGGGTATCGGATCGGGGCTGGATATCAACAGCATCGTGACCTCGCTGACCACGGCCGCCGGCTTGGCCCAAAACACTCAACTGTCGGATCGCAAGGGTGTGCTCACCGCCCAGGTATCCGCATACGGCACATTCAAGAGCGCGTTGGAAACCTTGCAGGCCGCCCTGACGAACTTGCAGACACCGAGCACATTGGCCGGCCGAACGGCGACATTGAGCGACAGCAAGGTGGCCTCGGGCTCCGCGGCCTCGAGCGCGATTCCCGCGCAATATTCGCTGCAGGTGCAAAGCCTGGCGACCGCGGCGAGCCTGGCGTCGCAGCCGGTCGCAAATGGGACTTCGGTCGTAGGTACCGGGACGCTTACCATCGCGGTGGGAGGCAGCTCTGCGTCGATCAACATTGATTCGAGCAATAACACTCTCGCGGGCATCGCCGCTGCGATCAACGCAGCGCCGAACAACCCGGGAGTGAGCGCCACGATTCTCACCACCGCGCAGGGCGCGCGTCTGGTGCTCACCGGAAGTACGACAGGTGCCGCCAACACCATCACGGTCACGCAGTCGGGGGGCGACGGCGGGCTCGCCGCTTTGAGCTACGATCCGGCGAACGGCGTGACCAATCTGACCCAGACCCAGGTCGCAAAGGACGCAAATTTCTCTGTCAATGGCTTTGCGGCGACCAGCCCCAGCAACCAGGTGACTGCGGTCATCAGCGGCGTTACGCTGAATTTGTTGGGCACCACGGCGCTCAATACGCCCGCGACCTTGACGATCGGCAACGACACATCGGGAGCGCAAACTTCGATCGGCACCTTCGTGACCGCGCTCAATGGTCTGATCACGAGCATTCATAGCCTCACCAGCTACAATCCAGCGACTCAGACCGCGGGGCCGCTGCTCGGCAACGCCACCTTGGAGTCTTTCCAGAACCAATTGTCTAACGTTCTTGATCAAGTTAAGGCGGGCAACAGCGGGGCGGCCACCTCGCTCGCGTCCCTGGGAATCGCCGCCAATCCGCAGGGCACCTTCGATACGAATTCTGACAGGCTCGGCAATGCGCTGACTGCGAGCCTTGCGTCGGTCGGCAATTTCTTCGGTGGCAAGGACGGCATTGCGACCCAGCTAAACAAGCTGATCAACCAATATGCGCAGGCAGGCGGCTTGCTGGCGTCGATCAATCAGGGCTTGCAGTCGAGTCTGGCTGATGTGGCCAAGCAGCAAACGGCGTTGAACGCGCGGCTTGCGACGTATTCGGCCACTTTGACCAGGGAATACAACGCGATGGACACGGCCGTCGCTCTGCTCAAGCAGACTCAAACCTACTTGACGGCTACCTTCAATCCGAACTCTCTCAGTTCGAGTTCATCGAGCAACAATTCATTAGGCAGCGGAAACTTGAGAACCGGGGGATAGGCAGGCAATGTACGGGCAAAACCCAGCAGCCCAGTATCGCGCCGTGCGCAGCCACGGTCTTGTGGCGGACGCCAGTCCGACGCGACTGGTGCAGATCACGTTCGAGGGCATTCTTTCGCATCTGGCGACCGCCCGCGGCTGCATGGAGCGCATCCATGACAATCGACCGCTCAACGACGTCATTGCCAAGGGAACGGCAATGGGTAAGGCGATCAGATTGATCGGCCAACTCAACGGTACTTTGAACATGGAACAGGGCGGTCAGGTGGCGGAGAACTTGCGCGCCTTGTATGAATACATGATGCACAGGCTGACGCTCGCCAATGCAACCAATGACCAGGGCGTGGTCGCCGAAGTCGCTGGCCTCGTGTCTAAGATCAAGAGCGGCTGGGACCAAATCGTCACGGACTCCCGATGAACGGCACGGGCCATGACGCACTGGAGCATGCCTTGGCGCTGTCGCATCGATTGCTGACGGCAGCGGATCAATCCAATTTCGAGCAAGTCACGATTCTCGACGCAGAGCGCCTACGGCTGTTAAAGTCGGTGCAGCCCCTGCGCGACAACTTAAGCGACACTGACCGGCAGATGCTGCGTCAGGTCTGTGAATTGAACGATCGTGCGATCGGCTTGGTGGAGCATCAGAGGCGAATTAAGGAGCGGGAGATGGATTTGGCCGCAGTGGGGCGCCGTGCGGTGTCTGTCTATTCCACCACCCGATAACGACGCGACGTAGTCAATTTCAAGGCGGGGAGCATGCCTGAGTTGTTTCTCGGCGATGGTTTGATATTCGAGGACATGCTGCCGGTACTGTGGGCGGCGGGTCCGCTGCCCGAAGGCTTGGCGCTCGCGCGCCTGAATGCCGACAATCACCAGCTGCTCGGCGCCGAAGCCTCGCTCGACGAAGTGCGGGTGCATGAGGCCCTCAAGGATGAATCGCCCGCCCTGGTGCATGAACTGCAGCGGCTGGAATACAAGGTCAATATCCTTCTGCGCCTCACGGCCGAGCTTGCTCTGCGCAGCAGCGGACTGCCGCCGCCACAGCGCGTGCGACTGACTTCGCGCGCCCTGGAATGGTTTGCCGCCGAGCCGCTCGCCATCGGCGCCACGGGACTGTTGGCCGTCTATATCAATTCGTCTTTGCCGCAGCCGGTGAAGATTCCCTGCGAATTTGCCGGCGAGCGCATGCAGGACAGCGTGCAGGTCGCGCAGATGCGCTTCAACGGCTTGAGCGAAGCCGTAATCGAGCAGCTCGATAAGCTCATTTTCCGTCACCACCGACGGCTCGTTGCCGGCGCTCGGCTCAGCGCTCACTAGCAACTTACCCGCTCGTATAGCAAAACTCTGCGGCTCTTTTTGCGGGATCCCCTTACGTGTATTGCGGGGGATGCCCACGTTCTTTTCTCTTAACTTCATCAGTTAGTATGTCGGCGAGCTGACATTGATTGAGCGATGTCAAAGGGTTAGAAGGAAACGTTAAGACAAGACCCGAGATTTGTGGACTCCATCACACTTTTTAACGGGAAGGAGCCCCGAATAGTGGCAGATGCCAAAGTTATTGTGATCGAAGTCGCGGATTCGGAGGCACGCAGCCTCCAAACGCTGCTACGATTTTTGGACCTCGAGCCCATCCACGTCCACAACTTGGACGAATTGCGTCAGTCGCCGCACGTCGCCTCACAGGATTGCCTGGCCGTCATTGTCGGCAAAGACACCGTTGCCGAGTTCGGTCCCGCTCTGGTGGCGCAGCTGCGAGCCATGCCGCAGCCGCTGCCGGTGATTTACCTGAGCAACGATGGGCTGCCGAAAATTGCCGAAAGCAGCGGCGACCTCGCCTGGTTCCATCTGGATTTGCCGGTCAAGCAACGTCGCCTCTCGGCCGTGTTGAATCAGGCGCAGAGCGTGCGCACCGGACATCCCACGCAGCCCGGAGCGCATCGCTTTCGTCCCAGTGGAACCTCACGTCCGATGCGCGCCGTGCACAAGCTGATCGAGCAGGTCGCTCCGTTCGACACCAATGTGCTGATTCTCGGCGAGTCCGGCACGGGTAAGGAAATGGTGGCCCGCCACGTTCACGAACTCTCCGGCCGCTCTGGGCATCCCTTCGTGCCGGTGAATTGCGGCGCCATTCCGGCCGATCTCTTGGAAAGTGAATTGTTCGGCCACGAAAAAGGCGCCTTCACCGGCGCCCTGTCCACGCGCCTGGGCCGTTTCGAGTTTGCCGAAGGCGGCACTCTGTTTTTGGATGAGATCGGCGACATGTCGTTGCAAATGCAGGTCAAGCTGCTGCGCGTGCTGCAGGAGCGCAGTTTCGAGCGCGTCGGCAGCAACCGCACCATTCGCTGCAACGTGCGCATTATCGCCGCGACGCATCGTGACTTGGAAGCCGCCATCAGCGCCGGGCGTTTCCGTGAAGATCTCTACTATCGGCTCAACGTGTTCCCGCTGCAGATGCCGCCGCTGCGCGAGCGGCTGGAGGATCTGCCGGTATTGATCGAGCATCTGGTGCAACGTCAGGGGCAAATTGCCGGCCGTCATATTCGCCTGGACAAGGATGCGATGAATTGCCTGGCACGCAATCCATGGCCCGGTAATGTGCGTGAACTCGCCAATTTGCTCGAGCGTCTGGCCATTCTATTTCCCGAACAGACCATCGCGGCCGGGGACTTGCCGGACCGCTATCGCACCACGGGTGCGGCAGGCTGGTTCGGCAGCGGCATGCGCGTCGCATCCGGCGCGGCTCCGGCGCTGATCGAGGAACTGATCGAAATCGATGAAAACAGCGCCGTTCACGCGGATGGAGATGTCGACGAGATCGACCTCGTGGTCACGGCGGAGCTGAATGGGTTCGAGTTACCGCGCGGCGGCATCGACCTGAAGGACCATTTGTCCGCGATTGAAATCGGACTCATCCGCAAGGCGCTCGAAGAAGCCGATGGCACGGTGGCAGAGGCCGCACGCCTGTTGCGCATGCGCCGCACCACTTTGGTCGAGAAGCTGCGCAAATACCGCTTGAGTGCCTGACAAATTATTGACGCCTGCATTTTTACCGGCGGCGAAGTCTGCGTAACTGGTTGATGCAAAGAGAAAATACCGGCGAGGCACAGAAGTTGCTTTCTTCTGCGGTATGGCAGCCACCAAACTCGAGCTGATCGAAAACCGTCGCTCTGAATTGCAGGCAGCGTTCCTCGCCTTCGGTTCGGTGTCGGAACAACTGTCGGGCGCGTTCGACTCTCTGCGCTCCCAGGTGGCAGACCTGCGCTCCGAATTGGGCGCTGCACACGCGGGAAAGGAGCATCTGGCCGCGCGTCTCTCGGCCCTGATTGCGGGGTTGCCGGGCGGCGTGTTGGTGCTGGATTCCGCGGGCGAGATACAGGAGTGCAATCCGGCTGCGCGCGAATTGCTGGGCGAGCCGCTACTCGCACAAGGTTTCGCGGCCGTGCTCGAGCGCGCGGCGGTAGCCGGCGCCTGCGGCGCCGCTGAGCACACCGAGCTGCGCAGCGGCCGGTTCGTGAATATCTCGCGCCGCGAATTGCAGAGCAGCGGCGAAGTGGTGCTGCTCACCGACGTAACCGAATCGCACCTGATGCAAGTGTTCTTGACGCGCCAGCAGCGTCTATTGACGATGGGAGAGTTGGCGGCGGGCCTGGCACACCAGATCCGCACGCCGCTCGCGGCGGCATTGCTGTACGCCTCGCAAATGACCCTGCCCGGGCGCAGCGCAGACGATCTGGCTCGCTGCGCGGAGAAGACCGTCGGCAGCCTCAAACAACTCGACAAGCTAATCAGCGACATGCTCGCGTTTGCTCATGGCGGCGCGGCGCGTGAAGTGGTGAGCGTAAGCGCCTTGCTGGAGCAAGTGGCACAGTGGCTGCGGCCGGCATTGCGCCAGGGGATTCGCCTGACCATCCGTACTCAGGCGCCAGATCTGATGGTGCGCGCAAACGCACCCTCGCTGGTGTCCGCCGTGCTTAATTTGGCGACCAATGCGCTGCAAGCGGCGAGCGCCGAATTGGATTTGGAACTGCTGGGACGCCGCACCGCGGATGGGCGGGCGCAAATCGTGGTCAGCGACAACGGTCCCGGCGTACCGCAGCACATTCGTGCTCGCATCTTCGAGCCGTTTTTTACCACACGTGCGCGCGGCAACGGCATCGGTCTTGCCATTGTCAAGTCGGTGGTCGAGGCGCACCAGGGTAGTGTTTGCTTGGCCGACGTCCCGTGCGGCGCCACTTTCATCATCGAATTACCGGCAGAGGTCATTGCATGAGCACGCTTAGAGAATCAGTCCTGGTGGTCGAAGACGACGCAGCGCTGCGTGAGGCCTTGGTCGACACTCTGCGCGCCGCCGATCTACCGGCGCTCGCGGCCGCCGACGCGCCTACCGCCTTGCTGCTGCTGCAAAGCGAGAACATCGCCTTGGTGATCTCCGATGTACAAATGCCAGGACCCAACGGTTACCAACTGCTGTCATCGATCAGGCGGCTAAGGCCGGATTTACCGGTGGTCTTGATGACCGCCCATGGCACCGTCGCCCAGGCGGTGGCGGCCATGCGCGAAGGCGCGACGGATTACATCGTCAAGCCCTTCGATGCAAAGGTGTTGATCGAGATGGCGCAGCGTCAATTGGCGCTGCGCGTCGTGCCGAACGAACTGGTCGCCGTGGATCCGGAGTCGAAGCGCTTGATTGCCCTGGCGCGCAAGATCGCGGACAACGATGCCACGGTGATGATCACCGGCGAGAGCGGCACCGGCAAGGAAGTGTATGCGCGTTTCATCCGGGACCATTCGGCGCGCGCCGCCGCCCCGTACGTTGCCATCAATTGTGCGGCCATACCCGAAAACATGCTCGAGGCCACGCTTTTCGGCTACGAGAAGGGAGCCTTTACCGGCGCCCAGGGCGCGCACGCCGGGAAATTCGAGCAGGCGCAGGGCGGCACCCTGCTGCTGGATGAAATTTCGGAAATGGATCTAGGTCTGCAGGCGAAAATCTTGCGTGTTCTGCAGGAACGCGAAGTCGAACGTCTGGGCAGCACCCGCACCTTGAGCCTGGATGTACGCGTGATCGCAACCTCGAATCGCGACTTGCCGGAGCAGGTGCGCACGGGTGGATTTCGTGCCGATCTGTATTACCGTCTCAATGTAATGTCGCTGCGCCTAACGCCGTTGCGCGAACGCCGCGGCGACATCCTGCCGCTGGCACAGCGTGCCGTCCAGGCTTGCGCGCGCGGCGGCCACGCGGCATTGAGCTTGTCCGCGGACGCAGAGGCGAAGCTATTGCTGCATAACTGGCCCGGCAATGCGCGCGAACTCACCAACATCGTGCAGCGTGCGGCGTGGCTCGCCAGCGGTGGGATCATTCATGCGGCGGATTTGGATACAGGAGACGTGGCGCCCACTGCTGCTGTCGCCACCGCCACCGCTACAGGCGCGGAGGCGCGGCAGGCGGCATTCGCGGTGCAGGACGCCGGCTTGGATCACGATTTGAAGGAGCGCGAGCGCGAATTGATTTTGAGCACGCTGCGTGTCACAGGCGGCAGCCGCAAACTCGCAGCCGAGCGGCTGGGGATAAGCCCCCGCACTCTGCGTCACAAGCTGCAGCAGTTGAAGGCGTCAGGCATCAGCGTACCGCGCACCCACGATCAGCAGTTGGCGGCCGTCTGACATGAGCAGCATGCAAATTCAACAAGTGCTGGTCGAGATGCGCTCGCTGCAGGCGCGCGCGTCGGGCGCCACCGAGGCACCCATTGCGACCGCGCAACCCTCGGATTTTGCCAATCTGATGAAGAATTCCATCGATCACGTTGCCACCATGCAGAACCAGGCGAGCGCGCTAGCGAACGCCTACGAAGCCGGCGACAAGAGCGTGGACCTCACCAAGGTCATGCTGGAAGTGCAAAAGGCGGGGCTGGCGTTTCGCGCTATGACCGAGGTGCGCAACAAGCTCATCGACGCCTACACCCAAGTAATGAACATGTCGGTCTGAGCGAGGATTAGTCCATGGCTGACATCGTACCCGCACCGCAGCGAAGCATCGTCGACATTCCCGGCGTGAAGCAGGTCGGCCTGCTCATCGGCGTTGCCGCCGCCGTGGCTGCCGCCATTTGGCTGGTGCTCTGGTCGCAGGGTCAGAATTACACCGTGCTGTATGGCCAGCTCTCCGAACGGGAGAGCGGCCAGGTCATGGATGCACTGACGGCAGCCGGAATCGAATTTAAGCTCAACCCTTCAGGTGCGGTGTCGGTGCCGGCATCCAAGGTGCAGGAGGCGCGAATTCGCTTGGCGAGCCAAGGGCTGCCGCAGAGCGACGCCATGGGGATCGAGATGATCCAAAAGGAATCGGCGCTCGGGTCGAGTTCCATGATGGAAAGCGCGCGCTACCAATCGGTGCTCGAAACGGAATTGGCACGCACCATCGTCAAGGTGCAGGGCGTGCAGACCGCGCGGGTTCACTTGGCTTTGCCTAAACCCTCGGTATTCCTGCGCGATTCGCGCAAGGCCACCGCCTCGGTCATGCTGCAGCTGTATCCTGGCAGGCGTCTCGAGCCGGGCCAGGTTGCGGCCATAGTGCACTTGGTTGCCTCAAGTGTGCCGGAATTAGGTGCCAGCGATGTCACGCTGGTGGATCAGGCCGGCACCTTGCTCAATTCTCCCGACGAAAACGCCGAGCAGGCCGCCAGCACTCGCCAATTCGCCTACACGCGCAAGCTTGAGGAAAGCTATCAGCAGCGCATCATCGAGCTGCTCGAACCCATGATAGGCGTGGGACGAGTGCGGGCAACCGTCACCGCCGACATGGATTTTACCGTCACCGAATCGACGCGCGAAAACTACGATCCGCAAAAAACGGCGGTGCGCAGCGAGCAGACCAGCAATGAGCAGCGCCGCGGCGGTGACGGCGCGGAAGGCATTCCGGGGGCGCTGAGCAACCAGCCTCCAGGCACTTCGGGCGCCCCCGCAATTCCGGGCGCCGCGACGCCCGGGAATCCCGCGCCCGCCGCGGGCTCTGCGGGGGCCGCGCAAACCACCACCGCCAGCAGCGGACCGAGCTCGAGCGCGCAGCGCAGTACGCGCAACTTCGAGGTCGACCGCATTTTGTCCTATGTGAAGCAGCCGGTCGGCGTCTTGAAGCGTCTCAACGTGGGTGTGGTGCTGGACGATTGGCAAAAAGCGGAAGCCGACGGCAAGGTCACTACTTCGCCCATGAGCGACGCCGACATCAAGCGTTTTTCACAGCTGGTGCGCGAATCGATTGGACTCAAAGAAGATCGCGGCGATCAATTGAACGTGCTCAATCAAGCCTTCAAAGGGAACGCGCCCCTCGGTCCCGTCGACGGCCTACCATTGTGGGAAACACCCTGGGTCACGCAGCTGGCAAAACAGATCGTGGGCGCCGCGCTGGTACTGGTGGTAGCGTTCCTGGTGTTGCGACCTTTAATGAAATCGCTGACCAAGACCGCGCCGCGGCGCGCCGCCGATGCCGGCGACATCGCGGGGGATCGCTTGAGTATTTCGGGACAGGGAGGCAACGCCATCAAATTGGCACCGAGCTTCGAGCAGCAGATTGCGGCAGCGCGAACCCTGGTGGGCCAGGATCCGCGGCGGGCTGCCCAAGTCGTGAAGGAGTGGGTCTCCGCGGATGGCTAGCAATCCCGACGAGCTCGACGGCACACAGCGCGCCGCCATTTTACTGATGAGCCTGGGCGAACAGGATGCCGCCAATGTGCTCAAGCAGCTCGATGCCCGCGAAGTGCAGAAATTGGGCATCGCCATGGCTGAGCTCAAGGAAGTGTCGCGCGAACAGATGACCGCTGTGCTCGACAAGTTCATCGGGCTAGCCGACTCCAAGGCAAACATGGCCGGCGGTTCCCAGGACTTCGTGAGACGAGTGCTCACCCAGGCGGTGGGCAAACAGAAGACGGACATGCTGCTCGATCGCGTGACGACCGGCCAGACCGGCCAGGGCATTGAGGCACTGAAGTGGATGGAAGCCAAGGCGGTGGCGCAAATCATCAGCGGCGAACATCCGCAAATCGCCGCCATTGTGCTGTCGCACCTGGAACCTGAGCAGTCCGCCGCCGTCCTGCCCTTGCTGAACGAAGATACGCGTACCGAAGTACTGATGCGCATAGCGACTTTGAACGAAGTGCCGCAAACCGCACTGACTGAGCTCGATCAATTGGTCGAGAAGCAGGCGAACGCCACGCCGCCCGCGACGCTGCGCCGCATCGGCGGCGCGCGCACCGTGGCCGACATATTGAATGCCATGGAACGCGACAAGAGCGGCGAAGAACTCGCCAAGATCGAGAAGGCGGACGGCGAGATGCACGGCAAGATCAAGGATCTGCTGTTCATATTCGACAATTTATTGGATATCGACGATCGCGGCATTCAAGCACTGCTACGCGAAGTGGGCTCCGATACGCTGGCGGTTGCGCTGCGCGGGGCAGAGCCCGAAGTGCAGGAGAAGATACTCAAGAACATGTCGAAGCGCGCCGCGGAAATTCTCAAGGATGATATGGAAGCACGCGGGCCGGTAAAGCTGACGGACGTCGAGGCGGCGCAGAAGGAAATCGTCGTCATCGCGCAGCGCCTGGCCGAGGAAGGCACCATCAGCTTGGGCGGCAAGGGCGGCGGCGAATTTGTCTGATCCCAAAGCTAAATCAACCGCGGCCGGCGCGCAGCTGTGGAAGGCTCCCGATATGGGCGGGGCATTCCCGCCGCAGAAAATGGCAACGGTGGGCGGGCTCGCCGATTTGCAGGCGGAGGCGCACAAGGAGGCATTCGAGCAGGGGCTCGCCGAGGGCCGCGAGGCGGGCCGCGCCGAGGTGCGCGCGCAGGTCGAGCGACTGGCAGGCATGTTTTACGACTTGGCCAAGCCCTTCGAGGCGTTGGATGGCGAGGTGGAGCGCGAACTGCTGACTTTGGCGATGACTTTGGCGCGGCAAATCGTGCGCCGCGAGCTGAAGGCGGATCCCACGCAAATCATCGGCATCATCCGCGACGCCATCGCGGCATTGCCGATCGCGGCCCGCGAAGTGCGCGTGCACTTGCATCCCGAGGATGCGGCGGTGGTGCGCGAGTATCTGGCGCCCACCGAAAGTGAACGCGCCTGGGCCATCGTCGAGGATCCGGTGATGGCGCGCGGCGGCTGCCAAATCACCACCACTACTTCGCGTATCGATGCGCGCCTGGAAACTCGACTGGGCGCCATCTTAAGCGAGCTGTTGGGCACGGAGCGGCATAGCGATAGCGCGCGCGGAGGCGCGACTACATGATCTCGGTGGGTTTATGAGCGCCGCGACGGCGGAGCCGCCACGCTCCAAGCGCTGGGCCGCGGCCCTGGTCCAAGCGCGCGAACGCATGGCGAATGCCGGCGAGCTCGTCGTCGAGGGCACGCTGAATCGCATGGTGGGGATGACTCTCGAGGCCGTGGGCTGCGAGGCCGCTGTCGGTGGCCGATGCCTGATAGACACCGCGGAAGGCAAACAGATCGAAGCAGAAGTGGTGGGGTTCTCAGGCGATAAATTATTCCTGATGCCCACCGGCAACATCCGCGGCGTCATGCCGGGTGCGCGGGTCATTCCCACGCACAGCGTATCGACGGTGGCGGTGGGCGATGCATTGCTCGGCAGGGTACTGGATGGCGCGGGCAGACCGCTCGATGGTTTCGGCGATCTCAAATGCACGGATCGGGTGTCGCTGACGGGGGAGCCTTTGAACCCGCTCATGCGCCGGGCGATTCGCGATCCGCTCGATGTAGGTGTGCGCTCCATCAACGCGCTGCTCGCCGTGGGCGGCGGACAGCGTATCGGCTTGTTTGCCGGATCCGGGGTCGGCAAATCCGTGCTGCTCGGCATGATGACTCGCTACACCAAGGCGGACGTTACCGTGGTTGGATTGATCGGCGAGCGCGGCCGAGAAGTTCAGGACTTCGTGACTAATACCTTGGGTCCGGATGGCATGCGGCGCGCCGTGGTGGTCGCGACTCCCGCCGACAATCCCCCTCTCATGCGCCTGCATGGCGCCTGGCTGGCCACGGCCATCGCGGAATACTTTCGTGATCGCGGCCTCAAAGTGCTGCTGCTACTCGATTCATTGACGCGCTTCGCTCAGGCACAACGCGAAATAGCCCTCGCCATCGGCGAACCGCCCGCCACCAAGGGATATCCACCATCGGTATTCGCGCGGCTGCCGCAGCTGGTGGAACGCGCCGGCAACAGCGATCGCGGCGTGGGTTCGATCACGGCGTTTTATACCGTGTTGGTCGAAGGTGACGATCAGAACGATCCGATCGCGGATGCGGCGCGCGCCATCCTCGATGGCCATATCGTGCTATCGCGCCGGATGGCGGAGAACGGGCTGTATCCTGCCATCGACGTGGAGGCGTCCATCAGCCGCGCAATGCATCAAATAGCGACCCGCGAGCAGCTCGATCTCGCGAACCGCTTCAAGCAGGTATATTCGACTTATCAGCAGAATCGAGACCTGATCACAGTCGGGGCCTACCGGCGGGGCGCCGACGCTCGGGTGGATTTGGCCGTGGAGCAGTGGCCAAAAATGCTGGAATTCCTGCGTCAGGACATGTACGAACCGGTGGGAATCGAGCGTAGCTACGAGGACCTTAAGCAACTCGTGACGCAGTTCTCGGCGCCGGCACCGGCAGCGGGCAGATAGTGCTTAGGTTATGAGGAAATCGAAACGATTCGAGCCGATTCAGGAGATAGCCTCAAATTCGGCGGATCAATTGAGCCAGGCGATGGCCGACGCAGGCCTCAAAGTGACGGAGCTGGAGCGCCAGCTCGAGCAGTTGCAAGCCTATCGAAACGATTATCTGAAGAATACCGCGCCGGCGTCCGCCGCGACCGATGCGGTCAAACTGCAGAACTACAGCGCCTTTCTGGATCGCCTAGGCGACGCTTTGCGCGAGCATTTGAAGAATCTCGACAGCGCCCGGGCGGAGTATGAAAGGCGGCGGGCGCTGTGGAGTGAAAAACGCATCGAAGCCGAATCCTTGAGCCGCGTAGTAGATCGTTTTCGCAAAGAAGAACAGCATGCGGCGGATCGACGCGAGCAGCGTGAAGGAGATGACGCGGCGCTTCGAACATTGGTGGCGGCGCGCGGCGAGTCCGGGAGCTACTGAGGCAGCGAACTCGCGGATACGACGCGTCGCCTCGGCATCCTGCGAAGCGCGCACCCTGGTTGATGTGCTCGCTCGAACCAAATCGATCCGCTAACTCAAGTT
>JBBRQO010000026.1:0-63520 GCA_038226325.1 Steroidobacterales bacterium | reverse complement strand
CGTCAGCATTACAACTCGGTACGACCACACTCAAGCTTGTCATACCTGACTCCTGTAGAGTTCAAGTCGAAGAGTTTATCAACCAACCCGGTCGGGGCCGTTCTCCAGCAATGACTGGTCCGAAGAAAGCCGGCAGGTCAGTTCAATACAGCGTGAGTGCAAGCTCCTCCGCGCACGAGAACATCCTGGTAAAACTATCCGGTGGTTTAGACTCTTCAATTGTGTTGAGCGCACTTAGTAATGCATCGCCTAGGCCGGCGCTTACCTCCCACACCTACTATTCACGCGGCTGTGGCGACGAACGCCGCTTTGCCCGCAGCATGGCGAAGGCCGCGGGATGCCGGCTTTTAGAGCATCCGCGGAATGACAGCTTGGACCTGCGCCGCTTCCACGACTGCAATTGGACGGTGCGACCCGTACTTAATTTTTCCGCTCCCGATACCGAAGCACGCACTATTGCACTGGCCCGTGAACTGGGTGCTTCCGCCATTTTCGATGGTGAATTGGGAGACAACCTATTCGGCAGTCACGCCGGCGTAGGCGCGTTAATAGAGTGCTTCCGCAACCATCCCTTGAGTCCACGTCTCTTCGCGGCGGTCGCGGACTACGCCATGCTCAACCGCCAGTCTCTGGGGCGAACCATCGCCCTATCCCTCCGCGAGTATCGCAGTCTCTCGAGACACCCGGACTTCACGACGTCGCGCGAATTGCGCCGTTGGTACACCCCGGAAGCGACACGCTCCATGACTCTCGCCTCCGCGGATGCCCAGGATTGCTACCAGAGCACCGGTAGCCGCTTCCTGCATCCATGGCTCAGGGATGCAAGAAGTCTTGCGCCGGGCTCGCACATGCTGCTGTTCGGCCTCATTGTCGCAACTTCCGCCGTCTATCATTCTCCCTTTGCGGGATTCGACGATCCGCCTCGGATATCTCCACTGGTAAGTCAGCCCTTGGTGGAGACGGCGCTGCGCATTCCGGCCTACCTGCATTTCACCAACGCGCAGAACCGCGCCGTCGCGCGCGCTGCGTTCGCCGATCGACTGCCCGCGATAGTCTTGCAGCGCGGAACGGGCAAGGGCGGCCCCGACCTGTGGGCCAAGGACGTCTTCGAGCACAATGTGGATTTCCTACGTGAGTACCTGCTGGATGGCATTCTTGTACACCGCGGACTGCTCGACCGCCGACAGGTGGAAGCCGTGTTATCCCCCCGTATCGAGAAGGCCACCGCCATCCTTAGCGATGTTTTCGCCAAGCTCTATATCGAAGCCTGGCTCCGAAAATGGCAGCGAATTACACTGCCAGGCGCACTACGCTCCGCCACGGCCGACCTCGCCTAGAGGACGGCGCTGCCCCGTCGCGATCACGCTAGCCGAGGTGCGCCACACTCGAAGTCTCGCGCAATTTTCGCCACCGCTCATACTGAGTGCGCTTCGAGGGCGCCGCATCTTCCTCGTTCTTCAACCAAAACCGGAACCAGTCGATCTGTCTCTCGAAGTTCACCAGTTGGTGCACGGGCTGTATGAGCCGATGCGGCTCCTTGGGGAATACATACATTTCTACCGCCTTCCCCTCTTCTCGTAGGGCGCTCCACAGGGGCAACGCGTTCCAGTATTCGGTGTCGTCCTCTTGAATCAGGATGGGAGTGTTGATCGCGGCAGCCTTTTTTGCCACGGACATTTCGTCCCACCGTCCGGCAGGGTCATGGCGCGGATCCGGCATGTGCAAGCGCGCGAAGATTCCATTAACCGGATCTCGCCGCCAAGCGGCGGTATTGAATAGATCCCACTGCGCCCGCTCCAGCACGCTGCCATGGCGAAACGCAGCTGCGGCAATACCGTGTGCAGGATCTTTACCCATCGAATTTGCCAGGCAGTAGTTGCCGAAATTGGCGCCGAGGCTGTGCCCGGAAAGACCTACTCGCGAAGTGTCGACGCTACCATTTTTTCCCTGATCCGCGATCAGGCCTGCCACGATGTCGCAGGCGATTGGATAGAGCCGACTCGCGTCCGATTCTCGCCAGAGCATCTCCCACACAGGGATGTCCACACAGATTGCGACGAACCCCTCATGTGCGGCCACGAATTCCGGCGCATTGTCCGAGCCACCGCCTCGAAGAAACCCGTTTCCGCACAGATACGAAGTGATCACTAGTGGATACTTGACTCCCGGTTTGAATCCATCCGGCAGAACGACAATCCCGCGCCCGGGGTAGCCGTCCGCTCCATCCCACGTGTGCCATGCGGCACGACCATGAGTCAGTGCGCGCAATTCCACGTTCGGGTCGAACAGAGTTCGCACAATGCCACTCGATAAATTGATCGCTTGCAGCCGTGGAGGCTCATCGGCTCCGGCGGCACCCACCACTATTTCTCCGTCGATTGCTAGCGCCTCGGTCAATTCATAACCTTCGGGCGAGTCCAAGGTGTAGATCTCGCCGCCGCACTCACGGATCAAGCGCACCACATTGCGCGCCGGATTCCACGCAAAGATGGCTGCCCGGCCGGGCAAGCGCCCGCCCACCATCCCTTGCCGAGGGTCGGCTACATAGACAATCTCACGTTCGTCTGCCGACCAGCCAAGAAGGGTAATGCGATTCGCCACGCATTCGGCGATAGCGCATTTCTTGGCCCTACCCAGAACCTTCCTCGCAGCATGATTCGGTTCTATCTGAACGGTGAACTGGCCGAAAGGTTCATCCGGATGCGCGGACGACAGCTCCTGCGATTTCACCGCCGTCGCCCGCCAAGACCGATTCTCCACGCAGTTGACTCCGCATCCACGGAGATTGCTCGCCCCTACCGCAACGGCGTTATCCGGGCCTTCTGAGGTGCTTTCCTTGAGTTCGCGCGTCCCAATATCGAATATTGCGTACCTCGTACCGCTCCAGCCTGGTGGCGCGACCTTGCCATCGTCCGACCGCCGCGCGTTCCGCCACCTATCGAGAATCGGGAGGGTCTTCGTCAATGGGTTTCCGGGCATCACATGATCGTCGTAGAGTATGCCTGTGCGATCCTCCTCTTCCTCGGCCTTGCGCAGAACGTCGCGTTCGGGGGACAGTTGCACCCGCAGTTCGTTGGGATGGGTCGACGCCGACAAACCAATGAGATCGGCTTTCGAATGCGTCACTTGCCGAGTGTTCTCTCCGTGCCAGTCGGTTTCCCAGAGCTGTACCTCTTCCCCTTGCCGTCGCAGATAGAAGAACCACTGGCCGTCACTGCTCCACTGAGCGCGTACGTTCAAAAGTGCGCCGGGCGCGGCGGGATCTGAGATTTCCTCCCCGGCAGCCAAAGTAATCGGCTTGGTCGTAGCCCTCAGCGGCACGATGACCCACGATAGTTCTCGCATGTTGGTCTCAACGTTCGACCGGCTGATCCCTATCACTGCCTGAGCGCCGTCCGGTGACGGCGATACTGAAGTGATCTCTTGCATTTCAACCAACATCCTCGACGAGATCTCTGCCGCCGCCGCTGCTTGCCCGGCACCAGCCGCTATGATGTACAAAGAAGTAGCGGTAAGGCGACATGCTAACGCCCATCGCCATGACTTCGTGCCGCGCCGCACAGCTACCATTCCTTCGAGACTTGGAGGGTGATCAATCTCCCAAGAGGGCTTACATTCGATGAGTCGAAGTTGAGTCCTTGAACGATCGACAATACATAGGGAGGATTTTTATTCAGCAGATTTAGCGCTGCCAAGTTGAAATTGAGGCCGCCCCAAATCCCCTTGAGCGTGGGCGCATACCTCACGGAGGCGTCGATAGTCGTCCATGAACCTACGCTTTCAGCCGGTGACACTTGCGTGTTGGTCTCGCGCGGAAGATAGTTCACGATCCCCGTCAATGCCCACAAGGCCGGCTTCCAGGTGACACCGGTGCGTGCACGATATTTGGGCGGATAAAACGCCAATCCGCTCAAAGTTTGAGTCGGCGATTGCGGCGTATTGATTTGTTTGAGGTCGAGGTAGGTACCGTTCAAGAAAAACAGCGTGCTGCTGGCCTTCGCATCCACGCGGTAGTTGATGCTGAGGTCCGCGCCACGAGCGATCTGGCTGGCGACATTTCGCAATCGCGAGTCGACTATCGCTGCCACGTCACCCAAGGCGTAGGGTCGGCCGGTAAAGTTTAGTACGTCGCTCGGGGGATACTGGTCGATTACCGATTGCGCAAAGCTCGCGGACGGCGATGGCGTCACGAAAAAGGCATTCAAGGGATCTGTCAGTGCAGCAAAGACATTCCCGATTTGTGAATTTCTATTCTTGTATTTTATGTCGAAAAGCGTCGTCGCAACACGCAACCGGTTGTCTTGCAGTCCGGAATAATCGGCGCCGACGCTCCACGACTCGGCTGACTCGGGGCGCAACGCCGGATTGCCGCCGGCGCGGATCAAAGTCAGGGACCCTCCTCCGGCTGCCGCCGGATCGGGTAGGTTCAAGGCGACTATTTTCTGAACGGCGTTGGCGTCGTACAGATTGGGCGCTTTAAAGGCCTTCCCCCATGTCGAGCGAAACTTAAGCGAACTCGTGGGGGCATACACCAGCCCTATCTTCGGCACGGTCTTACTGCCGAAGTCCGAGTAGCGTTCGCTGCGACCACTCACTGTGAGCGCCAGCACGTCGACTCCGGAGTGTTCTGACGGACCGAGCAACGGCAACGAAATCTCCCCGAAGCCGTATCGAATGTTGCGCTCGCCAGCGCCCGAGTTGACGAGCGTATCGAAGCTCACGCCGAGTGCGTTTGAAAAACTCTCGCGTCGATACCCCACCCCAAATGCTAAGCGCACCGGACCCGCAGGCAGTTTGGCGACGATTCCGTTGGCGCTGGCCTCAATGCCGCGCAAGGTGCCCAGGGATTTTTCCGCGTTTTCTTGAGTCACGGGCGAGGTCAGCATTACCACGTTCTCTAGGGTCTTGTCTTCGGCGTCGGTGATGAATACCGATGCCTTCCAGTCGCGCCATAGGCTAAAATCGACGCCCGTCGCCACCGCGAATTTGCGTAAAGTGGTGGGATATGCGAACGGTTCCAAATATCCTGAATACGCCGCCAGGTATCGATTCGCATCTCGCGCGATATACAGGCCGTCGATGAATGCCGACGCCCTACCCACATCTTGCCTCACCGATAGCGTCACGGAATTGCTCTTGGTCGCCGGCAGCAGCGAATTAGGCTCCGCCGTCGTCGCTGTGAATTCTCGGTCCTTGGCGTCGACCGCGTCCTCTTGCATGTGTTCGTAGGCCAGCATCACATTGCCGCCGTTCCAACTTGTACCGTATAACTGGCTCGCGCGTTTCTGCGCGCCGCCTTCCTCGGGTGCGTAGCCGTAGGACAGGCTGGTCTTCGCGCCTTGGTAGTCCCGCTTCAATATGATGTTCACGACGCCGGCCACCGCATCGGAACCGTAGATAGCTGATGCGCTGTCCGTGACGATTTCCACGCGATCTATGGCGTCGATGGGGATGGAGGTGATATCCGCGCCGCCTCCGGTCAGGCCCGTCGCCATTCGATGGCCATCAACCAACGCGAGCGTCGATCCCGGCCCGAGTCCACGGAGATTGGGCGCCGACGCACCCGTCGGATTGTCGGCAAAGCGGCTGTTCACCTGCGAATTATTCGCGCCAGTCGCCGGATTGATGCCACCGCCAAACATTTGCGGCACGCTGAGCATGAGATCCGCAAGCGAGGTGTATCCCGACCGGTCGATTTCCTCCCGTCCAATCTCCGTCACCGGCGACGCCGAACCGACCCCGCGAATATGCGTACCGGTGACGACGATTTCCTCCAGATCCCTCTTATCCGCCGTCTTCCTTTCGAGATCCGTCTCTGCGCCGCGTTCCACCACCTCAATCGTGTTGCTATTGACCGTAACTGCCTTCAACGCAGTGCCGGTCAGCAATATGGAAAGTGCCTCACTCCGAGAGTACTCGCCTTTGACGGCCGGCGCCCGCAGCCCCGTCACCAACGAGGGTTCGAAGGAAATATTGCAATTCGACTGCAGCGCGAAATCCCGCAAAGCCCGATCCATCGGCTCCGCCGGCACATCGAAGCGCGCTTTGAGGTCCGCACTAAATGCGCTTCCACCGAGGCTGAACCAACTGACAACCGTCAGAATTCCGAGCAAGACAATGCCGGATACTTGGCGCATGAGTGAATCTCCCTTTTTTGTTGTCCCTGCATGCCAAGACGTAAGCGGCAGGTTCGATGGGGTCACTCAAGGTCAAATATTTTTTACTTCGAGTCGGGTTCCGTGTTGCTGAGCGCGATCTCCTCGCCGCGCTTGACCGCGCTGAGGTGATAAGCACGCGCCATGGCTTGCGCAAAACTGGCCGCGTCGCCGATGCGATAGACGCCGCTCACACGCAAATTCGCCGCGCTGCCATCGACGCTGATCCTGATCGAGCCATAGCGATTGAATTCCGCCCCCGCCTCGCTCAAGGTGGCATTGTCGAAAATTAGCAGTCCGCGCTGCCAGGCGGTGACTTTGTCGATCGACGGCAAATCCACGACCCCTGTTGCGTTGCCCGAGTAGCGCAGCCTTTCGCCTCGGCTCAAGACCTTCAATTCCTGGGGATCCTGCGGCGCCGTGTTGGGGCCGTCCACTTCCGCGCCCGGGACGTGCCCGAGTTCTCTATCGACCGCGGAATCGTTCGGCAACGCGTCCGGCCCTCCGATCGGTTCCACGGCCACGCGTCCTTCGACCAAGGTGACTGCGAACGCCGACCTGCCCGGATCTTCACATCGAATCAGGAACGAAGTACCCAGAGCAATCACCTTGCGATTTCCCGCGATCACGATGAAGGGCCTCGATGGCTGTTTTGCGACGCGGAAAAACGCCTCACCGCGCGCCAAAACGACTTTTCGTAAGCGCTCGTCGTATTGCAGCCGTACACGCGTATTCGCATTCAACGTGACTTGGGATCCGTCCGTCAGTTCCACGGTACGCTGTTCGACAGGTCCGGTGGCAAGCGTCGGGTTCCGCAAATAAAAGGCTGCGGCCATGAGTAATCCGCACAGCACCGCGCCGCCGGCCAGCGCAGGAGCCCACACCCGCCTGCGAGGCCGGTTCCTGGCCGCAGCGAGCGTCGCCGCGGGAATGTGGAACGGCAAATTGCCTGTTTTTTGCCACTGCTCTGTGGCAATTTCGAAAGCGGCCGCGTGGCTGGGATCATCGGCTATCCAGCGCCGCACGTTCTCCTCTAGAGCGGCATTGCGGTTCGGGCCATGCAACTCCGTCACCCAAAGCGCCGCCTGCGCCCGCAGGCGCTCTCCCTTATTCTGCTTCGCGCTTCGTTCCATGCGCTTCAGTATCTCCCTGGTTCATCAGGGCTAGCAGCGCACGCGCAATATGTCGCTTGATGGTCATGTGCGAAATCCCCAGATGCTCCGCGATCTCGGCATAGCTATACCCCGCGCGGTGGGCGAAGTAAATATCGCGGGTGCGCCGGCTTTCGGCATCGAGCACCGCCCGAATGCCCACGAGCCGTTGTTCGGCATCCAAGTGCTCTTCCGGTGTCGATGCTGTCTCAATCAAGGCATTGCGGGAGCTAAGTTCCTCGATTGCCACATTGGTACGCTGGCTCTCACGGCGATGTTGATCGATGGACAGATTCCGCACGGCCTGCCGCAGGAAGGCTTCTTCGTTGCTCACCACCACCGCCTGACCATACACATGCAGGCGCAGCATGGCCTCCTGGATAAGATCCTCAGCGTCTTCCCGAGAGCGACCCTTCCGCCGCAGAAATCTCAGTAATCTCTCAAAATACTGGGGCCGCCTGATCATTGGCCGGATACGTTCCGCGGTTCGCTGGGCTCCCGCTTGCTCACGAGCTCCCCGCGTTGGATATTGACGTCAGGCGGTGCCTTCACTCCGATTCGAACTTGGGCGCCGCGAATCTCCACCACCGTGATGCTGATGCAGTCACCGATTGACACGGATTCCGACGGTCGCCGAGTGAATATGCGCATGGCTCCATGCCTCCTTTCGATGAAGTCGATTCCTTGGATCGCAGGGAATAAACATTATAATGTTTATTCGCCACAACCTTCAACGCGCGATATAAACCCGCGCCTCAGCCGCTACACCGCTCACGGCTCTAAGTTATTGTTTTACGGGCTTTTTAAACATTATAATGTCTAGACACTATGATGTGCTAAGCGCCAGTCTTGTACGTGGCGCGCGCAAGATACATCCTTCGAAGTCTGGGTGAAGAAATTCGGGAACGCCGCAAGCTGCGCAACTTGACCCAAGAGGGCCTCGCCCAACAGGCCGGCGTCCACACCAACGTCGTTGGACGACTCGAACGCGGCATTTACAACCCCACCGTGCTCATACTCCTGGCGATCGCCACGAAGCTCAATACCACATTACTCGACCTATTTGCCGGCGCTGCCAAGCGCCAATAGCCTTAGCCTTCAAACCCGCCTGCCGCTTGGTCTTGCGCTATTAGTTCAGGCCCTATACGTAGTGCCAATACGCGCCCAGCACACTCGTCACCTGCGCGAGTTTCGCGGCAATGTTCGACAACCGGGCCTCTTCCAACCCCAGAATATCGACTTGAATGTGTAGAAGGTCGTTGATCCCAAATTCCGCGACCACGCGGCGGGGCAAGACGTTCAAATTGTGAAATCGCTCCAGCACGCGTGCGAGCGCACCGGCATCCGCCTCAGCCGTGACCTGCAAGCGCAACAAGCCGCCTGTGGCTTGAAAGGTATTGTCCACACTCATAAACACTAACCCCCGCATTCGCTTCTGGAACAACAAACGCAACCCTGCCCCGGCTTTCCACGAAAGCCGGGCGGCTAATGCGCTCGATGTTTTGCAAGAGGTTATTCATGTCTCGATAATCACTATATCCAATAAAGTCGCGTACCGACAGCTTCCCGTTTACCGGCAATCGGGCGACAAATGCGGCTAGCAACCCTAGCGGGCGAGACTAATGAATTTGCAGGGTCGGCCGTTGCATAGGCCGCTCCCATAGCCGTGTCCGCTCGGCCTGCAGTATTCGGTCGAGGATTTCCGGTATTTCATAAATCGCGCGATTGTGGATACGCGCAACCGCCGCTCGAAACTCGGGCATTCGAGCGCTGAGCGCCGCAACCGCACCGCGAACGGCAGCGAACGAACCCAGCACCAAGCCGGCGTTGTTCTCTTCCACCCAATCCGCGTTGTAGCGCTCCTGCGGCATGGTCCAGGCATTGCGCACCACGATGACCGGCAGCTTCTGTTGAATGGCTTCACTGATGCTACCCGGCCCAGGCTTGCCGATGAAGAAATCACTAAGCTGCATGAAGTAGCGGATTTGATTTGAAAAGCCGATTATCGCGCGCGGCGCCCGCGAAGGCATGGCGCCCAATTCATCGGCCAACGCGGAATTGTGACCACAGACAAGAATCAACTGCGTATCGTCGAGGCGGCTTGCGATGCGCCGCATCGCCTTGGATCCATGTCCGCCGAACATGACCATCCCAGTGGGCCGATCCGGATCGAGTTGCAGCTTGATCCTTTCGGCGCGCCGATCAATGGCCAGATCCTGATAGAAATCAGGACGAATGATCATCCCCGAGGTGGGGTGAATGAGAGTGTCGTCGTAGCCGGCCGCTCGGGCCTGTGCCACGGCCTTGGGCGTTCCGCATATCAGATGCTGCGTCTGGCGTGGCTCAATCCAAAAATGCGGCGGAGAATCTGCGAAATCCGTCAGGATGGTGACGTACGGTGCGCCGGGCCGAGCCGCGGTCAACGCTTGATACATGGCGCGATTGAAGTTCGGCACCAGCGACACCACCATGTCGGGCCGGGTCTTGAGCCAGTATCGCTGCAGATGGGTGGTCAAGGAATTGTGGCTGAGCCGGATCAACGCCTGCAATACCTTCAGCTCTTGGCCCAGCCCCAGGGTCCAGCCTCGAGCCAGACGCGCGTTGTAGTAATTCTCAGGTTTCATGCCGGTGGTCTTACCGAACACATCCCGGGGATCCAGCACTTCGAAAAGATTGACCAACCTCACCGACCAGGGAAGGCTAAGTTCGCGGACTACCGCGTCGAGCGCCAAAGCTGCGGAACGATGCCCGCCGCCGGCATTGAAATACACTAAATCAATGGACTTCATTTGCCCGGGTATTTTGCGTACAAAGTGTTACCGGTAGATGAAATGGTCGTCTTGGTAGCCTGTTAGCCAATTGGAGGTGTCGAATGCCTGTCTTGCGTTCCTATCGATCCGCCTGGCTGCCGGCCGCATTACTGTTCACGGCTGCGACCTCTCACGCCGTGGAGACGCGAGCCTCACCGACCGTGGCACCCTCTGCGTCCGCGACCACTGTGCCCAAAGCCCCCCAGGTGGCACCACCCGCGAGTAACAACCGCCTCAGCCACGGCCGGTTTCGCGACTTCCAGGTTTACCGTCCCAGCGGCGCGCCGAGCAGTTTCGTGCTGTTGCTGTCCGGAGATGAAGGCTGGACGCCTACCGCCGACGCGGTGGCGCAGCAACTCGCACGGGGGGGCGCCATGGTCGCCGCCATTGATTGGGGGAAGTTCAAAGCCAACCTCGAAGCCGACGCAGAACAATGCGTATTCCCCGATGGCGATCTCGAGAACTTGAGTCATTTCGTGCAAGCCTACTTCCACAACCCTGCTTATCTGTCGCCGGTGCTGGTCGGCCTAGCCTCCGGCGCCGCCATGACCTATGCCATGCTCGCGCAGGCACCGCGCAACACCTTTGCGGCTGCCCTCACCGTGGGCTTTTGCCCGAATTTCAATTTGCAAAAGGCACTGTGCAAGGGTTCGGGCCTCGAATTCACTCGCCGCGCACAACCGCTGGGTGTGGCTCTCCTGCCCACCAAGAGTCTCGCCAATCCCTGGCTTGCCCTCCAGGGCGGCGATGATCAAGAGTGTCCGGCACATGACGCGCAACACCTCATTGCTCAGATTCACGGCGCCGCGAGCGTCACTCTGCCGCATATGGGTCGCAATTTCACGTCGCTGCCTGACTGGCTGCCGCAATTCACCGCCGGCTTCAATAAGCTGGCCGAGAAAAATCCGACGCGCGCTGCACCCCCCCCTGCGGGACTGAGCGATTTGCCCGTCATCGAAGTTCCCGCGCAGCCCATCACGCCGCCTGGCGCGGCCCGGCCTGGCGCCGCCCCGCCCGATGTCTTTGCCATCATCATGTCCGGCGACGGCGGCTGGGCGGGACTTGACCAGGACGTCGCCGCGGCGCTGAGCGCCAAGGGTATCCCCGTAGTCGGGCTGGATTCATTGCGCTATTTCTGGACTGCGCGAACTCCGGACGGTCTCGCAGCGGATACCGACCGTATGATTCGCTACTACCTGTCCCACTTCGGCAAGCAGCGGGTGCTGCTCATCGGCTATTCCCAAGGCGCCGATGTGCTGCCGTTCGCGGTCAACCGCCTGCCTGCGCTTACGCGCACCAAGGTCGCATTGACCGCCGTCATGGGAATGTCCGATCACGCCTTGTTTGAATTTCATTTGAGAAGCTGGATCTCCGACAGTACCGCGGGACCTGCGACGCTGCCTGAGATCAATGATATTACCGGCATGCCGGTGCTGTGCATCTACGGCGCTGAGGAGACCGACTCGCTGTGTCCGAAGCTCGATCAGAAGAAATTCAGCATCGTGGAATTGAAGGGCGGCCATCACTTCGATGGCGACTATGCCAATCTGGCGCGGCAAATTCTCGCGGCAGCGAATCCTTAATGAATTACGCGCCCACTGCTCAATCTGATGCCTGTCGCAACAGTTCGGTTGCCCGCCGCAAATGCGGATTCTTCGCCTCAGCACCCGCATTGAATCAAGCATATCCTGCAAATCCTGCAGCCGCTGCGCGTAACTCGACGTCAACGACATCCGCAATTGAAACAACTCAGCAGCCTCGAAGCTTCCCGCCGGCGGCTCGAAACAGGCCGCACTATCCTCGTCTACCGCTGAAGTCGTCAAAATGACGGTGGGCACGCTCAAAGCCGTCGCATCAAACGTCATGGCCTATGCGGCGTTCGCCCTGTCGGCTACTTCCGGCGTCGCGCCGACCTCCGGGTGATATCCCAGATTCGGCGCCAGCCAGCGTTCGGCTTCGGCCAAGCTCCAAGCCTTGCGCTTGGCGTAGCTCGCCACTTGATCGCGATCGATCTGGCCCACCCCGAAATAATGCGCCTTTGGATGCGAGAAATAGAATCCGCTGACAGCCGCAGTGGGAAACATCGCAAAAGATTCGGTCAGTCGAATGCCGGCATTCGACTCGGGATCAAGGAGCTGCCACAGAGTGGCTTTCTCCGTGTGCTCGGGACAGGCCGGATATCCCGGTGCCGGCCGAATCCCCTGATACTTCTCGTCTATTAAGCCCGCGCCATCCAGTTGTTCCGCGGGCGCATAGCCCCAGAGCTCACGCCGTACCCGCTCGTGCATGCGCTCGGCCAGAGCTTCCGCCAGACGATCGGCAAGGGCTTTCAACATGATGCTGCTGTAGTCGTCGTGCGCCGCCTCGAAACGCGCCACATGGGTGTCTATGCCTATACCGGCCGTGACGGCGAAGGCGCCGAGGTAATCTGCGCGGCCGCTATGCGCAGGTGCGACGAAATCCGCCAGACAGGACTGCGCCTGATTCTGTGGCTTGGACTTCTGCTGCCGCAAATGATGCAGGCGAACCCCATGGGTGCGGCAGGCCGCATCGGCATACACCACGATATCATCATCGTCCATGCTATTGGCCGCGAACAACCCCACCACCGCGCGTGCCCGCAGCCATTTTTCCGCGACGAGTTGTTGCAGCATGCGCCTGGCGTCCGCGTACAGCGCGGCGGCCGCTTCCCCCACCACCGGATCGCGCAGAATGTCAGGAAATTTCCCGGCGAATTCCCAGGCGCTGAAGAACGGCATCCAATCGATATAGGGCAGCAGCTCGGCGAGCGGATAGTCCTCGAAGCTTCTCACGCCCAGGAAATTGGGTGTGGGCGGCGCGTAGGCTGTCCAGTCAATTTGCAGCTTCTTCGCACGCGCCTGAGCCAGCGACAGCTGCGGCGTCTTGACGCTCTTGTTGCGATGCTGCTCGCGGCGTCGTTCATGATCTGCCTTGATGCCGGCAACATAGGCATCGCGCGTGCTCTTGGTGATCAACTGCTGGCACACGCCGACCGAACGCGAGGCATCTTTCACATAGATGACCGCACCCTGATACTGCGGATCGATTTTCACTGCCGTGTGCGCCGGCGAGGTGGTGGCGCCGCCTATCAGCAGCGGCTGCGTGTAGCCCAGACGCTGCATTTCCTTGGCGACATGCACCATTTCATCCAGCGAAGGAGTAATCAAACCGGACAAGCCGATGAGATTGGCGCCTTCGCGCGTTGCCGCTTCGAGAATTTTCTCGCAGGAGGCCATGACCCCCAAGTCCACGACTTCGAAATTATTGCATTGAAGCACCACGCCGACGATATTCTTGCCTATGTCGTGCACATCGCCCTTGACGGTGGCGATCACCACTTTGCCGTTCGATCGGCTGGTGCCGTCTTTCTCCTGCTCGATATAGGGGACCAGCACCGACACCGCCTTCTTCATGACGCGTGCCGATTTGACCACCTGCGGCAGGAACATCTTGCCGGCGCCGAACAGATCGCCGACCACATTCATGCCGTCCATCAACGGACCTTCGATCACGTCGAGAGGCCGTTTGGACTGCAGGCGTGCTTCTTCCGTGTCGGCGAGCACGAACTCGTCCAAGCCCTTCACCAGGGCGTGCTGCAATCGCTGTTCCACGGGCAGCTTGCGCCACTCCAGATCATCGCTGCGCTTAACCCCGCCGCCGCCGCCTTTGAATGCCTGGGCGGTTTCCAGCAGCCGCTCCGTGGCGTCGGCGCGCCGCGCCAGAATCACGTCTTCGCAGCGTTCGCGCAGGTCAGCCGGTATATCCTCGTAAATCGCCAGCTGGCCGGCGTTGACGATGCCCATGGTGAGGCCCGCGCGGATCGCGTGATACAGAAATACCGAATGCATGGCCTCGCGCACTGGATCGTTGCCGCGAAAGGAGAACGACACATTGCTGACGCCGCCGCTGACGTGGACGGCAGGCATGGATCGTTTGATCGCGGCGGTGGCCTCGATGAAGTCCAAGCTGTAACGATTATGTTCCTCGATGCCGGTGGCGACCGCGAAAATGTTCGGGTCGAAGATGATGTCCTCAGGGGCGAAACCAATGCGCTGCGTGAGCAGCACATAGGCACGTTCGCAAATAGCGACCTTGCGCTGTATGGTGTCGGCCTGCCCCTGCTCATCGAAGGCCATCACCACCACGGCCGCACCATACCGCATGCACAGGCGCGCATGCGCCAGGAATGCATCTTCGCCTTCTTTCAAGCTGATGGAGTTGACGATCGGCTTGCCTTGCACGCACTTCAGTCCCGCCTCAATCACCGACCACTTTGAAGAATCGATCATGAAGGGAACGCGCGCAATGTCCGGTTCGCCTGCAATGAGGCTCAGGAACTTGGCCATGGCCGCGGGCGAGTCGAGCATGCCCTCGTCCATGTTCACATCGATGATCTGTGCACCGTTGGCCACCTGCTGCCGCGCGATGTCGACCGCGGCGGCGTAGTCGCCCGCCTCGATGAGCTTGCGGAACTTGGCCGAGCCCGTCACGTTGGTGCGTTCACCTACATTCACGAACAGGCTGGCGGCATCGATGGTCAGGGGTTCGAGGCCGCTCAGTCGGCAGGCCGAGGCGATGCGCGGCACTGTGCGCGTCGGTATACCGGCCACTGCGCCCACCACGGCGCGAATATGGTCGGGCGTGGTGCCGCAACAGCCGCCGACCATGTTAATGAAACCGCTGGCCGCAAACTCGCCCAAGATTGCGGCCGTATGCTGCGGTGTCTCATCGTATTCGCCGAAGGCATTCGGCAGGCCGGCATTCGGATAGGCACACACATAGGTATCGGCTATGCGCGCCAGTTCCTCAATGTAGGGCCGCAATTGCCGGCCGCCAAGCGCGCAGTTGAGCCCGACCACGGCCGGTTTCGCATGGCGAATGGAATTCCAAAACGCTTCGGTGGTTTGCCCCGACAAGGTGCGGCCGGATGCATCGCTGATGGTGCCGGAGACGATGAGGGGCAGGTCTAGCTGCGCCTCATCCAGCACGCCCCGCACCGCGAACAGAGCCGCCTTGGCGTTCAGCGTGTCGAATACAGTCTCGATCAGAATGATATCGACGCCACCCTCGAGGAGTGCGCCCGCGGCCTCAGCGTAAGCTGCAACCAATTCATCGAATGTGATGTTGCGGAAGCCCGGATCGTTGACGTCCGGGGACAGCGATGCGGTGCGGCTGGTGGGGCCGAGCGCGCCGGCGACGAAGCGCTGCCTGCCGGTGTTGTGCGTCACTTCGTCCGCCACCCGGCGCGCCAGGCGCGCGGCGTCGCCGTTGAGTTCGCCCACCAAGGATTGCATGCCGTAATCCGCCTGCGACACCGCCGTGGAATTGAACGTATTGGTGCATATCACATCCGCCCCGGCGAGCAGGTATTCGCGATGGATACCGGCAATGATTTCCGGCTGCGTGATCGACAGCAAATCGTTATTGCCGCGTAAATCGCTGCGCCAGGCTGCAAACCGCGCACCACGAAATTGCTGCTCGCTCAAGGCATGCCCTTGAATCATCGTGCCCATGGCGCCGTCGAGGATCACCAGGCGCTCCTGCAACAGCCCTAGGAAAGCCCTTCCACGTGGACTTTGCATCAGGCCACCTGCGCTTCGAGACGCGGCCGCAATCCCAGCGCATGGCAGATGGCGTAGGTGAGTTCGGCACGATTGAGCGTGTAAAAATGAAACTCATCGACGCCGTGCAAGCGCAACCGCTGCACCTGTTCGATGGCAACGTTCGCGGCAATCATGCGGCGCGTCTCCGGATCGTCGTCTAAGCCGTCGAAGCGCTGCCGCAACCATAGCGGCACGGACGCGCCGCAGCGCTCGGCGAAGCGCAGCATCTGCGGAAAGCGCGTGATGGGCAGTATCCCCGGCACAAGCGGCACTCGAATGCCGGCAGCCGCGCAACGATCGCGGTAACGCAGGAACACATCTGTCTCGAAGAAGAACTGCGTGATGGCGCGGCCGGCGCCGGCATCGACCTTGCGTTTCAAGTTCGCGAGGTCAGCGTCGGCGCCACCGGATTCCGGATGGCCTTCGGGGTACGCTGCCACCGACAAATCGAATTTGCCGACCGCCGCGAGCCCCGCCACCAGATCGGAGGCATAGGCGAAGCCATCGGCGTGAGGACGGTAGCGCGCATGCGCAGCAGGCGCATCGCCGCGCAATGCCACCATATGACGCACTCCCTGCCGCCAGTAGTCCTGTGCCACGCTCAGCACCTCACCGCGTGCGGCGCCGACGCAGGTCAGGTGCGGCGCCACCGTGAGCTGGGTCTCGCGCAGAATTCGCAGCACACACTCGTGTGTTCGCGAACGAGTCGAGCCATCGGCGCCATAAGTCACGGACACGAAATTCGGCTGCAGGGGAGCAAGCCTGAGTACGGATTCCCACAACTGTCGCCCCATACCTTCATCGCTGGGCGGGAAGAACTCGAACGACACTGCGACCGGATTCATTGGCAATCTCCCAAATTAAGATCCTGGACGAGTAGCATGCAAGAGCCTACGCTATGATCCAAGTTCATTATTTTCATGGAAGGGATGAATTCTTCTCATGTCATCCACGGCGTTGGAATTGAGGCACTTGGAGACATTGCTGGCGCTGGCCGAGTGCGGCAGCCTGTCAAAAGCCGCCGCGCGCCTGTTTCTGACCCAATCCGCGCTGTCGCATCAGCTCAAGGCCTTGGAAAGTCACTACGGTGCGGCGCTGGTGGAGAAAAACGTGCGGCCGCTGCGCTTCACCGCCATTGGGCAACGCCTGCTCACTCTGGCGCGCGCTGTTTTGCCGCAAGTGGCCGACGCCGGACGCGATGTCGCCCGCCTGGCCCAGGGTCATGCCGGCCCGCTGCGCGTGGCGGTTCAATGCCACAATTGCTTCGACTGGCTGATGCCGGCCATGGATGCCTACCGCTCTCTATGGCCGGAGGTCGAGCTCGACATCATTTCCGGTTTCGTCGTCGATCCCCTGCCTTTGCTCGACCGCGGCGAGGCAGAACTCGCCATCATCCACGACCCGCAACAAGCGCATCCAAACGTGGTATTCAGTGCGTTGTTTCGCTATGAAAGCGTCGCACTGATGAGCCCGCGACATCGGTTGGCGGCCAAGCCTTGGCTCGAGGCGGCCGACTTCGCCGATGAAACCCTCATTACCTATCCCGTGCCCGACGAAATGCTGGACCTCATGAAGCATTGCCTGACGCCGGCGGGCATTAATCCCAAGCGACGCACGGCCGAATTGACCGTCGCCATCCTGCAGTTGGTCGCCAGCGGCCGCGGTATCGCGGCGCTGCCTTCCTGGACAGTGGGCAATTACATTGAGCGCGGCTACGTGGTGTCCCGTCCCATCGGCACGGCAGGGCTACGCTGCGAGTTGTACGCTGCAACCAGCAGCGCCGGCGCAGACGCCTCCTATATACGAGAGTTCATCGCCCTGACTCGCGCCCAAAGCCTCACCGAATTGGCCGGGGTATCAGCTCTCTAGCCAGCCGGCGCCCGCCTCAAAATTTATAGCCGAACTTGATCCCCAGCACGCGCGGTCGAGTGATGGTCTCCGCCGGCACGAATTGCGTCGTCGACGTAAACACGCTGGCATTTACATTGGTCAGATTTTGAGCAAATAACTCCGTCGACCAGGCATCCTTCGCGACCCCGACTGATGCGTCGTACTGCGAGTAGGCAGGATTTTCAAAGCGCAGCAAGGTGGTGCTCACATTCGAACCCGCGGACAGAGTCGGATTGTTGCCGGACTGCGTGTAGGAATGCCCGGTATGCGTGCCGCCCGCTTGTACGAAGGCATTGTAATCATTCATGGTCCACTGGTAGCGCAGGCGCAGATTGAACTGTAGCGGCGGCGAATTGGCGCTCGGGCTGCCGATGCGGCCGTATGGATTTTGCACGCTCAAAATTGGTTTGCCGAACTCGGGCGCGGTCGCCGGATTGTCCAAAAGGGCGGGATTGTTGGCGATCAAGAATGGCGAGTTGGTCTGCTTACTGCTGTTCCAGGAAGCCGCACCTTGCGCCGTCAGGCCTGGCACGACCACAGCGACGAACGAGGTCTCCACGCCCCGCACCCGGTAGTCGGGGCCGTTCGTGCCGAAACCCACATTGCCGAGGACGCCTGGATCGAACAGGTTGACCTGCACGTTTTTCCAGTCTTCCTGGTAGACGGCTCCGTTCCACTGCAGGCGGTGATCCAGGAATTGCGTTTTCCAGCCGATTTCCTTATTGGTCAGATTGTCGGAGGTGAACGCCAAGGGCGAGCAGTACTGGGCGGTGCCTGTCGCGTCCGGCACATAGCATCCGGACTGCCGATTGAACGCGCCCGGACGAAAACCCTGCGACCAGGTGTAGTACACCAGCGCATCAGGCAAGAAGTGCCATGTGATATTGGCGCGGCTCTTGAAGCCCTTGTACACCGTGTGCAAGTTCTCCGCATCGATGCTGGTTGCGGAAGCCAGGCACGGCGCCGGGCCCGCTTCGTAGCAGCCGAAACTGCCGGTTACCGCGCCCTTTTCGTCATTCACGAAACGGTAATAGCGCGTTCCGCCGGTCACGGTCAGTACTTTGGGAATCAGATCGAAATCCAGCGATGTAAAAAACGCCGTCTGCCGATAGCCGCGGGTGACGTCATTGAAAAACGCAATATTGTCATTGCGCGTCGCCGAGTTGACGACGGTGGCGCCCGGCGCGGGACCCGGGTCAGTCAAACATCCCACCGTGACGGTGTCGGTGCAGGCCGGCATGGTCTTGTACAGCCAGTTCAGCTGGTCCTGAATCTGCAACTGCTCCCAGAAAGCACCGACGATGCCGCGCAACCGCCAGTCATCCGGCGTGCTCAAACGGATTTCGTGACTTTGATGCGTGTTGCGCTCGGTCTCATTCCAAGTGGCGCTCGGAGAAAAACAGGTCGAGGCCAGGCCATTCGCGGGCTCGGCGCCGTGGCACTGGTAGTAATCCGCATACACCCCACGCGCGTAATTCGTGTAGTCCTGCACTGAACTGATATTGCGCACGAGATACGAGCCGGTGTAGACCGCCTTGACGAAACCGATTCGCCCGTTGACGGTCAAGGCCGTATTTTCGAACTTATCCTTGTTGTATGAATTGTTGAACAGAGTGACTGACTGTTTGGGCAGCCTTTCGCCGTCCGAACCGTTCGGCATCTGGTAAAACACGCCTTCGGCGTCCATGTTCTGGTAGCTCTGCGTCACCAGGGCATTCCAGTCCGCATTAATGTCCCACAATGCGGAAACGCGGATGCCCTGATAAGTCACCGGGTTGATCGCCCGGCCCGCAATCGCGTTGTTATTGATCGGGGCTGCGCTCGGCGGCACCTGACAAGCCGGGCCGCCACCACCGCAGCCGGTCGGATAATGCGCATAGCCGATGCCGAGATCCGTCGCTTTGCGGGTGAAATTCGCCGGCACATTGTTGATATAGCCGCCGTGCCTGTCATTGTAAATAACACCGCGGACCGCCAACGTGTCCGCAATCAGCGGTAAATTGATGACGGCAGTCAAGTCGCTATTCGGATCGCCACCGGCCGTGACGCCGTAGCCCGCGGCAACGCTGCCCTCGGTCAGGTTGATTTTCGGCTTGTTGGTAATGTAGCGAATGACTCCGGCCTGGGCTCCGGCACCGAACAGGGTTCCTTGAGGTCCTTCGAGGACTTCGACACGCTCCAAGTCCGCCGCATACACGTCGAGGTTTCGTCCGGGCAATTGACCCGACTGGTCGTCCAAGTAGACGGCCACATTGGGAAACCCGCTGATTGAACCTCCGGATTGGGTCCCATCGCTGCCGACGCTCAGGCCCCTCATGAAGATCTGCGACAGGCCCGGCCCCGAGGACGCCGCGGTCACGTTGGGGAGATATTTGATGAGATTATCGAAGGTCGTGACGTTCAGTTGTGACAGGGATTCGCCGGTGAACGCCTGGATTGCGATCGGGACGTTTTGAACGTTCTCGTTGCGCCGCTGCGCGGTCACCGTTATTTCTTGAATTTGATCGCTGGACGAATTCTCATCCGCGGCATGGGCCGCTATTGCGTGACCGATGGCACCGCTGCCGAGAATGGCGGCGATCGCACAAGACAGCTTGGAACCTGAGTGCATGATGTATCCCGTGTTGATCTTTTAACCATCAGAAGCACTCCCCCTGAGCGCCGTCGCGGTATATTTCGACCGCAGCACCGGTTGCCGATCCCATCGGCAGCACACATCCCTGCAGTGGATTTACCATAGTTTTAACTTGCAGGGAACGATTTTGCGCGGCGCGCAAACTCTTGCTGATCGCCTGGCGGACATTATTCAATTACCATGGCGTCCGCTCTGCAGAACATTAAGGATCCTTCATGTCAAAAGCCCTAACCATTGGGTGTGCTGTTGCACTGTTCTTTGCCAGTCTGCATGCGCACGCGCAGAACAGTGCCGGCGCAGCGAGCTTTCGCGAACTATATAAGGAGCTCATCGAAACCAATACCACGCTCTCGAATGGCAGTTGCACGCTGGCTGCCGAACGCATGGCGGCACGCTTGCAAGCGGCAGGGTTCGCCACCGCCGACCTGCACCCGTTCGCGGCGCCCGATCACCCCAAGGAAGGCGGGCTCGTCGCCGTCTATCCCGGCCGGGACCCTAAACTCAAGGCGCTGTTGTTGTTGGCGCACATCGACGTGGTCGAGGCCAAGCGCGAGGACTGGACCCGTGATCCATTCAAGCTGGTCGAGGAGAACGGCAATTTCTACGCGCGCGGGGTCATCGATGACAAGGCAGAAGCCGCAATTTGGGTCGACACCCTGACTCGCTACAAGCAAGAGAATTACCGCCCGCGCCGCACGATCAAGCTCGCCCTCACCTGCGGCGAGGAAACCGCCGGCGCATTTAACGGCGCCCAATGGCTGGTCGAGCACCAGCGCGATCTCATTGACGCCGCCTTCGCCGTGAACGAGGGCGCCTGGGGCGAGTTGGATGCCGCGGGCAACAAGGTTGTCATGGAAATCCAGGCAGGCGAGAAAACCGCACAGAACTACCGCCTGGAGGTGACTAACCCGGGTGGACACAGCTCCCGGCCGCTCAAGGACAACGCGATTTACCGGCTGGCCGCGGCGCTGCAGCGGGTCGAGGCCTATGAGTTCCCCGCTCAGTTTACTGACGGCAGCCGAGCCTACTTTACCGGGATGGCCAAGATCCAGTCAGTCAAGGGCAATGCCGACGTCGCCGAGGCCATGCGCGCCCTGGTGAAGGATCCCAGTGATACCCAGGCCATCGCTCTGGTGTCCGCCAAAGACCCCAGTTGGAACGCCACGCTGCGCACCACCTGCGTCGCAACCATGCTGGACGGGGGACATGCCACCAATGCATTGCCGCAGCGTGCCCGGGCGAATATCAACTGCCGCATCTTCCCCGGGGTCAGCCAAGAGAGCGTGCGCAGCAAACTCGAGGAACTGGTTGCCGACCCGAAGGTAGTGGTCTCGACGCTGGAGACTCGTGGGCCGAGTTCGCCCCCCCCGCCCTTGACTGCGCAAATTCTGGCACCGTTTGAGAAACTCACGGCAGAGTTCTTTCCCGGCGTGCCGGTGTTGCCCATCTTGCAGCCCGGCGCGACCGACGGTGAGTTCTTAAACGCGGCCGGCATCCCCACCTATGGCATCGAGCCTTTGTTTGCCGGCCCCGATTTAGGACACGTGCACGGCCTCAATGAATACGTCAGCGTGAAGTCACTGCTGGACTGCCGCGATTTTCTGTTTCGCCTGATCAAGATTTACGCGGATCAGAAATAACTCGTATGCGGATGGAGCTCTTTGCGGCCGCGTTGGCGGCCACGTGCTTAGCTCCAGCGTTCGCCGGCGCTCCCGCCGCGGTGGATGCAGCAAGGCTCTCGGGCGGTGCCGGGGAACCGGATCAATGGTTCACTCCGGGCCGCGACCTCGAAGGTACCTATTACTCGCCGCTTGATACCATCAATGACGGCAATGTGGCGCGGCTCGGTTTCGCCTGGGATTATCACTTGGGCACGCGCCGCGGGCTTGAAGCGACGGCGGTGGTAGTCGACGGCGTGATGTATGCGCCGGGCAATTGGGGTCGCGTGTATGCCCTCGATGCCGTGAACGGCAAGGAACTGTGGACCTATGACCCCGGCGTCGACGGACAGTGGGGGCGTTATTCCTGTTGCGATGTGGTCAATCGCGGCCTCGCCGTGTGGAAGGGTCGCGTGTACGTCGCCAGCGTCGATGGATTTCTGCACGCCATCGATGCGGCCACCGGCAAGCGGGTGTGGAAGGCCGACACCTTGCCCGCCCGCGGACCCACGGATTTTCATTATGCCGTCACGGGCGCGCCGGTACTCGCAGGCGACGCCATCGTTATCGGCAATGGCGGCGCGGATTTCAAGGGCGCTCGCGGTTTCGTTACCGCCGTCGACCTGGCAACCGGAGCCTTCAAGTGGCGCTTTTATACCGTGCCGCGCGATCCTAAGCTGGGCACTCAGGACCAGCCTCACCTACAGGCCGCCGCAAAAACCTGGGCTCAGGACTACGACTGGAGCAACGGTGGCGGCGGTTCAGCCTGGGACGGGCTCGCCTACGATCCCAAACTGCGCCTGATCTACGTCGGCACCGGCAATGCCTCGCCCTACCAGGGGCGATACGACCCTGCCCGCAGCGGCGATGAACTGTTCGTCTCCTCCATTGTGGCAGTTCATGCCGGCAACGGTGAACTGGCTTGGCACTTTCAAGAAGTGCCCGGCGAGATCTGGGACTACGACACTGCGAACAAGATGATCCTGGCCGACTTGAACGTGGCCGGCGCCATGCGCAGCGTCATCATGCAAGCCAGTAAAAACGGCTTCTTCTATGCGTTGGATCGTGCCACCGGCGAATTTCTTTCGGGCAAGCCTTACGCCTATGTGAACTGGACCAAGGGGCTCGATCCCAAAACGCATCGGCCGATCAAACAACCGGCGGCGGATTGGGATAAGAAACCGGCATTGATCTATCCTGCGGTATTCGGCGCCCATGGTTGGCAGCCCATGTCCTACAGCCTGAAAACCGGACTGGTCTACATACCGGCATTCGATGCGCCCATGATCTTCGTCGATACGTCGAAGCGCCGTGCGGGCCTGATCGAGGGCAATTTCGACCTCGCGTTTTTCTTGCCGGAATTTTACGATCCGAAGGACTTGCAGTCCTTGTACGGAACTCTCCCGTCACTGCAATCACTTTCCTCGGGCAGCGCGCGACCCGAATCCAAAGGCAGCATTCGAGCGATCGCCCCGATCTCCGGCAAAGTGGCCTGGGAGACTGCATCCCGCAGCTTGTGGGATGGGGGGCTGCTCTCCACCGGCGGCAATTTGGTCCTGCGCGGCGATGCCGCCGGGTACATCAATGTGTATGCCGCGGATTCGGGAAAGCTGCTCAAGGAAATCGACGTGGGCACTTCGATCATGGCGGCCCCGATGACCTACCGCGTTGGCGGGGTGCAGTACGTTTCCGTGATGGCCGGTAGCGGCGGCGGCATGATGGCCCTGCCCTTCCCGCAAGACAGCGCAGCATTCAAGTACGGCAATGAGGGACGAATAGTCACCTTTAAATTAGATGGTGGCGTGGTGCCGAAACCCGCGCCCTTGGTCGACCCGCCCCTTGAAACGCCGCCGCCGCGCACCGGCACCGTGGCGCAAATCTCTCAAGGAGAAGTACTCTACAATCGCTACTGCGGTCGCTGTCACGCGTTCGGGCGCGGACTGCTCCCCGATCTGCGCCGCATGTCAGCGGTCACAAACCAGATTTTCTACGACATCGTGCTGAACGGCGCCTACGCCGGCAAGGGCATGGCTCGCTGGGACGATGTGCTGTCCGGCAGCGACGCCCAAGCCATACACGCCTATGTGATCGAGCAGGCGTGGCAACTCCACTGACACAAAGCGACCAAGTCATGGAACGCGGCGATCGCGCCATCGAGCAATGCGACGTGGTGGTCGTCGGCGGCGGCCCGGGCGGCAGCACCGCGGCGACATTGCTGGCGCGTCGCGGCTACCGGGTGATTGCGCTGGAGAAGGCACATCACCCGCGCTTCCATATCGGCGAGTCGTTGCTGCCGATGAATCTGCCGATATTCGAACGCCTTGGCGTGCTCGACAAAGTGCGAGCGCTCGGCGTATTCAAACCCGGAGCGGACTTCGAGGCAGACAATGCGCGCGGCTATAACACCTATGCCTTCGCACGCGCCATCGGCAACAGCCCGCCGCACGCCTACCAGGTATGGCGGCAGGATTTCGACAAGATGCTCTACGAGCACGCGCGTGAAAGCGGCGCAGACGCGCGCGAGGGTCAAGAGGTGGTCAAGGTCGAACAGCTGGGCCCGCGGGACACGCGCCTCGATGTGAACGCTGATGACGGTGCTCGCTACACCATTCAAGCGCGCTATGTAGTCGACGCCAGCGGCCGCGATGCGCTGCTCTCGACGAAAAAGAAACTGCGCCGCAAGAACGCGGAACACCAGAGCGCGGCAATATTCGGCCACTTACGCGGCGCCGAAGCGCGTGTCGGCGCGGACGCGGGCAACATCAGCATCTATCGCTTCGATCACGGCTGGATGTGGATGATTCCGCTGCCGGAAGGCGTGATGAGCGTTGGCGCTGTGTGCCGGCCGGATTATCTCAAGCAGCGCAAAGGCCGCACCATCGAGTTTCTGCTCGACACCCTGAAGCTCAATCCAGCCCTCTGGCAGCGCATGAGCCACGCCGAGTTGATCGGCAACGAGGTGCGCGTTACCGGCAACTACTCCTATGACTCGACGCAAATGGGCGGCCCCGGTTGGGTGCTGGTGGGCGATGCCTTCGCATTTCTCGATCCGGTGTTCTCCTCCGGCGTGTACTTGGCAATGAGCGGCGCGGAGCAGGCCGCGCAGGTGGTGGATTCGGCACTGCGTGAGCCCGCCGCCGAGATGGCGCTGCTGCGCAAGCTGGAAAAACGCCAGCGCGCCGGGATGGCGAGATTTTCGTTCTTTATTTACCGCTTCAACGGTCCGGTCATGCAGCAGATGTTCCGCGAGCCACGCAATACCTGGCAGCTGGAACAAGGCGTCATATCCATGCTCGCGGGCGACCTGTTCGATTCGCGCAAGGTGCTGTCGCGCCTGCGGTTGTTCAAGCTGGTCTATGCGTTCGGCGGCTTGCGTCACTGGCGGCGCTGGCGCGCCGAGCATCGCTACCGGCTGGCCCAGGCGCGATCGCAGTTCAGCGGCGGCAATACACCGCTGGATAAGGTCTAAGGTCATAACCCGCCGACCTGGCTCCACCCCTCCCGCGGCTTGCATTTCGGGCATGGCAGCTGCACCTTATGGGGCGCTGGCATGTCAACGACTCTTAGGAGAGCCACTATGCGAATCGATCGGCGATCAGTCTTGAACTTAGGCGTTGCGGCCATCATGAGCTTCGCAGCTCTCGCCGCCGCCGCCGATGAGACCTGCAATTCACCCTACATGACGGGCCTGATCAAGGGACAGGAAGATTTCGTGCATGTCTGGACGCTCGGCGAACCGGGCATGGGCGACGGATCGGACAAGCTGGTTACGGTCGATGCGAATCCCGCATCCAAATCCTATGGCAAGGTGATTCACCAGATATCCGTCGGCGGCCGCGGTGAGGCGCATCACATGGGATTCACTGACGACCGTAAATATCTATGGGCGGGCGGCCTCGACGACAGCAAGATATACGTTTTCGATGTAGGCACCAGCCCGTCGCATCCCACGCTTGTGAGAACCATCGACAATCTTCCGGCCAAGACCGGCTATGTGGGGCCGCACACCTTCTATGCGCTGCCCGGGCGCATGTTGATCGGCAGCTTATCTAACGCGGCGGCCAAGGACGGCGTTACCGGCATGTCGGTGTACAACAATAGGGGTGACTTCGTCGCCAAGTACGGCATGCCTACCAGCACGATAAAACAAGTCAAAGGCGACGGCTATGGCTACGACATGGCGGTGAACCCCGCGAAGAATGCGCTGCTCACCTCGAGCTTCACCGGCTGGAACAACTACATGCGCGATCTGGGGGAAGTCGTAAAGGATCCCGAGGCGATGAAGCATTTCGGCAATACCCTGGTGATGTGGAATCTAAAGACCATGCAACCGGAGCAAATCCTCGCCGTGCCGGGCGCACCGCTGGAGATTCGCTGGGCCCTTCCCGAGGGCCAAAATTGGGCCATCACCGCCACTGCGCTCACCTCGCAGCTGTGGCTGGTGAAGCGCGACGCTCACGGGGCATGGGCGGCGCAGGATGTCGCTGCCATCGGCGATCCGGCCAAGATTCCCCTGCCGGTGGATATTTCGATCACCTCCGACGCCAAGGGATTATGGGTGAACACCTTCTTGGACGGCACCACACGTTACTTCGATCTGAGCGATCCGGAGCATCCGCAACAGACCTACAGCAAGCACACCGGCGCGCAAGTGAACATGGTGTCGCAGAGCTGGGACGGCACCCGCGTCTACGTCACCTCCAGCCTTTTGTCGAAATGGGACAAGAAGGGCAAGGACAATGAGCAGTTTCTGCGTGCCTACCATTGGGATGGCCACGAACTCACTGCGGCATTTGAGATTGACTTCTCCAAGGAACGCCTCGGCCGTCCGCATCACATGAAGTTCACCGCCAATCCGCAACGCGTGGCATCGCTGGTAAGCGCGCCCGCACCCTGATGCGGCCGGTGCGCGCCATGGCCGGCATGGCTGGCGCCGCGGTTGCCTATGCGGCGTTGCTGTTGGGTGTTACAGCGGCTGGAATTGCATGCGCCACCGAGGATCCCGGCAAAGCGGCGGCGCCGCGCTTGGAATTTGTGCCGCCGGCCGCCGGCAGTTACCGGTTGCAGAGGATTCAGCGCGTCACGGACGCTGGGTTGCTCGACAGCACGGGCCGCTCCGTGCATCTCGCTGCGCTGACGCGCGGAAAAATCACTCTACTGACGTTTTTCTACACCTACTGCGTCGATCCGCTGGGCTGCCCCTTCGCACATACGACGCTGGCCAAGCTGCGCGATCGGGTGAGAACTGATCGCTCGCTCGCTGGGCGGGTGCGTTTCGTCAGCGTGAGCCTCGATCCCAGCCACGACACGCCCGCTGCCATCGCCGGCTACGCCAAGGAATTCAACATCGACCCGAAATTCGAGTGGCGCTTCTTGACCGCGCGCCACGTGCCGGAACTACTCCCCGTGCTGGAGGATTTCGGGCAAGACGTCAGTGTGGAGACGGATGAGCACGGTCATGCGACGCGCACATTGCACCACATGCTCAAGATGTTTCTGATCGATGCCCACGGCGAAGTGCGGGAGATATACACCCTGGCCTTCATCCAGCCGCAGGTGATGTTCAACGATATCAAGACGCTGGCGATGGATGCGGGCTGACGTCACAGTTCCCGGATTCTTCGAGATGAAATCATTTGCGCGGAAAGAGAATCTTTATCGCCTGACATTCGCGGCCAATTCCCTGATTATGTTGAAACCTTCAGGAGGCTTCCGACCATGACAGCGTTACCGCTTAAACACTTCCTTCTGGCCTCGGACTTCGACCAGACGCTGAGTTTCAATGATTCCGGAGTGGTTCTTAGCGAATTGCTCGGCATAGACGGTTTCGAGGACCGCGTCGCCGGCCTCGCCCGCAGCAATTTGGTTCAGCAGGGAGGCGAGTTGGCCTATTTGATTCGCCACGACCCGGAATTTCGCGGCGTTCGCCGCGAACATCTGGTGGAAGCCGGCCGCCGCGTGCGCCTGAAGAGCGCCATTGCAGCGCTGATTGATTTCATGGAACGCGGTACTGAGGGATATCAATTTTCATTTTTCGTCATCTCCGCAGCGCCCCGCGAAATCGTCATTTCGGCGCTGGCCGGAGTGATTCCGCCCGAGCACATCTACGGCACCGAGCTGGAGTTCGATGCGCGATCAGGCGAAGTACGGGCGATCAAGCGCGTGCCTGCGGGCTACGGCAAGGTCGCGGTGATCGAGGAACTCCAACATCGTTTAGGTGTGACTCCTGATCGGGTGATCTATATCGGCGATGGCAGTTCCGACATCCACGTCATGCTGAATGTCAACAACCATGACGGGTTCACCATTGCCGTCTCCGAGAACAAGCAGCTCGCGCGGATTGCCAAGCGCACCGTCCTCAGCGACAACGCATTCAGCATCATGGTGCCCATACTCGATCAGCTGCTGCATTGGGAAACGCGGGATATTCGCGAGCTATTTGAATCATATGGGCTAACCTTGAATGAGTGGGAGAAGGAACGCACGGATCGCGTGAAGATCAGTGAGATTCTGACACTCGCGGATCGCGCGCAGGCCGGTGCGGCATGAGCCACGTCTGGATCGAGTGCTTGGGTTGGGCTGCCACAGGAGTTTTCGTGTCATCGTACTTTTTTGCCCGTCCCTCGCTGCTGCGAGGCGTGCAAATGCTGGGCGCGCTGCTTTGGATCGGCTATGGACTGCTGATCAATGCCTCGCCCGTGATCGTGGCCAATGTCCTGGTGTTCTCCGCTGCGGCGTGGACCAGCTTCCGCAGGACGTCCGCAGCGCGCTGAGCGGCGATTGCTCGCCGGCGACTACCGCAGCCCGTGCAGCGGTAATTTGTAGCCGTCGGTCAGCGTTTGCAGAAACGCCACGATATCGGCCCTGTCGGCGTCGTTCAATGCGGCGCGCTCGCCCGCGTGCCGCTCGAAGGGAGCTTGAGTGTCGACATTACCCTGGAAGGCAAGCGGTAAGTCGTCGAATTTCAACGTCGCACCATGCGCGCCGCGCGGATACCATTTTCCGGGCTGCGTATCTCGTTCGGCGTAGAAGCGCAGCACGTCTTCCAGGCGATGAAATACCCCGTTGTGGAAAAATACTCCGCGCGTCGCTACATTGCGCAAGGATGGCGTGCGAAACAGCCCGCAGTACTGCTTGTCTGCGGCGAGATCGATGCGCAGCGGCCCGCACAATCCCAGATCGTAGTAGCGGCGGTCCGCATTCGCAGGGATGGCAGCATTGCGCGGCGCGCCGAGCGCGGCATAGCCGAAATCCGTGAACTGTGGGAAGGCGCCGTTGCGCATCCCGCTGGGATGACAACGCGCGCAATTCCCCTTGCGCGGATCGTTGAACGCGGCAAGGCCACGCAATTCACTGCTGCTCATGGAAGTGTTCTGGCGCAGCCAGGCATCGTACTTGCTAGTGTACGGAAAGAATTCCGCCGGACTCTGCTGGAACGCCTCCAGAGCCATGAGCACGGCTTTGAACGCCGCTGCCTCGTCATCGAGCACACGATCGCCGAAGGTGTCGCTCAGCAGCGCCGCGTAGCTCGCCCGCCGCACTTTACCGACCACTGCCGCCGCGCTCGCATTCGCCATCTCGAAGGGCGAGAACAGCGGCAGGCGCGCCTGATCATGCGCCGACTGCGCGCGGCCGTCCCAAGTGCGCCCCCCCGCAGGGCCTTGGTCGATACTGTCGTCCCCTTCATCCTCAACATGGTGTTCGGTGAAGGGCGGGATGTTCTGGATGTACATGAGCGACGGCACGGCGCGCACGCCCGGGCGCCGCCCATCGCCGCCGGCGCGCTGCACCGCCAAACCGTTCGGCGGTCCGAACGCTCGCTTGGGGTCGTGGCAGGTGGCGCACGCCACTTTGCCCGACGCCGATAGCGAGGTATCGAAGAACAGCGCGCGGCCCAGCATCGCCATGGCGGTGCTGGCCGGAACGTTCTCGAAGGTGTTGGCATAGAACGGCGCATCCGCGGCGAGCGCAACGCTGCCAACGACTCCCGCCACGGCGCCGGCCAACCCGGCTAATGCCACCCAGCCGTGGTTTCGTCGCAGACAATGCATGCGCTACAAGTGCCGCTAGTGGACTGAGCGGCCGCCCTCGCCCGCGACACCGGGATTGAACAATCGGGCGACATCCACCGCGTCGAACACATACGCACGGTTGCAGAAATCGCAACGCACCTCGACTTCGCCGCGCTCCGCGAGTACGGAATGCGTTTCCGCTTCGCCCAAGCCCTGCAGCATGCCGCTCACCCTCTCTCGGGAACAGCGGCAACGAAAATACACCGGCGACGGATCGAACAGACGCACATCATCTTCATTGAACAAGCGGTGCAGAATCTGCGCGTCAGCCAAAGTGCGTAATTCCTCCGGGGTGAGGGTCTCGCCGATCAGCTGCACCCGCCGCCACGCGTCATCGATTGCTGCGACGTCCACCGCCGGCTTCGCGTCCCCTGCGGGAAGTTTCTGCATCAGCATCCCCGACAGCCCGGCAGCGTCGGCGTGCAACCACAACCGTGTAGGTAGTTGTTCGGAGTTCTCGAAATAACCCTGCAGCGATTCGGCCAGGCGTTGCCCTGCGATGGGCACTATTCCTTGGTAACGCCGCGAGCCATCGTCGGTTTCCAAAGTCACGGTGAGATTGCCGGTGCCGATCAAGTCGTCGAGCCGGGCGGCCTCGGTGTCCGCGCGCGTGCCGGTTCGGATGCGCGTAATTTCCGCCTCGCGATAGCGCGCCAGCCCGCGCACTCCGAGGCCACTGGTGCATTGCGCCAGCATAAGGTGCATCGGGCCGTCGCCCTGCAATTGCAGCGACAGAACCCCCTCAAACTTGATCGTCGCGGCCAGCAGCAGCGAGGCCACCACCGCTTCGCCCAGGGTGTCGCGAATGGCCGCCGGGTACTCGCGATGCTCGATCAGGGCGCGCCAAGAGGCATCCAGGTGAACTAGGTGTCCACGAATCGGGTATTGCTCGAAGATGAAGCGATGCAGACAGTCGCGATCATGCATTTAACTGGCGCCTAGTTTGGCCTTGAGCAATTCATTGAGCTGTGCTGGATTTGCCTTGCCTGCGGTCGCCTTCATCACTTGACCGACGAAGAAGCCGAATAATTTGTCCTTGCCGGAACGGTAGTCGGCCAGCTGCTTCGGGTTGGCGGCCATCACCGCGTCGATCACACCCTCGATCTCGCCGGAGTCGGTGATCTGCTTCAGTCCTTTGGCCTCGATAATGGCGTCCGCGGCCTTGCCCTCGGACCACATCGCCTCGAACACCTCTTTGGCCATCTTCCCAGAAATGGTCGCATCGACCATGCGCAGCAGCAGCTCGCTCAAATGCCGGGGAGAAACGCGGGAGAACGCGATGTCGACGCCGTCGCGATTGAGCGCGCTCGACAATTCGCCCATTACCCAACTCGCGGCCAGCTTGGCGTGCCCGGCGCCCAAGGCCGCAACCACCGCCTCGAAATAGGCGCCAAGCTCGCGGCTGGCGGACAGCACGCCTGCGTCGTAGGCGGACAAGCTGAAGTCGCGGGCGAAGCGCGCGGCTTTCTCGTCGGGTAGTTCGGGCAGAGTGGCGCGCACGGCCTCGATGTACGCTGCGTCGATGTGCACGGGCAGCAGGTCGGGGTCCGGAAAATACCGGTAGTCGTTCGCCTCCTCCTTGGAACGCATGGAGCGGGTTTCGTCCTTGTCCGAATCGTACAGCCGCGTTTCCTGCACCACGGTGCCGCCACTTTCGAGCAAGTCGACTTGACGCGCAACCTCGTAATGAATCGCCTTCTCGACAAAGCGAAAGGAGTTCAAATTCTTGATCTCGGCGCGGGTACCGAATTTTTCACGGCCGCGCGGCCGCACCGACACATTGGCATCGCAGCGAAACGATCCCTCTTGCATGTTGCCGTCGCAGATCTCCAAGTAGCGCACCAGGGTGTGTATCTTCTTCATATACGCCACCGCCTCTTTGGCGGAACGCATGTCGGGCTCGGAGACGATTTCGAGCAACGGCGTGCCGGCACGATTCAAGTCGATGCCGCTGGCATTGGCCAGCCCCTCATGCAGTGACTTACCGGCATCTTCCTCGAGATGCGCGCGCGTCACCCCGATGGTCTTCACGGTTCCGTCATCGAGCACCAACACCAGCTTTCCCCGTTTGACCACCGGCAGCTCGTACTGGCTGATCTGGTAGCCCTTGGGCAAGTCGGGGTAAAAGTAATTCTTGCGCGCGAACACCGAGCGATGCGCCACCTCGGCACCGATGCTGAGCCCAAACTTGACCGCCATGCGCACCGCTTCGCCGTTCAGCACGGGCAGTACGCCGGGGTAGGCCAAATCCACGAGATCGGCCTGCGCGTTGGGCGGCGCGCCATAGGTGGTCGCCGACCCGGAGAATATCTTCGATTTGGTGGCGAGCTGCGCGTGTATCTCGAGCCCGATGACTATTTCCCAATCGGTCATCATTCGAACCCGCGCGGCAATTGCTTATGCCAATCGGTGGACTGCTGAAAAAGGTGTGCCGCATTCAACAGCTTGGCCTCAGCAAAATGCGGCCCTATCAACTGCAAACCCATGGGCAGACCGTCGAGCAGTCCGCAAGGCACCGACAAAGCGGGCAAACCCGCCAGATTGGCGCCGATGGTGTAAATGTCGTTCAAATACATGGTGACCGGATCGTCGATCTTGGCACCGATGGCGAAGGCCGGAGTCGGCGTGGTGGGACCGATCAATAGGTCCACCTGGCCGAATGCGGCGCGGAAATCGTCGGTAATCAAGCGTCGCACCCTTTGGGCCTGCAAATAATAGGCGTCGAAATACCCGGCTGACAGCACATAAGTGCCCGTCATGATGCGGCGCTTCACTTCGGCACCGAAACCCTCGCCGCGGGATCGCTTGTACAGATCCAACAGATCCTTGGGCGACTCGCAGCGGTAGCCGAACCGCACTCCGTCGAAGCGCGATAGGTTGGAGGAGCACTCCGCCGGCGCAACCACGTAATAAGTAGGCACCGACAAGGGCAGGTGCGGCAAGCTGACCTCGACCGTCTGCGCCCCCAGGCTCGTATACACCTTCAAGGCGTCGTGAATCAGCGCCGCGTTACGGGCTTCCAGGCCATCGAAAAATTCGCGCAGCAGACCTATTTTCAAGCCCGTAAGCGGCGCGTTCAAGGTCGCGGCATAATCCGGCACCGGCATGTCGATACTGGTCGAATCACGCGCATCGAAGCCCGCCATGGCCTTTAAGACAATCGCCGCGTCCTCGGCGCTGTGCGCAAACACCCCGGCCTGATCGAGGCTTGAGGCAAAGGCAATCATGCCGAAGCGCGACACGCGTCCATACGTGGGCTTGATACCCGTTACGCCGGTCAACGCGGCAGGCTGACGGATCGAGCCCCCGGTATCCGTGCCGGTGGCAAATGGCGCCAAACGTGCCGCCGTCGCCGCCGCGGAGCCGCCCGACGATCCTCCGGGGACTTTACTGGTATCCCAGGGATTCTTGACGGGACCGTAATAGCTGGTCTCATTGGACGACCCCATGGCGAATTCGTCCATATTGGCCTTGCCCAGCATGACCGCACCCGCCGCCTTGAGGCGGCCCACCACTGTCGCATCGTAGGGCGCTATGAAGTTGTCCAGCATGCGCGAGCCGCAGCTGGTGCGCACCCCGTCCGTGCAGAAAATGTCTTTATGAATGAGGGGGATGCCCAGTAGCGGCGCCCCCTGCTCGCCGGCAGCGCGCCGGCTGTCGGCATGCGCTGCCGACTCCAATGCGCGGCTTGCCGTCAGCGTGATGAGCGCGTTCAACGCCGGGTTCAGGCGCTCGATCCGCGCCAAGAAGTGCCGCGTGAGCTCCACGCTCGATATCTCGCCCGAATTTAAGCTACGGCTTAGCTCGCCGATGGAAAGGTTGTGCAGAATAAGCCCCTACTCGATTACTCGCGGCACGACATACAAACCGGCTTGCACGGCCGGCGCATTGGCCTGGAATTTCTCATGATGGTCGCTCTCCGTCACCACGTCGGCACGCAGGCGCTGCTGTTGGCCGTCGAGGGGATGAGCCATGGGCAGCACGTCGCCGGTATGCACCCGCGATAGCGCATCGACAAATTCGACGATGCTCGACAAGCTGGTCACGTAGACCGGCATCTCTTGTTCGGTGATCGACAGCCGCGCGAGGTGCGCGATTTTTTCGACGTCTTGACGGGTTAGGCTCATAGGATCGCCCAAAAGTGCGTGTCAACGCACGCAAAATAAGCCTTATGAATGATACACGTTGCCTTGCTGAATGTCGTGTCGGTTGTTACATTAGCGCAAATTTTTAACCCCCTCTTTTCATAGAAAAAATACCCCATGTTCAAACGCCTTAGAGGTTATTTCTCCAATGACCTCTCAATCGATCTTGGTACCGCCAACACCCTGATATACGTTCGCGAGCGCGGGATTGTGCTCAACGAACCCTCCGTGGTCGCGGTGCAGGATGAGCCCACGCGGGGCGGCAAGATCATCGTTGCAGTCGGGATGGAAGCGAAAAACATGCTGGGGCGAACCCCTGGGCACATTACGGCCGTCCGCCCGATGAAGGACGGCGTCATTGCCGATTTCACCTACACCGAGAAAATGCTGCAGCATTTCATTAAAAAGGTACACGGTAATCGATTCTTGAGTCCCAGCCCCCGGGTCCTGGTGTGCGTGCCCTTCGGCTCGACGCAAGTGGAAAGGCGCGCCATCAAGGAGTCGGCTGAGGGCGCCGGCGCGCGCAGTGTGGACATCGTCCCCGAACCCATGGCGGCGGCGGTGGGCGCCGGGTTGCCGGTACAGGAGGCGCGCGGCTCGATGGTGCTCGACATCGGCGGTGGCACCTCCGAAGTGGCGGTCATTTCCTTGAACGGCATCGTGTATGCGGCCAGCGTGCGCATCGGCGGCGACAAGTTCGACGAGGCCATTACCAACTACGTGCGGCGTAATTACGGCATCTTGATCGGTGAGGCCACGGCGGAACGCATCAAGCTCGAGATCGGTTCTGCCTATCCCGGCCAAACAGTGCGGGAGATTTCCGTGAAGGGCCGCAATTTATCCGAAGGCGTACCGCGCAGCTTCACCTTGAACTCGAATGAAATATTGGAGGCCCTGCAAGAACCTCTGCAGGGCATCGTCGGCGCGGTCAAGCAGGCTCTCGAACAAACCCCTCCCGAGCTGGGGGCAGACGTGGCCGAGCGCGGCATCGTTCTCACGGGCGGCGGCGCGCTGTTGCGCGATGTCGATAAATTGCTCATGGAAGAAACCGGCCTTCCTGTGGTGGTTGCGGACGATCCATTGACCTGCGTTGCACGCGGCGGCGGCCGGATCCTCGAACTCACCGAGGAAAACGGACCGGGCATATTCGGACTGGAGTAATGCACGCGACCAGCGGCCAGGAACTTTAAAAGCCATGGTCGCCTTTCGTACCACCGACGCCTCCGGTCGAATGACGGGCCTGCTGCTTCGCTGTGTTTTGTATTCCCTGTTCGCCTTAGCTCTCATCATTGTCGATAAGCGCTACGATCATCTAGGCAAGATTCGCCGTGTGCTTTCGATCGTGGCCTATCCCGTGCAAGTCGCCGTCGCCAGCCCTTTCGAGGGATGGGATTGGTTTCGCGAAAGCGTCACGACGCGAGATGCGCTGCGTGCCGACAAGACCAAATTGGAGGCGGAGCTGCGTCTGGCTCAGTTCCGGCTGCAGCGCTATGAGGCGCTGGAAGCCGAGAGCGAGCGCTTGCGCGCCTTGCGCGACAACACTGCCGGAGTAACCGACCGCTTCATCATCGGCAATGTGATGGATGTCGACTTGGACGCCTTCCGCGAACGCGTGCTGGTTGACCGCGGCGCGCAGGACGGTGTATTCGTCGGTCAAGCCGTTCTGGACGCCGGCGGAGTATTCGGGCAGGTCGCGCGTGTCGGTCAGTTGACGGCCGAAGTCATTCTGGTCAGCGACGCAACGCACGCCATACCGGTGCAGGTCAATCGCAACGGGCTGCGCACCATCGCGGTGGGCACCGGTGACATGGGTCGGCTGAAGCTGCCGTATCTGCCGACCAGCGCGGACGTGATTGCCGGGGACCTATTGGTCACATCCGGACTCGGCGGCGGATTTCCCGCCGGCTATCCGGTCGGCTCCGTGGCGGAGGTGAAGCGCGATCCCGCTCAGTCCCTCGCCGATGTCGATGTAAAACCGGCCGCTGCGCTCGATCGCTCGCGTGAACTCCTGTTCGTCTGGTTGAAGCCCCAGGCGGCCGCACGCGCCGCATCCGCGCCGCCCGGAACGCCCACGACTCCCCAGATCACCCCGTCGGCGGGACCCCACAACCCATGATGCGCGACAATCGAATCCGTCGGCTACCCATGGCGTTGTCGTCATTGGTGGCATTGACGCTTGCGATACTGCCGCTGCCCTCGGGACTCGAAGCCTTACGCCCGGATTTCCTGGTGTTGGTGGTGTTCTACTGGTCCATTGAATCGCCCCGCGCCGGCGGACTCACATTGGCCTTCATGGCAGGCCTTGCACTGGATGTGATCCACGGCGTGGTGCTTGGCCAGCACGCCCTCGCCCTCACCTTGATGGCCGGTTGGGCCACGCACCTGCGGCTGCGCCTGCGGGTGTTCTCGATTCTTTCACAATGTCTGACCATATTCGCGCTGCTGACCGGCTACCAGTTCGTGCTGTTCTGGGTCGACGGCGCCACCGGCAATCCGGTGACCACGTTCGGTCGCTGGCTCGCGCCCGTGATCGGCGCCTTACTCTGGCCGGTGCTGGTCGGCATTTTAAGCCGCCTGCATGAACGCTAACTCCCCCGGAGCAGGTACATTGGTTCTCTATGATTTTCGATGAGTTCTCGCCCTCTCGAACGCGCCGCACACTGACCGCAGGCGGGCGCACGCTGCGCGCCCTGGGGCTCGACGGCCCGCTCACTGGAGTACTGGCCATCATCGTGTGCATCGGCGTCCTGGTGGTGTACAGCGCTTCTGGGCAAAGCTGGAAGATGGTCGAGCATCACTTGGTGAACATCGGCATTGCCGTAGCCGCGCTACTCGCGCTCGCGCGGCTCGCCAGCCCGCAGTACCTGCGGCTGTTTGCGCCAATCGCCTATGTGATCGGAGTCGCGCTGCTGATCGTGGTCGACGTGACCGGCCACATCGGCAAGGGCGCACAACGCTGGCTCGATGTCGGCTTCATGCGCTTCCAACCTTCCGAGATCATGAAACTTGCCGTGCCCATGATGTGTGCCTGGTACATGCACGAGCGCCCTCTGCCGCCGACGTTCAAGGATCTGGTGGTGATGGGCATCATGATTGCCATTCCAACCGCCATGATCATCACCCAGCCGGATCTCGGCACGGCGTTGTTGATTGCAGCCTCCGGGCTCATAGTCATGCTGCTGGCCGGCTTGCAAATCCAGCTCATCTTGATTTCCATACCGCTGCTGGGCGGCGCGGCGTGGGCCGCCTGGCATTTCATTCACGACTACCAGCGCCAGCGCATATTGACCTTCTTGAATCCCGAGACCGACCGGCTCGGTGCCGGCTACCACATCATCCAGTCGCAAATTGCCATCGGTTCGGGCGGCGTATTCGGCAAGGGGTATATGAACGGCAGCCAGGCGCAGCTGGAATTCCTGCCGGAACGATCCACCGATTTCATCTTCGCGGTAATCGGCGAGGAGTTCGGTTTGCTAGGCCAGTTGCTGATCCTATCGCTGTACGGCGTGGTGATCGGACGCGCGCTATATCTTTCCATGCAAGGCCAGGATACGTTTGCGCGCTTGACCGGCGGCGCCATCGCGCTCAGCTTCTTCGTCTATGTGTTCGTCAATTCCGGCATGGTAAGCGGCATACTGCCGGTGGTCGGCGTGCCTCTGCCGCTGATCAGCTACGGCGGCACTTCCATGGTCACTCTGTTGGCAGGATTCGGCATACTGATGTCGCTGCATTCGCACCGCAAGCTCATCGGTTCGTAGCGGCGTGCGCATTTCATCCGGCTCGAGTTTTCTGTTCCTGGCCGCAGTTCTATGCGCGGCCGTTGGTCCCGCGGCGGCGCTCGACGTCAAGCGCGCCGACGTCAAAGACTTCATCGCGCACATGGCAGGCACCAGCCCTTTCACCAAGCACCAGTTACGCAAGCTGCTGAAGGCGGCCAAGAGCCAGCCCGCCATCATCGAAGCGATGGACCGGCCCGCGGAAAAGGCCAAGCCCTGGTTCGAGTATCGCCCGATCTTCATCACCGAAAGGCGCATCCGCGAAGGTACGGAATTCTGGATCGCGCACCGCCAGGCGCTCGATCAAGCAAGCATTCGCAGCGGCGTTGCGCCTGAATACCTGGCAGCCATCGTCGGCGTCGAAACCTACTATGGGCGTCTGACCGGCTCGTATCGCGTGCTCGACGCACTGGCGACTTTGGCCTTCGATTATCCGGCACGGGCGAAATTCTTCCGCGACGAGCTCGAGCAGTACCTGCTGCTGACCCGCGATTTGGGCGTCGATCCCCTCAGCCTGAAAGGATCCTACGCCGGCGCGATGGGCGCGCCGCAATTCATGCCGTCCAACTACCGCCGCTATGCGGTCGATGCGGATGCCGATGGCCGGATCAATCTGTGGACCAACTGGGACGACGTATGCGCCAGCGTCGGCAACTATCTCAAGGAGCATGGTTGGAATGCCGCCGAACCGGTACTGAGCGAAGCCAGCGTTGAGGAAGGCAAATCGGCGGACCTCGATGGCCGCAAACTCGCGTTGTCGGAGACGGTAGCGTCGCTGCGCGGCAAAGGCGTGAATTTTGAAACCTCACTGCCCACCGATGCGCCCGCCTTGTTGATCGCCGCGGATGAGCCCGATGGCGTGCATTGGCGCGTGGGCTATAACAATTTCTATGTAATCACCCGCTACAATCACAGTGCTCTGTACGCGATGGCCGTCTTTGAATTGGCGGCCGCCGTCAAACAACAGGTATTGCTGCGCGATGCGGCGCGCCCGCCGGGCACTGCCGCGCCGCAACCGGCCCCTGGTCAGTGATTACCCGCCGCGCATTTGCCGCCTCAATTGGGCTCGCAGCTGCAATCGGGCTGGCGGCATGCTCCAGCACGCCGCCGCTGCCGCTGCTCACCCCTCCCGCGGCGGCGCCCGCGCCGACTGCTTCCACGCCGCCCCTCGTGGATGCGGTTCCAGATGCCGTGCCGCGTGCCGAATCACGTTCTCGCAGCGGCAATCCGCCGTTCTACGTTGTGTTCGGCAAGCGTTACTTTGTCTTGTCCTCGAGCGTGGGCTACCGCGAGCGCGGCGTCGCGTCCTGGTATGGTCCTGGTTTTCACAAGGTGCGGACCTCGACCGGCGAAGCCTACGACATGTATGGCATGACGGCAGCGCATAAGACCCTGCCGCTGCCCGCGTATGCGCAGGTCACGAATCTGCAGAACGGCCGCAGCATCGTCGTACGGGTCAACGATCGCGGACCCTTCGTCGGTAATCGAATCATCGATCTCTCATACACGGCCGCGGCCAAGCTCGACATGTTGCGCAACGGCACCGCCATGGTCGAAGTGCGCACCGTCGAAGGCCCGGTAACCATGCCGACTATGGCCGCATCAACTGCGGCAGCTGCGGCGACTTCGCCGACTGCGGCCATCCCGGCAGGCTCCGCCGCGCAGCCGGCAGCGGCCGCGGCCGCGAGTGCAACGCTATTCGTGCAGGCGGGCGCGTTCTCCGACCCCGCGAATGCCAATCGCCTGGTGGAGAAATTGCGGGGCGGCGACTACGGCAAGGTGTTCGTCCGCGACGACCAGATTGCCGGCCGCAGAATGTACCGGGTGCGCATCGGTCCCGTACCCAACGTCGCGGAGTTCGACCGCGTGGTCGCCGCGCTCGAGCAAGCCGGCGTCAACGACGCGCACCTCGCACTGGATTAGTTTGATAGAAACGCCGCCGTGCGATAATCCTAAATTGCCATTTTATTCGAGGTCTTCACCCATCATGTTCCGTTCCCTTTTGGCCAGCGTTTCCCTTGCCTCGTTGGCGGCCGTTTGCTGCTTTGCCGAGACGCCTGCGCCGCCCGCTGCGCCCGCCATCATCCCGACCGCACCGCAGATCGGCGCGCGCGCGTACATCGTGATCGACTATCGCACCGACAAGATTTTGGCGGCCAAGGAGGCAGTGGCGCGGATGGAACCGGCAAGCCTCACCAAGCTCATGACCGCCTACATCGTTTTTCAGGAACTGGCGGCCGGCAAGCTCAAACTGACGGACCAAGTGATGGTGAGCGAGCATGCGTGGCGCTCTGAGGGTTCGCGCAGCTTCATCGAATTGGGCAAGCCGGTGTCGGTCGAAGACTTGATCCTCGGGATGATCGTGCAATCGGGAAACGATGCCACGATAGCGCTGGCGGAACGTGTCGCCGGAACCGAAGAGACGTTCGCGCAGATGATGAACGCCAAGGCGAAGCGATTGAAGATGGTGGGCACTCATTTCGATAACAGCACGGGACTGCCCTCGCCCCAGGAGTACACCACGGCGCGCGACCTGTCCTTGCTGGCGAGCGCCATCATTCGCGAGTATCCGCAGTTCTACAAATGGTTTTCGGTCCGCGAATTTCAGCACAACGGCATCAAGCAGCAAAATCGCAACGGCCTGCTGGAAAAGGACCCGACAATCGACGGCTTGAAGACCGGCCACACGGATTCGGCGGGCTTTTGCCTGGTGACCTCCTCGCTGCGTGACGGCATGCGCCTGGTGTCGGTGGTCATGGGGTCGACGAGCATGAAGGAGCGCGAGAATGCCAGCGCGGCGCTGCTCAACTATGGATTTACTTTCTACGACACTAAACTGGCAGTCAAGGGCGGCGCCGTGCTCGCCACCGCGCGAGTATGGAAGGGACAGGGCGCAGCGGTGGATCTGGGCATTGCCGATGACCTGTACATCACCGTGCCGCGCGGCTCGGGCGGCATAAAAACTGTGGCCGACATACAGCCGCGTTTGATAGCACCCCTCACCCCTGACATGAGCCTCGGCAGTTTGCAGGTTATTGCGGGCAACCAAACATTGACCACCGTGCCTCTGCATCCGCTCAAAGGCGTGTCCGCCGGCGGCTGGTGGCGCCGCTTGATCGACACTATTCGATTGTGGTTCGCCTAGGAACTCCTGTGACTATGCACCCAGCCCGCTAGCCATGCCGCTGCCTATTTGCTACTTGAACGGTACTTATCTGCCTTTGGCTGAGGCACGCGTGTCGCCGCTTGACCGCGCATTCCTTTTCGGCGACGCCGTATACGAGGTCCTGCCCCTGTATGCGTCGCGCCCATTCCGCTTGCGCGAGCACTTGGACCGCCTGAATCGCAGCCTGGCCGGCATCCGCATGCCGTCTCCGTTGTCGCACACCGAGTGGGCCGAACTTTGCCGGCAGCTCGTTTCGCGCAATTCAGCGGGCGACGGCTATCTGTATCTGCAGGTGACCCGCGGCGCTGAATTCGGGCGCAATCACGCCTGGCCGGAGGGCATGAAGCCTACTGTATTTGCCTATGCTTCGGCCTTGGAACCCGTGCCGCCGTCATTCGTGAATCAGGGCGTGGCCGCGGTGACGGCGGCGGACACCCGTTGGGCGCGCCGCGACATCAAGTCGACTGCCTTGTTGGCGAATATTCTGCTCAAGAAGCTCGCTGTTGATGCCGGCGCATTCGAGACCATCATGCTTGAGAACGGTGAGTTGACCGAGGGCTCCTCCACCACCGTTCACGTCATCAAAGACGGCGCCATTTACACCCCGCCCAACGGTCAGCACATTCTGCCGGGCACCACTCGCGATGTGGTTGGCGAGCTTGCCGCGCGTCTTAAGCTACGCAGCGACAGCCGTCGCATCACAGAATCCGAGCTGCGTGCAGCGGACGAAATCTGGCTGGCGTTTGCCACGCGCGGCGTGTTGCCGGTGACCAAGCTCGACGGCGTTCCGGTCGGCAACGGCAAACCCGGTCCGTTGTTCAAACTTGTAAGCGCCGCGTTTGACGAATTCACGCGCGAGCTTGCGCGGACGCCGGCGCTATGAGCGACGCTGATCTGCAGAAATTCCCAAGTGATTTCCCCATCAAGGTCATGGGCCGTCACGACAGCGAACTGCGCGCACTCACCCAGGCCATTGTCGAACGCCATGCGGGACTGCTGGAAGAATCGCGCATACGCACCCGCACCAGCGGCGACGGTAATTTCCTGGCGCTCACCTACCTGGTGCATGCCACCAGCCGTGCGCAACTCGATGCGATCTATCGCGAGTTGACGGCCTGTAAAGCGGTGCTGATGGCGTTGTAATCGGTGCCGAATTTCAGCTGCCGCAACAAATGCGGCGTCAGTCCTCGTGCCACGGTGTCCATGAGGGCGGCGGAGGCGCCGGTTGCGTCGGCGGCAAAACTCGCAACATGATCCGCCAGCCGGGTTACGCCAAGCCCGCGATGTCCGCACACATTGATGCATTCAAATGGCGCGAGATCCACGCTCACATTGAGCGCCAAGCCGTGATAGCTCGCGCCGCGGCGAATTCGCAATCCGACACTGGCGAGCTTAGCGCCGCCCACGTAAACCCCGGGTGCCGCGCGCGAGCCCTCAGCCGCCACTCCCAGTTCGGCCACGTAGTCGATAACGGCGTTCTCGAGCGCCACCACCAGTTCACGCACGCCTAAACGCCGGCGCCGCAGGTCGACCAGGGGATAGACCACCAGCTGCCCAGGTCCGTGGTAGGTTACCTGACCGCCACGATCGATTTGTAGTACGGGAATCTCCCCTGGCGACAGCACATGTTCGCGGCCGGCATTCATTCCCAAAGTAAACACCGGCGGATGTTCGACGAACCAGATCTCATCCGGGGTCGAACTTTCCCGCTCGTCGGTGAATTTCTGCATTGCCCGCCAGGTGGGCTCGTATTGCGCCAGCCCGAGATGCCTGATCAGGGGCGCATCGCTCATGAGTTGACCAGGCCGGCATTATTGCGGGCGAGAGCCTGTTCGGCGCGATAACTCGATCGCACCAACGGGCCGGACACGCACTCCAGGAAACCTACACCCAGTGCCCACTGACGGTACTGATCGAATTCGGCCGGAGTCACAAACCTTTCGACATTCAGATGATTCGGGGTCGGGCGCAAATACTGCCCCAAGGTCAGGATGTCGACCGCCGCGTCACGCAGGTCCACGAGAGTCCGGCGAATCTCGGCGTCGCTCTCGCCCAAGCCGAGCATCAGACTGGTCTTGGTCAGCACCTCAGGCCTATGAGCCTTCGCCGCGCGCAGCACATCGATGCTCTGCGCGTAGCCCGCGCGCGGATCTCGCACCGGATGCGTCAGGCGCTCGACCGTCTCCACATTCTGCGCGAATACATCCAAACCCGATTCGAGGACGGTATGCACGTCGCGCATGACACCCTGGAAATCGGGCGTCAGCGCCTCGACCGCGGTATCGGGATTGCGCCGCTTGATGGCGCGTATGGCGGCCGCGTAGTGCGCCGATCCGCCATCCGGCAGGTCATCGCGGTTGACCGAGGTGAGCACCACATATTTGAGACCCATCAACGCCACCGAGCGTGCGACGTTCTCCGGCTCCTCCGCATCCAACCAGCCGCGCGGGTTGCCCGTGTCCACTGCGCAGAAGCGGCAGGCGCGAGTGCACACGGCGCCCATTAACATAATCGTCGCGGTCCCCGCGTTCCAACACTCGCCGATGTTCGGACACTTCGCCTCCTCGCATACCGTGCTCAGGCGGTGCCGGCGGACGATGTCCTTAACTGCCGTGAATTCCTTTCCGGCAGGCATGGGCGCGCGCAACCAGGCAGGTTTGCGCAGCACCGCGGCGGCCACGTTCGGGGGCTTCGACTTGACGCCATCCTTGATGGCGGTAAAGCCTTGCGCAGTCGTATATTTATCGCCACTGCGCAGCGGTGGCGGCGAGTGCAGAATGGGTATGCCTTTAAATTCCGACATGCAGCCATTGTACTCCAGGCGGCGACGGCCGGGGCCTTGCTGGGCTATCATTTGCCCCCATTTGCCGGCACCAAGAGTACAGGGAAGTTGATTAATTTTACCGCCCACAACATTCGATTGGACGACGGCACCTACACAAAACCTGAGGCCGGCAAATCGATCGATGTTCATCCCTGGTTTCTGGGGGCAAAACGCGTAATTGACGCTACATTTCCCGGCGACAAGGCGCACCTGCGCATCGCCGACCTAGGCTGTCTCGAAGGTGGTTACACCGTTGAATTTGCGCGCTTAGGCTTGCAGGCATTGGGTCTCGATGTCCGCGAATCCAACATCGAGGCGTGCCGCTACGTCCAGTCGAAAGTCGAACTGCCGAACCTCGAATTCGTCCGCGATGACGTGTGGAATATCGGGAATTATGGCGAGTTTGATGTGACCTTCTGCTGCGGGCTGTTCTATCACGTCGACAAGCCGCGCGAGTTTTTGAACCTCTTGTCGCGAGTGACGAAGCGCGTTTTGATCCTGCAGACCCATTTCTCTGAAGCAAACGATTCGCCCACTTTTATTCATCCGCGACGTCTGCGGCGTGCTCTATCGAGGATCATTCCGCTCAAGAACACGGCGACCACCACGCATAAACTGTCGTTTCTGTCCGAGCATGAGGGGCTTCCCGGCCGCTGGTTTCCGGAATTTCGCAATAAGCGCGCATTCCGCGATAGGGAAAATCGCCGCTGGGCGTCCTGGAACAACCGCAGCTCCTTTTGGATTCAGCGCGAGTTTCTTCTGCAGGCAATTCGCGACGCCGGCTTCGATTTGGTATTAGAACAGTTCGATAATCTTGGCGCGGATATTGCCTTCGAAATGACCAAGGGCATTTATCGATCTTCGGCGCGAAGCACGTTTATAGGCATAAAAACCGCATACCTCGCAACTGATCCGCAGACAGGTTCGGCGCCCGGCGTGCGCCGCGAGTAGTACTCCCGCAGAGCGCTCAACTCGCCGCGTTCAAAGCATGCAGCCGCTCGGCCGTTCCCACGTCCTCCCAGGCACCCGGATACAGCTGCGCGGAACAGCGTCGCGCCAGCATGGAGCGCAGCATCAAGGGCTTCAAGGGAAATACGCCGTCCGTGCAGCCGTCGAAGAAAGTGTTCCGGTACATTGCGATGCCGGAAAAGGTGTGCCGGTTGGCGGCATCCGGGACAGCGAGTCCCTGCTCGATTCCGAAATCACCTAGCGCGTGCTGCGGCGGGTTTGCCACCAGCACCAAGTGCGCATCGAAGCCCGACCGCAAGCCTAGGGTCGCGAATGGAAAATCGGTGAAGATGTCACCGTTGACCACCGCAAAGGGCCCGGGCTCGAGCTGCGGCAATGCGCGAAATATACCGCCGGCGGTCTCGAGCGCGCGCGGGGTTTCCTCGCTGTACATGATGGACACGCCAAAGCGCGCGCCATCGCCTAAGTATTCGCGTATTTGCGAACCCAGCCACGCGAGATTGATGACGATTCGCACCACCCCGGCGCGCGCGAGGCCGATGACGTGATGCTCGATCAGCGGCCGGCCCCGCACCTGTAGCAAGGGCTTGGGCGTGGTATCGGTAAGAGGACGCAGGCGCATGCCGCGTCCGGCGGCAAGAATCATGGCGACGCGGGGCCGATCGAACGTTGCGTTCACGCGGGCACGCGCGCCTGCGCAGCCTGAAACTCCGGCTCAATGCGCTTGGCGATGAACTCGGCGAATTCTGCGGTCTCGGCGTACTGTGCCGCCGCCTCGCTCGTGTAGCGCAGCACACGCGGCAAATCCTTGAGATATCCCACCTTGCCGTCGCGATAGTAGAGACGCGCGAAAATCCCCAGTACTTTGATGTGCCGCTGCAGGCCGACGAGATCGAACCAACGGATGAATTCGCTTTCTGTCGCCGCCAGGGAGAATCTCCTGGCCAGCAGCTGCTCGCGGTACTGCAATGCCCAGGCGCGCACTCGGGCTGCGGGCCAGGCGACATAACAGTCCTTGAGCAACGACACTAAATCGTAGGTGACAGGGCCTTGCACCGCATCTTGGAAATCCAGGATCCCGGGATTGCGGTCCGCGGTCACCAGCAGATTGCGCGAATGATAGTCGCGATGCACGAATACGGCGGGTTGCGCCAATGCGCACTGCATCAGGGTTTCGAACAACCGGCCCAGCATGGCGCGCTCCGCGGCGCACAGCTGCAACCGCAGATGGCCGCTCAAGAACCACTCCGGCAACAGCTCCATTTCGCGCATCAGCAGGGCGTGATCGTAGCGCGGCAGCTTCTGCGCCAGCGCATGCTCGGTCGTTTGCATGGTCGCCAGCGCGCCCAGCGCATCGGTATACAGCCGGTCCGCCGCGTTCATATCGACCAGCGCATCAAGATATAGTCGCGGACCCAAATCCGACAGCAGCAGGAAACCTTGGGCTGGTTCTCTGGCCAGCACCATCGGCACATTCAGGCCGATCTCGAGCAAAATCCTCGCCACATTCAAAAACGGTTCGAGATTTTCCCGTTCGGGCGGCGCATCCATGACAATGTAGGTATCCGCGCCACGGGTCACGCGAAAATAGCGGCGGAAACTCGCATCGGCCGAGGCCGGCGCGATTCGGCTGCCGCTGAATCCCAGATCCTCGAATACCCATCGAGTCAAATCCGCCAGGCGGGAATCGCTTGCATCCGGTAGACCCATGCTTGACCATTCACCAACCGCAAATGCGGCGGCTACCAGTATACCGACTAAGGCGATGCATTTTGTCCATGGCGTTTCATGTTCGAGCCGCATTCGTTGTCTTCTGCCTCGCGGCCACCGCCATGGTTCGTGCCGGGGACATGTGCCCTGCTCCGCCGAAATACCGGGCTTCGATCGCCTCTGACATCGCTGTGGATGATCATCGCATTCACATCGACAGCGACGATGCCGAATTCGATGCCGAGCACAACGCCGTGTTCAGCGGACGCGTCAAGGTGCGTCAGGATGCGCGCACCGTGACCGCCGACTCGGTCAATTTCAACGACAAGACGGGGCGGGTCGCGGTCAAGGGCAGCGTCGACTTTGAGGATCCAAAGTTACAGGTGCGCAGCGACACGGGCAGCTACGACACGGACGGCACCGCGAATTTCGACAAGGCGAACTTCCAGCTCATGGACCGCAACGGACGCGGCTTCGCCAAGGACATCGAGGTTCTGCCGGAGGGCAAAGTCACCCTGACTCAGGTGCGCTACACCTCCTGTCCCGTCGGCAACGAGGATTGGATGCTGCAGGCGTCCTCGCTGAATATCGACTCCAAGGCACAGGAGGGGATCGCGCGCAATGTGACCATGCGTTTCAAGGACGTGCCGATCTTCTACACCCCTTACATTTCCTTTCCCGTAGGCGACGAGCGCAAGAGCGGCCTGCTGTTCCCGAGCTTCGGCCACTCCGGCAGTAACGGCTTCGAGCTGCAAGTTCCCTATTATTTCAATCTGGCTCCGAACTACGATCTGACGCTTACGCCCGGCCTGTTGACCGCACGCGGGGTGGAACTTGCCGCCCAATTTCGCTACTTGAGCTCGAATTCGCATGGCCAGCTCGACGCCACCTTTTTACCGAATGATTCGCATGCGCACGACGATCGCAATTATCTGCATTTCACGAACATCACGGACCTAAAGAGGGGCATGCGCTTCGACGCCGACATCGCCAATGTCAGCGATCATAACTACTTCGAAGACTTCGCCGTGGGCTCCGACCAGACCAGCGTAACCTTTCTGGAGCGCCGCGCGGACTTGCTGTATTACGACGATGCGTGGCGGATACGCGGGCAACTGCAGAACTTCCAAACTATCGATATATTCGTGCCACCCGAGCAGCGGCCGTACTCGCGCGTGCCGCGCATTCAGGCGAGTGCGCTGTGGCCGGTGCTGAACAGCCAATTTGAATTCTCGCTGGACAGCGAGGCCGTCAATTTCCTGCGAGAAATCGGTCCAACGGGAGTGCGCGTGAACGTGGCACCGGAACTTCGCTGGTCGAGCCGCGGGCCGGGCTACTTCTTCGAGCCGGCTATTGGTTTCGATTTTACGCAGTACGACTTGAAAGACGCCGTCATAGGCGCCTCGAGCACCCCCTCCCGGGCGCTGCCCTACGCCAGATTGGATGCGGGATTGGTGTTCGAGCGCGACGCCGGCTCGCAGGGACAACGCACCCAGACCCTCGAACCTCGTGTGGTGTACAGCTACGTGCCCTTCCGCAATCAGGATGCTCTGCCGATATTCGACACCGGACTGCCCGACCTCACTCTCACCGAGTTGTTCCGCACCAACCGGTACGTGGGCGGGGATCGCATCGGCGATGCGAATCAGGTGGCGCTGGCGTTGACTACGAGGCTGTTCGACCATGTCTCTGGGGCCCAATACCTGTCGGCTACACTCGGTCAGATCCGCTATTTCTCCATCCCGCGCGTCGGATTGCCCGAAGATGTGGCCCTGCCGGGCCAGACGCTGCTCTCTGTCCCCGGCGTCAATCCCCTCGCCTTACCGGGACAGGCGCTGGTGAATTCGCGCGGCCAGGTCCTAAGGTCCGTGCCCGGGCAGTACGTCTCAGGGCTGCCTTTTCAGTCGCTGGCCGCCGCGGCGCCGGGGCAGGTGCTGCCCGGCCACCCCGCCTCGGACCTGGTCGCCGAGGTGTCTGTGACCGCTTATAAGCATTTCAGCTTCAATTTCGACTACTTATACAACCCCTATATCTCGCAGACGGACAAATCCGAGGTGTCGTTGCAGTACCAACCCGACCCGTCTCGGGTGATCAACCTGGGCTACCGCTTCCAACAGAACGTTTTGAGCCAAACGCCCATTCTCAAGCAATGGGACGGGTCATTTGCCTGGCCGATTGCCGCGCATTGGAACACTGTCGGACGCTGGGTATATTCCCTGCAGGACCACCAAACCATCGAGCAAGTGGCTGGATTTGAATACAAAAGCTGTTGTTGGAAGATCCAAGTGGTGCAGCGCCGCTACGTCCGCTCGATCAACCGCACGGCGGGACTAGACACTTCGATTGCATTACAATTGGAACTCACGGGCCTAAGTTCGGTCGGAAAATCTGCGAATACCTTCTTGGAACGAGAGATTCGCGGCTACTCGACCCGCGATCCGAATGCCCAAAATCCGGCCCCCTGACCAGGACGACGTCGATTCATGCGTAAATTTGCCTTTTTTTGCTTAAGTTCGGTCGCGGCAGTGCTGCTGTCTGCGGCCGCCCATGCACAGACCCGGGATATCGGCGTGCATGGTGAAATGCTCGACCGCATTGCCGCCATCGTCAACGAGGGCTTGGTGCTGAAAAGCGAGCTGGACGCGCAGATGGATGCGGTCACCAAGCGGCTGCAGGAGCAGAAAGTCGAACTGCCTTCCCAGAGCGTACTCAAGCAGCAGGTGCTCGACCGGTTGATCTTGCAGGAGATTCAGGCGCAGCACGCCAAACGCGTCGGCTTGACGGTATCCGACGAACAATTGAACAGTGCCCTGCAGGAAATTGCCGGCCGCAACAAGATCCCGTTCGATCAGCTGCCGACGGCGCTCGCGACGCAAGGCGTCGATTACAAGCAATATCGCGAGAGCATGCGTAAGGAACTGACCTTGAGCACTTTGCGCCAGCGCGATGTCATTGCCCACATCAATGTCAGTCCTCACGATCTGGAACAGTTCCTCTCGCGCCAGCAAACTTCTGCGGCCAACGATGAATTCAATGTCTCGCACATACTCCTGTCCCTGCCCGAAGCCGCCACGCCGCAGCAGTTGGAAGAAATCACCCACAAGTCGCAAGACTTGGCAGCGCGCGCCACCAAGGGTGAGGATTTCGGCCAGCTCGCGATCGCCAACTCCAACAGCCAGACGGCCCTGGACGGAGGCCAGCTCGGCTGGCGCAAGGGCACCCAGCTGCCGCAGTTCATTTTAGATCTGGTTACCCGCATGAAGCCCGGTGACGTGAGTGAACCCGTGCGCACGCCAAGCGGTTTTCATATCGTCAAGCTGAATGAACGGCGCAGCGGCGAGTCCCAGGTCATCATCAATCAGATTCATGTCCGCCATATTTTGATGAAGACGAACGAGCTGGACGACGATGAAACCGTGCGCCAGAAACTGAGCAAGCTGCGCGACCGTATCTTGAAAGGCGAGGACTTCGCCGGCTTGGCATCGACCAATTCGGCCGATCCGGGCTCCGCACCCGACGGCGGTGATTTGGGATGGAGCGGACCGGGCACATTCGTGCCGGAGTTCGATAAGGCGATTGCGGATCTCAAGGAGAAGGAGATCAGCGAGCCGTTCAAGTCTCGGTACGGGTGGCATATAGTGCAGATGCTGGGCACGCGCACTTACGACAGCACCGACGACGTACGTCGCCAGCGCGCATTCGCGGCGATCCGCGAGAGCAAGGCGGACGAGGAAACCGAATTGTGGCTGCGCCGTTTACGCGACGAGGCTTTCGTCGAAATCAAGATGTAGGCGCGCAGCGGTGTACCTACCGCGGATAGTCATCACCTCTGGTGAGCCCGCGGGGATTGGGCCGGACACTTGCGTCGCCTTGGCCCAATCCGCGTGGGCGGCCGATCTGATCGTTGCGGGAGACGCGGGCTTGTTGGCAGCTACCGCCGATGCCTTGGGGCTGCCGCTGGTCATCGAACGCTACAATTCCTCCCAGCAAGCCTCGCCGCACCGCGCAGGCACCCTCAAAGTCCTGCATATTCAAACTGCCCACCCCGTGATTCCCGGCCATACCGATGCCCGCAACGCCGGCTACGTCGTCAATATGCTGAACCGGGCCTGTGACGGCTGCACCAACGGCGAATTCGCCGCCATGGTGACCGCACCCGTGCAGAAGAGCACGTTGATGGATGGCGGTTATGCATTCACCGGCCACACCGAGTATCTCGCGGCAAGAACGCGCGCCGCCATGCCGGTGATGTTGTTGATCAGCGGCCGACTGCGCGTGGCGCTGGTGACGACTCACTTGGCGCTTGCCGACGTGCCGCACGCCATCACGCGAGACCGGCTGCGCACCACGCTGCGTATCGTGCACATGGATTTGGAGCGGCATTTCTCTTTGGACAACCCCAGAATCGCCGTGTTGGGCCTCAATCCGCACGCCGGTGAGTCCGGGCACCTTGGCAGGGAGGAGATCGACGTCATCCAGCCCGTGCTCGACGAACTCAAGGCCGAGGGTTTGAACATCCAAGGTCCCGTGCCCGCAGACACCGCATTTACTCCACGGTTCTTGCAAACTGCCGACGTTATTGTCGCGATGTACCACGATCAGGGTCTGCCGGTGATCAAGCATGTGGGCTTCGGTGATGCGGTGAACATGACATTGGGGCTGCCCATTCTGCGCACCAGCGTCGATCACGGGACTGCATTGAGCCTGGCGCGAACCGGCAAGGCAGATGGCGGCAGCCTGCGCGCGGCACTGGCGCTCGCCATCGAATTGACCGGGGGTTTGGCCCGGCAGCCGGTTCCGACGGCATCCTGATGCCGGTTCGCAAACGATTCGGCCAGCATTTTCTGCATGATCCGCAGGTGATCCGCCGGATCATCGACACCGTGGCGCCGCTCGAAGGTGAGCGCATCGTCGAGGTGGGGCCGGGCCGCGGCGCGCTGACCTGGGGGCTGCTGGAACGCGCCAAACGCTTGGACGTCATCGAGATCGACCGCGATCTGGCGCAATTGCTGGCGGCCGATCCGCGTGCCAGGAACGGCCTTCAAGTGCACGTCGAGAATGTGCTCGACACCGACTTCATCCGTTTGCGGGGAGCGGGTGAACCCTTGCGCGTGGTGGGCAACCTACCCTACAACATTTCGACTCCGCTGTTGTTTCGCTTGCTGAACCAGCGCGCTGCCATCTCGGATATGTACTTCATGCTGCAGAAAGAAGTCGTGGACCGCATGGCGGCGCAGCCTGGAACCAAGGACTACGGCCGGCTCACCGTCATGCTCGCCACCGTCGCCGAGGTGCAAGGCCTGTTCGACGTCGGCCCCGGTGCTTTCCAGCCGCGGCCCAAGGTATGGTCGGCCATTGTGCACCTGCGCCCCACACAGAGTCCGCGCTTCGACATAGGTCGCGACGGCGTGCTGCGAACCCTGGTGACGGCGGCGTTCTCGCATCGGCGCAAAACCCTGCGCAATTCCCTGAAAGGTCTGCTCGCCGCGCAGGATATTGAATCTTGCGGCATCGATCCGCAATTGCGGCCGGAGACGCTGGCACCAGCCCAATTCGGTCTGCTCGCCGCCCATTACTCCCGACTGGTCGGCTATACTTGATCGCATGGCCGGTTACAAGAAAGTCTTGGTGTTGCTGGATCTGTCGCAGAACAGTGAACAAGTCGCCATTGCCGCACGCGAGATGGCTGCCTACTCGAATGCGTCCATACTTGCCTTACATGTCGTGGAGTTCGTGCCGATCGAGCCCATGGGCGAGTCATTGATGCCGACGGCGCAAATCGAGGGGGAACTCATCGACCGCGCACAGGAGAAATTGAGGGCACTCATAACGCGGCTCGCTCTGCCGCGCGTCAGCTCGCGGGTCGAAGCGGGCAACACCAAGGCGGAAATACTGCGCGTAGCCAACGAAGAAAATGCGGATCTCATTGTCCTCGGCAGCCGCGAACGTCATGGACTCGCCATCCTGGTAAATTTTACCGAAGACACCGTACTGCACGCCGCACACTGCGACGTGTTGGCCGTGCGTTTGAAGTGATGCGATGCAAGACATGACAATCGAGCCGGCCAACCCCAGAATTCGCGTCGAGGTTGAAACCTCTTACATCGAGGAACAGTCGGACCCTCGTGACAAGCGCTTTGTATTTTCCTACACCATCACCATACGCAATGAGGGCCAGGTTTCCGCACGCCTGCTCACGCGCCATTGGATCATCACGGATGCGAATGGCAATGTGAAGGAGACGCGCGGCGACGGCGTGGTCGGCGAACAGCCCTATCTGAAGCCGGGTCAGGGATTTCGCTACTCGAGCGGCGCGGTGATCGAAACCCCTGTCGGCACCATGCAGGGCAGCTATCAGATGGTGGCCGACGACGGGCAGCAATTCGATGCGCCGATCGCTCCATTCAGATTGGCGATGCCCGGAGTTTTGCACTAGTCGCGTCCCGATGCGTGCTTCCATTCCGGTGACAGCCTGATGGCGGTGTACGCAATCGGCGACGTGCAAGGTTGTAACGCCGAACTCGGCTGCCTGCTCAAAGCCGTACGATTCTCCACGGATTGCGACCAACTGTGGTTTGTCGGTGATCTGGTCAATCGCGGGCCCGATTCGCTGGGCGTGCTGCGCAGAATTCGCTCGCTCGGCGATGCCGCCACGGTCACCCTGGGAAATCACGATCTTCATCTCTTAGCCGTGGCGTTTGGATCGGCCCAACCGCGCAACGACGATACTTTACACGAAATTTTGGCGGCGCCTGAGCGCGCTGCCCTGCTCGAGTGGCTCGCAAGTCTGCCATTGTTTCACGAAGACCCGACGCTCAACGTTTGTATGCTGCACGCAGGCTTGGCCCCACAATGGGATTTGCCGATGGCGCGCCGTAGCGCGCGCGAATTCGAGGGCGCGCTGCGGCACGACCCCAAACAATTGTTCGATCGCTTGTACGGCGATCAGCCGGACTTGTGGGACGATGCTCTGCAAGGCGAAGCGCGGCTGCGATTCATCGCCAACTGCTTTACGCGCCTGCGCTACGTCGACGCGCAAGGCCGATTGATGCTTCGCGCCAAAGGTGCGCCGGGAAAAGCCCAGACGAAATCGCTGATCCCTTGGTTCGAGGCGCCGGCGGCGCGCTGGCGTGGGCCGCGCGTGATCTTCGGCCACTGGTCGACCCTGGGATTTTTCGATCAGGGAAATGTCACCGGCCTCGATTCAGGCTGCGTCTGGGGTGGCTCACTGACCGCACTGCGCCTCGACGTGCCGCACGCCATGCCGGTGCAGGTGGCTTGTACCCCCTAGCCCTGCGGCAGACTTCTCAATATCTCGCCCCTCACCATAAAGCGGCCGCCGCTTTGCTGGTGCGGGACGCAGGTAATGTCCTGCTTGACGTTACGGGTGACCAGCTTCGGCAAGATCTGGTGCGCAAACTCCTCGACCAGCTCGCAATCGGCCACGCCCATGTTGCGAAAGGCGTCGCTGGTAATGCTAAACGTCTCGAAACGCGCATTGACCGCCGCCAGATCTCCCGCGTGCAAGGGCTTGACAGCAGCATCCGGCAACGCCGGCGTGGAGAACAGCATGTGCAAACTTGGGCCGAGGGAACCCTGGCGAACACCGGCGGCCGGATCCTCGCAACCCACAGCGGTAATGGCCAAATCACGACGCGCCCCCAAATCCAGCAGCATGGCCCGCACCTTGTCCCGCAAGCCATCGCAGGTATAGCGCGAGGTGCGGCCCATGTAGAAGAAGCTGAGATGTTGCTCCTTCCATACGGCAGCAACCGGCGAGCCGCCTTCGTCGCCGGCCGGCCGGGCCGCTGCGCACAGCAGCGTTCCAAGCAGGATGCATAAACAGTGAAACCGCATGGCAAACCTCCGCTCCGTTCGACTACGCAGAAGGCAACGAAGTTTCACGACGCCGCTATAATGTCTCCATGCAAGTAGCCCCGCCCTTCAATTTGCAGCGCTGGATTGAACAGAATCGCGATCTGCTCAAGCCCCCGGTGGGCAACAAGTTGCTGTTTCAGGACAGTGTCTTCATGGTCATGGCCGTTGGCGGACCCAACGCCCGCAAGGATTATCACCACGACCCGAGCGAGGAACTCTTCTTCCAACTGGAGGGGGACATGGTGCTCAAGACCGTGCAGAACGGACGGATCACCGACATACCCATCCGCCAGGGCGACATCTTCCTGCTGCCGCCGGACGTGCCGCACTCGCCGCAGCGCCCCGCAGGCAGCGTCGGGATCGTCGTCGAACGGCGCCGCGGTCCGCAGGAGCTGGATGGTTTCTCGTGGTATTGCGAGCACTGCGGACACCGCCTGCACTTAGAACACGTCGCGGTCAGCAATATCGAAACGCAGCTGCCCGGAATTTTTACCAGGTTCTATGCAAGCGCCGCGAATCGTACCTGCAGTGTCTGCGGCACCGTCATGCAGGCGCCGCACAAGTGACGCCCGATGCGGCGGATGCGCTAACCCGGGACGCGGCCGATCCACTGGCTGCCTTTGCCGATCAATTCCATCACCCGTTCGACGACACGGGGCGGCGCTCGATATATCTCTGCGGCCATTCGCTCGGGCTTCAGCCCAAGGCAGCCGCGCAATATGTTCATGAGGAGCTGAAGGATTGGCAGCGCTTAGGGGTGCTTGGGCATCACACTGCGCAGCGTCCATGGATCAAGTACCACGAGCAAGCCGCCGCCCCCCTTGCAGCATTGGTCGGTGCACATGCAGCCGAAGTGGTGGCGATGAATTCGCTGACGGTGAATCTGCACCTGATGATGGTGAGTTTTTTCCGGCCGGATCGCGACCGCAATCGCCTGCTGATCGAAAAATCAGCCTTCCCGTCGGATCGGTATGCCGTCGTATCGCAGCTGGCATTTCACGGCTTGAATGAGGCTGAGCATCTGATCGAGATCGAGCCCCGTTCCGGCGAGAGGACCTTGCGAACGGAGGATGTGATCCGCCGCATCGAGCAGGAAGGCAACAGGCTGGCGCTGGTTCTGTTGCCCGGCGTTCAATATCTTACCGGGCAGGCATTGGACCTTGAGCCGCTGGCCGCCGCAGCGCGCCGTGCCGGTGCCGCCGTGGGGATGGATCTTGCCCACGCCATCGGCAATACCTTGCTGAATCTGCATGACTGGAATGTGGATTTCGCCGTTTGGTGCAATTACAAATATCTCAACGCCGGTCCCGGCGCCGTGGGCGGCTGCTTCGTGCACGAACGCCATGCGCACAGCGACGTGCCGCGGTTCGCCGGCTGGTGGGGACATGACCCGCAGACGCGATTTCAGATGGGACCGCAGTTCCTTCCCATTGCCGGTGCGCAAGGCTGGCAGATCAGCAATTCTCCGGTGCTCGCGACCGCGCCGCTGCTTGCCTCTTTGGAAATCTTCCAGCGCGCCGGCATGCGCCGCATCCGCGAAAAATCCATAGCACTCACCGGATTTCTACAGCGGCTGATTGAAACCCGACTCGAGCGGCTGGTGGAAGTCATCACCCCGGCCGCTGCGGCAGAGCGCGGCTGCCAACTGAGCCTGCGAATAGCGCAGCCGGCGGCGGCGGCCAAGCAATGTCATGAGCTGCTCGAAGCAGCCGGCGTGGTCGGCGACTGGCGCGAACCCGACGTGCTGCGACTGGCGCCGGCCCCGCTCTATAACTCGTACAGCGATGTGCTCGCCGCGGTCGAGGCCTTGTCGCACGCCGTGCGCCGGTGAACGCTGAAGGGCCGGTGATTCGTATTTGCGGGGCGGGCCCCACCGGCGCGCTGCTCGCCATCCTGCTGCAGCGCCGCGGCCATTTGGTGGAATTGTACGAAAGCCGGATCGACCCGAGAGAAAGACCCGCCGAATCCGGACGATCCATCAATCTGGCGCTGGCGGACCGCGGCATTCACGCCCTGCGAATGGCGGGAGTGTTCCAGGATTTGCAACACACTCTACTGCCCATGCGCGGCCGGCTCATTCATGGTGTCGAGGGAGACACCTCGCTACAGCCCTACGGGCAGCGGCCCAGCGAATTGATCTACTCGATTTCGCGGCATCGGCTCAATCAAACCCTGCTTGACATTGCGGCGCGCCGACCTGGTGTGACCATTCATTTCGAACACCGGCTCGAGGCGGCCGAATTCGACACGGGCATGGCGCTGATACGCGATCTGCGTCGTGACCGGCTGATCCGCGTACCCATGCAGCCCATGCTCGCGACGGATGGCGCCGGCTCTTCGATGCGCCGTAGCATGAGCGCACAGCATCTGATCGAAGCTCAAGAAACAGACCTCGAGCACGGCTACAAGGAGTTATGCATTCCTGCCGCCGCCGGCGGCAAATACCCCATGGCGGCCGATGCCTTGCACATCTGGCCGCGTGGCAAATTCATGTTGATTGCATTGCCGAACGAGGACGGCAGCTTCACCGCGACGCTTTTTCTCGCCAAGCACGGCGCGATCAGCTTCGAGTCGCTGACCGAGAATGGCGCAATCGAAAGTTTCTTCTCACGTTATTTTCCGGACGCCTGGGGCAAGATGCCCAATTGCGTCGCGGAATTCCAAAGCCATCCCGTAGGGTTTCTGGGGACCGTGTCGGCTGCTCCTTGGGCGCTTCGGGATATGGCGGCGCTCATCGGCGACGCGGCGCACGCCATTGTGCCGTTTCACGGCCAAGGCATGAATTGCTGCTTCGAGGATTGCGTGGAATTCGATGGCTGCATGGCCCGCCATTCCTCTTGGGAGCGCGTGTTCGCCGAATTCGGCGCCCTACGCAAACCCAATACCGATGCGATCGCCGAGATGGCGCTCGACAATTATCTCGAGATGCGGGAACGAGTAGCTGATCTCAAGTTTCAGCTGCAGCAGGCGCTAGCGCTGGAGCTTGAACGGCGCTTTCCGCAACGCTTCATCCCGCGCTACTCCATGGTCATGTTCCATCACGAGATCCCATATCGAACGGCGCTCGAACGCGGCACGGTGCAGACTCAGCTGCTGGCTGAGCTGACCGCAGGCGCGGTCGATAATCTTGGCGACGTCGACTACGGGCGGGCTGAACGCGAAATCCTCGCCAGGCTCGCGCCCATCAATTGATGCTGCCCGGCCCGCTGCGCTCGAGAGTGATAAAACTGTAGGCATAGCCATGTTTGTCATCCGAAGCGTGGCGTTCGCTTGACGAGGCATGCCACTCCGGTCCGCGCCAGCCCGTAAACTTTGTGTCGCCGTCCGCGATTTGGGCGTGCACCAGGGTGAGATGGATGCGGCGGGCGAATGGCAGGCATTGCCGATAAATTTCCGCGCCGCCGATCACCATCAAAGCCGGCTCCCCGCCCGTCGCGGCTCGTGCCGCGTCTAAGGATTTCACGACGGTGCAGTCGTCCGGCATGAATTCCGCTGAACGGCTCAGCACAATATTCATCCGGCCCGGCAGGGCCTTACCGATGGATTCATAGGTCTTGCGGCCCATTAGCACGGGTTTGCCCAGGGTCAGCGATTTGAAATGCCGTAAATCGGCCGGCAGATGCCAGGGCAATTGATTGCCTCGCCCAATCACATCATCTTCTGCCACTGCAACCACCAACTCCAGAGCGGCGGCACGCGGTAAGCCATTGGCTGTGATATTCATGGCGAATTTATACGCCGGCGGCACGCAACCCGCCAGCCGCCGCGGCTACGGCTTGCGCCGCAGCCGCGCAGGTGGCAAGTGGCTATCGTTGCCGAGCGGCGCTACTCCCGGGCGAGCGTCGGCGGTGCGGCCTGCAATGGCAGCGCAGACAGCGAAACGACCGAGCCGCGCGTATTCGTGGAACAGCTCGCGCGTGCGATCGGCAACCCAGTCTTTTGACTGTTGGCGTACAAATCAAAGGTGTAGTTGTGGCCCCAGAAATCACTCACTGATCCGGTGTTGCCCGCGCTGCCATCGATGACTTTGAAGGTGGGCACGGCGGCGCCGGGCGCGGCTAAGCTGCCGGCGAAGGCGGCGGCGCAGGCATTGAGCGCTTCCTTTTCAGGCGAGGCATTCGATATCGCGGGAGACAGTGCAGCGATTGCAGCGGCGGAGAGAGAGATTATGCGAAAGTTCATTGGCATTCCTTAGTGCTTGAAAATACCAACACCCCACACACACCATAGGCGGCGCTCACCGCTCGGACAAACGAGAAATCTTTTCCGCCATTGACGCTTTCCTCACCTATAGGGCACCGGCCGCCAATCACCCGGCGCGAACCTCAAGCGACGCGGCACTCGCTCAAGATCCAGCGCGTCAGTTCCTGCAAATCCTCGCGCTCGCGGTCTTCGGGCCGATGCAGCAGCACATAGCTCTCGTTGGTGGTCAATTCCGCATCGAATAATTTCACCAGGCCGCCGGCGATGAAGCGATCCGCACTCAGGCGAGAGGGAACCAATGCAACACCGACGCCCTGCTCGGCGGCAAGCACCACCGCCGACATGGTGTCGAGACGCACCAGCCGGTTAGGTTTGATGGGCTCGATCCCCAAGCCGGTCGCCCAGCGCTCCCAAGCATCACGCCGCTCCTCATGCAGCAGCAATGACTTGCCGTTCAAATCGCGGTAGGAGTTGATGGGATTCTCCAGCAGGAATGCCGGCGAACACGCGGCGATGAAGCTCTGCGCAAACAGCTCGTGAACCGTCAGGCCGTCCCAGGGACCCGAGCCCACGACAATGGAGAGGTCCGCTTCCGGCGGATGCGTCTTCGGCGCGGAGAAAGTCGTCTCGATGCGGATATCCGTCTCTTCGAGGGCCTGGGAGAATGAAGACAATCGCGGCAACAACAGTTCGTTGGCAAAAAACGGCGGCACATTCAAGCGGATGATGGTGCGCCCATATCGCACCTGCAGTTGCTCGGTGACGGATTCTAGCTTGGCGAAAATATCGTTGATATGTTCGAGGTAGTGGGCGCCCGCGTCCGTCAACGTCAGCGAGCGCACGCCGCGTTCGAACAAGGCCACTCCAAGCTGCTCCTCGAGCGCCTTGATCTGATGACTGACGGCCGACGGAGTGACGAAGAGTTCCTCGGCGGCCGCCTTGAAGCTTTGCAGCTTGGCCGCGACCTGAAAGGTCTTCAAAAACTTGAGCGACGGCAAGCGCATAGGGTGAACCGGATACTGCAAATGTGGGGCGTGATTACCGCTGCGGCCCCTCACGGTATAGTCGCCCTATAATACACTAAGATGTATCAGCAACATTCATGCCAAGAACTCAAACCCCCGAACTTGCGCGCCGCCACATTGCACAGCCCGCTTCTCCGCCATGTTCGCGTGCGTCCGGTGCGCAGCGCGCACGATAGTAGCGCGCGTTACCGCGGCGCTTACGGTGTTGCGGTGTATGGAATGCTGACGGAGCCGGTCTTGATCGTGCCGGAGTCGTTTTTGTAGCTATAGGTCAGGGACAGCGAGCCGCTGTCTGCCGCCGTGGGGGCATACGTCAAGTTCAACAGGCAGGTGCTGCCGGTGCTCACCACCCCACAGGCGAGGACAGGGGTGCCACTGCTCCAGCCGCTTGGCAGAGCGGTGAGATCTGACGTCACCGACAAAGCGCTCGCGGGATTGCCGTCATCTGTCGTGAACGTGACGATGACGGGCGTGCTGCTGCCGCTGCTGACGGCAAGCGAGGTGGGGCTTGGTGTGCCGACGATGTTGTCGTCCGTCGTCGCCTGATACGCAATGTTCACGGAACCCGTCATAGGCTCGCCGGCATTGTTGTTGTACGAGTACATCAGGATCAAGGTACCGTTCCCCGCTGCGGTAGGAGCGTAGCTCAACGGCAGCTGACAAAGGCTGCCGCTGCTGAAGCCGCTGCAGGCGAAAGACGTTACGCTGGTACTCCAATCTGCAGGCAGCGCGGCCAAGCTGCTCGTCAACTGCAAGGCGGTCGCGATTCGGCCATCATCGGTGGTGAAAGTGACCAAGACCGCCTGGGTACCCAAGCCGACCACGGCATTGATCTGCCCGGTCGGCGATGCTGTCGCGACTGAATTGTCGTTGGTTGTCGCCGCGTAAGGGAGGTTCAGTGATCCGGTCCTGGCCACACCTCCGGCATCGGTGTAAGCGTAATTCAATATGAGGGTGCCCCCCGCCAACACCAGAGGGGCATAGGTCAGGTGCAATTGGCATCCATTGCCGGAGCCCACGCTGTTGCACGTAAAGGCGTTGGAGGCGCTCTTCCATCCCGCTGGCAGGGCGGTCAAGGCGGATGTCACATACAGACCGGCGGCCGGCTTGCCATCGGCAGTGGTGAAGCTCACGGCGACAGCCTGTCCGGCCGAATTGATGGCGGCATTGATTTGAGCGGCGGGCGTGGCATTAGCTACCACACCAGCCTGGGACGTGGAGGAATACGGAATATTCAGCGTCCCTGTCCTCGCCACTCCGGAGCCGTCGGTGTAGCTGTAATTCAGCACAAGAGTGCCGCGAGCGGCGGCGGACGGCGCGAATGTCAGCGGCAACTGACAGCCGCTGCCCGTGCTGACGATGGCGCATGAGAACCCTGCAACGGCCATGTTCCAACCCGCTATACCCGACATGTCGGTGGTTAGCGTAAGGTCCGTGGCGACGTTGCCGTCATCGGTGATGAAATTGACATTTACCGACCGGCTGCTCCCGCCGACTGCAGCGTTGATCTCTCCGGTCGGCGAGGCCGTGGCGATGACATTGTTGTGCGCGGTAGCGGCGTATGCGATGGTCACCGAGCCGCCCGTGCTCGGCATGCTCGAATTGTCCACAAACACATAGTCGATGGTGAGTGTGCCGGCGGCGACGGCAGTCGGCGCATACTTCAGATTCAGCACGCAACCGCTGCCCGCGCTCACGGCTGCGCAGGCAAAACTGACCGGGCCGCTCCATTCGGTCGGAAGCGTTGCCAGTGTTCCCGATATTCCAAACCCGGAGATGCGCTTGCCGTCGCTCGAGGTGAAGGTAATGCTGACCGTCTGCGCGGCGCCGACCGCAACAGATACCACGCCACCAACCGACGGCGTTGCAATCACCAGATTGTTGGTGCCGGTGGGACCGGGAGTGCCGCCGATCGGATTGGCGGGCGGGTTGGCCCCCGTGCCACCGCTGCTTGAGCCACTGCCGCTGCCGTTGTCGGTGCCTCGGCTGCTGCTGTAGGAACCAGAGCCGCAACCTGACAGCAGCAACAGCCAAACTCCGAGAAATATTGAATAGCGGGCTAGTCGCATGGCAAGCCTTGGACGAATCGAAGGGGCACAAAGCTATGCTGCGAAACGCAAGGGCGGCGTTAACTGCGTCACGCAATGAACGTTGCGTGCGTGCAATGACCATAACGTGCGTGATTCAGGCCCGTGACAGCGCTCTGTCGGGGGGCGTGGGATTATGTCTAAGGGTGCCTACCGCTCGTCCAGCTGTGTCATGGCAGCAAGCGGTACGCGACCATTCTTTGCCGGCACTCCCTCAGCGCGCAGACGCCGACTTTGCTCACGTCGCGCGTGCGAGAATTTCGGAAACACGATGCGACCGCCCGCACCCACCACCCGATGCCAGGGAATGTTCGCTGCCTCGGGCGCCACCTTCAAGGCAAGCCCCGCGAGCCGTGCCCGGCCCGGAAATCCGGCGGCTCGCGCAACCGCGCCATAAGTCGAGACCTGCCCGCGCGGAATAGCGCACACCACATGCCACATCGCCTCGAGTGCGGGATTTTCGTCGGGCGGCACGCGCCGCGACCCGGGGCGCCTCGCACTCAAGGGTCGGAACAGCGCGTCGACAGTTTTCTTAGTGGGCACGGATTAGTACAAATCCAGCTGCCGACTGTCGCCGATCACGCGCTCGAAATCCAATCCCAAAGTCGCTAGTACCGGCTCCGCCACCGGCTTCACCTGCTTCTGCACATAGTGCTCTCGATCCAGTCCGTGGCGCACATTGTCGAGCGGCTCGGGACCGGCCGTGGTCATGACATAGCTGATTAACCGGCCAGGCGGCTGCGTGGACTTGCGCGCCGCGGCCACGTGCGGCGGTGTGGTTGCGGTGTACTCTTCGGCCCCCTTGCGCAGATTCTTGCGATACACCAGCGAGGCATCCAGCTCACCGTTTCTCACTTTCTTCACCACCTCGGCAAGATAGGAGTCCACTGATTGGTCGGTGAACAAGCGCTGGTAGAGCTCGCGCTGCACTTGCTTGGCAAGCGCGGTCCAATCGCGGCGCACGACTTCCATCCCGATGAACTCCACGCTGTCGGCAGCGGCGCCGCCGAGGAGACCTGCATAGCGCTTGCTGGCTCCGCGTGTGCTGTGGCGGGCACGCGGCAGGAACAGTTTCAGATACAGTTTCTCGTATTCAAGCTCCAAGCGGCTCGCTACACGCCAATGATCGCCGATATGGCGGTTAAGATCGGCGTTCAGCGCGACGACAAGCTCTTGTGCGAGTTGGCGTGCCAGACCCGGATCAACGGCGGCCGAATCGACGAACAGGCTGTCGGTATCGCCGTACAGCACCTTGAACCCGGCCGTCTCGAACCACGCCTTCGACCACAGCAAAAGCTCGCGGCCCGTGCCCGTGATGGCATTGACCAGCGCCGTGTTGTAGAAGCGGCAGGACGGCGCGCCCAGCACGCCGTAAAAGGAATTCATCAAGATCTTGATCGCATTTGACGCCACGCCGTCGCCGGCATTTTTGGCGGCCTCGCGCCGCGGGAACAGCACGTCGAGCATGCGGGGCAAGATGGCCGGCTCGCGTGCAAATGCACCGCCCGGCGTGCGGATCAGATCGGCGCCCGGCGGCGCTGCCTCCACGTAGGACAGAGGTTCAATATTGAAAGTTCGAATGATGCTGGGGTATAGACTCTTGAAGTCGAAAACCCAGACATTGCGGTGCAGACCTGTCGCCGGCTCGAGTACATGCCCCCCTTGCTGCGCGTCATGCTGCCGCGAATCGTCCGCTGTCACCGTCGGCGCAACGACCCTCAGCCGCCCGAGCTCGGTCAGAT
>JBBRQO010000025.1:0-69167 GCA_038226325.1 Steroidobacterales bacterium | reverse complement strand
CTAGGGCGCACTCCAGCGTCGCATTTTTCGGATTTGATTCACGATGGGGAGCACTATGGGGAAAACTTCGCCGGCGACCATCCCCGAACACCTGATTTATCATGAGCTTAACTGGACTTTTCGGTGGTCTCTCTCACCACCAGTCAAATCAATAAGTTATATTCGAAATCTAGTCTGTGTCAGATGTGTGTGCCGCATTTAATCGATTCTCACGGTTAAGGCGTTACGTTTGCGCGCAAAACCTTTGGCATTCTAGTGCCAAGGTGGGGCGTTCGCGTGTGACCGTAATGTCCGGAATCTCAGTCGGGAGCCCGCCAAGCGGCTTGGCGGTGATAGTAGCTGAGCATTCCTCCGAGTCGCTCACGCCGTTTGATATTCACACTGCCCTCGAAATCCGCGGCCATGGGCCGCAGTAGTCGGTTGTCGAGCCCTTGATGGTTGCGTTCACCGTGATAATGCATCGTGTACTGCCGGACTGCGTGTTGCAGCGATGCCTGTCCGAAGAAGATCATTCGGTTCAAACACTCTTCTTTTATGGAGCGCACGAACCGCTCTTCGAAAGCATTCAAGTTAGGACTTCGCGGCGGGAGTCGAATGACATCGACGCCCTCGCGGACGAGGAAGTTGCAGAACTCAGGGGAGTATTTCGCGTCCCGGTCGAGAATCAAGTACCGCTTGCCGCAGAGGAATCCATCGCCGACGGCCGTGATATTACGCGCCACCTGCCTCATCCACGCGCTGTCAGGATGAACTGTGATGCCAACAATGTGTACTGACCGCGACGCGATGTCGATAAAGAATAGGACGTAGACCGTGACCAGACCCTTGAGCGTGCACACCTCCACACTCAGGAAGTCCGTCGCGGTGAGGCACTCCCAGTGAGCCTTCAGGAAGGCCGACCATCGGGTCTGCTTGCTTCGCTCGGGCGCGGGGACGATCCCGTTCTCTTTGAGAATGTTGGCAATCGTGCCGCGTCCAACCTCGTGCCTCAGATTGGCGAGCGCACCGCGGATTCGCGTGTATCCCCACGAGGGATTCTCCAGCGCCATTCGCACGACCAAATCTGCAATTGTCTCCATGATGCGAGGCCGTCCCGGGCCGCGCCGATGGCTGGAGTCCCATTTCGCCGCCACCAGTTCCCGGTACCAGCGCAAAAGCGTATCCGGCGTCACCAGTGTCTCGAGCTGGTTCGACACCCTGCGCCCGAGCGCTTGCGCTTTTCTGGCGAGGCGGCGTCGCTCGGCATCGGTGAAGCGAATGCGCCGGCCGCCCAACCGCCCCTTCAGCACGCGGTTTTCTTCCTACAGATACTCGATCATGTCCAACTGATGACGGTTGACCCACCCAGCGAACATCATCAGCAAGAAGTGAAAGGGTGTCATCAAGGAAGACATTGCCGATGAGTACTTCGAATTGTCAGCTCTCGCGGCTCATTGAACAATCTGGTTGCACCTTTACCGGTGTCGTCGGAGAATTTGGACATTACGGCAGCGGGGCTTCAGCCGATAACGGCGGGCTAGCGGATACCTTGTTATTCGAGAAATATAGCGGCTAATTCCCCGGTCTATTGATAGACCGTGAACGCCTACCGAGAAGAGCGTGCATCGGTACTTAATCATTCAGCCGTATGAGGTAAAGGGTGTACCCAACTACACGTGCTCACGGGGATGCTTCGTATGACCCATTCGTTAGAACGGAGAGACTAAATGGCGGGTGAGCGAAGTTCCGGGCCCACAGCGATGGCTCTGCAGCCGGACGAGGTTGCTTGGCTCCGCGCGGTGGTCGAAGGCACGGCGAGTTCGGTGGGCGATGATTTTTTGCGCAATCTGGTGCGCCACATGTCTCTGGCGCTAGACGCAAGTCACGCTTTCATTGCGGAGTTTTCGGCACACAATCGCGTCAGGACGCTCGCCTACTGGAAAGGGGGCCGCATAGTTCCCAATATTGACTTTGAATTGCGCGGAACTCCCTGTGAGGAGGTGGTGGGCGGCGAGATATGCCACCACGTGAGCGGCGTGCAAGCGAAATTTCCACGCGAAGTTGGCATCGAGAGTTATCTAGGGGTACCCCTCCTGTCGCATGAGGGCACAGCACTTGGGCACCTCTGTGTATTCGATGAAAATCCCATGCCGGCGGATCCGCGCAAGTTTTTCATTTTTCAAATATTTGCGGCGCGGGCCGCCGCGGAACTAGATCGGTTGCGAGCGGAATCAAGATTGCGCGAGAGCGAAGATCGATTCAGGGACTTGTTCGAGGAGGCGCCCATCGCTTACGTGCACGAAGGTTTAGATTCGCAATTCATTCGCGCCAACCGCGCTGCATTGAGATCGCTGGGGATCAAAGCGGAAAATGTCGTCGGGACGTTCGGACGCTCGTTCATACCCGATACCCCCAGCGCAAAGCGTCGCTTTGACGAAGCGTTTGCCTCGGTAGGCAAGGGAACAGACACCAGCGGCGTGGTGTTGGAAATGCAGCGCCAGGATACCGGCGCGCCCCTGTGGATTCAATGGTGGTCGAAGCCTGATCCGAGCGGCACGTACACGCGCACGATGTTTGTCGATATTACCGAGCGCATTCTGATGGAACAGGAGCAGGCCCGACTGCAAGAGCAGAATCTGTATTTACAGGAAGAACTCAAGTCGGTTCACAATTTCGAGGAAATCGTGGGTGCAAGCCCCGCGCTGCAGAAGGTGCTCGGGCGAGTGAATCGCGTGGCGCCCACCGACGCGTCGGTGTTGATCTGGGGTGAAACAGGCACCGGCAAGGAGCTAATCGCGCGTGCCATTCACTCCAACAGCACCCGCGCCGACAAGCCCTTCATCAAGATCAATTGCGCGGCGCTGCCGGCGGGATTGGTGGAAAGCGAGTTGTTCGGCCACGAGCGCGGCGCATTCAGCGGCGCGATTCAGCGCCGCATCGGACGTTTTGAGCTGGCGCATGGGGGCACCATTTTTCTCGACGAAATCGGCGAGGTCCCGAATGACGTGCAGGTCAAGCTATTGCGCGTATTGCAGGAGCGCGAATTTGAACGAGTTGGCGGAAGCCAAACCATCAAATGCGACGTGCGCGTGATTGCCGCGACCAATCGCATGCTGGAGAAGGCCGTTAAGGAGGGAGATTTCCGCGCCGATCTGTACTACCGGCTGAACGTGTTTCCCATCAACATGCCGGCGCTACGCGAGCGAGCGGAAGATATCCCGCTGCTGGTGCATTTCTTTGTACAGAAATACGGTCCGCGTATCGGGCGGCGGATCGAATCAATTGATTCACAAACGCTGCAACACCTGTCGGCGTATCCGTGGCCTGGAAACATTCGCGAGTTGGAGAATATCATCGAGCGCGCGTTGATTCTCTCCACCACCCCGGTGCTGCGAATCGAGCCGGAAGCGGTGGGCTTGACGGTGCGCGCGCCGGCGCCCGAGTCGGAACAGGGCGAGTTGCTCAAAGCGGATGATAGCGAAATGGCAGTTTCCGGCAATCTCAACCTCGTGCAGCGCGTGCATATTCTGAATACCTTGCGGGATACCAACTGGGTGATCGAGGGCCCTCGGGGCGCCGCGGTGCGTCTGGGCGTAAAGCCCGCGACGCTCCGTCATCGCATGAAAAAGCTTGGAATTACACGTACCAGCCAGTAGTCAGACGGGAATCGTCCGAGGCAACCCACCGCCCTCAGTGGAATTCCGCCGCGCACCGTGGCACGGCCTCCTGCCCGCAGTTCACCTATGGCCCGATTAAGGGCCTTAGTTGTTATAAAACAATGACTTTCATTGATACACGGAGCTCGTCGAAGATGGCCCGGCTCTTGCTTAAGGTTGAGTAGGTCAACCACCAAAAGCCAGGACCATGCTGCGAATTGAAAAGACAGAAGCCGCTGGCATCTCGACGCTCCGCTTGGAAGGCAAGCTGATGGCACCCTGGTTGCCTGAGTTCAAGGCGCTATTTAACGGGGGCACGCCGATCGAGCGTATGCGTTTGAACCTCGAGGAGGTGGACTATATTGATGCCGAGAGTATTGAATTGCTCTCTATCCTGCGGCGCCAGGGAATGCTCATCGTCGCCTCCTCCCCCTTCGTCGCCCAACTCCTCGATCAGTCGACATCCTGAGGAACACCCCAATGGCAACCCAGCAAGCCACGCAACCGTCTCTCGCTGCGACCTGGCTCGCGAGACGTGTCAGTCTGAACTCGAACTTCTTCCACATGTTGAAGGTCGCGGGGTGGCCCATCATTGATCTTGGCATGCGAGTTTGGCTTGGGCAGATTTTCTTCGTGTCCGGGGTTATCAAAGTGACTCACTGGCAGACCGCGCTCAACCTGGCGGCCAATGAATACCCGGTGTCCTGGATGAATCCGGTCACCGCGGCCTATACCGGCGCCAGCATCGAATTGATCGCGCCGGTATTTTTAGTGCTGGGCCTGCTGTCACGCTATGCCGCGATACCGATGCTGATCCTAACGCTGGTCATTCAGTTCAACTATCTGCCGTTCGACAATCAATTGTTCTGGGCCGTGTTATTCGGTTGGTACGCGCTCCAGGGCGCGGGCCCAATTTCGCTGGACAACCTGCTGCGGCGGGGACTCGCCGACAGCGCCTTGCCGCTCGCGCCGCGCATCGTGAGGGCTTCGTCGTGGGTCAGGCTCAAGTTGAGCCCCATGTACTTGAGCGGCGTGCGCATATGGATGGCCTGCACGCTGCTGCGGGTGGCTGCGCCCGAGTCCGGGACGCTGCTGCCGCTCAGCACATCTGCTCACTATGGAACATCGACTCTCGCAGTGGTGAGCGGCGCGCTCTTGCTGCCGGGGCTGCTGACGCGCCAATGGTCCCTCGCGCTGGCGCTCTTCACTTTGTGCAGCGCTATGATGGATCCGCGCCTGACGGACGATGTGTACTTGCTGATGATCCTGGCCCTGCTGATTGTGCATGGCGCCGGTTGGCTGTCGCTCGATGCCGCCATCGGCGCATCGCTCAAGCGCCGCTTCCCCGGGTTGGCCGGCAAGGCGGCCTTCGCGCTCGACGGCCTGCCGCGGGTGGTGATCGTGGGCGCGGGGTTCGGCGGCATGAGTTGCGCGTCCGAACTGCGCAACAAGCGCGTATCGGTCACTTTGGTGGACCGCGCCAATTACCATCTGTTCCAGCCGCTCCTCTATCAGGTGGCGACCGCGGCCATCAATCCTAGCGACATTGCGGCGCCAGTGCGGCCGCTGTTTCGCGACTCGTTCAACACGCGAGTGTTGCTCGGTACCGTAACCGGTGTAGATACACAGCGAAAACTCGTGCGGCTCGGCAACAAGGAGCTGCCTTACGATTACCTGGTGCTGGCTACCGGCGCAGCGCACAGCTATTTCGGGAAAGATGAATGGTCGGCGTTTGCGCCGGGACTGAAGCGCATCGAGGATGCGACTGAAATACGCCGAAAATTGCTCACGGCTTTCGAACTCGCGGAGGCCACCGACGATACGGTGGAGCGCGAGTCGCTGCTGACATTTTTGATCGTCGGCGGCGGCCCGACTGGCGTGGAACTCGCCGGCGCCATTGCTGAGCTGGCGCGTTATGGCATGGACAAGGAGTTCAGGCGCTTCGATCCGGCCAGCGCTCGTGTCGTGCTCGTGCAATCGGCGCCGAGAATCCTCCCCACCTTTGATGAGAAGCTCTCCGGCGTCGCGCAACGTTCGCTCGAGAAATTGGGCGTCGAAGTGCTGATTGGCAGCCGCGTCGAACAAATCGATGCGGATGGGGTCTTGGTCAGCGGACGGCGCATTGCGGCTCGAACCGTGCTGTGGGCGGCGGGCGTGATGGCCTCACCGGCCGCCGTCTGGCTCCAATGCGCGGCGGACAACGCTGGCCGTGTCAAAGTGGGCGCGGACCTTAGCGTGCCAGGATTGGATGGCGTCTACGCCATCGGCGATACGGCGCTGAGCGCCGGCTGGAACGGTAAGCCGGTTCCGGGGCTTGCCCCTGCGGCAAAGCAAGGCGGTCAGTATGTCGCGCGCCGCATTTGCGCCGCGATCGGCCGATCCGAATCGACTCCGTTCAAATACAAGCACCTCGGCAGTCTTGCGACCATCGGCCGCAAGTCTGCGGTGGCCGACTTCGGCGCCATCAAACTGTGGGGCGCGCCCGCTTGGTGGTTGTGGGGCATTGTGCATGTGGGATTCCTGGTCGGCTTGCGCAATCGTGTCTCGACTATGATCAATTGGTTTTGGGCGTATTTGACGTTCGGTGGCGGCATCCGCCTCATCACGGGATCGGCCCTGGCACCTGCGGTGGCCAAGGCACCGGAGGGCACAAATTGCTGAGCCGGGGTTCGTTACGAGATGATGCGCTTTGCCGTCGCTTAGATCTTGAATTGATGAGCTTTACGTTCGCAGTGGACGAAACAGTACCTGTTTGCGCCCGAGCAGCCGGCATGCCTCGCGCACGCCGGTCAGCAGCGCTCCATCGACCGTCCCCGCGCGATTTATCGAGGCATGCTCGCCCGCGAACAGCGCGCGCCCGGCGTGCGGCGCAGCCAGATCGAGCGCCACGCGGCGCGGCGCACCCGGCCGCAGCGACGAGTAGGCCCCGCGCGTGAAGGGGTCGTCACGCCAGCCGGTTACGTGCACGGCGAGCGGCGCCGGCGGCGTTCGGCCCACCATTCGTCGGAGCGACGAATCGGCCCAGTCAGTTACACGACCGCGCCCGACGCCATCGAGCAACGCATCGACCCGGCCGCCGCCGCACAGTCCGATCAGGGTCGGCGCGCCGGCTGGCGCGCTGAAATCAATCCAGAGCGGCAGATCCCGTGCGGTGCCGCCAAGCCGCAGCGCACCGCGTCCCAACTCCGACCACCAGCGTTCCTCGTAGCGCAAGATCACTTTCTCGAACCGGCCTGGGTTCACGGCATTCAGCGCATCACGATGGGTGTTCGGCAACGGTGGTTCAAAGCGCACCGCACCGGATTGAAGCACGCCGACCGGCAGTGTGACGAGGGCGTGTGATCCCCTTTCGACCGTGCCGTCCGCGAGGACGGCAGATACACCTGCTGAGTCTGCGCACAGCGTTGAAAACAAGATCTCCATGAGCTGCGCAAGGCGGTGCTTTTCCTCCATCGAACCACGATGGTGCTCGACCATTTCGGCGAACAGAGAGTCGAGCGACGACATCGATCCCGCGTGCTTAAGGAGAGCCGACTCGACCCCCGACGCCGCTGCGAGCAGGCGCACTTTCAACCAGAATCCCACCCGTGCGTCAGGCGCATCCGGCAGCCCCTCCGCCAGCAGCGCACTCGATCGAAGGATCGACACCAGGCCGTGATCGCGCGTCTTAAGTCCCCCTGCCGCGACAAGCAGGGATAACGTGTTTCCACGCGGCTGGTGTATCCAAGCCGCGCCGGATTGCCATAGCGGATTGGCCGCGGCTACTGCAGGATCAAATTATCGACGTGTCCATCCGGGTCGCGCAACATAAACGCTTGGCTGTACCCAAGCGCACTGTCGTCCAAGGTTGTGGGCTTGTTCGATATCCAGCCTTGGTCGCGAAGGTGAGCTACCGACTCCAGCGTGGTTTCGGTCCGGGCGCGCATATTGATCACCCACTGCCATTGATCGCTCGCGACGCTGTCGGGCGGATAGGGACGCCCGGTCCGCGGCGCCAGATACTCAAGCAGTTCAACCCCGGGACCGCTTTGTGCCCGCAACGCGGTAATGCGCAAATGCGCGCCAAACACGTTGTTCAAGCGCTCTTGTTCGGGACCGTAGTTGTGGCTCTCGCCGGCCACTTTCATCCCTAAAAAGTCGCGATAGTACTTCAAGCTCTCCTCCGTGTGGGCGACGACGATTGCGGTATGGTCGACCCCGAGAAACAGCGTGGGCGCTGCGGAGCGATTTGCTGACTGACCCCACTTAGGCGCACCCTTGTCCGGCGGAAAGTGCAGGATCTCAAGGGGGTTGCCGTCGGGATCCTTGAAGTAGAACGCCGCTATTCCGGCCGCGCTCCGATTCCAGGGCGGCAGGACCTGCGGGTTGGGCGAGGCAAATGTTACTTGGTGCTCGCGCAGCACGGCGAACGCCTGGTCCATGTCGCTGACGATGATGGCGATGTGCTGAAACATCCTGTCATTACTGCGAAAGTCTGCGGGCAAGGTCCGTCCGTGCGGGCTCAAGAACTGCATGAGTTCGATCGTTTCGTCGCCTAACTGCATACGAACCAACCGCGCGCGCAGTCCGAACAATCCGAACAAATGCTCATAGCCATCACCTGCCACTTCACGATCAGAAGTTTTTTTAAAGCTCAATACATGGGAGTAGAAGTCGATGGAACGATCCGCATCGAGCACTGGGATAGCAATGGAGTCGACCGCCTGGACAAGCGAAGGCACCGCGCTCGCGGAACTGCCAGTCAACGCAAACAAGGCCCAGAACATGGCCGAATACACGATCAGCGCAGTGCGGGCGCTCTTCATACGCCCATACCCGCCGGAGTATCCCGTGGGAACTGAGGCGCCGGCTTCAAGAGTTGCTGGCCGAGCAAGGTGCCGAGCCGCAATCCCCAGGCATAGATTGACAGAGAAGGATTGACCCGGCTGATTCGCGGCAGAATGCTGCCGTCGGCCACGTAGAGTCCGTTGACGTCGAAAACCGCGCCGCGCGAGTCCACCACGGAATCGCCGGAATTATGACCCGCCATCAGGGTGCCGCAAACATGCGCGGTGCCGTTGAGGCCGATGCGCTGATTGAAGCTCGGAATGCCGATCTTCAACAGACTCAACTGGAAGGCGCGCACGAAGCGCCGGTGCTCGTGAGAGGCCTGCGGTGTGCGGTTCTCATCGTAATCGAGCACCGGAATCACCTCGCCGGTCTTCGGGTCAGTAATTTCGAGGACGCGATTCTCCCCGACAGAACCGTCCTCGGTCTGCAGGAAGAAGCCATAGGCGCGCGCACCGATCTGGCGGGCGATGAACCTCGGAATGAACTTAGGTACCAGGGTGCCGATCAGCTCGCCGTCAAATCCTAAGGGTTGCAGGCTGCTGTGCGGAAATTCCTCGTTCACGGTCAGCATGGTTTTACGTAGCATGTCCGACTTGCGCGAGGGCGAAACAGCCACCAGCGCCGTCAACAGGTGCAGCTTCAGATTACGCCCCACATGCGAGGCGGCGGGCAATAGTGGATTCGAGGCGGCGACGTAGCGGGAGAGCAGCCGAGGGGAGTGCAGCGCGCCGGCCGCGAGCACGATCGCCTTGGCGCGCAGCGTCTCACCGTTCTTAAGCTGCACGCCGTCGACGCTACCGGAGTCAGATGCCGCCGATAACAATCCCACCACTTCCGCATCGCAGCGTATCGTGACATTCGGCAGCTGGCGCAGGAAGGCCAGGAAGGACACCTCGGCTTCGCCCTTTAGATCCGCGACGCTGGCGAACCCATCGAAATGCGTGGCCTCGTTCGGATTGTCCAAGATATTCTTCGAGAGCGCCAAGGATAGCGGCGCCGACACCCACCGCGGCGTGGTGCGGGAGAGCCGATTCAAGATCGACTCCAAATCTTTTTCGCAAGGATAGTACTGGACGCCCAACAAGCGCTCCGCCTGCTCGTAGTAGGGCTGCATCTCCGCATGGGGAATGGGCCAACCCCGCGCGCCGTAGCTTTCGTCCGGCTCGAACTCCCGCGGTGAGAAGCGGATCAGGGCGGCGCCGTACCACTTGGTTTTGCCGCCCAAATTGAAATGCTCTTCGGGCATGAGGCGCTCGCCGAGGCGGCCCATCCAGGGTTCCCGGCTGAGATATTGGCCGCGATGAACGACGCAATTGATGTCGAGCGTGCTGCCGTCCTTGGGCAGTTCCGCGCCCTTTTCCAGTATCAAGACGCGAAGTCCTCGCTTCGCCAGCGCATGCGCCGCTGCGGCACCGCCGGCACCGGATCCGATGACGATGACTTGCGCGCAATGCGCAGCGTCAGATGGCGTGTTCAAGGCGTATACCCACAGTGAATACAGGGGAAAGTGACGGAATGGGTGCACAAGCGCGCGCACCCGGATTTTCGATGGGCGAGAGTGAAAAGGCGCGTGCCTGCCCACATGCCGAGTACCGGCGCCGTGAAATAAATCCAGACGGCGTGCCACATACCGCGCGGCAATGCTGAGGCTAGGGTGCGGGCCGGGTTGATGCTCATTCCGGAGAGCGGCGCTTCAAAAGTAATGAACGATGCAACCAAGAGGCCGGCGACGACGCCCGTGTAGCGGGACCATCGCACGTGCTGGGAAACCATCAATAACGTGAACATCAGGGCCATCGACATGGCCGTCTCCGCGGCAAAAGCCGTGCCGATTCCAGCGCGACCCGGCAAAGTGGCGATGAAGCCCACGGGCGGTGCGGCAAAAGCTTCCCCGTACAGACCCCACACCAAGAGCACGCCCAGCACACCGCCCGAGAATTGCGCGAGCACGTAGAAGAACGCGTTCCAGGGCTGGATGCGGCCCAAGCTCAAGAACGCCACGGTGACGGCGGGATTCATGTGGGCGCCCGAGCGTTTGCCCCACGGGGAATAGATCAGCAGGATGGCGGTGATTCCCATTGCGAGTCCAATCAGCCCGCGCCGCACATCACCGTTCATGATGGCGCGGTTCAACACCGATCCCGGTTGCTCGAACCAGAGCGTGAACAGACTCGCCGACACCATGAACATCCCGAGCGCCCAGGCTTCTATCAGGTACTCCGGCCAATGGCCTGAGAGCGCGGTGCGCCAGGTCAGCTTGGGTGCCATGGGTTGTCAGCCGCCGGTCTCAAAGCCGGGATACAGCGTCATGCCGCCGTCAACATAGATCGTCTGGCCGGTAATGTAATCAGCGTAGTCCGAGGCCAGCCACGCGGCAGCCCGACCGATCTCGGCCGCTTCGCCGATGCGCTTGTAGGGAATCAATTTCATCAGTTCATGATAGGCGGCAGGCGTGTCCCACGCCTCCATGTTGATGGGCGTGCGAATCGCGCCTGGCGAAATGCTGTTCACGCGGATCCGGAACGGCGCCACCTCTTGGGCGATGCTCTTCATCATGAGCATGACGCCGCCCTTCGATGCCGCGTAATTAACGTGGCCCGCCCAGGGAATGACATCGTGCACGGAGCTGATGCAGATGATCTTGCCCGCGGAACAGGAGACCTCGTTGCGCACGCCGCGGCGCTTGAATTCGCGGATCGCGGCCCGCGAACACAGGAACTGGCCGGTCAAATTGACGCCGATGACCTTGTTCCATTGGGCGAGCGTCAACTTGTCGATCGGCGCGTCCTGTTGCAATCCGGCATTGTTGATCAAGATGTCGATGGTGCCGAAGCTGCGCAGTACTTCCGCTATCATGGACTCGACTTGGCTCTCGTTGGACACGTCCGCTTTGTGCGCAATCGCCTCGCCGCCGCCGGTCGACTTGATCATCGCGGCGATCTCCCAGGCCTTGGCTTCATCGGAGACGAAGTTGACCACGACATTGGCACCGTAGGCGCCAAGCGCCAGGGCGACTTCCTTGCCGATGCCGGAACTCGCGCCGGTGACCAACGCGGTTTGTCCCGCCAGCCACTTCTGTGGCGGGCATTTTGGCATGACCGGTGCGGGCAGATAATTCTCCGAAGATTCCGTGGCCATGGGATTTCCTATTGGGGTTCGCGGGTTAATGGGATTCGTCTTTGCGGGGCATGAGCAATTTCGCCACGAGCGCGGTCCAGCCGGTCTGGTGCGAGGCGCCCACCCCGCGGCCGCTGTCGCCGTGGAAATATTCATAAAACGGCACGTAGTCGCTGAATAAGGGATCGCCTTGCTGTTGCGGCTCGTGACCCAGCACCGGCCGTTTGCCGTCGGCATCCTTCAAGAAAATGCGCGACAGCCGCTGGCCGAGTTCTTCTGCAACCTGTGCCAGGGTGAGAAAACGTCCGGATCCGGTCGGGCATTCGATCTTGAAGTCATCGCCGTAGTAGTGATGAAACTTCTGCAAGCTCTCGATGATGAGGAAATTCAACGGGAACCAGATGGGTCCGCGCCAGTTCGAATTGCCGCCGAACAGGCCGGAAGACGATTCCGCGGGCGTGTATTTCACCGCCAGATCCATGCCATCCACGTGGAACACATAAGGGTCATCGAGATGACGGCGGGAGATGGCGCGCACCCCATAGTCGGAGAGGAACTCCGATTCATCGAGCATGCGCTGCAACAGCTTCTTCATTCGATGACCGCGCAACAACGACAACAGGCGTCGATGGCCGCGGCCCGGCGACTCCCAGTGGGACACGAGCTTTGCCAGATGCGGCCTGTTTTTGAGCAACCACTGCAGACGTTTGTGGAAGCCTGGCAGTTTCTCGAGCATTTCGGGCTCGAGAGTTTCGATGGCGAACAACGGGATCAGTCCCACCATCGAGCGCACCTTGAGCTTCACTTTCTGCCCTTGGGGCAGGTGCAATACGTCATAGAAGAATTTGTCCTCTTCGTCCCATAGACCCGCGCCGTTGTTGCACATGCTGCTCATCGCCTCGGCAATGTGCAGGAAGTGCTCGAAGAACTTGGTCGCGATGTCTTCGTAGACGTCGTTGTGCAGCGCGAGCTCGAGCGCGATGCGCATGAGATTGAGCGCATACATGGCCATCCAGCTAGTGCCGTCGGACTGATCAATGTGGCCACCGGTGGGCAGCGGCGCACTGCGGTCGAACACCCCGATGTTATCCAGTCCCAAAAATCCGCCCTGGAACACGTTGAGGCCCTGCGCGTCCTTGCGGTTCACCCACCAGGTGAAGTTCAGCATGAGCTTGTGGAATACCCGCTCCAGGAACTTCAAATCCCCTTTGCCGCCGTTTTGCTTGCGGTCCATCTGGTAGACGCGCCACGCCGACCAGGCGTGCACCGGTGGATTGACATCGCCAAAGGCCCATTCATAGGCCGGCATCTGGCCGTTGGGGTGCATGTACCACTCGCGGGTCAAGAGCTCGAGCTGGTGTTTGGCGAAGCCTGCATCGATGAGTGCTAAGGGGATGCAGTGGAACGCAAGGTCCCAGGCCGCATACCAGGGATACTCCCACTTGTCGGGCATGGATATGATATCGGCATTGTTCAAGTGGCCCCATTCGGCATTGCGGCCGTGCATACGTCCCGCGGGCGGCGCCGGTTGTCCGGCATCGCCCTTGAGCCAAGCGGGGATGTCGAAATTGAAGTACTGCTTGCTCCAGATGAGTCCCGCGAACGCCTGGCGCTGTACCAGCCGCGCATCTGCCGAATTCATGCCTAGCTGCAGCTCGGCATAAAAGTCATCGGCCTCACGCTTGCGGTTTTCGACCAGGGCATCGAACTGCGCGAAGGGCGATCGCGAGGGCTTACCCATGAGGCGTAGACGCACTTCGACTTGGCCATGGGCCGGAACTTCGAGTGGATGCCAGGCGCCCACCTTACTGCCTACACCGGCCGGGTTCACGGCCTCGGCGCGTCCGTCGACGATGCGTTCGTGGAAGGCATCCTTGAAGTACCCCGTGACGGCGGACCCCCAGAGCTTCGGTGCGTTCGACTCGTTTTCTGAGAATAGCCAAGGCGCGCTGTGCTCCCTATAGAGGTGCCGGGTACCGACCTCGGGGTGTTCGACGAGAACGCCGCCATCGACCTCAAGCTTAAGGCTTGGCCTCGCCGCATTGGCATCCCAGGCCCAGGTGTTTCGCAGGGTCAGCTGCGGAACGAGGTGCAGAGGTGCGGACTCAGGGCCGCGATTGTGCGCGGTAATTTTCATGAGGATATCGCCGGGCTCCGCCTGTACGTACTCGACAAAGATATCGAAGTAGCGGTTGTCCGCGAAGGCGGCCGTGTCGGTGAGTTCGTACTCCGGTGCATCGATACCGCGGCGGCGATTCTCGTCAACCAAATCCGCATAGGGGAAGGCGGATTGCGGATACTTGTAGAGCATTTTCAGGTACGAATGCGTGGGCGTGGCGTCGAGATAGTAGTATTGCTCTTTGACATCCTCACCATGATTTCCCTCGCCATTCGTCAGACCGAATAGCCGCTCCTTCAGGATGGGGTCGCGGCCATTCCACATGGCTAACGACAGGCACAAGCGCTGGCGAACGTCGGAAAATCCTGCCAAGCCATCCTCGCCCCAGCGGTAGGTGCGGCTACGGGCTTGATCGTGCGGAAAGTAGTCCCAGGCGTTGCCGTGCTCGCTGTAGTCCTCGCGCACCGTGCCCCATTGTCGTTCGCTCAAGTAGGGGCCCCAATACTTCCAACTGGCTTTGCCGGGCACATCGTTCTGTAAACGTTGTTTGTCCGTGTTCATGTCAATCCTTAGTTTTTACAGCGTTCTGTAAGATCACCCAACTGCGAAGCACTTCGGCAACGCTCCACGCCTGCGCGAAGCAGCCCTTGGCGCCGTGCGGCGCTTCGCCGTCGAAAATTTCGCTGATCGATCCTAAGCAGCCGTCGCGCAAGTGATGTGCGATGGGCTCAAGAAACGACTGCGCCGCGGCGGCGTCCCGGTAGACCCGAAAATGCGCCAGGACAAAGGGCCCCAGCAGCCAGCTCCACACGGTTCCCTGATGGTATGCGCCGTCGCGGCTACGCTGATCGCCGCGGTAGTGGCCCGCGTAGGCGGGGTCGTGGCGGCCCAAACTGCGCAAGCCGAAACTGGTCAGCAACTCGCGCGCACACACCTCGACGACGGCCTGCATTTGCGCCGGCTGCAAGGCGCTGTAGGGCAGGGAGACCGCGAACAGCTGATTGGGGCGCAGGCTGGCGTCGCGCGCGGTGCCTCCGTCCACGTCGATGACATCGTAAAGATACCCGGACGAGGCGTTCCAGAACTTGGCAAAGCTGGCACTGCCGCGCGTCAGGAGTTCGTTGCACAATTGCTTGCCGGCGGGATCTTTATACTGCTTGGCGAGGCTTAGAGTGATCGACAGCGCGTTCAACCACAGCGCATTGATTTCCACTGGCTTACCGATGCGCGGCGTGACTACCCAATCGCCCACTTTCGCATCCATCCAGGTCAATTGCACTCCGGGTTCGCCGGCGCGCAGCAGCGCATCGGCTGGATCGACGCAGATGCCGTAGCGCGTGCCCGCCACATGGGTACGAACGATGTCGATCAGCGTCGGATAGAGATCGCGGCCGAGGGAAGGATCGCCGGACGCCTGCATGGCCTCCTGGATGGTCTGGAAGAACCATAAGGTGGCATCCACGGTGTTGTACTCCGGGGCCTCGCCGCCATCCGGAAAGCGATTCGGTAACATCCCCCGATCGACGAAGCGTGCGAAGGTGCGCAATACCTCGGCAGCAATGCCGTGGCGCCCCAAGGTCGAAGTCAGTCCGGGGAGGGCGATCATGGTGTCGCGTCCCCAATCGGCGAACCAGGGATATCCGGCGATGACGCTCGCGCCCGAATCGGCGCAATCGCCCCGTTTGACCAAGAATTGATCCGTCGCCAGCGCGAGCTGGCGGATCCAGGGCGGTGCGCCCTGGGGCACAGCGGCGAGAAGATCCGTCGTCGACTGCTGCAACTCGGCCAGTTTCGCCGCGCCGCTGGGTGGGGCAGCGGTATCGGCAGAGGCCGTAAAGAACACTTCTTGAGACGCTTCGAGTTGCGCCGTGAAGCGGCCGGGTGTGAACAAATCCTCGAGCGTATCGAGATCGCGCTCAGCCTCGACACGATGATAGAAATTCCAGTACCAATCGGGGCCAGCCTCGAATGCGCCGGTGCTAATCGAGAGGCGAATCGGTCGCGCACCGTCAAAGGCGTGGATGCTGCACTCGGCAGATCCCGCTTCGACGCTGAAGGGACGCGCGCCGCGGCTGTGCGAGTGGTAATCCCGGTAGGTGCAGAGCGGCCGCAGCTCCAAGCCAAGCGGTGCCGAGGCGCGAATCACACGCAGCCCCACATAGGTGACGTTCCTTCCTGATGCCATGAATATCCGCTGCTCGAGAACGGCATCGGCCAGGGCGAAGCGCCAGACGGGAATGCCGTTCTCGAGGCGAAAGGATTCGATGTGCTGAAAGCCACTCGGGGCGAGCGTGCCATCCGCGTATTCATCGGCGCCGAGTTCGTATCGCTCGCCCAGATAATGAACGGTGACGTTGATCTTGGAGACCAGCACGGTGCGTTCCACCGGCGGCTTGAAACTGGCTACCAGCACGCCGTGATAGCGGCGCGTGTTCGCGCCCGACACGGTTCCCGCAGCGAAGCCGCCGATGCCATTCGTCACCAGCCATTCGCGCTGTCGCGCAGTTTCGAAGCGGCCAACAATGTCGCGACCGAGAATGCAGTGCGCGGACGTTTCCACGATTCTGAGCAGCGGCGCCGGTTTGCGTGCGGAGGCTTTAATCATGGACGTACTCCTTCCACCAACAAGGGCAAACGATACAAGGTTGATCGAGCGGTTAAATACAGCGTCTTGCCGTCGCTGCCGCCCCAGGCAAAGTTGTGCACCGGTTTCGGGACCCGCACGGTGCCCAAGTGCTTGCCGGTGTCATCAAAAATCCAGATCTCGCCGGCGACCGAGACGAAAAGGTGGCCGAGTTTGTCGATCTTCATGCCATCGAGTGCTTCCTCGCCGGGAACCTCGCGTGTGAGGTCCGCGAAGATCGTGCCCTCACCCAAGGTGCCGTCGCGCTTGACGGGATAACGCTTTATGAGCTTGTGGGCGGCATCCCAGTTGTCGAGATAGAAGTATTTCTCGTCCGGCGAGAACGCTAAGCCGTTGGGACCCGTGAAGTCGTGGGTCAGCAAATCAAGCCGCCCGTTCTTCCAGCGAAACACGCCGCTGAAAGGCAACTCCTTGCGCGAATCGTCGAAGAACTTCGGCAGCCCGAACGGCGGGTCGGTGAAGTACACCGCGCCGTCGGATTTGACCACGAGATCGTTCGGGCTGTTGAGGCGCGTGCCCTGATAGCGGTCTGCGAGCACGGTGAGCGTACCGTCCTGCTCGATGCGCGTGACGCGGTGCCGGCCATGCTCGTTAATGGTGAGCCGGCCCTGGCGGTCGAAGGTCAGGCCGTTCGATCCCGGCTGGCCATAGTCCGCGATGTCCTTGCCGTCATAGCCGCTCTTCTCCTTGAAGACGCTTAAGGTCGCGTCTTCTTCGTACTTGTAGATAGTGTTGTGATTGGGATCGCTGAACAGCAGGTACCCCCCCTGGCGCGACCACACCGGGCCTTCGGTGAACTGGAAACCTTCCGCTAATTTGAACAGTTTGGCGTTGCGCGGCACGATGGCATCGAGCGCGGGATCCCTGCGATCCACCTCGACATTGACTTCCTGCACGGGCACTGCGGCCGGTCCCGGAAGCGCGGGACGAATTTCCAGCTGCACCTCGCGCACATAGATGTAGTTGCTGGGCGTATCGGAGATCGGCCCGTTGATGCCGAAGATGGCGATGCTGATCTGCTGGCCCGCCATTGCGTGGCGAGTCAGGAGCACGCGGTTCACGGCATTCCAACCGGCGATCACGGAGGCGCCGCTGCCGCCGAAGGGGCGCGCCAGTTCACCGTCCACCCAAATTTCGGCGTAATCGTCCAGACGTGTCGCAAAGTACAGGGACGCCGCTTCGGCATCGAGGCCGCCGACCTGTTTGGGCACCGTCAAATGCAGGCGATACCAGTTGAAGGACAATCGTCCGTGTCCGCGGCGTGCCGACAGACTCTCCGGGGCAATCACGCTCCACTGTGAATCGTCGAAGCGCAGGCTGCCGGCGTGCGGTTCGTAGTCGAAGGTCGCCTGCTCGGGGCCGCTCGGCTGTTGATCCGCACCCGCGGCCGGAAACTGCGTTGGCACAATGGTGACATCATGGTAGCGCCATTCAGCAGAGACGGCCGTAGCGCCGGCAGTGGTGGCGAGATCGATGACCTGCGCGGGCGCATCGACGTTCGCCGCATGCGCTCCAGCGGAAATCATGCCGATCGCGACCATCGCAGCCGCGAATCCCGCGCGTGCCAATGAATTGGACATGCTAATTTCCCTGGGCGGTCGTCTTGACCACGTAGTATTCGAGCGGCGCGTTCACGTTGCGAAACCAATGCGGCACGCCGCGGGCGATGCTGACCACATCGCCGGCGTGAATTTCCTGTGCAGTACCGCCCTCGATGCGCGTGCCGCGAATCTCATCTGGTTCGGTTGCCACTGCATCCATTACCTGGCCGCCGGTCACCAGGCTGGCGCTCCCCGAGAGAACGTAAAAGATATCGGTGTCCTTCACGTGCACCTCTGCCTGGCCGGGCGCATCGCGTCGGCTCGCGTTGACCTTGTATTCGGGGGTCGATAACAACGTGCCGTTCTTATGAAGCGCGCGCTTCACTTCCTCGGCCGAGATGAACTGCGTGGGGTTGGTCTCCGCCGTGGGCGTGGCCGTGAATGCATCGGCGGCGGCCTGCGCAATGTCATCGTCCTGTTGCGCGCTCGCGCCACCGCTGACGCCAACCGCGCCCACGTACTTGCCCTCCACCATCAGAGGCACGCCGCCCTGCAGGGGTGTGAAGGTCGTCACGCTGGGCAGTGCCGTCATGGTCACGCGGCCGCCGTTCACGATCTTCTCTAGATCGCGAGTTGGCTTGTGGAAGCCGGCTGCCGTGCGCGCTTTGCCGATCGAGATATTGGGCGCGGAGGGAAAGGTGTTGTCCAGGCGCTTCAGCAGCACGATGCTGCCGCCTTCATCAACAATAGCGACGGCAGCGCCGGGCGCATTGTGAGTGCGAGCATAGCTCAAGGCGCCGGCCATGACCTTCTGTGCGTCGTTCAACGTGAGTACAGGTTGGCTCGCGGCGCCAGCGGCCTGTGCCGCCAAAAAGGCTAAGGCCGCGGGGATTGTCAGCCGGATTTTCATGCTTAGATTCCTTTTTGATTATCCGGCGATTTGCAATTGGGCATGGCTCGCTGCCAGGCTGAAGTACGGCGACGGTCTCGAGTGCTTTGGCTGCGCGAGGCGCGCCGCCGGCGCCCGCATCAACGTTTCGGCGACGCGCTGGGGCGTGCCCAGATCGCTCCAGCCGCAGCGCGGTACGTTCAACAGCGTGAGTCGGTTCGCGGTCGTCTGCGCAATATGGCTCGAGAAATCCATATTGGGCAGACGCTCATAGAGTTCGGCAACCGCGCGATAGCGCGAGCCGTGAGTCGCATCGCGCGCGCGCGCGGTTTCCATGTTACTGACAATTTCCGGCATGATCTGCCGATAGATGGACAACAGGGTGTTGCCGTCCGCCGCGAAAATGAAGCTGTTCCACACTGCACCGCGGGCAATCAACGAACGGGCAATTTCCACCGGCGGCTTTTCCACGAATTGGGCGACTCGAAATGCCCCCTCTTGCAGTGCTTCGCCAGGGAGAATGTAGCCGAGCTCGGCATCCGCCTCGTCAGGTTGAATGCCCAGCAGCGCCAGCGAATCCGGGTCAACGGTGACCTGCTCCACGGCGCGGTGCAAGGCGCGAGCGATCACGGCCTCGTCAACGAAATAATGATCGGAGGGCAGGAACACCACCTTCGCGAACGGATCTTGCGCGAGGATCGATAGCAAAGGCAGCAGGATGCCGTTCGCGGTGCCGCGGTTGGCCGGCTGTACGGTGATGTTGGCCCGATCCAATGGCGATAAATCCGGCTGCCACCAGCGTCGGTGCGCCTCGGCGACCACGGCACCGATGCGATTGCGCGCGGCAAAACTGTGGGCGCGGTGCAGGGTATCTAGCAGAAGCGATGTGCCGTGATGCAACGAACAAAACTGCTTCGGGATCGCGGTGCCAGTCGCATCCGTAGTCAGCGACCGCAAGCGCGAACCGTCTCCCGCGGCCAGCACGAGTGCCCACGTATGTTCACGATTGCTCATTTGGCGTTTCCTTGTAAGGCCCGATCTGCTTGCCTCGGAATTTGCACAAGGCGGTGCGTCCAATGATCCGCAGACTGCCAATGGAAGTCGTACTCGGTATCGCGTTGGCAGGGGTTTGAATCAACGCCGATGTGAATGTCGATTGCGGGCATCCAGCTGCGGCGGCTTTGGGATCGTGCATTCACGTGCTTCATAAATTCTCTTTAGGGCCTTCCAGCTCGGCGGACTTGAATGTCGGCCGAGCGGAAGTGACGTGTGTGTGACGGTTGACTACTTTTTCGCCGGGGTCGGATCCATCACCTTCACCAGATGCGTACCTGAGATGCGCTCGCAAGTACCTTTTGGCACATACACCCAGCCCTCCGGATTCTTGTCCGAGGTCACATGGCCGTGGCACTCGTTTGTCGAAGTCGCGCAATCATTCGCGCCGCCCTTGACGATGCCGGCGCACTGTTCGGTGGCAACTGCATCGGCGAATACCGATTCGCCGACAGCCAGTGCGCCCAAGGCGAACAGGCTCGAGACGGCGAGCCGCAATGCGTTGTGATTCTTGATCATCGATGTAACTCCTGTTGTTTGCGAAATTGAGATGTAAATTCATTCTTGGTAATACTGAGCAATGACCGTGCCAACCTATATATTATTTCCAGTAGAAGCAAAATCGTGTCAAAGCGCTGTTATTACTGAGCTGCACGCCAGTACGGTGCCTGCTCCTCCGTGTCAATTTAACCGCTCCGGGATTGCGTACCGGCTTTAGCCACCGCGCGTTGCGGTGGCCGCCACCAGCAGTGGCGCCGCCTGCTTTCTGCGAAGCAGATAATCAAGTGACAGCTTGCCCGGTCCATAGACCGCCAAATACGCCAACAACGTGCCCCACAAGACATGCTGGGCGAGCGCGGCTTCAAAACCATCCGCCAGCAAGACCTGACGATAGGAGATGACCGCCATCGCATTCACGGCAAAGAGTCCCAATGTACCGAAGCGGCTCGATAGTCCCAAGACCAACAGGGATGGGAAGAACAATTCGCCGAAGGTACCGGTGACGGCAGCAACATGTGGCGACAACACCGGCGTGTGATATTCGGTCACAAACAGGCCGAGGGTCGTTTCCCCAGAGGTGAGCTTCAAATAGCCGGATTTCAGGAATTGGCAGCTTACGTACCAGCGCACGCACAGGGCGAACACCGATTGGCAGCGGTCGAGCAGTCGACCGAACGCTGCATTGCTGTCGCGTACGAGGTAAGCGATGTTCATGCCAATCTCCTAAAGGTAGAAATCAACAATGGCGCGCAGCGCCACGAATCTTTGCAGCGACGCGATCGGATCGAAGGTCGGATCAGCGTCACCGGCGTCCTCAACAGCGGAGGCGAAGGCATCTCGAGCGAGCAGCCGCGTGAGAAAAATGAACTCGCCTTGGCTTAAGGAATGGATCCTGACCTTGCCGTGGCCGCGCGCCAGCAGCAGGCGATCGCCGCCCGAAGCGAGGTCGATGCGCTCAGCGGAAGTTTCGTCTTCCGCGTCCACATTGGCCTGCCAAATGGCGAGAACGGGAAAGCGCGATTCCACCAAGTGCGCCGAGGACTGCAGCCGAAAGCGCAGCTCCACGTAAGATCGCGGCTCCACGGCCGTCAAGCGGCGCACATCGAGCGCTGGCAACTCGGGCTTGATCAAGGCCTCTTGATAGGCCCACTCCAGAGCTGCCACGTCCGCGAGGTAACTGTATTCATCGGCGCCGTGGCGCTTCGAAAGATAGGAGCTGAAATGCTCGCCCACATGTTGCAGGTCGCCCCTGCGGGAAGGATGCTGACTTTGATAATCGTGCGCGCATTGCCGGAAGTAATCTGCGCCCACCAGGCGCGAGAGGGCGGGGTAGGTCCGCTCGAGGGTTTGCGTGAAATTGACGCGTGCGTTGTTAGCGTAAATCGATAGCGCCGAGGGCGGCAGGATGTTCGCGACCGTCTGCCCGTCGAGTATTCCCAGCATGAATTGTCGCTGAATGTCACGCAACACAATTCTCTCCTACAGATCGCAAGGCCAGACTACGGACCTCATCGGCACGCTGCGCCTCGGCCGCGAGCACCTGCAAGCTCGGGAGCTCGCTGTCCCATTCGATCAGCGTGGGAAGGTTTCCGAATCGCTCGATGGCGGCGGCGTACAGCGACCAAACTTCGTCGCACACGTGGGTGCTATGGGTATCCATGAGCATTTCGCGCCTACCGAAGGGCACCCGCGTGTGGCCTGCCAAATGAATTTCACGGATTGCCCGGGCGGGCATCGCGGCGAGGTAATCCAGGGGATCGAAATCGTGGTTGAACGCGGCGACGTAGATGTTGTTCAAGTCGAGCAGCAAGGCGCAGCGCGACTCGGCCACCACACTTGCGACGAATTCGCCCTCCGAGAGAGTCGAGCAGGCAAATTGCAGATAGCTCGAGACGTTTTCGACTAAGATCTGGCGGCCAAGCTCATTTTGTACCTGGTCGATGCGCAGGCTGATGTGCCGCACTGCCTCCTCGGTATAGGGCATGGGCAGCAGATCGTTCGCGAACCGGCCTTCGACGGAACTCCAGGACAGGTGCTCCGAGACCAGCGCAGGCTCGAAGTGCGCCACGATGCGCTTGAGATTTTCTAGATGCGCATCGTCGATTGGGTCCGTTGAACCCAAGGAAAGACCGACTCCATGCAGCGAGAGCGGGTAGTGGGCCCGCAGCTTTTCCAGCTGCTCGATGTGCGCGCCTCCCCGCGAGAAGAAGTTTTCCGAGTGCACCTCGAGCCAACCCACCGGCGGTCGCTCGGCCAACATAGCCTCATGGTGCGGTGAGCGCAGGCCGACGCCCGCTTGCGCGGGAATCGACCTGCGGCCCAACCGGGATGGGATCGACTGATCCATCAGGCTGATTCGCTTACTTTGCCATCAAACTGCCACCGACCAGGCGCTCGCAGGTTCCTTTCGGCAAAGACAAGAATTCCTTGCCGCCGTTGTCGGCCTTGGATTGACCGGCGCAGGCATGCGCGGCGCCGGCGCAGTCGTTCTTGCCGGCCTTGGCGATGCCATAGCACTTCTCCATGTCCATTTTGGGTTGGTCCGCGGCGAATGCGTGCGAGGCAACGCTCAATGCCAGTAAGCTTCCAATCGCCGCGACCGCAGCGTTCGTCTTTTTCATCTCTATGCTCCTGTAGGTGTAAAGAAAACGCGAGGATGCAGAGGAATTCCGAATCGCTCGCTCCAAGACAGTCGTAGCATCTGGCGTGCCAATACCGAAGCCATTGATTCTCCAAAGATTCTGAAGGATCCCTCGCGTTGAGGCCACCAAAGGTGACGGAAGGCGCCACCGCCTGTTGCGGGAGGAATTGAAGGCGCGCACGAAGACCTAAAGGCGCACCGTTTTGTTCAGAATATTGCCGTTATCGTCGCTGCCCGCTGCCCATCCACCCGATTACCACCTCTCGTGCGATTTCTGCAAAAAACACGGATGTTCATCGAGTTCTTGGCGGACCATTTTAGGATCCTCGACGACGGCCAGTAGTCCAGACTCGAGTGGGCCAGTTACAATTCGACGCGTTTATCCAGCAGGAAATATGCGAGCGCTGGCAAGGACAACAGGGCGAATGCAAGAGGTTTTGAGACGAATGCCAAGGGTACGGCGGAGAGATTAATTAGTATCGCGATGGCGCTCTTCGGTTGCCGCGAGCGCGTCACACGGCGCACTACCTCCACGTCGACGTTGCGCCGGCTCAAACTCAGTCCCAATAAAAGAAAGGCGACCGCAGTAATGGTGCCGAGCGATGCATAAACGGCGATGGCGATCGGCGCGCCGTGGGTGCTGGTGAGATAGGCAGTGCCGAACGGGGACAGCGAGAGCCAAACAGCCAATGAATATTGAACCAAAGAACGTCGCGCCCTATGCGCCGATTGGAATGCAAGGGGTGATGATGGTTGACCCAATACATCGACACGAGCAAGAAGCTCAGCGTATAAGCCGAGAAGGTCGGCCACAAATGAAAGAGATCGTGCGGTTTCGTGGTCGTCGGCGAGTGCAAGTCAAGCACCATAATGGTGACAATCTTGGCGATGACGCCGTCGCTGTACGCGGTGAGTCGCTCCGCCGACATTCCTGCTTTAGAGTCGTCGTCGACAGGCACGTAAGAGTATCCCGCGCGGTCTTGGGTCGAGTATTGAGGGCTGAGGCTGTGGCGTTGCTGTCCGTGCCGTTATTTATGGAGTATGAGGCGGTGCTCGCACGACCGGAAACGCAGCGTCGTTGCCCATTGACTCGGGCCGAGCAAGGACAGTTGTTCGATGCGGTTTTAAGTCGTGCGGAGATGCTCGAGGTTTATTACCGCTGGCGCCCCAATCTGCGCGATGAAGGGGACAACCATGTGTTTGAGTTGGCGGTGGCGGCGGGCGATGCGCCGATCCTCACGTACAACCGCAAGGATTTTGTCAGTGGACAGTTGCGCTTCCCAGACATTCAGGTGCTTTCGCCGGCTACCTGGTTGAAATTAGGGTAGGAGTACTACGATGTCGACACTAACAATTCGATTGCCCGAGACCAAACATCAGCGGCTCAAAGCGTTTGCTCGTTCACGCGGTATCAGTCTCAACAAATTGGTCGAGGAATGGGCCACGGTAGCGTTAGCCCAAGAGGATGCCGAAAATCGCTTCCGGTTGCGTGCTGCACGGGGTCGCCCGGAAGTGGGTCTATCGCTGCGCGACAAGCTTGATCAGAAGTTGCGGCGCAAGTAGGGCGCAGCTTCATCAAATCAGAAGCCCAATAATCTGATGGCCAGATGCTGCCAGGCGTGCGGACCTTTGGGCTCCAACCACATGCCAAGACTTCCATAGTTAATTGGGGGCTTTAATGGGGGCCTCGCGTGCAGCCCGCCTTTTTTTCTGGCGCTCAATCAATGATTTACGCGAAAAGTTCGAGTCCCTCTCTGACCACCAGTCAAATCAAGCACTTGGGCGCTCTCACAGGCTCGCACAATCGTCAATGCGGGACTTTTGCGGGACTACAGTGCACACACTTTCTGCGACGCCGTGATCAGCGTGCTGATCTCAGGGGCAGAGTAGTGGGTAGTGACATGATCTGACTTGTGGCCTGATTTTGACCCGTAGATAGGGAGCTAAGCACGCCCCCGCTATTAATTAAATCAAAGAGTTATAGGCCCTTCCAAAAGCTCAATTTTTGGACTGTGCCGTAAACGTGCCGTAGCTTCAGTAGCCGGCATGTTCAAGGCACTCAATCGGTGCGCAAAAGGCGCCAAGTGATCCGCCGCGAGATGCGCATACCGGCGCACCATCTCGGAAGATTCCCATCCCACCAGTCAAAGAGGGGCGTGCCGTTTTGCACGTGCCAGCTCGCCCACGTATGGCGCAAATCATGCCAGCGGAAATTCTCGATCCCCGCTCACGGGATCTACGGAGCGCCACGAGTATTCCTCGACCTTCGGGAGGCTGGCGAGACTTGCAGCAAGCACCGCGCGATGCGACTGATGCGCGTTAACAAGATACGAGCGGTCCGAGGGTATCGAACCCGGCACAGCTCTGCACCCAAGCCCTCTGTGCTGATCCCAAACGTGCTGCAGCGCAATTTCGACGTCGCGAGTCCGAACAAGGCTTGGGTTACGGATATAACGTACATTCGTACTTGCCGTCGGCACGGACCTCGGCATCACCGACGGTGGGCGCGGGCATGGAGTCCTGCGCAGAAGTTCGCCCTTTTCCCAGTTATTACTATTGTGATAACACTCCTCGTGTAGGGAGAGGGTTGTCCGTAGACAGACTCAATGGATAAGGTCGAGGTGAGAGATGGTGGCGCTCAAAGTCCGCAAAGTGGGAAATTCGCTCGGGCTCGTGCTTCCGAAAGAGGTGGTGAGTCGTCTGCGTACCCGCGAGGGGGAACAGGTATTCCTTCTTGAGGGTCCCAACAACACCTACCGGCTCACCCCCTTCGACCCGGCCTTCCAAAAGAAGATGGAGAAGGCTGAGGAAATTATGTCGCGCTGCCGGAATACGTTGCACGTCCTATCGAAATGAGCGAACCGATCAACCGATCTGCATCGAGGTCGAGGTCGAGCTCGTGCTCGCGATCCATGATCGGCAGCTTGTCGAGCACGGGGGGGCTGAGGGGTTGCGTGATGAGACTGTCCTCGAATCCGCACTCGGACGGCCGCAGCACCACTTCGCCTGCGCGAGTACCGATGTCGTCGAGCTTGCTGCGCTGTACACAGCGGGCATTGTGCAGAATCACCCCTTCATCGACGGCAACAAGCGCACGGGTTTCGTTGTCGGTGTGCTTTTTCTCGAACTCAACGGTCATTGCTTTTCCGCAACTCAGGAAGCAGCGGCTCAGGCCGTCCTTGAACTCGCCGCCGGCACGATGGACGAAAGAGACTTCTGCGAATTTTTGCGTGCCAACTCAGCAGCGAGGCCCTAGCGCCGAACCGTCCACAAAATGGCGCACGGATGAGCTTACCGATGGCATTAATCGATTCGCCCAATCTGCGTCAACTATTGACGCATCTCTTTCCAGGAATTTGCATCCAAGAAAACCTCAGACCCTCCGGTCAGAGACTGGTGTACTTCTGCAAGTTCCGTAGTGAACCGGCGGCGCCCTCGCATTGGGCCGATTGGGGCGATGTCGTTCTCAAGATCTCCGAGGACATTCATCCCTCGGTCATCGCGCGTTTGGAAAAAGAACAGGGCATCCTCAACGAGCGACGATTCTTACGCGTCTTTTTTCGCGAGGCGCTCAAGATCCAGGAAGATCTCGACCTGGTCCTCGGTCAGGTCGATGCGCAGCTTCTTATGACGGTGGATGTGCGGCGCGCTGTAGTAATCTCCCACTCGACAGCGACATGGCCATCCGGTTGCAGGGTGGCAGTTTGCCAGTCGCCGCCGTCGAACTCGGCCTGCGGCAACAGTTTTAATGCCGCGCGATCGAGCGCCTCGAAGCGCTCGCGGCGTGAGACGCCGAAGCGGGTATGGCGACGCTCATTGATGCGTTTGACGCAGTCCGCGAGCGCCTGGTTGACCTGCAACAATGAGGCTGACTATGTCCCTGGAGGATTGATGCCATGTCGAGGTTTCATTCGACGGGTAGCCTTCGGCACCTTAACGTCAACGGTCATCCAGACATTGACGAGGAGTGAGGATGCTGTCCGATGCCGATCGCCACGCCGCCGCGCAACTTCTGCGTGTCGCAGAACGGACCTGCGAGCCCGTCAAACAGCTGTCTAGCACCTGGCCGGACATCACGATCGACGATGCGTATTCCATCCAGAATCTGGTGCAGAAGCAGAAAATGAGCGAGGGCCGCCAGCTCATCGGCCACAAAGTGGGATTGACCTCGAAGGCGATGCAGCGGTCGTCAGCCATAGACGAACCGGATTACGGGCATCTACTGGAAGACATGCTTATCGCCGACGGTGCGAAGGTGCCGCATGCGCGCTTCTGCGCGCCGCGAGTGGAGGTGGAACTGGCCTTCGTCTTGGGCAAGCCGCTGAAAGGTCCCCGGGTGCGGCTGACCGACGTGCTACAGGCGACTGACTATGTTGTACCCGCCCTTGAGATCGTGGATGCGCGGGTCATGAACCCGCGAAAGATCTTCGACACCATTGCGGACAACGGCGCGGCGGCTGGACTGGTCCTCGGCGGTCGTCCGGTGCGTCCCATGGATGTTGATCTGCGCTGGGTCGGCGGGATCCTGTACGTCAACGGCGAGATCGAGGAGACCGGTCTTGCTGCAGGCGTGCTCGGACACCCGGCGATGGGCGTGGCGTGGCTAGCCAACAAGCTGGGCGAGCACGACGTGACCCTGGAGGCGGGGCATATCATCCTCGCGGGCTCTTTCACGCGGGTGATATGGGCGCGCCGGGGCGACACCGTGCTCGGCGACTTCGGCCCGCTGGGCAGCGTTGCCGTGCAGTTCATCTGAATTCCGGCTTCCATGGAGATGACCCGCAATCGCTTCAAACAGGCCGTGCTCGAGCGCCGGCTGCAGATCGGCCTATGGAGCAGCCTATGCAGCAATGTCGGCGCCGAGATCATTGCGGATTCAGGCTTCGATTGGCTTCTACTCGACACGGAGCACTCGCCGAACGAGCTTCCCGGACTGCTGTCGCAATTGCAGGCCATCGGGCGAGAGCAGGCAACTCCGGTGATCCGTGCCGCCTGGAACGACACCGTGCTCATCAAACGCATCCTGGACATCGGCGCCCCGGCCGTGCTGATTCCCTATGTGCAGAACGCTGCAGAGGCAGAATGCGCCGTCGCGGCGGTGCGCTACCCGCCGCGAGGACTACGTGGCGTCTCGGCCGGCAGCCGTGCCAGCCGGTACGGACGGGTGAGCGACTACTTTAAGAAAGCCGATGACGAAATCTGCCTGTTAGTTCAAGTGGAAACCCGCGCGGCGCTCGACCAGCTAGAGGCGATCGCGAGCGTGGACGGCGTCGATGGCGTGTTCATCGGACCGGCCGATCTAGCGGCGTCCTTAGGTCACCTGGGCAATGCCCAGGCCGAGGAAGTGCAGACCGCGATTCGCGAAGCGGCGAGGCGGCTCACGTCCGCGGGCAAGGCCGCCGGCATTTTGGCGGTCATCGAAGCCGACGCGCGGCGTTACATTGAGTGGGGATATCGTTTCGTTGCCGTGGGCGTCGACACCAACCTCCTGGCGAGGACCGCGGACTTGCTCGCGCGTGCCTTCAAGCCGCAATGAACGCGTGCAGCACAGGCGGCGCGAGCACCGCGCAACCTGCCGCGGTAAGCAGCACGATCTGCGGACATTTCGTTGACGGAAAGGCGCTTGGCGGCAGCAGCGGGCGCACCGCGCCGCTGTTCAATCCCGCGACCGGCCAGCAAGCTGGTACAGTGGCACTTGCCAACGCGGCTGACGTAGATGCCGCCGCGGCCGCCGCGAAGCGCGCCTTTCCGGGGTGGGCTGTCACGCCGCCGCTGCGACGGGCGCGCATTCTCAACCGCTTCCTGGGATTGCTTGAGCAGAACATCGAGCGGCTAGCGGCAGTGGTTACAGCAGAGGATGGCAAGGTGTTGTCCGATGCGAAAGGGGAGATCCAACGCGGCATCGAGGTGGTGGAGTTTGCGGCTGGCGCTCCGCAACTCCTTAAACGCGAGATGTCCGAGAATGTTGACACCCATGTCGACAGTTACGCGATCCGGCAGCTGCTCGGCGTGGTGGCCGGCATCACTCCGTTCAACTTTCCGGTCATGGTGCCGCTGTGGATGTTTCCGATCGCGCTGGCCTGCGGCAACAGCTTTATCCTCAAGCCTTCGCAGCGCGATCCGTCGGCGTCCCTGCTGATGGCGCAATGGCTCACGCAGGCGGGGCTTCCCGACGGCGTGTTCAACGTGGTGCAGGGCGACCGAGATGCGGTCGACGCCTTGCTTGCGCATCCGGACATTGCCGCCGTCAGCTTCGTCGGCTCGACGCCAGTAGCGCGGCATGTGTATGAGACTGCCGCCGCGCACAATAAGCGGGCGCAGGCGCCGGGGGGGCGCCAAGAATCATATGGTGGTGATGCCGGATGCCGATCTCGACCAGGTCGTCGATGCCCTCATGGACGCGGCCTTCGGTTCGGCCGGCGAGCGCTGTATGGCCATTTCCGTCGCGGTGGCGGTAGGCCGGGAAACGGCAGACGCGCTGGTTCTGCGCCTGGCACCGCGAGTGCGCAGCCTCAACGTCGGCCCCGGTAATGCAGGCCCGGAGGTGGAGATGGGCCCGCTGGTCACCCGGCAGCATCTCGACAAGGTGCGCAGCTACATTGCGGCCGGCGTGGCGGAGGGCGACCAACTTCTCGTGGACGGGCGCGGTCAGAGCGTGCCGGGACATGGGGGCGGCTACATCATCGGCGGGTCGTTGTTCGATCACGTAACGACGGCGATGCTGATCTGGAAGGAGGAGATCGTCGGCCCGGTGCTCGCCATCGTGCGGGTGCCGGACCTCAACGCCGCGACGCAGCTTATTCACCAGCACGAATATGGCAACGGCACGGCCGTGTTAACCCGCGATGGTGCCACGGCGCGAGAGTTCGCCCACCAGATTCAGGTGGGCATGGGGCATCAACGTGCCCATTCCGGTGCCGATGGCCTTCCATTCGTTCGGCGGCTGGAAGAGCTCCATGTTCGGCGACCATCACATGCACGGACTCGAGGCAATTCGGTTCTACAGCCGGCTCAAAACCATCACCTCGCGCTGGCCGACGGGCACCCGGACCGGCGCCGACATCGTCATGCCGGTCATGCGCTGATGCCGGCCAATCACTTAAGCCTAGTAGTAGAGAACCAGGACTTTCGACATGACAATGCTCCCGTGTATCACTGGGTGTTCGAGCCTGCGGCGAAGGCGTCGGCCAGCGGATCTCCCGCCGTCAGCCATTCCCACATGCGCTCAATGATCTGACCTTCGGTGGTGGCGCGCGCCGCAGCTTCCTCGGCATTGAACACCAAGCCCGGCAGGCCAGTCGCCAGAATAGCGAGCTCGACTCGTGCGGCGTCCTCAAGATACCAAGCCATCACGCAGGCTTCGGCCAATGTCGGGCCTACGGTGACGGCACCGTTGCCGCGCAGCACGATAGCCCGTGACTTCGCCAGCATATCCGCGGCGGCCGCGGCGAGGCCATCGACGCGGACCAGGCGGGTGTCGCTCCACAGCGGAGGTTGCGGTGCAAAGTAGCTGCCGAAGCCGTGACGCGGCAGCGGCGTGCGCCCTAGCGACGACAAAGACATGAGGTGCGGCGATTGGTAGCGCACTACACCGTGTACGTCCGAGCGACGCTGATAGATTTTCTGATGCAGACGCACTTCACCCAGCACGCCCTCGGGCAGGGCGCCGTTTATTGGCACGATGACTGGTTCGTCGTGCGCGGTCACCAATCCCATGGGTTTGGCGGGACTGACGAGAAAGGTTGCGTCATCGAGCCGCGTGCTGCAGTGCCCGTAGGCATGCGCGAGCCCAGCACGGCCGATGGCGCGTGCGGCCACGCGTACCAGGACTGCCGCCTCGGCGGCAGGCAGGGACGCAGTCGGGGTCACGTCTTGAACTCTGCAATGTCGGGCTTCGATCCCCACGCGCAGAACGATGTCGACTTGAAGGGAAACTTACGGGGCCGATAATTGACTTCGTCGTCGATCATGCGCACGCCGGTGGAGTACTCGTACGTCATACCGTCGGGTCCTTCGAAATATAGAAACATGGCCCCCGACGTGGGATGCCGGCCGGGTCCGAAGCGAATGTGCACTCCCTGCTCGCACAGAAAATAGTAGGAGCGCATCACATCATCGATCGATGCCACCTGGTGATTGATGTGTTGGACCCCGCTACGCTGCGCGGGAAAGAGCGCGATCTTGTGGTGAACCGCGTCGATACGCAAAAGCGGTGCATCGCCGATCCAGTCGCTCACGCGTCCATTGCAACGCTGGGTCCAAAAGTGCTCATCGCGCGCCGAGTCGTTGCTGTACAGGCCGATATGGGAAAACCCGGTGATGCCGGCCGGGCGGGACGGGAAGTAATGCCGGCCGCTGTGAAACGGCTTGGCCACCAAGTCCACCGTCGTGCCGCTGGGTTCGCGAAAGCTCACGAAGGCGCTGACGCGGCGCTGTTCGCATTCGGAGGCCGTTCCCAACTTGACTGCAAAGCCTGCGGCGTCGAGTTCGGCCGCCGCGGCATCGAGCGACCCGAGCGTCGCCAGCTCGAACCCCACCGTGTGTTCGTGGGCGGGAGCGTTCAGGTACACCAGGGTGTGGTCCCGATCGTCGGCTCGAAGGTAAGCCGCGCCCGCATCCCGGTCGCCTAGTTCGAGTCCGAGGATGCGCGTGGCGAACTGCACCGCGTGGTCGATGTCGTTGGTGCCGAGGCGCACATAGCGGATGTCTTGCAGCGCAATCATGGCGATTACCAGGCCGTGGTGCCGCCATCGACGGCGTAGTCGGCTCCGGTGACCCACGACGACTCGTTGGAGGCGAGGTATACGGCGAGCGGCGCAATGTCCTCCGGCAGGCCGACACGCCCGAGCATAATCTTGTCGCGCATCGGCGCGAACCACTCCGGATTGTCGATGAAGGCCTTGGTCTGCGCCGTGAGCACCAGGCCGGGCGAAATGGTGTTGCAGCGAATACCTAAGGGGCCGCCCTCCATAGCCAGCTGTTTCGACATCGCGATGACGCCGCCTTTGGCGGCCATGTGGGCGAGCGCCGGGAGGACCTTGTACGCTATCTTGCCCGACACCGAACCTACGTTGATGATCGAGCCGCCGCCGCGCGCCTGCATCAGCGGAAACGCTGCTTGGCAGGCGTGGAACACCAGGTCGATTTCCTCACGCAGCGTGTTGCTCCACGCGTCGTAGCTCATGTCGGCGAGCCAGGCGAAGTACGCCATGGAGCCGTTGTTGTAGAGCACGTCGACGCCGCCGTAGGTCTCAACCGCGAACGCCATAAGGCGGTCCACATCGGGGCGCCGCGCCATGTTGCAGGGCTGCAGAGAAACCATCTGGCCGCCACCTGCGTGCACCGCGTCGAGTGTCGCCTGGGCCGTGTCTGCATTGACGTCGCAGCCGACGACCTTGGCCCCCTCGCGGGCAAACAGCAGGGCGGCCGCGCGGCCCATACCGCTGCCGGTTCCGGTGATGATGCAGATCTTGTCCTTGAGACGATCGCTCATGAGTACGCTCCGCGGCTAAATTAAAGTTGCGTCATGTCGGCGTGGATGCGCAGTTCGTAGATCTTTCCGTCGCGGCGCCGCAGCGTGGTACACGGCCGGATGAAGTACAGCGAATCGTCGGGGCGCGTATACATGCAAGTGGATTCCGCAATGCCCATGGTGCCGTCATGCAGCGACCAGGCGCCGCTGATGCTGTGGGACATACCCTTGATGCGGTTCCACACACCACCGATGCCGGCGCGCAACCCCTCCTTGCCATGCGCGGTGGGATAATTCGCAACCGTCGAGTCGACGTCATCCGTGTGCAACGCCAGGAAGCGCTCCATGTCCATGGCGTCGGCGATGCGGAAGAATTCGTAGATCCAGGCGTTGTCCCCCGCGGCATCGCGGGAATCTTTGAGGGCGATCGTCTCGCGGCCCTTTTCTTCGGCCGTGCGCCGCACGGCGGCAAGCGTCGACGCCACCGCGCCCAGGTACGCGCCCTCCATTGGGGCGAAGTGCTGGTTCTCTTCGGGACTGTCGCTCGGAATGCCGACCTTGGAGAGTCTGAACGAGAAGGTCAGGGTCAGATTGCCCTTCTCGTCCTCGCCAATGGTGTTTTCGATGCGTCCCATTTCGCTGCAGTCGACGCGCTCAAAAACCACCCGAGTTTCAGGCTCGAAAGTGATTCTTTCGCGCAATGGCACGTTGTTCAGCAGGATGTCGCGGATCAGCCAGCCCTCGCCGCTCTCGATGACCGCGCACTTTTGCATCATGGGCACGTAGGGCAGGGCGTTGTTGGCCTTCATCAACAAACCCGACCAGACGTCGTGACGGCTTAAAAAGGGTTTGCCGGGTTCATTGACCGGAACGGTTCGGCTGAGCTTGTACATGGATTTACCTATCAGTTATGAGGAGGGCGTTCAGATGGCAAGATATCCGCCATCCACGGCGAAGGCGGCGCCGTTCACGAAGGAAGCGCCATCTGAGAGCAACCATTTCACCGCCTCGCCAATCTCGCGCGGCTGGCCGAAGCGACCGATGGGGTGACGCTCCTTGACCTTGTCGAAAAAGGCGCTGAATGCCGGATCCTCCACCAAGCGCGAAATCATGGGTGTCAGGATGATGCCGGGCAGCACCGCATTGACGCGGATCCCCTTGCCGCCGTATTCCGCGGCCGCCGCACGGGTGAGCCCCACAACGCCATGTTTGGCGGTGATGTACTCGCTCGCGTTGGCGATCGCCACCTGGCCGAGCGAGGAAGCGGTATTCACGATGGCGCCGCCGCCACTCTTCAGCATGGCGATCACCTGGTGCTTGATGCACAGGAACACGCTAGTGAGGTCCACGCGCAAGGCGCGGTTCCATTGGTTCAAAGTCAATTCATGCAGCGGTAGCGCGCATTGCTCGAGGCCGGCGTTGTTAAACGCGCCGTCCAGCCGTCCGTGCGTGCGCACGGCGTAGTCGACGAGCGCTTGGATCTCGGCTTCGGAGCCAAGGTCCGCCTTGAAAAATGAGGCACTGAGGCCGGCCGCGCGGATGGCGGCGGCAGTTGCCTGGCCGCTGTCCAGCGCGATGTCGGACACGACCACGTGCGCGCCCGCTTCGGCCAGCACTCGGCAGGCCTCACGCCCGATGCCGCCGCCGGCGCCGGTGACGATATAGATCTTATTGTCCAATAACCCGGTCATGGTTCTGGTCCTTCGGTCCCCGCAACCGCATCACAATACGTGCCGCGGTGAGCGTCGGCGAATCACCTCTGGCAATGCCGCGCATGTCCCCCGGGCATGGGACGCACGCAGCCGGCTGCGGTCAGCTGTCGAGGAACTCGCTGACCAGCAGCGCGCCGGTGTCCGCGACGAGTCGGCGGCTGCCGTACAGTCGTGCAAACACGCTGCGCAGCCAGCGGCTGCCGGGGTCGGTGTGGTAGCGGTCGTGCCAATACTGCGCGATTTGAAACCGCGGAATGTCGATAGGCAGATCCAGAATCTTAACGTCGACCAAGTTTGCGCATGCCTGGGCCAGCTTGTGCGGCACGATGACCAGCAAGTCGGTGTGCGACACCATGGCGGAGATGCCGACCGCATGCGCCAGGCGCACTGCGACGCGCCGCTCTACCCCCGCCTGCCAGAAGGCGCGGTCGACGAAACTTTCCTGCGAGCCGTGACCGCCGCCGGAGGGCTGATACACGAGGTGGGGAGATTTCAGGAACTGATCGAACGACAGGGCATCGTGAACGCTGGGGTGACCAGTGCGCACCATGCCCACATAGTGCTCTTCGAACAGCACCTGACAGTGCATGGAGCCGTCGAATTCCTCGAAATAGCCCACGGCGAGATCGACATCGCCGGACTCTAGGCCGACGCTGCGCATGCGCAAGGTCGGGATCTGCACGGTTTGTATGTTGACCAACGGCGCTTCCTTGACGATCAGCGCCAGCACGCGCGGCAGGAGCGCCATCTGGCCGGCGTCGTTCATGAAGATGCGGAAGGTGCGATCGGAAGTGCCGGGATCGAAGCCGAGCTGTTGCTCGATGGCGTGGCGCACCTCGTGTAAGGCCTGGCGGATCGGCCCGGCCAAGGCCTCGGCGCGCGGCGTCGGCGCCATGCCCTCGTTGGTGCGGACGAACAGCGGATCCTCGAGCATTTCACGGAGCCGATTGAGCTGCTTGCTCACCGCGGGCTGCGTCAGGTGCAGATTCGCCGCGGCGGTGGTGACGCTGCGCGTCTGCAGGATAGCGTCGAACACCCGCAACAGGTTGAGGTCGAAATTATTGAAGCTCATGGTTCTGCCGACCTTATTCATGGCGCAATGATAGTTCTAAAGTCGGGGCTGCGCATCCCGTGAGGGCGCCGTCCCCTCCGCAGCGCCTGGCAAAGCCCCATGGCCGCGGTGCATTGGGGCTATATCGACATTTCATTCGACGCCCTCGGGGACGCGACGTAACGTCATCCGCCCATGAACGGCAGCACATTCTTGCATTTCATCGACGGGCGCTTTGTCAGCAGCGAGTCCGGCAGGCATTTCGACAAGCGCTCACCGGTTGACGGCAGTCTGATCGGCGAGGTTGCCGAGGGCGGTCAGCACGAGGTCGATGCTGCCGTACGGGCTGCGAGCGCCGCGATGACCGGTCCGTGGCGGCGGCTCACACTCACGCAGCGAACCGAGATGCTGCATGCGGTGGCCCGCGAGATCGACCGCCGCTTCGACGATTTCCTCGACGCCGAAGTCAACGACACCGGCAAGCCGCGCTCCGTCGCCTCGCACGTCGACATCCCGCGCGGCGCGGCGAACTTCCGAATTTTCGCTGATGCTGTCAAGAATGTGCCCACCGAATGCTTCGAGATGCAGACGCCCGAGGGACGTTTGGCGCTAAATTATTCCCTGCGGATTCCCAAGGGGATCATTGGCGTGATATGCCCGTGGAATTTGCCGCTGCTGCTGATGAGCTGGAAGGTGGCGCCGGCGCTGGCTTGCGGCAATGTCGTGATCGTCAAGCCTTCAGAGGAAACGCCGGCGACCGCAACCTTGCTGGGGGAGGTCATGCAGACTGTGGGCGTTCCTGCGGGCGTGTACAACGTCGTGCACGGCCTCGGCGAGGGTTCCGCGGGTGAATTGCTGACACGACATCCCGGCGTTGCCGCGATCACCTTTACCGGCGAGACCGCCACCGGCACGGCCATCATGAAGGCGGCCGCCAATGGCGTGCGGCCGGTGTCGTTAGAACTCGGCGGCAAAAACCCCGGCATCGTCTTTGCGGATTGCGACTTCGAGGCCGCAGTCGCGGGGATTGCGCGCTCGGTTTTCCTCAACACGGGCCAAATCTGCCTCGGAACGGAGCGGTTGTACGTAGAGCGCACCCTCTTCGCTCGATTCGTCGCCGCTCTTAAGCAAAAGGCCGAATCCTTGAAGCCGGGCCATCCGTCCGACAAGAGCACGGGGCTTGGGCCGCTCATCAGCCTGAAACATCGAGAAAAGGTGCTGCATTATTATCAAATGGCCATGTCTGACGGCGCAACGCTGATTTGCGGCGGCGGGGTTCCCGTCATGCCGCAGCGGCTGGCGGGGGGCGCATGGATTGAACCCACCGTCTGGACGGGGCTGCCCGAGACCTCGGCCGTGGTACGCGAGGAGATCTTCGGTCCGTGCTGCCATTTGTGCCCGTTTGACACCGAGGAGGAGGCGATACGCCTGGCGAACGACACCCCCTATGGGTTGGCGGCGACCGTGTGGACCCGCGACGTGGGCCGAAGCCTGCGGCTGGCAGCGGCCATCGACGTCGGTATCGTATGGGTCAACTCGTGGTTCCTGCGAGATCTGCGCACCCCGTTTGGCGGCTCGAAGCAATCGGGCATCGGACGTGAAGGCGGCGTGCACTCATTGGAATTTTACACCGAGCTGCGCAACATCTGCGTCAGCACTTGAACCCACTGCAAGGTATCCGCATGAATCAGTCACCGACCGAGACAACGCCGCAACCCGCGCTGCAGATCCCCACGCTGAAGCTTAAATTCATGTCGCATGGGACCTTGGAGACCAAGGACATCGAGTTCGCGCGCCGCTTCTACGAGGAATTCATGGGCTTCGAGGTCGTCCGTCCGGCGAAGATTTCGCTGTGGATTCGACTTGGCGGCAAGCACATCTATGCGGTGGTGCAGAGCGGCCAGCGAGATCAGAAGGCTGCGATGAATTTTTTGAACCACAACGGCGTCGATGTGGAGACCGAAGAGGAGGTGGATGAATGCCATCGGCTGGTCATGCGTGATGCGGAAAAATGGAAGCTGCACAAAATCAGCAAGCCCATAGTGCAGCATGGCACCTACAGTTTTTACTTCTGGGATGCGGACGACAATTCCTGGGAAATCCTAGCCAATCCACCGGGTGGGTATTCGTGGATGTTCGAGCGCGGCGATCAGGAAAAGATCGGACACATGAGCCGCCGCTTCGAACGGCCTGAATCGACCTTGCGCAAAGCGCCCAAAGCTGACAACTCGTAGCGGCAGGCCAATGCATGAACAGTCCTATCGGCTGGCCACGTACGCCGATGCGAGGGGCACGCCGCGAGCCGGTTTGGTGGTCGATGATCAGTTAATCGATGCCGCCGCGGCCCTTGATGAAGTGACGGCCGGTGGGCCACGTGCGCCGTCGTCGGTGCTGGCGCTGCTGCAGTCGTGGGGCGAAGTGCATCCGCGGCTGCAGTCGATTGCACGCCAAGCACGGGTCCGCGACGGCGCTGCCGTATTTTCGGGTCAGGACTTACTGGGTGTCACGCTGCTGGCGCCTATACTGCACCCTGGCATGATCTTCTGTGCGGGCGCCAATTATCGGGATCACGTCGCGGAAATGTCCAAGGCGCTGAACCTGCCCGCGGAGCCCGATCCCCACGAGCTTGGCCTTAATCCCTGGCATTTCGTTAAGGCCTCGGCTGCCTGTATACGCGGGCCGGGTGCACGAATCGCGCTGCCCAAGTACTCCGAGTCGGTGGACTGGGAGGCAGAGATCGCGGTGGTCATCGGCCGGGAATGCAAGGATGTGACGGTCGGCGAGGCGCTTCGTTACGTGGCGGGAGTCACGGTAGTGAACGACCTGTCTGCACGCGATCATCTGCGGCGCAAGGGCGTCGCTGCGGATTCGCCGTTCTACTTCGATTGGGTAAGCCAAAAATGCTTCGACGGTGCGCTGCCGATGGGACCGTGGATCTGTCCTCTGCAGGAGATAGACGATCTTCAAAACTTGAGGATACGCCTGTGGGTAAATGATGAACTCATGCAGAATTCTTCCAGCGCCAATATGATCTTCTCGGTGGCCGAGCAGATCGCACACCTCAGTACCCGCCTCACGCTCCAGCCGGGCGATGTGATCGCCACTGGCACACCGGCGGGCTGCGGTGCCGCGCGCGGTCGATACTTGAAGCGCGGCGATCGCGTGCGCGTATGGATCGAAGCTGTGGGTGACATCACCAATCATTTCGAGTGACGCCGTGGTGATGCGCGGCCGGTAATAGCCACCATAGCCAGTCGTCATTCGTAGCCGTAACTCTGGCGCGCTAGTCTAAACATCAGAAAATATGCGGTTGCCTTTGCTCGTGAATGCCGTCGATTGACGCGCGGATTTCGGGTGATCGGCGCCGCTAAGTCAAACAGCCGTGTTGTGGGGGAGGGCGTCCGATGCTGACTCAGTCGCCGCGCTACGATTATCAGCCGTTCATGCACCGGCCGGTGGTGCGCTTTCCAAAGGGCGAGCGCCTGGCGGTGCTGATTTACGTGAACATTGAGCATGCGCCCTTCGGGTCGACAGCGGCTGCGCACGCCATTTATCCGGGGACGACGCAATTCAGCCCGGACGTGTTGAATCATGGATGGCGTGACTACGGCAATCGCGTCGGGCTGTGGCGCATCGCGGGGGCGATGGACCGCCACGGCTTTCGCGGCACGGTGAATCTAAACAGCGATGTGTGCCGCGAGTATCCACAGATCATCCGCGAAGGCAACGATCGACGCTGGGAGTGGGGCGCGCAGGGCGACCGCAACGGCTCCGTGCCGACGCTTATGTCGGAGGATCAGGAGCGCGACTTCATCCATCTCAATCTCGCCATTATTGAAGAAGCCACCGGCACGCGACCCAAGGGCTGGTTGAGCTGGGCACTCGCCGAGAGCCTGGTTACGCCGGACCTGCTGGCGGAAGCAGGAATTGAATACGTCTCCAATTACGCGCATGACGAACTGCCGGTGCCGATGCGGGTGCGGCGCGGCTCGCTCATCACCATGCCCTACACGCTCGAGATCAACGACGTGCCCACCATCATGGGAAAGGGGGCGTCGGCCGCAGAGTTCGGACAGATGATCCGCGACCAGTTCGACGTGCTGTATGCGGAGGGCTTGGAGCGGCCGCGCGTCATGTCGATCTCGGTGCATCCGTTCATATCGGGGCATCCGTTTCGTATGAAGCACCTCGAACCGGCGCTCGGCTACGTGGCTGGGCATGCGGATGTATGGCTGACGACCGGCGGCGAAATCAACGACTGGTATCGCGCGCATTACCTGACGACTGCTGGCACGTGACTCAACAAACAGAGGGACTGGGGGATACATGATGCGACAAATTCTTGCATTGACCTACGGGTCGACGCTTCTCTTGACGGGTTTAATCCGGCCGGCGCTGGCCGATACGGCGGACAGCGACGCCTTGGCGGAAATCACCGTCACGGCGCAGAAGCAGACGCAGAATCTGCAGAAAACTGCCGCGGCGGTGACCGCGATCTCTGCGGACACGCTAATTGAAGCCGGAGTCAGCAATTTGACTGACGCGGAGAAGCTGGTGCCGTCGGTGCGCTTCCAGGCGGAAGGCGACAATACTCAGGTGTTCATCCGGGGCGTCGGCGCCAATCTCGATTTTCCGAATGTAGAGCCCAACGTCGCATTCAATTTCGCCGGCATCTACCTGCCGCGCGAGGCGGACAGCGCCGCATTCTTTGATGTGGCGCAGCTGGAAATCCTACCCGGCTCCCAGGGCACTCTGTACGGCCGTAGCGCCATCGGCGGGACCATCAACCTTACCCCCACTAAGCCGGGCTTCAACAACGAGGGTGAGACCCTGCTGGAAGTGGGTAACTACGCCGCGGTGCACGTGACCGTCACGCAGAACTTCAAGGCGTCAGACAGCGTGGCTCTGCGAGCGGCCATCGACTACATCCGCAATAGCGGATTCATGGTGACGGGAGCGGATTCCAAGAACGATCCCAGCGTGCGGCTGTCGGCCATCATCAATCCGTCCGACCGATTGAGCGGCTATTTCTGGTTCCAAGGCGCGCAAAAGAATGGCTATCACGAAAATCTGGTCAACAAGGGCACGGACCCCGCAACCGGCAAGTATTGCGAGGCCTGCTTCTTTTACGGCAACGCATGGAACGACACCCGGACCGGCAAATACGCGGCGCCGTTCGGCAACACCACGCGGGAGCGGGATCACTACAAGACCTACATGGTGGGCGGTCAGATCGACTATCAATTCGATGGCGCCACGTTGAGCTATCTGCCCTCGTATCTGTTTCTGGACTCGGTGCCGCTGTACTGGCTCAGTGCCATCCAATCGTCGAACACCGCGCACTATAATCAACTGACGCAGGAACTGCGGCTGACCGGCACCGTCGACGGTCCACTGCGCTGGCTGGCTGGCCTCGCGTACTACAATTCGCGCAACAGCGGCACTGAGTCGCTGTTTACCAATCTGCCGTTCGCGTTCTACCAGACCAACGTCGATGCGGACCGACTGGCGGGGTATTCTGCGTTCGGTCAAGTGACCTATAGCCTTACCGACTCGTTTCGCCTGACCGGCGGCGGCCGCGCCAGCTCGACGAAGCGTACGGCGGCGGGCTTCGAGGTTGTGGCGCTGGGCGGGCTGCCTTACACCTTCGACAAGACCTACAACCATTTCGACTGGAAGGTGGGGTTCGAGCAGGATCTCGCGCCGAAGGTCATGCTGTACGGTACGGTACAAACGGGCTACCAGCAGGGGACTTTCAATGCGCTGCCCAACACGCCGACCTTCAGCAATGCAGTTCAACCCGAAAAGCTCGTCTCCTATACGGCGGGCATCAAAACCCGGTGGCTGGACGACCGCCTGCAGATCAACAACGAGATCTACTACTACGATTATCACAACCTCATCATCCAGGCCTACGACATTTCCGCGCCCTACAACGTCATCTTCAACGGCAACAAGGTAGGCATCCGCGGCGATCAGCTGGACGTGCTGGCTAAGGTATCGCAGCATAATCAGGCGAACCTGAACATCGGCTACTCGCGTGCCCGCAACAAGGACGTCATCGATCCCACCGGACACAATTACGACGGTCTGTCGCCGCCGTATTCGCCGGATTGGACCGCGGAAGCCGGCTTCACCCACAGCATTCCTCTAGGGGACGCCAACCTCCGGGCGCACATCGACTGGCGCTATGAGAGTTCCTGGTTCGCCGACTACGTACACAACAAGGGCACGCAGCAGGTGCCGTCGAACAAGGGCGACGCATCGGTCACCTACGATGCCTCGGTCTGGACGGCGGGCCTGTGGATCAAGAACATGACCAACCGGGCAGTGATCGCCGCGACGGCCGCCGCCGGCCTCCCGGGACCCGCGACCGCCTACCTGGACGATCCCCGGACCTTTGGCGTGCGTTTCACGGTCAAGTACTAGAGCGAACCACCCAAGTGCGGAGGACGTCCCTATGAAACCTGCGAGCGAACGCATTCCCGCATCGGCCAGGCCTTCGCATGAGTACATGATCGAAACGCTGTGGACCCGGTCGGAGATCGAGCAGGTGATGCTCAATTTCGGCCGGGCGCTCGATTTGGGCGATTGGCCGCTGTATCGCAGCTGCTTTGCGGACAGCTTCCGAGTCAACTTTGAACGCCTCACCGGCCAGCCGGAAGTGGTGGTCGATGCCGATCTCTGGACTCATTTCGCCAAGCTGATCTTAAGTCCGGTGCGCCGCCTGCACCAGTACTCCAACTTCTCCGCCCGCATCGACGGGGACCGCGCGAATGCCGTCATCTACATGGTGGCGCGCCATTGGAAGGCGGTTGACAGCGGCGCATCGGAGTACACGCAGAACGGCTGGTACGAGAACAGCTTCGCGCGGATCGAGGGCCAGTGGAAGATCACTCGCCTGCTTCATACCTATCAGTGGGTGTCGGGCAACGGCGGTCTGTTCGACTTCTCCGATCCCGAACTGCAGCAGGTTATGGCCAAGGTGTTCGCGAAGGGAAATCGCGTCGGGCCGGCCGGGTAGGTCAATCCCGTGAAGCGCCTTGTACTGCGGGCGATTCTCGCTGCGTTGCCGATAGTGGTGCGGCGTGCCGCCCGGAAGCATGCTGCGATTCGCGAGCATCTGAAGCGCGGCCAATATGTCATCCAGATCCGGCTGCGCGACGGTAGCATCTGCCGTCACTTCGTGTTTCAACAGGGCCCAATCAGAGGCGCTTGGGGGCCACACGCACACCCCACCACCGACATGGTATTTGCCAGCATCGACAGCGCGCTGGCACTCGTCAAACCTACTCCCGACTATGCCGCCGTCATCGATGCGCTGAAGAACTTCAAGGCGATGGCCGCGGGTGCGGACCGTTCCACGGTCTGGTTCGGGCAGCTGATGCACCTGGTAACGACCGCGGGATGGGCTTACGGCACACCGCAAAAGGACGGCACGATCCGCTACACGAATCTCACCAACGGCGGGCCGCTGTACGTGTACGTGCGCGATGGCAAAATCGTGCGCACCACGCCGATCGATTTCGACACCAGCGATGCGCCCAGCTGGGTCATCAAAGCCCGCGGACGAACATTCTCGCCGCGCCGTACGGCCACTGTGAGCCCGCACGGGCTCGCGATGAAATCGTTGGTGTACTCGCCCTCGCGGCTGCTCCACCCGATGCGGCGGGTCGACTTCAACCCAGCCGGTGAGCGGAATGTCGCGAACCGGGGCATCTCCGGCTACGTACCGATCAGCTGGGATGAGGCGCTGGACATCGTCAGCGGCGAGATCCTGCGCATGAAGCAGGAACATGGGCCGGGCGCCATTGCCATCGCGCAGCCGGCGCATCACCAATGGGGGAACATCAACTACTGGCTAAGCGCCCTGTACCGCTTCGGTAACCTCATAGGGCATACCAAGGTGGCTTTCAGTCCTATCAGCTGGGAAGGTTGGTACTGGGGCGCCATGCATCACTACGGCAACAACATGCGCCTCGGGGTTCCGGGCTTCTATGGCACCACAGAAGATTGCCTGCAACATGCGGACATGATCGTGTTCTGGTCCAGCGATCCGGAATCGACCGGCGGGATCTACGCCGGCTTCGAGGGCGCACAGCGGCGGCTCTGGGCCAAGGAACTCGGCATCCAGTTCGTACACATCGATCCTGTGCTCAACCATACCGCGCAGATGCTGGGTGGAAAGTGGCTGCCAATCCGGCCGGGAACGGACCCAGCGCTGGCGCTCGCCATCATGCACGAATGGGTGATCGACCAGCTCTACGACCAGGACTACGTGGCCGGGAAGACCACGGGCTTCGCGCAATGGCGCGACTATCTGCTGGGTACCACGGATGGAGTACCCAAGACGCCGGAATGGCAGGAGGCCGAAACCGGCGTTCCCGCCAAGGACGTTCGCAGTCTGGCGCGGGTGTGGGCCGGGCGCAAGACCTACCTCGCGGCGGGCGGTCTGGGATCCGGCCTCGGTGGGGCGTGCCGCTCCGCCACCGGCGCGCAATGGGCGCGCTCGATGGTCATGATGATGGCGATGCAGGGGTGGGGCAAACCGGGCATCAATTTCGGCAACCTGCAGCTGGGCGTCCCGATGGACCTCAATTTCTACTTTCCGGGCTATGCGGAAGGCGGCATCTCGGGCGACGTGACCAATACCGGCACCGCGCCCCATAACTACGTGCGGATGCCGCATGTGCTCACAATGAATCCCGTCAAGCAGTCGATTCCTCGGCAGCGACTCGCCGAAGCCATCATCGAGGGGAAGGCGAGCGGGTATGCCTGGGATGGATTCTCGCTGGAGGGCCAATTTGCGAAGTTCGACTACCCGGCACCGGGGCACTCCCGCGTGCACATGCTGTATCGGTATGGGTCATCGTCCCTGGGGACCATTCCGGGTTCGGGACGGTTGGTGGAAGCCTATCGGCATCCTTCGCTGGAGTTCGTGGTGAACCAATCGATCTGGATGGAGAACGAGGCGCAGTTCGCGGATGTGATCCTGCCGGCCTGCACGTCTCTCGAGCGCTGGGACATCTCCGAGTGGGCCAACTGCGCCGGATTCCTGCACCATGGACAGAATCAGGTGAATCACCGCACCGTGATCATGCAGCACAAATGCATCGAACCGCTCGGCGAATCGAAATCCGATTACCAGATATTCCTCGACATCCTCACGCGGCTGGGGCTGGGCGCGCTGTTCTCCGAGGGCGGCTGCTCGGAACTCGACTGGTGCAAGCGCATCTTCGACTCCTCCGATCTGCCCCGGCTGGTCAGCTGGGAAGATTTCCTGAAGAAGGGGTATTGGGTGATCCCGCCGGGCTCGCCGACGACGCAGGCACCGGTCGACATGCGCTGGTTCGCGCAAGGCGAGGCCAAGGATGTGCCGGAGCCCATTCCGTTGCCCGGCCAATATACCGAGCAATTTGGCCATGGACTGCCGACGCAGTCCGGCCGCTTTGAGTTCGTTCCCGAATCACTGAAACGCTTCGAGGTGCAGGATGCGGAGCGTCCGGCGGTGAACCGCTACATTCCTGCGTGGGAAGGCAATGGCGCCGCCGCCGCGAACCCGCTGGCGCCGCTGCAGCTCATCACCGGCCACCCGCGCTACAGCTTTCACACCTACGCGGACGGCAAGCAATCGGCGGTGAGCGACATCGGCGATCATCGCGTAACCATCGGTGGCGTGGCGTACTGGATCGTCCGCATGAGCGAACGGGATGCCGCGGCGCGCGGAATTCTTCACAACGATGTGGTCAAGGTGTACAACGCCCGCGGGGCGGTGCTGTGCGCCGCAGCGGTAACGGCGACTCTCTTGCCAGGGGTACTAAGCGCCTATGAGTCGAGCGCCAATTACGAACTGATCGACACGCCCGAAGGCCCTATCGATCGCGGCGGTTGCGTCAATCTGCTGACCCCGCCCCGCAGCATGTCGTCGACCGCGGATGGCATTGCACCTAATTCATGCCTGGTGGAAGTGTCGAAATGGCTGCATCCGCTACGTGCCGCATCGTGAAGAAGTGGGCACTGCGCGTCGACGTGGCCAAGTGCATCAACTGTCATAACTGCGTCCTGGCTGCCAAGGACGAACATGTCGGCAACGACTTTCCGGGATATGCCGTGGCCCAGCCGGCGCACGGGCACGACTCGATTTCTATCGACCGCCAAGTCCGCGGCAGCGGGACGGCGATCGAGGTGACCTATGTGCCGACCCTGTGCAATCACTGCGATGATGCGCCGTGCATCAAGGCGGCGGGCGGCGCCATCTACAAGAGGCCCGATGGTATCGTCATCGTTGATCCGGTCAAGGCCCGGGGCCGCCGCGAACTTATCGGTGCCTGTCCGTATGGCGCGATGACCTGGAACGAAGAGGCGGAGGTGCCGCAGATCTGGTTCTTCGACGCGCATCTGCTCGATCAGGGGTGGACGGCCCCGCGGTGCGTGCAGGTGTGTCCCACGGGAGCACTGGAGGCCATCCACGAGTCCGACGAGATGCTGCGCGAGATCGCGGTCCGCGACGGTCTTCAACCCTTGCGGCCTGAACTCAACACTCGTCCACGGGTGCTGTATCGCAATCTGGAGCGGCTCCGCAGCGTGTTCTTGAGTGGCAATGTCGTGACCACGCGGCCGGACGGCACCCTCGCCAACGTCGAGAACGCGACCGTGTCGCTGGCCGCCGACGGCGCGTCAGTGCGGTACTTTACTACGGACCCGTTCGGCGACTTCAAATTCGACGGTCTGCCGCGGGGCGACACCCACTATCAGCTCACGGTCGAACATGAGCACTGTGGTGCCGCAGAGCGGCGCGTGCAGCTTTTCGAGTCGCTGCACCTGGGCTCGATCGAACTGCTAGCGCCACCCGTAGATTTCCACAGCGCGCGGATCAGCTAACAAGGATCCGACGGCAAAGATGCCGCCCACGCCTGAACCGTAAGCGTCCGGTCAGGCTTTCAATTACCCACATGTTGCGAGCCGAGTTGAAACCCCAATTCGATATCAGTGAGACGAGTCATCCCGCGCCAGATAACCGTGTTTCCCGGCGGGCCATCACCGGCACGTGCGAGGTATCCGCCAAGCTTGGCGAGTTGCGTCAAGCAATCGCGCAATTTGCCAGCGGGTTTCTGCACCAGTCGGCGCGGAGTGAGTCGGTTCAGCAGATTGATCTCCAGTGGCGTGAATGCGATTTCAGGGTTGGCGTTTTCAGCCACACGATTGATCATCGTCATCCAGAAGATTCGCCAGCTGAGGATGCAGAACATAGCCATTAGATTGACAAGTCGCTCTGCCGTTCGCAATTTCGACTGCTCTGCGTGGCATCCCGACTTGAGGATTTTGTGGAACGTCTCGATATTCCACCGCAGCGCGTACCATCGCAACTTCTCGATTGCGGATGCTCGCGAGGTAATGGGTAGATCGGTAACCAGCTTCCACTCGATGGGGTCGCGTCCTTTTGGCTTACCGCGTTCGGTTGTATGCAGAACGGTTACCTTGATCGGCGCATACCGACTTTGCTTGGCGCGCGGTGGTAGTAGGAGGACACGGCGATATCTCAGTTCGACCACCGCCTCCGACACGTTGCCATACCGATCCTGCACTTGAACCTTGTGAAGTCCTTTGCAGCGCTCCTCCGCCATCTCGTCGGCCACCGTATGTTCGCCATCGCCCGCGCAGCGATCCACGCAGGTGCGCAACAGAAAATGCGTACCGGCATCGCGGGCCTCGCAAAACAACTCATAAATATCGCTTCCGCGATCGCCAATGTGCACGTAGCGCGCTGGATCGCTCAGCAGCGCAGTGGACTGCCGCAGATTGTCCATCCAGCACATGCTCTCTTTGTGCTCGATCGGCACGCGAGTCGGATTAATATGCCTCTTGAGCGCCGTACTGCCTTTGAATTTATCTCGAGTCCAAAACTTGATCGCCGATAATCCCAATGGCAATCCTTCTGGCGTCACGGCTAGACTCGAGTGCATCAGAATACCGCAGACTTGATGATGCTGAGGCCGACTGACTGTCCCTACGTGACTGCTGGTCAAATGGCCAATCTCCCGACCGTCGTCTCTGTGGTAGGTCAGCTCCGTGGTGTCGTGCAGAATGAGGATGGTGCCCTCGGTCGCTAACACACGATCACGCGTTGCATCGAAGTGACCCGCCAGAATTTGCGCTTCGCTCACCCGATCATTATCGAGAAATCGATACGCCGCCTTCGTGCTCGCCCAATCCTGGCACGCGAGCGGAATCGGTCCACCTGGGCTCGACGACAACTGCTCGAGCAGCGACCGAAATCGTCTCCCTAGTCGAGCATCCTTGAACTTGCTGTTGCCCAACTCGCGATCAACCCAAGCGCCCGAGTCCTCTGCTCCGGCAACAGCAGACCCGCGGCGCCCTTGCACGTTTTGTTTCGGCATGCAGCACCGTGCTGTGAAAACACACGGATAACCTCTATCTCAAATTCTCGAAACATATGCAACAAATATTCGTAACTTGTTAAAAGATGTGGGTAATTGAAAGCCGGTCAGGTCCGGTCAGGGCCTGTCCAGCAAGCACGCCTCTGCAAATCGCCGAGCGCCGTCAATACCCGGCGCGCAACGAGATTAAATGAAATGCGAACGCCACCCACAGCACGGCCAAGAACGAAGTCGCCAGCACGACGGCCCATAGCTTTGCCCACCAACGGCGATGGCTGCGCAGCATAACTGTCGCGTCCCACAACCCGAGCGCGGCTCCGCCACCGAAAACGAGCGGCGACAGAATATGCAGCAAGCCCACCCAGCGGCTCAGCTTGGAACTCAAATCCAGAACCGACGTCATCGTAAAAATCAGTGCTAGCCATGCAAGGAAGACGAGCACGGCGGCCACGCTCGCGATTCTCACCATGCGGCGCGCAACGGCCTGAGACCCGCTCAAAGCAGGGGACAAGTGGTAGTGGTGGCGCGTGAAAGCACTTATAGGCCATGCGATGCTGGTGAGAAACAATGCTAGTAAGCCGGCGGCGAGCAGCGGCAGGAGCCCGGACGAGCATTTCCACCAGCCTGTACGGTCATACATTTCAACGGCTGAGACGTCGCCAAAACTGAAGCGCGTGACTCGACCGCCTTCAATTTGAGCGGACAGCAGGTCGTTGCCGCCCGCTTCCCGCCAGACGAACGGCGCAATCTCGCGCCATTTCCGGGGGATGCCGGAGGGGCTTGTGACCATAGACAGACTGATGGTGCCATCGCCATTGTCGAGAACCTTGGGCTCGGCAAACAAATAGAGCAGACTCAAGAAGCTCGTGTCGAAACGACGCGATACGCTGTATCGGCCGGCGATCATGCGGGCGTGTTCGGCCGCTTCCGGAGCATCGTGATCGCCATCCGGACCGACCCCCGGAAAATACCGATCGGCGAACTCATGAAACAGGATTGAACGCAGGGGTTGCACGGCGCCGTCTTTGCCCGTGCTGTTGAACGCGATAAATAGCCCAACGCCGTCGTCGATGAACAGATGCAGATCACTGTGGAACCACTGCGTATCGCCGCCGTGCGCGATGACGCGATGGCCGTTGTAGTTGTCCTCGTAGAACCCCAGCAGCATTCGGTTGACTCGGGGGAGAATCGTGAGTGCCGTGTCATGCATTTTCTCGGCCGTCTCGGGTTTGAGGATCTGCTCCGAGCCATACCTACCCTTTTGTAGGTGCGCGATCATGAAGTGCGCCATATCGGCGCCGGTCAGCGTAAGACTTCCGGCCGGTGCGGGCCCGACGATTTCAATCGGTTTGCTGGGTAAGGAGGCAGCGGCATACGCCTTAGAAAGATCCGCTTTGAAGCGCTCTGGCAACGGCTGACGAAACGTGGAGTTTCGCATCTGCAATGGATCGAATACATGCTTATCCATGTAATCATCGAAGCTCTGGCCCGAGACGCGCGCGACAATGTACCCGGCGAGTGCGGTGGCATAATTGGAATAGGCCGGTGTCTCCCCAGGGGCGAATATACGTGCCGGGATGTAACGCTTGAGAAACTCGCCGAGCGGCGTAACGCTATCCTCGCCCGCAACGCCGATTAGACCAATGAGGCGTTCCTCGAATCCCGCCGTGTGGGTCATGATGTTGCGCAATGTGATCGGTTTGCCGTCGCGCGCGGGAATCGGAAAATCGAGATAGCGATTGACGTCCGAATCGAGATCGAGCTTGCCCTGCTCGACCAGCTGCATCACGGCGGTCCACGTGAATACTTTGGAAACTGAACCGACTCGGAAGATCGTGCGTTGCGGATCCACGGGTGTACGTGAATCGACATCGGAATAGCCGTACCCGATCTGTACCACCGGCTCGCCGTCCTTGACCACAACCACCACGGCGCCGGCGATGTCACCCTGCTGCAAGGCCTCCGGCATGAAGCCGTCGAGCCATGCATGCAAGTCCATCTGGGTGAGGGGATGTGCGGGCGCTCGAGGCGCGGCATTCGACGGGGAAAGGGTCAGCAGCGCTGCACAAGCCAAGATCACCCGGAGTAACGGCATGCAAACCTCGGTTAACGGGTGGCAGGAACGGCAGGTCGCATGATGAACCGATGGGGAGACAAATCCCTTGCCGTCAATCCTTCTCCTGCAACGTCGTCAGGAAATGCTGTGTGCTTGGCCAAAGCCGCCACTATGCGCGCCATGGCGGGGGCTGTTTGGATGCCATAACCGCCCTGACCCGCGCACCAGAACAACCCCTCGATCTGCGGATCGAAACCGAGCACGGGTACTCGGTCGGGTGAAAATGTGCGCAGCCCGGCCCAACTGTGACTGATCTTGCGCACATCGAGGGTGAGCGCTGCCTGCACTCGATCTACGGCGACGGCCACATCGAGCTCCTCAGGGTAGGCATCGCCCGGTGGTTGGGGTGTCTCATCGGCCGGCGACAGCAGCAACTGCGTGACGTCCGGCTTGAAATAGAATTCCTCGTCGGCATCGATGACGGCCGGCCACGCTCGGACAGTGACACCCGGTGGCGGGTCCACCAGCAATGCCGTCCGCCGCAAAGGTTGTAGACCGATACGTTGGGCACCGCAGTCCTCGGCAAGCTCATCCGCCCAGGCTCCTGCGCTATTGACCAGCACCGGTGCACTGATCGTGCCGCCACTGAATTCGATCGACCAGATGCCGTCTCGCCGCTGCAGGTGGGTGGCGCTCACGCCGGTCAGCAATGTGGCGCCGGCGATTCGCGCGCCACGTAGAAAGCCCTGATGCACTGCATCGACATCAATATCCATGGCATCGGAATCCAACGCTGCTGCACCCAAGTAGCCCGCGCGGAACAGGGGTACGCGAGCAGAAGCCTCATCGACATCGATGTCTGCGACCGTACCCCCTGAGGCACGAATTGAATCGACCATCTCCTGCAAGCGAGTGAGTTGATCCGCGCGCGCGATATACAGGCATCCCCGCGGAGTCAGCAGGGGATGATCGCAAAACCCCGGCGGTGGCCGCTCGAAGAAATCGCGGCTCGCCCGCGTGACCGCCCGAATCTCCCGGCCGCCGTAGCTCGGAGCGAACAGCGCGGCAGAGCGGCCTGTGGCATGAAAACCCGCGCGCGACTCCGCTTCGATCAGGCACACGCTCCCGCTACGGGCCAGTTCGTACGCAACCGACGCGCCGGCGATCCCCGCCCCCACCACAATAAAGTCGTACGTCATCGCCATGCAGGGCCCGGAATCAGAACTTCGCCCCTAGCTCCACACCCACCGTGCGCGGTTGAATGATGGCAGCGATACCGGTTTGGTTTTGCCCCCCGCTGTTGGCATATTCCGTGATGCCGCGCTCATTGGTGAGATTACTGCCGAAAAGCTCGACGCTGTAGTGACTATTCTGCAGCCCAGCTTGCAGCTTCAGCGTGTTGTAGCTCGGAAGCTTGACATGCGACTCGACCACGCTGGTGGAGGAGGAGAATCCCGTGTAGCGGGTTCCCGTAAAGGAATATGAGCTCCCGACGAACGCGGCATAGTCTCCCAACGCGTGCCACGTGTAGTCCACGTTCAGCGTGCTCGCGATGTCGGGGACGTAGGGCAGCTTGTCGCCATTCAAGCCGCCGAGCAACAGCGCATCGGAGGTGAGTTTCGCGTTCGTGTAGGCACCCAGAAGGCCGAGGCTCAAGCCCTCCACGGGGCGCCACTCAAAGGTCCATTCGACACCCTTGCTCTCCGCGCTACCGCCGTTGCCGTTGATACCCACCGGGCCATTCGCCGTCTGAATGAGGTCGAGGATCTGGACATCTCGCCACTTGATGTCGAACACATCGACATCAACCGTGAAATGCCGGCCGAACAAGTCGGCTCGCGCGCCGAGCTCGTAGTTTCGGGTCGAGTCCGATCGATACGGCGGCGGGTTAGCGAGTGCCGCGGACGGGCTGTTCGGGCCACCGGGGCTAAATCCGGTCGCGAACCTCGCATAGAGCAGCATGTCATCATTGAGGTGCCAGCGCGGCGCCACCGACCACGTCCGAGTGGACTCCGAGGTGTAAATGGGATTGTAGGTGGTGTCGGCGGGTCCAATGAGGATGCAACAATACGTTGACACCTGAGAGTGCTGTTTTGTACTGGTGTTGCGGCCACCGAGTTCGATGTCGATGGCTTTCGAGAAATGATAAGTAAAATCCGCAAACTCTGCGGTTTCCCGATAGTCGGCCGGAAGATTGGCGCCCCCTAACGCGGGCGCCAGAGTGGGCCCCGGACTTGGTGCGCTGTACGCGTTGAAGAGCTGATAGAGGCCGGTGGTCTCGTGGGTAAAGAAAGCGCCGCCCTGCCACTCGAACGGGTTGCCCCACAACATGTTTCCCGGGTTGGACGTCAGGCGCAGTTCTTCATTGAACTTGTGCAGGAATTCAATCTGGTTGCTGAAGATCACGATGGGCTCACCGTATACGCCGGCCAAGGCGTCACTTAAAGACACGCCAGGCGCCACATTCAGGTTTGATTGATCCGCCGTGAAGGTCTTCTTTACCTGGCCAAAGCTGGTCGCGGACATCAGCGTCGCGACCTTGAGGTCGTACTCGACATGCAGCGCATAGTAGGAGAGCGAGTCATGGATGAGATGCGAACCCACCGTGCCATTGGCAAACCCGTTGGTGAGATCGAATTGATTGGCGGGAGGCATCATGGGCGTCAGCGCCGCACCCACTACTTGGATGTTGTTGTCGCCGCGGACCTTCAAGTCTTGGTTGAACGCAGTCAACCGGATGGTCAGGTCAGACGTCGGCTTCACCAGCAAAGAGCCGCGCAGACTATACTTGCCGCCGTGATTGATATTGCGCCCTCCCGTGTCCGGGTTGTCAATCCAACCGGGAATTCCTTCATCGACGGCGGAGATGCGCAGCGCCGCCTTGTTGTCCCAGAACGGCACATTGATGAGGCCCTTGGCAAATCCAGCCCATTGTCCACCGTCGACCACCTTGCCACCGCCCGCGATGGCACCCTCATAGGCATTGAGGTTGGGTAGATTGGTCACGTATTTGATCAAGCCGCCCTCGGCGGTGGCGCCGTACAGCGTCCCCTGCGGTCCGCGCAGCACTTCGACGCGCTGCAAGTCGTAGGTGTCGACGTCGGCGCTGAAGAAGACGCCGTTGGCGACCGAGCCCGACATGAAAAATGGAGTGTCGTCCACCGTTGTCGCAACCGTGGCCCCCACGCCGCCGACGTTCTCGCCACGCAGGATGACCCGATTTCGCTGCGGATCCACACTCTCGATCGAGAGGCCGGGGATTTGGGCGGCGAAATCCACCAGACTGACTTCCTGGCGTCGGGCGAGATCATCGCCGCTCAGGGCAGTGATGCTGAGGGCCACATCGTGCAGCTTTTCCTCGCGCTTCGTGGCCGTAACGACAATCTCTTCGAGCCCCGGGGTCGGCGTGGCGTTGTCCGCCAAGGCGGGTCCGCTAGCCAGCATCAGTCCCGCGGCAATCAATTGAACAGCAGAGCGAGGGATTGGCATCGGCACTCCCGAAGATAGTTATTGCGGCGGTCCATGAACGAAGACCCGAGATTTCTAAGATGGATAATCTAAATGTAGTTTTCTGATATGGCAACTTTTTTCTGTTACTTCGAATTGGCGGTGGGGCCGTGGCTATTTCGCGATCGCCCGATTACAGTGCTTTATGGAAATGAGAGAGCAAAAATGAAGCCGCGGCCAGCCAGCGCATCGACGCCTACACGGACGACCGCAAAGCCGGGTGCAATGCTTAAAAAGCTCAGAATTCAAAGGGGTTGGACACTCAAGGAAGTCAGCCGGCGGACGGGATACCCGGTCTCGACGCTCTCGAAAATCGAGAATGACCGCATGTCCTTGACGTACGACAAACTCACCCGTATCAGCGCCGGCTTGGAGGTCGACTTTGCCAGTTTGTTCGGTGCCGAGGAGGTCGTGCCCGGCGAGGCGACCCAGCATGGACGGCGCAGTATCGCGCGCGCGGGGGAAGGGCGATCCATTGAGTCGAGGAACTACATGCATGTCTACCCGGCTGCTGAACTGCTCAACAAACGTCTCATACCGATCATTGTCGAGTTGCGCGCACACAGCCTCGAGGACTTCGGCGATCTGCTGCGCCACTCGGGCGAAGAATATCTCTACGTAATCGAGGGCGATGTCGATGTACACACCAGCGCCTATGCGCCAGTCCGCCTCAAAGCCGGCGACTCGATCTACCTCGATAGCACCATGGGACACGCCTACATCGCCGCCTCCAGCGGACCCTGTCGCGTCTTGGCGGTTTGCTCGGGTACTGAAAAGCAGATGATCGCGGCGATCGGCGGGATGGCCGAGTCCGATGCCGAGCATTCTACAACATCGCCCGCCGCTGCGCCGCGCGCGAAGCGCTCAACCCGTCGTCGCAGCGTCTGATAGCGTGCCACGCCGAGCCTGCGATCCTAGAGACGCGATTTTCTATTGTAGAAAAGTTTCTTTTCTGGCAAATTGAGTGCGCGCGTGCGGCTCAAGGTTGCTCCAGGAGAACTATCATCGGAACGTCACCTCGGCTGATTGCCTGCTCGGCCCTGCTCGTCTTGCTGGCGGGCACCGGTGAGTTGGCCGCGCAAACACCGCCCGCGCTGGCACCGGTCGGACACGTGCTCGATCGGGCGGACGCCGAGAGCTGGTTGGATGGCTTCATGCCCTACGCGCTCGAGAGCGGCGATGTGGCGGGCGCGGTGGTGGTTGTAGTCAAGGACGGACAAGCACTGCTAGTCAAGGGCTACGGCTATTCGGATGTAGCCGCCCGGGCCCCGGTGGATCCTGAGCGCACGCTGTTCCGGCCAGGATCGACCTCGAAGCTTTTTACCTGGACCGCGGTAATGCAGCTGGTCGAGCTGGGCAAGCTTAATCTCGATCGCGACGTCAACGATTACCTGGATTTTCGTATTCCGGACCGAGGCGACGGACCGATTACCCTGCGCCACCTCATGACGCACACGGCGGGATTCGAAGAGCAAGTCAAAGCGCTGATCCTCGACGACCCGAAAGCCCTGCGGTCGCTCAAGGATTACGTGGAGCACGCCATACCGGTGCGGCTGTTCAAAGCGGGTACGACTCCGGCCTATTCGAACTATGCCACGGCGCTCGCGGGCTATCTCATTGAGCGGGTATCGGGCCAGAGCTTCGACGACTATATCGATGCGCACATCTTCAAGCCCTTGGGGATGACGCACTCGAGCTTTCGGCAACCGTTGCCGCCAGCGCTTGCATCGGATGTTGCTAAAGGCTACGAACTCGCCTCGCAGCCGCCGCAGCCCTACGAAATCGTCACGCCGGCGCCGGCGGGAAGCCTCGCCGCGAGCGGAGCCGACATGGCCCGCTTCATGATCGCGCACCTTGAGGGCGGCGAGTACGGCGGGGCGCGCATCCTTGAGCCGCAGACCGCCAAGCTGATGCACGAGACGCCGCTGACGATAATCCCGCCGCTCAACCGGATGCTGCTGGGGTTCTACGAACAAAACTACAACGGCCACCGGGTAATCAGCCATGGCGGCGACACAAATTACTTTCACAGCTATCTGCACCTGTTCATAGACGATCACGTGGGGTTGTTTGTATCCATGAACAGTGCCGGCCGCGAGGGCAGTGCCCATGTCATCCGCGAGGCGCTGTTCGAAATGTTTGCCAACCGCTACTTCCCGGGGACTCCGGAGTCTCGCAAAGTGGACGCCGCGATGATGCTTGCAGACGCGAAGGCGCTGGCTGGCTACTACGAGAACTCGCGGCGCATCGAGACGTCTTTCCTGAGCGTCACCGGTCTGATTGGTCCGGTTCGTGTCGATGCCGATAAGGACGGAGCGATCAGTGTGTCGCTGCTTCACGGCATCAACGGTGCAGCGCGGCACTACCGCGAAATCCAGCCCTTGGTGTGGGTCGATCCCGACAGCGGCTGGCGTCTCGCCGCGCAGCGGGTCGACGGGCATATCGCGCGCTGGAGCGCGGACGAGATTTCCCCGTTCATGGTTTTCGAGCCCACACCCTGGTGGCGATCTCCCGCGTGGCTCGAACCGGCCGCTGGCGCCTCACTCACCGCTCTGCTGCTGACGACATTACTGTGGCCCGTTGCCATCCTGGTTCGACGCCGATATCAGCGCGCACTGGGACTCACCGGCGTTCTCGCGCGCGCACACTGGTTCTCACGAGTTGCGGCGGTGGCCGTCACGGCCGTCACGATCGCTTGGGCCACTCTGGTTGCACTCGGCCTCACTCAACTCACGTTACTCGGTCCGGCGCTCGATACCTGGCTGTTCGTCATGCACGGCCTCTCGGTTCTGGCCTATGTTGGCGGGGCGCTGACGATGCTGTGGAGCGCCTGGATAGCGTGGACAAGTCGGCAGCGATGGATCACGCGGATTTGGACGACCACGCTCACCCTGTCCGCGCTGGTGATGCTGTGGACTGCGTGCGCTTATCACTTGATGGTGTTTCGTTCGACATACTAGTCCCATTGCGCATCCAACCGCGAATCGGAGGAAGAATGATGGCGACTTCAGGCCTCGTCACGCCGGTGCACGCCCGACAAAACGGCAGCGCGAGTAGCGCGCCGAGCGGCGAGATCTGATTGGACCTCGCGTCCCGAATGAAGAACCGGTCGTCATCCGTCTTCAAACGCTTTTTCCTGCCGGGCTTCGCCTTCAAGGCCGTGGTAATCGGCGGTGGGTATGCCACAGGCCGAGAGCTCGCAGAATTTTTCTTGCCTAGCGGTCCGTGGGGCGGCGTGCTGGGCATGCTATTGGCCATGGTGTCCTGGAGCATTATCTGCGCGGCAACGTTCGTGTTTGCGCGCTCGACGCACAGCGACGACTATGGTGCGTTTTTCCGCGCTCTATTGGGGCCCGCCTGGTGCCTATTCGACCTCGCCTACGCCTGCTTGGTGCTAATCATGCTCTCGGTGTTTGGCGCAGCCGCCGGCGCTATCGTGAGTGCGCTCTGTGGGGGACCTGAGCTGATCGGCACGTTCGGGCTGATTGCCGGCATCGCCACCATCGCGGCCTTCGGCAGCGACTCGGTCGAGCGACTGTTCAAGTACGTTACATACTTCTTGTATGCCGTCTATGGGGTGTTTGTCATCATCTCGCTGATTCATTCCTCCGGCCCCATCATGGCGAACTTCGTCGCGCCCCAGCAGACGGCGGGTTGGGCTCTCGGCGGCCTGACCTATGCTGGGTATAACGCAGTAGGCGCCGTTGTCATCCTACCGGTGCTCCGCCATTTGACCAGCAATCGAGACGCCCTCATTGCTGGGATTCTGGCCGGACCGCTGGCACTGATTCCCGCGCTGCTGTTTTTCGTGTGCATGGTGGCTTACACCCCGCAGATCAGTTCGGTGACGCTGCCGTCGGATTACATGCTTACACGGCTGCACGCGCCGCTGTTGCACGTAGTGTTCCAGTTGATGATTCTTGCGGCGCTGCTCGAGAGTGGGACAGGAGCCGTGCATGCGGTCAATCAGCGGATCGCGAGTGTCTTGAATGCCCGAGGACGAACGCTCTCGACGATCGGCAGGCTGGCGCTGTCGGCCGGCGTGTTGATTCTTGCGGTGTTCGTGGCCACCCAGTTTGGCCTCGTGGCTCTCATCGCGCGCGGCTACCGCGTACTCGCATATCTGTTTATTGCCGTCTACGTCGTGCCGCTGCTGACTTACGGCATTTGGCTGCATCACAACACGGAGATCAAACCATGACGATGCGCCTAGTACTGCTCCTGGTATGTCTGACCGGCGCTGTGCCCGTCGTTGCTCAAACGTTTGACATCGTGATCTCCGGTGGCCGCGTCATGGATCCCGAGTCCGGCCTAGACGCGGTGCGCAATGTAGGAATAACAGGCGACCGAATTGTCCGCATCTCCGCCGATGCGCTCGTGGCTAAGCGAGTGATCGATGCGAAAGGCCTGGTTGTCGCACCCGGTTTCATCGATGTGCACCAGCACGCACAAGATAACGACAGCGGGCGACTCAAGGCGTTCGATGGTGTGACCACGGGGCTGGAGATGGAGATTGGTGTGCCGGACGTGGCCGCATTCCTGCGGCGCAAGAAAAGCAGATCTCTTATCAACTACGGTTCTACTGCGAGCCATGCCGCGGCCCGCTCGTTCGCTTTCGGCACCCCCTTGAGCGAACCGGTGTTAGTGGCTCCCTCAGGCCCCGCAACGGATGAAGCAGCGACGCCGCAGCAGATTCGGGTGATGGAGGAGCGCCTCAACGCCGAATTGAACGCGGGAGCAATCGGTATTGGCATGGGCATCCAATACACACCGGGCGCAACGCATTTGGAAGTTATGGGTATGTTCACCCTCGCGGCCCTGCGCGGGGTTCCGGTTTTCACCCATGTGAGAAGTTTCGGCCGGCTGGAACCGGGGTCGAGTATCGAAGCGGTTGAAGAAGTAATCGGGGCAGCCGCGGTCACCGGCGCATCCTTGCAAATCGCGCACATCAACAGCAGTTGCATCGCCGATGCGCTCGAATGTGTAGCCATGGTCGCTGGCGCCCGTGCCCGAGGCCTCGATGTGACCACCGAGGCGTATCCTTATATCGCTGGATTCACTAACGTCAATTCCGCACTCTTCAATCCGGGGTGGCGCGAGAAACTGGGCGTGGGATACGACGCCCTGCAACTGCCCGCTACCGGGGAACGGCTCACCCGGGAGCGATTCGATCAAATGCATGCCGATCCGGCTCCCACGGAAGTCCTTATCTTCATGAATACGCAGGAGCGGGTGGATGCCGTTATCGCAGAACCTCTGGTGATGATCGCGAGCGATGGGGAGGACGGACATCCACGAAATGCCGGGACATTTTCCCGCATTTTTGCGCGCTACGTGCGCGAGCGCGGCAGCCTCACGCTGATGGATGCGCTTCGAAAGATGACCCTGATGCCCGCCCAGCGCCTGGAAAAAGCCTCGTCCGCGGCACGGCGCAAGGGCCGGCTGCAGGAGGGAGCGGATGCCGACCTCGTGGCGTTCGACCCCCTGACCATCTCGGATCGCTCGACTTATCAATCGCCGCGCGAGCCCAGCATTGGGATGCGCTATGTATTGGTGAATGGCACCCTGCTGATCGATCAGGGAAAACTCATCCCCGACCGTTACCCTGGTCAATCCATTGAGCTTGAATCCTCCAAGCGGCACTCCATCCTTGCCGGTCCGTAGCCACTTTTGCGACGGCGTGGTTCTGGTCGCCGTAGCGGGCCAATGATAGGTTTCACCTGATCGTGCGGATCGTCTTCCATCACGAAAATGGCCTAGTTGATGCGCTTCCAGAGCGAGCGCCGCGCGCTCCTTGGCGTTGGGGTCTAGTTCATTGCCTTGTACCTTCATTAGATGAGGACGACGAATTATCGGTTCGCCAGATACGGCGATTGCAGAGCGTTCATTCGCTTACCGGCCGCGGAAGCATGGCCGGAATATCGCCGTGCGCTATCGCTGTAACAAGCGCCGTGCGCATCGGAACTTTGAACCAAAGGGCATACAGGGCTGGCAGGAAGAACAGCGTCAGCGCGGTTCCTACCAATGTGCCGCCGATGAGCACGACGGCAAGCGCTCCCCACAACGTCGATAGCGTGAGCGGCAAGAACGCAAGCACGGCAGCCAACGCGGTGAGCACCACCGGGCGCGCTCGACGAACGGTGGCCTCGATCACTGCTGCCCGCATATCCAGTCCTCGTCGCCCCTCGGCATCGATTTGATCAACCAGAATCAAGGTATTGCGCATTAAGATTCCGGCAAGACCAATGAGCCCCAGGATGGCGTTGAAACCAAAAGGCGTTGCGGTCAGGAGCAGCGCCGGTACCGCACCGATTAGGCCTAAAGGCGCGGTCGCGAAGGTGAGACCCATCATCCGGAACGAGCGGGTTTGCACCATGATAATCAGCAGCATCAACCCGATCATGATTGGAAATATCGGCGCCAATGCCGCGGTCGCTTTGCCGGACTCTTCCGCCCCACCGCCGGCTGTTACCAAATAGCCGGCCGGTACCACGAGTCCCGAGTGCTCGATCTGCCTTTGGATGTCGGCCGTGACATCTGGGGGTTGAACACCCGCCACGACATCGGCCCGAACCGTGATCGTGGGAGCGCGGTCGCGACGCACGAGGAGGGGGTCTTCCATTTCGGGTAGCAAATACGCGACATTGCTTAGAGAGACAGATCGCCCCGTATCAGTCGTCAGGGTCAGATCCGCGAGCGCGCTCAACGCCCGGCGTTGGTTCAAAGGCGCACGCAGGACGACATCCGCGGTTCGATTGCCGGTGCGGGTCTGCGAGATCAGCGTTCCCGAAATCAACGCATTGATCTGCCGCGCTGTCGAGGCTGGATCGAGTCCGAGTATCCGCAGTCGCTCTTCATCGAATCCGAGTCGCATGGCGGGCGCTCGCTCGCTCCAATCGAGGTTGACATCGCGCGCTGCGGGTTGCAGGCGAACAATATCCTCGATGCTCCTCGCCAGTTGGCGGACCTGTTGCATATCCGGACCGGAGATGCGAAAGGTCACCGGAAAGGGGACCGGGGGACCGAATACGAGTTGGGTGACTCGCACGCGGCCCTCTGGATACGCGCCGTCGAGGATTTCTCGATCGATCGCTGTACGCAACCGATCGCGGGAGCGCGCGCTTGGCGTTTGTATCACGAGCTTCGCAAACGACGGATCGGGCAGTTCCGGGTTTAGTGAGAGGAAGAATCGCGGTGCCCCTGCACCGATGTAGCTATCGACGGATGCCGCATCCGGAGATTTCTTCAAGTCAGCTTCCAGACGCCGCACGACCGCGGTGGTAGCCGCAATTCCCGTGCCCTTGGGCATATACACTTCCACGAGCAGTTCCGTGCGATCCGAGGACGGAAAGAATTGCTTCGGTGTGGCAATGGCCAGCAGCCCACCGGCAAGGCCAAAAGCACCCAAAGTGATGAGAGCGACGCGTCGGCGGTGCCCCACACACCAGTCGATCATCGAGCGTAGCTTTTGATAGTGCTGGGTGGCGTAGATGGCGTCATGACCGCCTCGAACCGGGACGATTTCGGGCAGCAGGTGCACCCCTAGGTACGGTGTGAAGTACACCGCAACGAGCCAAGACACCAAGAGCGAGAAAGCGACGATCCAGAATATATTGCCGGCGTATTCCCCGGCTGTTGACGATGCAAATCCTACGGGCAAAAACCCGATTATTGTCACGAGTGTGCCGGCGAGCATGGGCGCTGCCGTTGCGCCCCACGCGAAAGTCGCCGCGGATATACGGTCAAGTCCTTCCTGCATCTTGACCATCATCATCTCGATGGCGATGATCGCATCGTCGACCAGAAGCCCCAAGCTCAAAATAAGGGCACCCAACGTCACGCGATCAAAGTCTCGGCCCGTAGCCAGCATGATGACGAAAACGGCCGCGAGCGTGAGAGGGACCGCGGCCGCGACGACGATGCCGACGCGAAAGCCTAAAGTAATGAGACTCACGACCATTACGACGCCGAGCGCAACCGCGAACTTGATCATGAACTCCGTGTAGGCGGCAGCGATATTTTTCGACTGGTCGGTAATTTGAGTGATCGTCAACCCTAGCGGGAGCGACGATCGAAGGGTTGCCATCTCGGCCGTCAGCGCCTTTCCCAGCGTCGTACCGTTATAGCGTTCACGCATGACGACGCCGAGCATCAGCGCAGGCGAGCCGTCGTGCCTTATCAGATAACTCGGTGGATCTTCGTAGCCACGATGCACTTCGGCAATGTCGCCTAAACGCAGCGAACGTGCACCGGCAGCAATCGGCGTGGCACGTACGGCATCGAGATCGTCGAATGCACCACCGACGCGGATGTTGACGGACTGGGCGCTCGTTTGGATTTCCCCGCCGGCTGTGAGAAGATTTTGGCTCGCAATGGCGCTGATCAGTTGATCGGGTGTCACGCCCAAAGTCGCCAGGCGTTGGTAGAAGACATCGACAAAGACCTTTTGCCGTTGTTCGCCTAAGATTTTGACTTTCTTCACGCCGGGCACTCGAAGGAGCTGATCGCGCACCCCTTCGGTCACAGTCACGAGATCCCGCTCCGGCAGGCCTTGCGCCTGTATTGCGTACAGGGAGAAGTACAGGTCGGAGTATTCATCGTTCAGAAATGGGCCGATGATGCCGCGCGGCAACCCAGCTGCCTCGTCGGTGACCTTTTTGCGAATCTGATAGAACTCTTCGGGCACCGCTGCGGGTGGAGTCGAATCCTTCAGGGTAACCGTCATTGATACTAGCCCCGGTCGCGCTTGGGTATCGACCCGATCGTAGTACCGCAGCTCTTGCAGACGCTTTTCGAGCGGATCCGCGACCTGATCCTGCATTTCTTTGGCTGTCGCGCCGGGCCACGCCACGGTCACCGTCAAGACCTTGACGGTAAAGCTGGGGTCCTCGGCGCGACCTAGTTTGAAAAACGCGAGCAATCCGGCGATTGAAATCCCCAAGAGTAAAAAAAGCGTTACCGAAGGCTGCTTAACTCCGAGTTCGGACAGGTTCGGGAAACTCATGAGGGATTTCGCTCGATGCGCACTTGCTGACCTGCGCGTAGTAACGCGGCGCCCAGCGCGACAACAACGTCCCCGGCGCGAACGGCCCCCGGAGCAAGGTCGATCGACTCCTCGCCTAAGCGGCGCACGGAGACGGCTCGAAATGCGACGCGCTGCTCAGCATCGATCACCCAGACACCGGGACCGCTGCCGGGGTCATATAGCGAGCCGAGCGGCACACGGATCGTCTTCTCCCCCAGCATCCGGACACGCACGCTTACTGTGTTGCCCAACGGCACGTCGCGATCGGGGATGTCGAGTGTGTACCGAGCCGCGAATGTCCGAGTTATCGGATCCGCGGTTCCGGCCACCTCTCGCAAGCGAGCCGGCAAGGTCTTATCCGAGCCGTACAAGGTCGCGATTGCCTCGGACGGGAGAGTCTTCGCGGCGGTCTCTGGCACCGCGATGAGTGCTTCGCGAGTCCCGGCGCGAGCAAGCCGAACTACCGGCGTTCCCGCGGCGACGACTTGGCCTGGCTGCGCCACGACGTCGAGTACGACGCCATCGGCATCAGCGACTAAAATCGAATACTGGCGATTGAGGTCGGCATCATGTGCTGCGGATCGCGCCGCCTCCGCGTTGGCGGACGTCGCACGGGCTGCCGCGAGTGCAGCCTCGTATACCGCGGTCGAAATCGCCCCTTCGGTAACGAGGCCCCGGAGGCGTTCCTCATCGGCTTTGGCGCGCGTGGCGTCCGCTTGCGCCGCGCGTACACGTTGGTCCGCCACTGCGGCGGAGAGCGACAAATTGGCGGCGTCGATGCGCATTAAGGCTTGGCCACGATGCACGAATTCACCCGGATCAACCAGCCGCTCAGTAATCTTTCCCGGTACGCGAAAGCCTAAATCACTTTCGATGCGCGCATGGACCGAGCCGGTGTATTCGACGTCGGTCGAATCCGATTCGGTGGCGACTGCAGTTTTAACGAGCCGCGCGATATCGACCGGAGCACTCACGTGGCTCGAATGGCATCCGGAAAGAGTTTCAGCGACCGCAACCAAAAACCCAAGAAATAGCCAAATCTTTCTGCCCAATAGCGCAAGACCACTGAACGACGTATCGCGAGTGCTACCAGCCATGGGCTATCCTCCCCCGATCAAATGGATTTCTTCAACACGGGACTTCCCGCTGGTTTGCGAAGCGATACTGGAACTCGGTCTGCCGGATTCGAACACTTGCCAGCCGCCGCCCAAGGCGCGATACACCTGAACCGACCCTGTCAGCCTCGCCGTCGTATTGGTGGAGAGAGCTAAACGCGCGGCCAGCAGTCCACGCTCCACATCGAGGAGCGCGAGCAGGTCAATCTGACCCGCTTTATAGAGCGACTGGGCGCGCGCAAGCGCCGCCTCGCGAGAGTGAACAGACGCAGTAAGTTCTCCGCCGCGACGAGTGTCATTGTTAAATCGCGCGACCGCACTCTCGACATCCTCGAGCGCTCGGAGAATCGACTGCTCGTAGAGCGCAATTGCTTCAGACTCCCTGGCGCTCGCCGCATCGATTCCCGCCTGAATTCGGCCGCCCGCGAACAGCGGCAACGCAAGCGCACCCGCCACGTTCGTAAACCGGGCTCGACCGATGTCGAGACCGTTCACCGTTGCCCACTCGGAGCCGAAGAGCGCGGAGATAAAGATTTGGGGATAGCGCAACGCTTCAGCCTGTCGGCGCCGGTGGCCGCTGGCGGCAAGTTTGGCCTCGGCGGCCAAAATGTCGGGTCGCCGTCGCAAGAGTTCGGCCGGTTGCGAAACCGGCACGCCCAGCGGTATTGGTGTCGTCGTATGTGCAGCCGCCAACTGCAAGTCCCACGCGCCGGGTACGCGACCCGTGAGGGTGGCAAGCCGTAAGCGGGTGGTGGCTACCAGGGTATCAAGTGATGGGAGTTGCGCTTCGACATCGGCTAAGTCTGCGCGCTCTCGATCCATATCGAAATCACTCGCTTCGCCGCGGCTGCGACGCAGCTCCGTGAGGCGCAAGGTATTGCGCTCAGTCGTCACAATGTTGAGGACAATCTGACGGCGCTCTTCGGCACCCCGCAGCTCGAAATACTGCTGCGCAGTCTCCGCGACCGCAGACAACACTCCTGCGCGGCGCGCTTGATCGGCCCCAATCGCATCGGATATCGCCGCGCGGCGCGCGGCGCGAGCACTTCCGAAGAGGTCAATTTCCCAGCTGACGTCGAGCCGAACCTGCTCTGCCTGAATGTTGGGCAACTGCTGGCGAATCGACCGGTTATAGGAGGTGGTTTGTTGGGAAGTAGCTCCCGCGGCCGTCACCCAGGGGAGCAGTTGTGCGGTCGCAGCGTTGACTCCCGCACGCGCCGATTGAACTCGGGCAATGGCGATTCGTATATCGTGATTCGCATCCGCCGCGCTTGCCACGAGGGTATCGAGAAGAGGATCGGCAAACGCCGACCACCATCGTCCCTCTGGGTCTGCCGCCGTACTCACCGCAGCGTTCGTCGCTGAACTTGAGTACTCCTGGGGAGGATGCAGAGCCGGTGTGTGACGCTGCGGGCTCAAGCAGGCGCAGAGCCCTACCGCCGTGAGCAGTCCTAGGACTCCTGCCTTGACTGTACGACCGCGAGGTATCGGCAAACGATACGTTCCAAACGGTCCATCAAAGACCCTCAAATGCCGATCAGGACTTGCTGACACTGGAGCTAATTTCCGTGTCCGAGGATCATCCGGCGAGCGTTCTCCTGTGAATCGGGCCAGACTCGCGCACCCCGCGGCTGACCCGTTGGGCGTGCCCGTGCCAAGTGCAAATCACCTTGCAAAATCCGCGCGCGTGTAAGTCCGGCGTCCATCCGCCCGGCGAGCAGACGTCGAGCTTGAGTCTGTGCATCATCAGGGGGCAAGTCTCGCGAGTCATCCGAAGCGCTACCTGCGTGGGTGATGCCCTGTATGCGTTGAGTCACTTGACCTGAGAGCAGTGCTCTTGCTTGCCCCTGGGCATCAGCGAGGGCGTCCGTCGCGAGGACGCTCTGCATGGCGACAAGCGCACCCATCAATACTCCTATCCGGTTGACGCGAAACCCCGAGAGTGTGATCTTCAGATTCATGCCAATGTCTCCATAGAATCGATTCGATACGTGCCAAGTAGCCGATCCGTTGCGCTGCGTGGATACCTCTCATGCAACGGCACACCGGTCAGCCACCGAGGGATCAGCACCAGCGCCGGACTTCCTCTTGATACTGCGTGTACGAGCCGCCGAACTTGAGGAGGAGCGCCCGCTCTTCGGGAAGGATTTGAAAGCGCTGAATGAAGAACACAAAGGCGACCGGACCTAGCAGCGTCCAGGGAACCCCGAGAAAGAGCGCCCACGCGGTGAGTAGCGCAGTAAAACCCACGTACATGGGATTGCGGGTGTAGCGGAATACGCCACTAGTCACCAACGTCGACGCTTCTTGAGGCCGCAGTGGATTGATGGTCGTTTTCGCGCTGCCGAACGCCCTGATACCGGATATCCCAACCAGCAGACCGAATACGAGCACAACGCCACTGGCCGGAAGACGCCAGTTTGCATGCAATTGCCAAAGCGGGGTGATCCGCACGCCTAGCCACATCAGCGTGGCCACCATGACCACGACAATCGGCGGCGGAATTTTAAGTGCCAGAAGAGTTTTGGAGGGTGCCATATGAGTACCTTTAGATGATAGTCGTCATCTAACTGGTAAAGATTATTACTATCATCTAAGCTTGTCAAACCATGAATTGGAGTTTTTTCTGATGAGACAGTCGCGCGAGGCAAAAGCGCAGAGTCACGCAGCCATCGTGTCTCAAGCGGCGCGTCTTTTCCGGGAGCGTGGAATTGATCAAACGAGCGTCGCGGATGTGATGCAGGCCGCAAACCTGACGCACGGTGGTTTTTATCGCCATTTTCAGTCGAAGGATGAACTCCTCGCCGCGGCTCTCGAGGCGGCGTTTAACGACATGATGTATGTTTTCGAGAAGAAAACACCCTCCGAAACGCCGCGGGCCGCAGTGAATCGCTATGCATCAAGGTACTTGAGTGATGGTCACCTCAATTCACCCGGCATCGGCTGCCCGGTCGCTGCACTCGGAGTCGAGGTCGGCCGATCTGGTGGCCTTGCCGTGGCAACCTCGGCTCAAGGAATTGAGCGCATGGTGGATGCCGTGTCGCAAAGGCTTTCCGGATCAAAACACGCGGCACGGAAGCGCGCCATGCATATGCTTGCAACGATGGTTGGCGCAATCGTTATGGCCCGTGCGACTGGCGGTACCGCCGTGGGTAAAGAAGTATTGGCGGTTTGCCGCGAACAACTCAGTAGCTGATGGTTAACCTTGCGCTGATGGGGGTTTCCTTGATTTCGGTGGTTGCAGCCGACGCATATTCCCCCATTCGATCGAAGTTTTCGAGAAATCGCTGCGCGCTCGCGGCGCATCGGTCGACACCAAAATTTACCCGCGCGCCGCCAATCATTCGGCAGTCAATGGGCCGAATACGCAGTCTCTCAGGGCAGTGGAGGCTAAACAGTGCCTGAGGGTTTTGGGGTACTATCGTTTTCTGTGAAGAGGCAGGCTTGCTTTCCTTGCCAATAGTGCCGGCAAAAGTTAGGTACTTTCTCCCGACAGCGGAAGCATTGCGTGCCCAAGCTATTGGTGGCAATCATGGTTCCGTTGTACGAGAACTATTGAAATTCATCGGAGGAAATAGAAAGTCCGACGTGCCTTTCGCCTCACAAGCCGTACAGAGAGTTGGTTTATTTCTAAGGAAAAAATTTCTCGCGGTTTCATTCGACTTAGTTATTCAGCAACTCTGAATTTGAGGCGCATTGCCATGAAGATCCCGAAGGGTAGGGTCGTTGATGCCACGATCATTCGGGCGACGACTTTGGGCGAGAACAAAGACGAGCCGCGTGTTCCCGAGATGCACGAGACAACAGAGAGCCGGCAATGGTACTTTGGCATCAGCTCTTCGGGATTTTCCTACTAACTCAGTGCAGAGACCGTTATAACCTCTTTGCAGCAAGCTTCCGCCTTGTCCTCAAAAGCCGCCTTTGAATTGAGCCTGATTATCGTTAACTTTGTGGAACCCGGCAATTCGGACAGTTCGCCTCTCATTGTATGCGGTAAATTGCACAGGAATATGGCGAGACGGCAGGCATCACGCAGCCGGCACATCCGCACTTGTTTCACCACCAGATGCTGACGTTTGTATCCTCCAAGGGGCTCTTCGACGCCCAGATCGAGCTGATCTCTGGACGCGAAGCCAAAAAAAGCATTAAGGTCTACCGACGCCTGTCGCTTCCATCGGTCGACAAGGCCTACCGGGGCGCGGTGCAGTCGGTCGGCGTCTAATGATCGCGAAGCATGGCTGCCAGTCGGATGAGGCGATGCGAATTCTTGTGTACGGCGCCGGCGTGCAGGGATCCCTCTATGCTGCGCGTTTGGCTGAAGCCGGCTACGACGTGACGCTGTTGGCGCGAACTAACCGATTGGCTGAGCTTCGCGCTAATGCTATCATGCTGGAGGATATCCAAACGGGTCTGACCAGCACCACCGTCGTCCCGATCGTCGAGCAGCTTAACCCTGATGACGAATTCAATTTCGTTCTCGTTCCCGTGCGGCGCGAACAAATCTCAAGCGTGCTTCCCGCACTTGCGTCCGCCAGGCGCGTGCAGGCGTTCTGCTTCATGCACAACCATGCAGGAGGCTCGAAGAGCCTTGCCAAAGCCGTTGGTGGCGGCCGCGTCCTGCTCGGATTCCCCGGTGCCGGTGGTGTACGCAGGAATAATGGTGTGGTCCGCTACGGGCTTATTGCACAACAGCCGACGACAATTGGCGAGGTCGATGGCCAGATTACTCCGCGGCTCACGCGATTGGCAAACGCACTTCGGGCGGCTGGATTTCGCACCGTTTTGAACCGTCACATGGATGCGTGGTTGACCGCGCACTCTGTCTTAGTAACGGCTCTGAGTGGCGTGCTTTATCGTCACGAAGGCGATCCCGCCAAAGTCGCCGCTGCTAGTGAAGACGTCGCATTATTCGTGAGGGCAGTGCGGGAAGGCTTTGGCGCGCTCGTGCTGAACGGTCGTGCGAGGCCGCCGGCGAACCTTCGTGCGATCTTTGAGTGGTTGCCGATGTGGGTTGGGGTTGCCTATTGGCGTAGATATTTTGCTGAGCCAGCCGCGGACTACTACTTCGGTCGCCATGCGCGGGCCGCGTCTGGCGAAATGCAATGTCTGACGGAAGACCTTCGAGCCTTGCTGCCGGAGCTATCTTCGGTGCCGGCCCTTCGGAAACTTTGGGCGGAGGTGGATAAGTATGCGACCAAATATAAGAGGTAACTCCCCATCGATCCAAGTTCAGCTAAGCGAATGTTCAGCCTGACAGAGACGAGAAATCTTGTGAAAGTTTACGCACGCTTGTTGGATTTTAGCCAATTGAACCGCAGCTGTGCCTTTACCTAGTAGCCATTTGATATTAATGATTTGCGAGAGAACGACACGCGGCCCCTCCACTGCGCCCTGTAGCGGCTGAAAAAAAAGGGGTTGTTCGGCGGTCGACGGCGCGAATTGTCTGCCGCGCTGCCCTGTCTACGGCAAAGGCCTGCCAAGGCAGCGTGATTTCACGATTACATTAGGCCGCAGCCGGCATTTCTGCGGAAGGTGTGAACCCCAGCTGGGTCAGCACCCCCAGCGTGTTGAAGATATCGCTTTCAAAGGAAAGAATTTCAATACGCGAAGACCTCGTGGTTCGTGGAAGGCACAAACGTGTGGACAGGCGTGCAATTCTGACCAGGTGGGGGTGCGGACGAGAACTTGGACTACCTGGAGGTAATTCATGTACTCGTACAAAGACAAGATCCGCGCTGTCGAGCTCTACATCAAGCTGGGCAAGCGCGTGAAGGCGACCATTCGGCAATTGGGTTATCCGACCAAGAACGCGTTAAAGGGTTGGTACCGGGAACAGGAGCGGCGAGGCGACCTTGCGAAGG
>JBBRQO010000024.1:0-77138 GCA_038226325.1 Steroidobacterales bacterium | reverse complement strand
GTAAGAGGTCGTCAGGCATACCTCAAGCTTAACACCCCTGGAAATCTCCCCGGGCAGCCCCATACAGTGTGCTATGAACGAGCAAACTCAGCCCAATTTGACCGTACGCGTCGATCCCAATGAGATGGTGCAGTACGTGCAAAACCTAATGACCACGCCCAGCGCAACCTCGCCGCAGGCCACCAAGGAGTTGGCGCACCAGCAATGGGGCGGCGACACGCCGTTGGCACGCGCCGCGCAGCTGCGCTGGAGTGCACTCAACCGCGCCTTTGGCGACGCACGCGTGAGCACTTGGACCACGCACCCCAAACGCGATCAGATTCATGTTCCCGCAGCGCTGATCGCGGCCGCCGGCGTGGCGCGCTTGACCATGGCCGAAGAAGAAGTGGTGTTCGACATCCCGACGCTGCTGGATGCCACCTTGGAATTGTGTGAGCCTGCGGGGCACGCTTAACCCGGCAGCACGCTGGGGTCGCTGAAGGCCAGGAAGTCGCCGTTGATCAGGCTGTCGCGGCAGTTGTAGCGTAGCCGGTGTCCGTCCAGCCGCGTGACATGACCCCCGGCCGCTTCAAGCAGCGCCTGTCCGGCGGCGGTGTCCCACTCCGATGTGGGGCCGAAGCGCGCATAGAGATCGGCCTTGCCCTCGGCCAATAAGCAGAATTTAAGCGAACTACCGATGCCCGTCATCGCGTGTGGTCCAAGTCGAGCGAGATAGCCCGCGGTATCTGCGCTGGGGTGCGAGCGGCTGCCGACTACCCGCAATGGACTCTGCGGCTGCGCTACTTTAATGGGCAAACTCGCCGCGCCCTGATGATGACTGAAGGCACCGACCCCGGCTGCACCCCAGTACAGGAGTCCGAGCGCCGGCGCGGCGACTACGCCCAGCACGGGCTCGTGCTCGACCACCAATGCAATGTTGACGGTGAATTCACCATTGCGTTTGACGAATTCACGCGTGCCGTCGAGGGGATCGACTACCCACAGCTCGCGCCAGGACTTGCGCTCGGCCCACGGCGCCTGCGCCGACTCCTCGGAGAGAATTGGAATGTCGGGGGTGAGTTCGGTCAGTCCCTCGACGATGTGGCGCTGTGATTCCAAGTCCGCGAGGGTGAGCGGCGAATTATCTACTTTGCGCTGCACGGCGAAGTCGGCATCGCCGTAGACACGCATGATGGCGGCGCTGGCGCGGGCAACTATGGGTATGAGGGCAAGGCTTAGGGCACGCAGATGTCGCACGGGGGTACTCTTATTGGCTGCTGATATCATACGCAAATGATTAGCGAAGCTGCGCTCGACTGGTCCGCGATCGATACGGTGCTGCTCGACATGGATGGCACATTGCTCGATCTGCGCTTCGACAATTGGTTCTGGCAGGAGCTGATTCCCCGCCGTTACGCAGCCGCTCACGGTCTCGAGCTGGCCGAGTCGCATGATTTGTTGGCGCCCAAGTTCGTCGCGGTGAGGGGCACTTTGCAGTGGTATTGCATCGAGTACTGGAGTCGTGAACTGAAACTCGACATCGGCAGCATCAAACGTGAGGCCTTGAATGAGGTTGGCTTCCTGCCGGGAGCGGAACGGTTTCTGTCCAAGCTTCGGGACAGCGGCAAGCGGCGGGTGCTGGTCACCAATGCTCACCCGCGAACTTTTGCCATCAAGAATGAGCGAGTGGCGCTCAGCCAGTACTTCGACGCCTGCTATTCAACACATCCGTTTGCTGCTCCGAAGGAGGACGCGGCATTTTGGCCGCGGCTGATGGCCGAAGAGGGGTTCGTGCCTGAACGCACGCTGTTCGTCGATGACTCCCTGAGCGTGCTCGATGCGGCACGCGATTTCGGCATAGCCTGGCTGCGCGCCGTGCGCCGGCCGGACTCCGGCAAGCCGCCACAGCAGACCGGCGCTTACGCGTCCGTCGATCGCGTCGCGGACCTGATGCTTTAAGTCGCGGCCGGCCCGGCCGCACCGGGTTTCGGTGCGCCGCCTGCGGGTCCGCCACCACGACCGCGACGCCGTCTACGGCGCGTGGGATCACCCTGGCCCTGAGCGGGCGCGTCTGCGCCACTCGGCCCAGCGGCAGATTCAGCTGCGGCGCGCGGGGGTTGGGGGGCGCTGCGCGCCGGGGCCGGTCCGCTACGTTGGGGCGGTGCTCCGCGGCGCGGACCACCGCTGGATCTGCCGCCCGCGCCGCCTGGTCGGCTGTGGCCACCGGGACGGCCGCCGCCGGAGCGCCCGCCGCCGCCGCCACCGCTGCGAGATTGGTTGAAGCGCGGCGCCCGCTCGCGCCATTCGGCGGGCGGGGGTGCGGTCACCACTGCCAAATCAACGGCCTCGATGGCGGCGCGCGGAATCTGATGTCCGATGTAGCTCTCGATGTCCGGCAGCGAGATGGCGTATTCCTCGCAACCGAAGCTGATGGCGTCGCCGTCGGCGCCGGCACGCGCGGTGCGGCCGATGCGATGCACGTAATCTTCCGCATCGTTCGGCAGGTCGAAATTGAACACATGGCTGACATCGGGAATGTGCAGGCCGCGCGAGGCGACGTCGGTGGCGATCAGCACGGCGATCTCGCCGTTGTGAAAGTCGCGCATCATTTTCAGACGTTTGGTTTGCGGTACGTCGCCGGACAGGGCCTGGGCGACGAAACCATTGGCGGTCAGGGTGCGCTCGAGCACTTCGGCGATGCGCTTGGTATTGACGAATACCATGGTGCGGCGGGCGTCGATGCGCCGCAACAGTCCCATCAATAGAGGAATCTTCTCTTCGGTGGAGGGGAAGTACAGCACCTGCTTGACGCGATCGACCGTCATTTTGTCGGGCTCGATGCGGATGAGCTCGGGATTGTTCATGTGCTCGTAGGCGAGTTCCATGACCCGGTGCGAGAGCGTGGCCGAAAACATCATGGTCAGCCGCAGCTCGGGATGCGGCAAACGCCGCAATATGAAGCGAATATCCTTGATGAAGCCCAAATCGAACATGCGATCGGCCTCGTCCATCACCGCCACTTGAATATGGCGCAGGTCAAACACATGTTGCTTGAAATAATCGATGACTCGGCCAGGCGTGCCGATCAGAACGTCGACGCCGTCTTCCAGAACTCGACGCTGCTTTTCGTAGTCGACGCCGCCGAACACGATGGCGAGCTTCAGACCGGTGTACTTACCGATCCCTAAGGCATCGGAATGTATCTGCACCGCGAGCTCGCGGGTCGGCGCGATCACAATGGCGCGCGGCGCGTTCACCGGGCGGTTCTCCGCTCCCGGATCCGTCAGCAGGCGATTGAACAAGGCGATGAGGAAAGCTGCCGTCTTGCCGGTGCCGGTTTGCGCTTGGCCGGCCACGTCGCGGCCGCCGAGGGCCACGGGTAAGGTCTGCGCCTGAATGGGGGTGCAACGGGTATAGCCCAGTTCGGCAATGCCCCGCTTCAAGGATTCGGCGATGTTGAGGGAATCGAACGTAAGCTGACTGAGATGGGCGTCTGACATTTTCTCTACGTGGATTGCATAAACTTGCAAAATAATGGGGACCGGATAACAATACAGCCAATCCGGAGCAGGTCTATCCGCTCCCATCAACCGTATCATCGGTACCCTTTTAAGGTAATCAAGACCGCTAAAGCCGCTGTATTGTGCCCGAACGGCCGCGTATCGTCACTTCGCGCGATTTTGGGCCGCACTTTCCCATCAACAACTCGACCTAATTTCCATAACGAATCTCCAAAAGGAGGTATTCCCTCAGTGAGTAACCCAAGTATCGTTCACACCAGTGACGCCACGTTCGACAAGGACGTAATCAAGTCCGACAAGCCCGTATTGCTCGATTTCTGGGCCGAATGGTGCGGACCCTGCAAAATGATCGCGCCCATCCTTGATGAGATCGCCGATCAGTACAAAGACAAGATCCGGATCGCCAAGCTCAATATCGATGACAATCCGGCCACCCCGCCCAAGTTCAATATTCGCGGTATCCCGACGCTGATTCTGTTCAAGAATGGCACCGTGGAGGCCCAGAAAGTCGGAGCCGTCACCAAGTCACAGCTCGCCGCCTTTCTGGACAGCAACCTGTGAGAGGCTATCTAGGCAATCAATCCCGCGGCGGTGGCCAGGGCGGCGGCGGGCAGCAGGGAGGTCAAGGAGGCCAGGGCGGCGGCGGTCAAGGCGGCGGTGGACGCTCCAATCGCTCCAATCGCGGACCCCGCAACGACAATCGCAACGGCAATACCAACGGCGGCCGGCCGCCGCAGGAAGACTATGGCGATCTGCCGGAGGGCGGCGATGATCTTGAGATCATTGCGGCATCCGACCTAGCGCGCAGCCGCAGCTCGATGAACCTGACGGAGCTGAAGAAGCGTCCGATCGGCGATCTCGTCAAGCTGGCCGAGACCATGGGTCTGGAGAACATGGGCCGCTCGCGCAAGCAGGACATTATTTTCGGCGTGCTCAAGGCGCATGCGCGCAAGGGCGAGGATATCTACGGCGACGGCGTGCTGGAGATTTTGCAGGATGGCTTCGGCTTCCTACGCTCCTCCGATTCGAGCTACCTGGCGGGTCCGGACGACATCTATGTGTCCCCCAGCCAGATCCGACGCTTCAATTTGCGCACCGGCGATTCCATATCGGGATTGATCCGCCCGCCGAAGGACGGCGAGCGCTATTTCGCGCTGCTGAAGGTTGGCGAAATTAATTACGATTCGCCGGAGAGTTCGCGCGGCAAGGTGCTGTTCGAGAACTTGACGCCGCTGCATCCCACCGAGCGTTTGAAGCTCGAGCGCGGCAACGGCTCCACCGAGGACTTGACGGCCCGCGCCATTGATCTGGTGGCGCCCATCGGCAAGGGCCAGCGCGGCCTGATCGTCTCGCCGCCCAAGGCCGGCAAGACCATGCTGCTGCAGAACATCGCGACTGCGATCACCGCGAATCATCCCGAGGTATATCTGATTGTGCTGCTCATCGATGAGCGGCCCGAAGAAGTGACCGAGATGGCGCGTACCGTGAAGGGTGAAGTCGTATCGTCGACGTTCGACGAGCCGGCCAGCCGGCACGTGCAAGTGGCCGAGATGGTGATCGAAAAGGCCAAGCGCCTGGTCGAGCATAAGAAGGACGTGGTCATTCTGCTCGACTCCATTACCCGCCTCGCGCGTGCCTACAACACCGTGGTGCCGAGTTCCGGCAAGGTGCTGACCGGCGGCGTGGATGCGAATGCGCTGCAGCGGCCGAAGCGATTCTTCGGTGCGGCACGCAATATCGAGGAAGGCGGCAGTCTCACGATTCTTGCCACCGCGCTGGTCGATACCGGCTCGAAGATGGACGATGTGATTTTCGAGGAATTCAAGGGCACCGGCAATTCGGAAATCCATCTGGATCGCCGCATCGCCGAGAAGCGCACTTTCCCGTCGATCAACATCAACCGTTCGGGCACTCGTAAAGAGGAACTCATCACCGATCCGGCCGAGTTGTCCAAGATGTGGATTCTGCGCAAACTCCTGCATCCGATGGACGAGTTGGCGGCGATCGAGTTCCTGCTCGACAAGATGAAAGACACCAAGACCAATACGGACTTCTTCGATGCGATGAAGCGGTAGGCACTTAACCCAAGCAGGTCAATCATGGATTGGTGGGCGTGGATTGCGATCGGCGCCATACTCCTCGGTTCGGAGTTGGCCTTCGTCGATGTTCAGTTCTACCTGGTGTTCGTCGGCGCCAGCGCGTTCGTCGTCGGGCTGCTGCAGCTGACGGGCTTGAATATGGCGCCGTGGCTGCAGTGGCTGATATTCGCGGCGCTGGCCGTGATCTCGGTGGTGACCTTTCGGCGGCGCATCTACGATCGCCTGCGCCGCGGTTTGCCGGCGATGAAGGGCGGCCCCGCCGGTGAAATCGTGGTGCTGCCGACGGCGCTGCCTCCCGGGGAGACCTGCCGGCTGGAATTCCGCGGCGGTTCCTGGAGCGCGATCAACGGTGGCAAGGCGGAAATCGCCGCGGGCGCCAAGGCGCGCATCGCGCGCGTCGAAGGACTGACGCTGGTCGTACACGACGAGGCGTAAATAATTTTTTTAGGAGAGTCTCTTGGGCATTTCCTTCAGCTACGCATTTATTGTGATCGCCGTGATCGTGGTGATCGTGATTGCGAAAACCGCGATCGTGGTGCCGCAGCAAAGCGCCTTCGTGATCGAGAATCTCGGCAAGTACAGCCGAACCTTGCAGGCCGGGTTTCACATCCTGATTCCCTTTGTCGAACGGGTGGCCTACCGGCACAGCCTCAAGGAAATTGCCATCGACATCCCGGAACAGATCTGCATCACCCGCGATAACGTGCAGGTGGGCGTCGATGCTGTGCTTTATATGCAAGTGATGGATCCGCATCTCGCCTCCTACGGCATCACCAATTTTGGTTTCGCCATTTCGCAGCTGGCGCAGACAACGCTGCGCAGCGAAATCGGCAAGATCGAGCTGGACCGCACCTTCGAGGCGCGCGGCACGATAAACACCAATGTAGTGAGTGAATTGGACAAGGCGTCGGCGCCGTGGGGCGTGAAGGTGCTGCGTTATGAAATCAAGAACATCACGCCGCCGCGCGACGTGCTGCAGGCCATGGAGAAGCAGATGCGCGCGGAGCGCGAGAAGCGCGCCGTGGTGCTCACCTCCGAGGGCGAGCGCGACGCCAAGATCAATGCAGCCGAGGGCGATAAGCAGCGGGTGATCAAGCAGTCCGAGGCCAACAAGCAGCAGCAGATCAACGAGGCTCAGGGACAGGCGGAGGCCATTCTCGCGGTCGCCACGGCGACTGCCGAAGGCCTGCGCCAGGTAGGCATCGCGCTGTCGGATCGCGGCGGCATCGAGGCCATGCAACTGCGCATCGGCGAGGAATACGTGAAGCAATTCGGCAAATTGGCGCAAGCCGGAACGACATTGGTAGTGCCTGCAAACCTGACTGACCTGGCGTCGATCGTGACCATGGCCACCAGCATCGCAAGGAAACCTTCCGCGCTTCCGGCTACCTAGGGTCAGGCTGATGTCGGAGAAGCGCGAAGCCGTCAAGATTGGCTTCATGGAGTTCATCGCACTGGCGGCGGCGATGATGTCGACCCAGGCCATTGCCATCGATGCCATGCTGCCGGCGTTTCCAGTCATCGTTCGCAGCCTGCAGATCGCCAACGAAAATCATGTTCAGTGGATAGTCACCACTTACATGGCGGGGTTGGGCTGCGGACAATTGTTTTGGGGGCTGATGTCGGACCGCTTCGGCCGGCGGCCGATATTGATCGGCGGCCTGTGGCTGTATGTCGCGGCAGCGCTGCTCGCCGGGCTGGCCACCGGTTTCCCCGAACTGCTGGCGTGGCGCTTCGTGCATGGCCTCGCGGCAGCCAGCGTGGTGGTGACGCGCTCGGTCATTCGCGACCTATATTCGGGCCGGCAGATGGCGCGCGTCATGTCGCTCACCTTCATGGTGTTCCTCATAGTGCCCATCCTCGCGCCAAGCTTGGGTCAAGCCATTCTGTTGCTGGCGCCATGGCGCTATATTTTCATCGTATGCGGGGTGTTTTCCGCGTTCGTGGCCGTGTGGGCGCTGCTGCGGCTGCCCGAGACCTTACATCCGGAATTCCGCCTGACATTGAATCGAGCGCACATAGTCGGTGCGGTGCGGCTGGTGCTGTTCAACCGCGCCTCGCTGTTCTACACCTTGGCGATGGCGGTCATGTTCGGCGGAATCATGACCTACGTGGGCATGGTGCAGCAGATCTTCGGCGAGGTGTTTCACCGCGCAAGCCTCATGCCCACCATGTTCGCACTCTGCGCGACGACCATGGGAGTCGCTGCCTTCCTTAACTCCAGAATCGTCGAGCGCTTCGGCATGCGCCGCATATCGCATACGGCGCTGCTGGCGTACCTGGGGATCACGGGGCTGCATAGCGTCATCGCATTGCTGGGGATCGAGCAGCTGTGGATTTTCGTCGCCCTGCAGGCCGCAACCATGGCGTGTTTCGCATTGTCGATTTCCAACTTTGGCGCCATGGCCATGGAGCCGGTGGCCGCGGTCGCGGGGATCGGTGCTTCATTACAGGGTTTTATGACAACCTTGACCGGCGCGATGGTCGGTGCGCTCATCGGGCGGCAATTCAACGGCACGCTGGTGCCGCTGGCGGCGGGGTCCTTGTGCTGTGGAGTGGCGAGTCTGCTATTCGTGCTGCTGGCGGAAAAGGGCAGGCTGTTCAAGGGCCAGCACGTGGTGGGCGAGCCGGGCGCAGTTGACGGCACTCCGATCGAGGGTGTGGGATTGCACTAGTCGTCTAGGGGTGTGTTCCCGCAAAGAATTTGTCGAGTTCTCTGCCGGAAGCGGCGCCATCAAATCCGTCGAACTTGCCTTGCTCCAACAACTGTTTGGCGGCGCGTGTGAAGCCGCCCCAAGCGGCGCAAGCTAGCCCGCCACCGATACTGATGCGGCGCACGCCGAGAGCGGCGATCTGCTGCACGGTGAAATCGCCGTGCCAGCCCATGAGCATGTTCACGGGCTTCGGCGCGACGGCGGCGACCAGCGCGCCGATGTGATTAGGCGAGGTGACGCCCGGGGCATACAGACAGTCGGCGCCGGCGTCGGCGAAGGCCTTGAGCCGTTGGATGGCGAACTCGATGTCGGGCCGGCCGTGGAGAAAACACTCGGCGCGTCCGACCAGCAGCGTGTCGCCGCCGGCCTTGTCGATGGCCTTGCGTGCGGCACGGATTCTGTCGACGGCGGTGTCGAAATCGAACAGGGTTTGCGCCGCATGTCCGGTGGAATCCTCGATGCTTACTCCCGCCACCCCGGCCTCGACGGCGAGGCGCACACTCTCCGCCACCCCGGCTGCGTCCGGCGCGAAGCCGTTCTCGAAATCGGCGTTGATCGGCAGATCGGTGGCTTCAACCATCACGGTGAGATGATCCAGCACCCGATCGCGTGACATGCTGCCGTCGCGATGACCGTGCGACCAGGCGAAGCCGGAGCTGGTGGTGGCGAGCGCCTTGAAACCCAGTCCTTGCAGATAACGCGCGCTACCGACATCCCAGGGATTGGGCAGCAGGAAGCAGCCGCTGTCATGCAATTTGTGGAATGCGCGGCGCTTATCGGCGATGCTGGGGCGGACATGAGGCATGCGAAATCTCCTTGGAAGGCGATTCATGTATTGTGTACCTTATCGCGCATGAAAAAAATCTTGGCTCCGGCGTCCCCATTGCTGCAGTGATCCCGCAGCGTACCCCACTTAGTCTCGACGCAATTGTCGAAGGCGGGCTCTGTATCGGCTGCGGCCTGTGCCGGGCGGTTGCCGGAACGGATGGCGGAGGGACGGAGCGGGTTGAGATCGTGCTGACCCCGGAGGGCCGCGAGCGCCCGGTGGCGCGCCAGCCATTGGACCAAGCCACGGTAGAACGCATCAACGCCATTTGTCCGGGAACGCGTGTCGAGGGAGCGGCCGGCGAGAATTCAGGCGGCGGCCCGATTTCATACGGCATGCAGGATGTGGTCTGGGGCCCCGCAGAGCACCTCGCCATCGGCTATGCGAGCGACCCTCAGGTGCGCAATCGTGCCTCGACCGGAGGCGTGCTCACCGCACTGGGGCAATTCCTGCTGGCCAGCAGCCGCGTCAAGTTCATTCTGCATGTGGCAGCGTCGGAAACGGCGCCGATGCGCACCGATCGGCGCTTGAGCTTCGATGCGGCATCGGTGCTCGAGGGCTCGGGGTCGCGTTATGGGCCGGCGGCGGCCTTGGTTGATTTCACGGCGTTGCTGGATCGCGGCGAACCATTCGCGCTGATCGCGAAGCCCTGCGACATTGCGGCGGTACGCAATCTGGCGCGGCTCGATTCGCGGGTGGATCGCTACCTGCGCTTTGCGCTGACCTTCGTCTGCGGCGGGGCATCCGATTTGACCAAGTCGGAGGAGGTGGCCAGCAATTTGGGTGTGCGGCCGGCGGAGGTGTCGGCGTTCCGCTATCGCGGCAACGGCTGTCCGGGTCCGACGCGAATGGAGACGCGCGATGGACGGGCGTTCGAGCTGACTTATCAGCAAATGTGGGAGGATGAGGCAACCTGGCGGATTCAGCCACGCTGCAAGATCTGTCCCGATGCCATGGGCGAAAGCGCCGACATCGCTGCCTCGGACGTGTGGCCCGGCGGCGGTCCCAGCGGCGACGACGCGGGATTCAATGGCATCATCGTGCGCACGGCGCGCGGCTTGGAATTATATCGAGCGGCACACGCGGCCGGCGCCATCATCGTCGAACCGCGCGCGGTCGGCTTTTGCGATTTCGATGGATTCCAACCGCATCAGGTGCTTAGAAAGCGCGCCGTGTGGGCGCGCATGGTGGGCATGCGCGCTGCGGGTCTTGCAGTGCCCGACACCGTCAATCTGCGGCTGGCCGAATGCGCGCGGTTGAACACTTTGGCTGAGAATTTGGACGAGGCGCGCGGGGCACGGCGACGCTCGCGCGAGGGACGCTTAAGCGAGCCGCCGGCGGTCAGCCGCTAGCGCCGCTCTGTTGTTCGCGTTCGCGCTCGATGGCGCGATAGCCGATGTCGCGGCGGTATTGCACCAAGTTCCAGTGAATGGCATGCACGAGCTCATAAGCTTGAGCTTGCGCGGCCGCAACCGTATCGCCGAGGCCGACGGCGCAGAGCACGCGGCCGCCGGCCGTCACGATCGACCCGCCACCGCCTTCGGCCCCCGCTTGGGCGGCCCCCGCTTGGGCGGCCCCCGCTTCGGCACAAGTGCCGGCGTGAAATACCTTCCCCGGCAGTTTGGCGGCGGCGTCCAATCCCAATATGGGGTCGCCTTTATGATAGGCGTCAGGATAACCGCCGGCCGCCATGACCACCCCGAGGGCGGCGCGTGGATCCCAGTGCGCGTCGGCTCGACTCAAGGGCTCGGGACCGGCGAGGGCGGCCTCGCATAGATCGACCAGATCGCTTTGCAGTCGCATCAACACCGGCTGTGTTTCGGGATCGCCGAAACGGCAGTTGAACTCGAGCACGTTCGGCGTGCCGTCGGCGGCGATCATCAAACCGGCATACAGAAATCCCAAGTACGGATTGCCGTCGTCGCGCAGCCCGCGCAGGGTGGGCTCGATGACCTCGCGCATGATGCGAGCATGCAATGCCGGCGTGACGAGCGGCGCGGGAGAGTAGGCGCCCATACCGCCGGTATTGGGTCCCTGATCGCCGTCGTCGCGGCGCTTGTGATCCTGGGACGTGGCGAGCGGCAACACGCTTTGATCGCTGGCGATGACGATGAAGCTGACTTCTTCACCCTGCAGGAATTCTTCGATCACCACGGTCCGGCCGGCCGCGCCGAAACTGCCGCCGAGCATGGCGGTTGCCGCTTCGATTGCGGAATCGTGAGTCTCACAAATAATGACCCCCTTGCCGGCGGCAAGCCCGTCGGCCTTGACCACTACGGGTAGCCGTTGCGCGCGGATATAGGCGGGATCGAAATTATCGGCAGTGAAGGTCGCGTAGCTCGCGGTCGGAATGCGGTGGCGTTGGAGGAAATCCTTGGTGAAGGCCTTGGATCCCTCGAGCCGCGCCGCAGCTTTCGAGGGACCGAAGCAGGCGCGACCGGCGGCGGTGAAGCGATCGACGATGCCGGCCACCAGCGGTCCTTCGGGGCCGACGATGGTGAGCGCGACGTCGTGGCGGACGGCAAAGTCGAGCAGGGCCTCAATGTCATCGGCCGGGAGGTCGACATTGCGCACCTTGGGCTCGAGCGCCGTGCCGGCGTTGCCCGGAGCGACCATGACCTGTTGCACACGCGGCGACTGCGCGCATTTCCAGGCCAACGCATGCTCGCGGCCGCCGCCACCTATCACTAGTATTCTCATGAGCTAGTGACGGAAGTGACGCATGCCGGTGAACACCATGGCGATGCCATGCTCGTCGGCCGCGGCAATGACTTCGGCGTCGCGCTTGGAACCGCCTGGCTGAATTACCGATTTGATGCCGAATTCAGCCAAGGTATCGAGGCCGTCGCGAAAGGGAAAGAAGGCATCGGAGGCAATGGCGGCGCCACGCATGTCGAGGCCCGCATCCTTGGCCTTGAGCGCGGCGATTTGACTGCTCACCACCCGACTCATCTGCCCCGCGCCGATACCCACGGTCGCCTTGTGCTTGACGCAGACAATGGCATTCGATTTGACATATTTCGCGACCCGCCATCCAAAAATCAGGTCGTCGAGCTCGGCGAGAGTCGGGACGCGCCGCGTTACCGCGCGCAGCTCTTGTGCCCGGATCACGCCGTGGTCGCGGGTTTGCACCAGGAGGCCGCCGGCGACACTCTTGTATTCCAGCAGTTGCGTCACCGGCACGGTCAGGTCGCCGGTCAGTAGCACGCGCACATTATCCTTCGGAGCGAGCAGCGCCTGGGCGTCCTGGGAGACGCTCGGCGCGAGGATGACTTCAACGAATTGCTGATCGACGATGGCCTGAGCGGTCGCGGCATCCAATTCGCGATTAAAAGCGATGATGCCGCCGAATGCGGAGGTGGGGTCGGTGCGATACGCGTGCGCGTAGGCTTCGCCGATGTTGTCGGCGCGCGCCACGCCGCAGGGGTTGGCATGCTTGACGATGACGCAGGCCGGAAAGTCGAATTGGCGCACGCACTCGAGCGCGGTGTCGCTGTCGGCGATATTGTTGTACGAGAGTTCCTTGCCTTGAATTTGCTTCGCCTGCGTCACGGAGGCACCGATAGCGCGCGGATCGGTGTAGAACGCGGCCTGCTGATGCGGATTCTCGCCGTATCGCAAATCCAAGTGCTTGCGAAAGGACAGATTCAAGTCATCCGGGAAGGTCGGCGCCGCGCCGCCGATGGCGCCGGTAAAATAGGCCGATACCATGGCGTCGTATTGCGCCGTGTGGGCGAAAGCCTTGGCGGCGAGCCTGCGGCGCATGGCCTCATTGGTCGCGCCCTGGTTGGCGGCCAATTCGTCGAGTAGTGCGCGGTAGTCGCCGGGATCCACCACCACCGTGACCGAAGCATGATTCTTGGCGGCTGCGCGCACCATGGCCGGACCGCCGATGTCGATATTATCCACCGCATCATCGTAGGTGGCGCCGGGCCGAGCCACCGTGGCTGCGAACGGATAGAGATTGACGGCCAATAGGTCGATGGGTTCGATGTCGTGCGCCTGCATGACTGCTTCGTCGACACCGCGCCGTCCCAACAGGCCGCCGTGTATTTTTGGATGCAGGGTCTTGACCCGGCCGCCCATGATTTCGGGAAAACCGGTGTGCTCGGCAACCTGTTTGACCACGATGCCGTGGCTTACCAGCAGCTTGGCGGTGCCGCCGGTCGACAATAGCTCGATGCCGCGTTCGCGCAATTCGCGCGCGAGTTCAACGATGCCGGTCTTGTCGGAGACACTGAGTAACGCACGGCGGACGGGCGTGAGCAATGGCGCTACTCGTTGAGGCCGAACTCTTTGAGCTTCTTACGCAATGTGCCGCGATTGATGCCGAGAATGGTCGCGGCGCGGCTTTGATTGCCCTGCACATGACCCATTACGACCTTGAACAGCGGCTCTTCCACTTCGCGCATCACGAGATCGTACAAATGCGCGGGCTTGTGTCCGTTGAGCGTCTCAAAATAGCACTGCAAGGCTTCCTCGGCCTGCGAACGCAGGGGTACGCCCCTGCCGTTCACCTTCAGATCGCGGCCGTTGAAGGCCGGCGATATATCTTTGCGTGATTTCGATTTCTTTTTCGCGACCATGGCCTAGTCCACTTTCCCTATCGATCATCATTGTTATCACAATGCGCGCTTACGCAGCGCGATACAAACCTGTGTCGTAATGTTCCAGCAACGTCGACAATTGTTCCTGCGGCGTCTCGATTTGCACGAGTCGATTCCGCAGAGCGTCTTGTCCGGGGTGCTGCCGAAAATACCAACTCAAGTGTTTGCGTGCCACACGAACACCCGTTTCATCGCCGTAAAACGCATACAGGTCTTCGAGATGGGCGCGCATAATATCACGTACTTTTTCCAGCGCCAGAGTTGCGCGCGATTCGCCGGTCGAGAGGAAAAAATTGACTTCGTCGAAAATCCATGGCCGGCCTTGCGCTGCGCGACCGATCATGATGCCGTCGCATCCGGTGGCTTGCAGGATTTGCAGTGCGCGTTGCGGCGAATCCACGTCGCCGTTTGCAAACACGGGAATCTTGACGCCCGCTTTAATGCTTGCCACGGTGTCGTGTTCCGCATTTCCCTGATAGAGATCGGTGCGGGTGCGGCCATGCACCGCAAGTGCTTGAATACCGTTGTCTTCCGCGATGCTCGCGATGCGCACGCCGTTCTTGTGATCGCGGTCCCAGCCGGTGCGCGTCTTCAAGGTCACGGGTACATCGACGGCTTGTACTACGCTGTGCAAAATACGTGCAACCAACGGCTCGTCCTGCAGCAGAGCGGAGCCGGCCAGTCGATTGCAGACTTTTTTCGCGGGACAACCCATGTTGATGTCGATGATTTGTGCGCCGGCATCCACATTGCGACGCGCCGCCTCGGCCATCATCGCTGGATCGAAGCCGGCGATCTGCACCACGCGCGGACTGGGCTCGCCGCTGTGGTCCATGCGCCGGCGCGATTTCGGCGTATCCCACAGGCGCACATCGGCGCTGAGCATTTCCGAGGCTGCGAGGCCTGCGCCAAAGCGGCGGCACAGAATGCGGAAGGGTCGATCGGTCACTCCGGCCATCGGCGCCAGCACCACATTGGAAGGCAAGGTGTAGGGGCCGATCTTGACGACGCGGGCGACGGCGCTCATTGCTTGCCCTGCGACGCAACATCATTGGCGCAGGCTATTTTTTGATCCGTGCCGCGCAGGCATACATCGATTTCGAAGCCCTCGGCATTCTTGCCCGGATCGAGAATTTGCAAGGTGGCATCGACTCGCTCACCGGGCGCCAGCAGCTTGGCCGTGGGTTTGCCCAGGTATTCGGACGGTTCGAAATCGCGCGTGCCGATGCTCTTGCCGAAGCGATCGGCGAGCGTCACGCGCAACAGGGGATAGGGCTGTAACTGGGCGGCGGTGTTGAGAATGCTCGCACGCACCCGCAAGGTGCCGTTGGCGTCCGGATCGCCGGTCACGCCCCACTGGCGAAGTTGATAGGCAGAAAAATTGGCCGATGCAGCTTGCGGGGCCCCCACGGCCATGTAGCGATGCGCGATTTGCACTATTAGCAACAACGCTGAGAAGACGGCCGCGCCAAGCCACAGCAACAAGCGCCGACGCCCGGCAGCGGCGCGCGCGGCACGCGGCTGCGGGAGGGGCGGCTGCACGGCTTCCTCGAATCCCTGGAGCATGTCGCGACGTACGTCATCCGATACTTCAGCTGCTTCGTAGCGGCCGACGCGCCGCTCCGCACGCGGCGGCGGCTCCGACGGCTGCGGCGGCTGCAGGGGCTGCAGGGGCTGCGGTTCCTGAGGGAGTTCCGAAGGCAGATCGATTTCAATGTCCGCTGCGGGCGGCTGCGACGGCAGCGGCACCGGCTGCAGCGGCCGCTTTTTGGATTCGATGAATATTCGATCCAGTTCACCGGGTGGCAGCGTGAACTCCAGCGAGCGATCATCGTCGGTCGCCGGATCGGTACCGCGCTGCTCATCCACTGTCCAGCCAATGACCTCGAGATGCGCTATCTCCACCCCCGGTGGACCAGATTCTTCGTAATCCTTCGCGACTGTCTGAGCGATCTGCGGCACGCCCACCGATTCCAAAATGCTATCGGCGCGCTCTTCGAGGTCCAAGGGCGATTCGCCGCCGACGAAACCAGTGGAGTCTTCGGCAAGCAGTTCCAGGGCGTTGAACTCTTCGCCGCAGCGTCCGCAACGCACCTGACCGCCCGCGGCTCGCAGCACTTCGGCCGATAGCCGGAATACGGTCTGGCATTTAGAGCATTGGGTGAACAACTTAGCCGCCTCTGCGAGCGTAGATGCAGCACCAGTCATCCCGCTCAACGACCCGCACCATAGCAAAAGCCGACGAGTAGGCGGCTTTTACCGCGTACGCCTGCGCTTTCAGCAAGCCCGACAGGAGCAAGTATCCGCCCGCCGCGCACGCGGCAGTCAATGTCGGCGCCAACTCGATCAGGGGCCCGGCGAGAATATTCGCCATCACGCAGAAGGCGGGCGGCAGCCCGGCGACCGGCGCGATACCGACTGTGTCGGTGACGCCCCGCACCTCGATGTTAGCGGAGACACCATTGCGCAGCGCATTGTCGCGGGTGGCGAGCAATGCCTGGGGATCGATGTCCACAGCCAACACGTGAGCGGCGCCCAACTTCAGGGCGGCTATCCCTAAGATTCCGGAACCACAACCGTAGTCGATGACGCTGCGGCCGGACACCGGCAGTGAATCCAGGATTTGCAGGCAGAGGGCGGTCGTGGGGTGCGTGCCGGTGCCGAAGGCAAGGCCGGGATCGAGCCGCACCACCACCGCCTCAGGATCCTGCGGTAGTTCGGCGGCGCTCGGGCAAACCCAGAGGCGGCGGCCGAAGCGCATGGACTTCCAGTCGGCTAGCCAGACGCGTTCCCAGTCCTGGTCCGCCACCGCGCGCACGCGCGCGTTCTGGGTAATGTGCGATCCCAATGCGCCGGCCAGCTGCTCCAGGCGGCGCGCCACGTCGCACGGCTCTGGGTTGGCGCCGGTTTCCTGAAACAGCGCGCGCACCATTGTGTCGCTCCACAATCTGACTTCGCCGGGTTTGGGCTCGAGCACGGGCTCATCGCCGCGATCGACGAAGGTGATGGAACTCGCGCCCAGGCCGAACAGTGCTTCCTCTACCGACTCCGCGCTCAAGGCAGCGAGCGGGAATTCGATTTCATAGAACGTCATCGATGCAACATCCGCAGGGATGTCACTTCAATCCCAGGCGCCGCTCTAGGTAATGGATATCGGTGCCACCCTGGCGAAAGGCTGAGTGATTGAATATCTCTTGATGCAGCGGAATGTTGGTCTTGATGCCTTCCACCACCATTTCGGCGAGGGCGTTGCGCATGCGCGCGATCGCCGTATCTCGGGTGTCGCCGTAGGCAATGACTTTGCCGATCATGGAGTCGTAGAACGGCGGCACGTTGTAGCCGGTGTAGACATGGCTGTCGACCCGAATCCCCGGGCCGCCGGGCGAGTGCCACAGCCGAATCGGTCCGGGCGACGGCATGAAGGTCTTCGGGTCTTCGGCATTGATGCGGCATTCCACGGCATGACCGCGAATCTGAATGTCGTTCTGGCTGTAGGGCAAAGGTTCACCCGCGGCGATGAGCAGCTGCGCCTTGACGATGTCGATGCCGGTGACCAATTCGGTCACGGGATGCTCGACCTGCACCCGGGTATTCATTTCGATAAAAAAGAACTCGTTGTCCTGATACAGGAACTCGAGGGTGCCGGCATTGCGGTAGCCCACTTCGCGGCAGGCCTTGGCGCAGCGCTCGCCCATGGTCTTGCGCTGCTTGGCGGTGAGGCCGGGGGCGGGCGCTTCTTCGATGACTTTCTGGTGGCGGCGCTGCATGGAGCAGTCGCGCTCGCCCAAGTGCACCACATTGCCGTAATTGTCCGCGAGGATCTGAAACTCGATGTGCCGCGGTTTCTCGAGGAACTTCTCCATGTAGACCTGGCCGTTGCCGAACGCGGCGAGGGCCTCGGACTGGGTGACGCTGATGGCGTTCAACAGGGAAGCGTCGGTATGCACCACGCGCATGCCGCGGCCGCCGCCGCCGCCCGAGGCTTTGATGATCACCGGATAGCCTATGTCCTTGGCGATGCGGAAGTTCTCGTCCGCGTCTTCGCCCAAGGGGCCGTCGGAACCGGGCACGCAAGGCACGCCGGCGGACTTCATGGTCTTGATGGCGGACACCTTGTCGCCCATGCGGCGGATGGTGTCGGCGCGGGGACCTACGAAAATGAAGCCGCTCTTTTCCACGCGTTCGGCAAAATCGGCGTTCTCGGACAAAAAGCCGTAGCCCGGATGGATGGCCACCGCATCGGTGACTTCGGCGGCGCTGATGATGGCGGGCATGTTGAGATACGACAGGGCCGATTGCGGCGGCCCGATGCAGACTGTCTCGTCGGCGAGCAGCACGTGTTTGGTATTGAAGTCGGCGGTCGAGTGCACGGCGACCGTCTTGATGCCGAGCTCGCGGCAGGCTCGCAGAATACGAAGGGCGATCTCGCCGCGGTTAGCGATGACGACTTTTTCGAGCATCGCGGCTATTCGATGATGAAAAGCGGTTGGCCGAACTCGACCGGCTCGCCGTTCTTGGCGAGTATGGCCGAGACACGTCCCGCCTTGTCGGACTCGATCTGATTCATCATCTTCATGGCTTCGATGATACAGAGGATCTGTCCGACCTTGATTTCGCTGCCGATCTCGACGAAGGCCTTGGCGCCGGGCGAGGCCGCGGAATAGTACGTGCCCACCATCGGCGAGGTGACCGTGTATTCGTCATTGCGCGGCTTATGTTCACCGGCCGAGGTGGCGGGCATGGCAGGGGCCGCGGGCAGCGCGGCCTGCGCCATCGGGCTTGCCATCTGCATGGGTGCCTGCATCGCCATCCGTGGATGGCGGCTGATGCGAACCGATTCCTCGCCCTCGGAAATCTCCAGTTCCGAAATACCGGATTCTTCCAGCAGCTCGATAAGTTTTTTTACTTTGCGAATGTCCATCCGCTAACCTCTTAAATGTCTGTTTAGGCGCGGCTCAAGCGCGCGCACGCGGCGTCGAGCGCCAGCTCGTAGCCGATGGGTCCGAATCCGACTATGCAGCCGACCGCGATATCCGACAGATAAGAGTGATGTCGAAAACTCTCGCGGGCGAACACATTGCTCAAGTGAACTTCGATGAAAGGTACCGCTATCCCGAGAAACGCATCCCGCAGGGCAATGCTGGTGTGGGAGTAGGCGCCGGGGTTGATAATGACAAATGCGATGTCCTGCTTCTTCGAGGCCTGCACGGCGGCAATCAACTCGTGCTCGGCATTGCTCTGCTGAGCCAACAAATCATGGCCCCGATCCCGCGCAAGGCCGACGAGCTTCGCCTCGATGGTCGGCAAAGAGTCAGAACCGTAAATCGCCGGCTCACGGGTGCCGAGAAGATTCAAGTTCGGACCATTTAGCAGCAGAATTCGAGCCATCTCGCGTAAAGTCCGGCGCAGTCGCATTGCAAAGGTCCGCGATAATAACCAGAAGTGGAGCTGAAAAGCCACGCTTCGGCGGCGAACGTCGCCTGAAGCAGGGTTACTCGCTCTGTTTGGGCGTAATGTCGTGCAAGCCGGCGGCAATGGCCTGCCGGGCGGCCGCGAGATCGATTTGGCCCCTGTCTAGGTTTTGAACCTCTCCCAGGATGAGTTCGGCCTGCGGCCGGTGCAGTTCGCCGATGAACAGGGCGACTACCTCGCCGCGGCGGTCGGTAAACACCGTGAAAGGGAACACCGGCGAATCGACACCGAACTTGGCGGCAACCTCCAGCGCGTCCTGCTCCCCAATCAGCAGCGGATAGGCGATTTTGAGCCGATCGGCATATTCCAGCACCTTGTCGCGGTAGTCCACCGCGATGCCGAGGACGGTCATGCCGCGAGCGGCCCATTCTGTGTGCAGCGCCTGCAGCAGGGGCATTTCGCTGCGGCAGGGCGCGCACCAAGTTGCCCAGAAGTTGATGATCAGCGATTTGCCGGCGAAGGCGCTGATGGGGGTGGCTTTGCCGCTGCGGTCGCCCAAGGAAAACTGTGGCAGTCGGTCGGGAATTTTGGCAGGTGGCAGGGCGCCTGCGGTGACCTCGGGCTCAGCGAAATCGCTGGGATTCGGGGCGCTGGCGTGGCCTGCGGGTACACGCATCCCGACAGCCACCGGAGCGGTACGGTGATGCAAGTAGACCCATGCTCCCGCCCAAACTCCCGCTAATACCAGTACTGCGGCGCCTGCCAGGCGCAACGCCGAAGAAATCATGCCGCTGGCAGCTCGAGCTTGCGTCCCTTGCGCAACAACAGCCCTGCCAGCAGGAAGGCGAAGCCACCGCCCAGGATGGCGAGGCCTTCCCAGGGATGCGAGGTGGGCGCCGTGTAAGCCAGCGGATGCGTGGGGTAGAGCACCTTGGTGATAGGTGGATAGCACAGGCCCGCCTCGGCGCAGCCTTGATAGGTAACCTTGATTTGCAGCGGGTGGGCCCCGGCATCGTTGCGCGAGTAGCTGACCATGGCTTGTGCCTGCTGCTGATAAATCTGTTGGCTGCCCAAGAAGGGGTCGGTCTTGACGATTCCCTGCGGCAGCTGCAGTCCGAATAGCCTTAAATCCGGACTTTCAGGCTGGATGACGATTTTCTGGCGATAGAGATAGTAGCCGTCGGCAATGATCCAACGGACCAGGATGGTATTGCCGTCGACTGCGGCACTGACTCGAAAGGCGACGTTCGGGTCCAAGAAGCCGTCCTCGTTGGTGGCGGCTCCCCGCATCCACCAGGGCTTGGCGGCGGCGGTCCCGGGCAGTGTCAGGATCAGAAGCAGGGCGAGGGTGATTCTCATCGGCGCACTTTAACTGAGTATGGTCGGGGCGCGAAACTGCCGCGGTGCAGCAAAAATTATGTGATGTGGCCCTTGAATCGGCGAAATCTGTCGCTATCATTAGCAGCCACAGGCAGAGAGTGCTAATAACCGCTCTGCTTCTTACTAACCCCGAATTTCAAGCATTAGGAGTCTTGTCTTATGAAGATTCGTCCACTTCATGACCGCGTGATCGTGAAAAGAGAAGAGGAAGAGCGTAAGTCGCCGGGCGGCATCGTGATTCCGGATACGGCCACCGAGAAGCCGATCTTCGGCAAAGTGGTCGCCGTCGGCAAGGGCAAGATTTTAGAGAACGGCGAGATTCGCCCGCTCGACCTCAAGGTCGGCGACAAGATTCTTTTCGGTAAGTACAGCGGTACCGAAGTGAAGATGGATGGCGATGAACTGGTCGTCATGCGTGAAGAAGACGTCATGGCCGTGGTCGAAGGCAAGTAATCACTTCCCCGCTTATCAATTCATAGAGGTATCAGCAAATGGCAGCAAAAGACGTACGCTTTAGCGACGACGCTCGGCAACGCATGTTTAAGGGCGTGAATATTCTGGCGAATGCCGTGAAGGTAACGCTGGGTCCTAAAGGCCGCAACGCGGTGCTCGACAAGAGCTTCGGCGCCCCCACCGTCACCAAGGACGGCGTGTCGGTAGCCAAAGAGATCGAGCTCAAAGACAAGTTCGAGAACATGGGCGCGCAGATGGTGAAGGAAGTCGCTTCCAACACCTCCGACGAAGCCGGCGATGGCACGACCACCGCGACCGTTCTCGCGCAGGCGATCATCCGCGAGGGCCTCAAGGCCGTTGCCGCGGGCATCAACCCGATGGACCTGAAGCGTGGTATCGACCAGGCTGTGCTGGCGGCGACCGAGGAGCTGAAGAAGCTCTCCAAGCCCTGCAAGGACCCGAAGGCGATTGCGCAGGTCGGCACGATTTCCGCGAACTCCGACGAGAGCATCGGCAAGACGATTGCGGATGCGATGGCGAAGGTCGGCAAGGAAGGCGTGATCACGGTTGAAGAAGGTTCGGGCCTCGACAACGAGCTCGAAGTGGTCGAAGGCATGCAGTTCGATCGCGGCTACCTGTCGCCGTACTTCATCAACAATCAGCAAGGCCAGAGCGCCGAGCTCGACAAGCCGCTGGTGCTGTTGGTCGACAAGAAAATCTCCAATATTCGCGAATTGCTCCCCTTGCTGGAAGCCATTGCGAAGGGCGGCCGTCAGCTGTTGATCGTGGCGGAAGACGTGGAAGGCGAAGCGCTGGCCACCTTGGTGGTCAACACCATCCGCGGCATCGTCAAAGTCGCCGCCGTCAAGGCGCCGGGCTTCGGTGATCGTCGCAAAGCCATGCTGCAAGATATTGCCATCCTCACGGGCGGCACGGTCATCTCCGATGAAGTGGGCCTCTCGCTCGAGAAGGCGACGCTGAACGATTTGGGCGAAGCGAAGAAGATTTTGGTGGAGAAAGAAAACACCACTATCATCGACGGCCACGGCAAGGCGGCGGACATCAAGGGCCGCGTCGAGAGCATCCGTGCGCAGATCGAGGAAGCGACCTCCGACTATGACAAGGAAAAACTGCAGGAGCGCGTTGCCAAGCTCTCCGGCGGAGTTGCCGTGATCAAGGTCGGCGCTGCCACCGAAATCGAAATGAAGGAAAAGAAGGCGCGCGTCGAAGACGCACTGCACGCAACACGTGCGGCCGTCGAAGAAGGCGTGGTCCCGGGCGGCGGTGTCGCGCTGGTCCGAGCGTTGAAGGCCATCGAGAAGCTGGTCGGCAAGAACGAAGATCAGACCACGGGCATCAAGATCCTGGCCCGCGCGATCGAAGAGCCGCTGCGGCAGATCGTGAGCAACGCCGGCGAAGACGCCGCTGTTGTTCTGAACCGAGTCCGCGAGGGCAAGGGCACGTTCGGCTACAACGCTGCGACCGGCGAGTACGGCGATATGATCGAAATGGGCATTCTGGATCCCACCAAGGTGACGCGTCTGGCTCTGCAGAACGCCGCTTCGGTATCGGGCCTGCTGCTCACGACGGAAGTCATGATCGCGGAGTCGCCTAAGGAAGAAGAGCATTCACATGGCGGCGGCGGCGGTGGCGGCGGCATGGGTGGAATGGGCGGCATGGATATGTAATTACCGCTCAACCGGTAGTTGCAGTCAAAAGAGAGCGGACTTATGGTCCGCTCTTTTTTTTGGCGCGCCCGGCACCGGGCAAGCCTTGGATCAGGATGCACGAGGTGCTAGCGTAGGCGGCCGTGTCGCGCGTGGAGACATTGCCGATGTACAGGGTGCCGTATGTATCTCTCTTGGCGTGTCTCGCCTTGGCGAGCCCGGCCTCGTTCGCCGCCTCGCCGCGCACGTTGCAGCCAGGGGCGGTGCTGTATGAGTCAACGCTCCAAGGACTCAACGGGCCATCGCGAAAGCTCAGTGAGTTTCGCGGCAAGCCGCTGCTCATAAACGTCTGGGCAAGTTGGTGTGGACCGTGCCGGGAGGAAATGGCGTCGCTGGAGCGTCTCGCCTGGCGGGTTCAAGACCGTCGTTTCGCGATCATCGGCATCTCCACCGATGATCGCGCGGAACCAGCCCAGCGGCTGCTAAAGCAATCGAACGCGACCATCAGTCAATTCATTGATACCGACCTGCAAATGGAGACCATGCTGGGCGCGTCGCGGCTGCCTTTGACAGTGTTGGTCGGCGCGGATGGCCGGATTCTCAAGAAGATTTACGGAGCGCGACAATGGGACGGAGTCGAGGCGCTGCGGATGATCAACGACAGCATTGGCAAGAGGATCCCATGAGCATCCGACCCGGACGCCGCCGGCTGCGACAGAATTGACGCGGCCTAGAGGGACGTGGTTGATGCTGTCTCTGGAATCTGAGTATCGAGAACTGCACGCGGTGGGCGCCATCGATGACGCGGCTGCGTCGCGGGGCATTGCTGCCGAGAGCGGGAAGGTATTCTCCGTCGCCCAGGAATTGCGTGTGGTGATCTACAGCGCCGTCGCCGCGATCACGACGGGAATCGGCATTATCCTGAACGCGAACCTGCAGCGGATCGGACCCACGAGCCTCATCATCGGCCTCGCTGTCGCGGCCACCGGGTGCTACGCGCCGGCGATACGAGCGCGGCTGCGACATGCGACGCGCTCCACCGTGGCCGACTATTTATTGCTGCTCGGTGCCCTCATCGTGAGCGCGGATTTAGGCTATGCGGAATCTCAATTCCATTGGCTGGGCCCTCACTGGTCGGCGCTGATCTGCGGCGGCGCGCCGTTGCGCAGACCGTCGCAGGAACAATTGCTGAATTTTCTGGTGCTCGCCATGCCGGTCGCCGGATACGCTTGGGGATGGAGCTGGACGCTGCAAAGGGCCGCGACGGTGCGCTGGTTGCCCGTGTGCCTGCTGCTTCTATACGGTGCCGGCGCCCTCTGGGTAGGCATCAGACGTCGTCGACATTGGCCCATCGTCGCATTTCTGGCATGTCTTTCGTGCGTGGCTTACGAGTAGCGCAATGTTAGCGGGCTACCGCTTGAGGTGCGGCTCGTCGCCTGGGGATGCGCCGCTCTGGCGCTTGCGGCTTTTCTCGACCGGTATTTACGGACGCCCAGGCAGGGAATCACGTCAATAAAACTGGCAGCGGACGACGAATCCATGGGCCTGCTACAGTCGCTGGGCGCCGCATCGCTGACGCCACATGCGGAACATGCCGCCGACACCCAGTTCAGGGGCGGTGGGGGTGCGGGCGGCGGCGGCGGTGCCAGCGGGCATTATTAATAACAGGGAGGACTTTCAACGATGCTCAGTTTTTTTCTCATCGGCGCCGCGGCGCTTGGCGCCGGGTTTTCGCATCCCACTCTGACGCCGCCGGCGGACCTCCCCGCCACTGTGTATCGGGAACGACGCGAGCGCGTGATGCAGGCGCTCGGCGGATGCGTAGGCGTCATCGCCGCACAGGGCGAAGTGTCCGGAATCACCGAAGACTACCGTCAGGATGCGGATTTCTACTGGTTGACGGGTATCAACGAGCCGGGCGCGTACCTCGTGTTCGCACCGAAGTCGCCTTTTAACAAGGTGACGCTGTTTCTCAAGGCGCGCGATCCGGAAGCGGAGCGCTGGACGGGGCCGCGCGAGGCAATCTCGCCGGACCTCATCGAACGCTATGGGGTCGACAGGGTGAGGCGGGGTTCGCCGGAGTCCAACCTGGAAGGCGCGGGCCTGAACCATGACTGCGTCGCCGTGATTGCACCGCCCACCATGGCCAAGGAGGATCGCGGCGACGCAGAGCTTGCAGGCCGCGTCGCGCAGCGCTTCGGGTTGCGCATGATCAACAAGCGCTCGCTGCTCGCCGAATTGCGCGAGGTACACGGGTCTGAGGAGATCGAGCGCATGGAGCGCGCCATCGCCATCACGCGGGCGGGCCACGAGGCCGTGGCCAAAGCCACGATGCCCGGTGTGTCGGAGCGCGACGTGCAGACGCAGATGGAGTACGCCTTCTTCGCGGCGGGTGCCACGGGCCTGAGTTATTCCTCCATCGTCGGCGCGGGTCCCGATGGAGCTGTGCTGCATTGGGACAAGAATTCTCGATTGTTAAAGGACGGCGATCTGGTCGTGGTCGATGCCGCCGCCGAATATGGCCGCTATGCCGCGGATGTGACTCGTACCTATCCGGTGTCGGGACACTTCAATCCGGAGCAGGCGAAGGTGTACCGCGCGGTGTATCAGGCACAGGAAGACATTCTCGCCGCCATTCATCCCGGCGTATCGATGGCCGAGCTTCAGCACGTGGCGGAGGGATCGCTACGCCGCGCCGGTCACTTGAAGGATTTCATTCACGGTTTTGGGCACTTTGTCGGACTCGACGTGCACGATGCCGGACTGTATGAAAAGCCGCTGCCGGTGGGTGCGATCTTCACGGTGGAGCCGGGTGTGTACTTGCCGGAGCAGGGGTTCGGTGTACGCATTGAGGATGAAGTGATCGTCACGCCGACGGGTTACCGTCTGCTGACCAAGGAATTCCCGCGTAAGCTCGAGGATGTGGAGGCGTGGGTGGCGAAGGCGCGGGGTCACTAGTGGCGACCGCCGCCCGCCATGAATATCCGCGCGGAACTTGCCAAGCTGCGCATCTACCCAGGGGGGCCGCGCACTCGATAAGGACATGATCGAAGCGCCCAGCAGGGAATTGGAAAAGCCAAACAGCGGTTTTGCGTTCCCACCGAAGTGGAACGAGTTGTCTATAGACGTATTTACGTTCACTGTGAGTCCGCTGCTTCGTCCCTAGGTAGAACCGAATCCGTTGATTACGTGCCGTATCCGGGCACCCACCAGCGACCGTCGTCTTCCCTTTGGATTATCGGTTCGTATGCGCTGACCGACGTTGCCGCGGCAACGTCATCGGGGCGGTGGTCGTCGATATCGTTGTCTTCCGTGGCAGGGCAGGCGACCCGTGTCAAGGCCCTCACCTTGGAGTAACTCAATTCACCGCGAGCCATGGAGGCGGAGATCTTGGGCAATTCGCCGAGCGCGTGGGCGACGCGCACCTTCTCGCGCGCGGCACCCAAATTCAAACCGCACTTGAAGTTCAGCCAGTGAGCGCATGAGGGCAACTTGCCATCTCCCCAGCCCTTGCGCCGATCGAACTCGGCAATCAACAGCAGCCAGCGGTAGTTCGCGGCATTGAGTTGCCCTGCTAGTTCGGTGATTTGCGCTTCGAGTTCCTCGAGGGAAAGAGAGAGGCTGATTGCCGTTGATCCACCGTCCATGAGAGTCTCCATACAACTGTTGTTATATCCAGTATTGTACGAAGAGCAGGCGGCAAAAGCACGCTGATGGGCTGCCTTTATCTCCATAATTATTAATGAATTACGCCACATTTGGGCGCCCATATTGGGTGCCTGCTACCATCACAAAATGAGCTGGTCGGCAAGGCAGTACATGACTTTCGAGGATGAGCGGACTCGCCCGGTGCGGGATTTGCTCTCCGCGGTACCGGTCATGGAGGCGCGATCCGTTATCGACCTCGGCTGCGGGCCGGGCAATTCGACCGAGGAGCTGGCGGCGCGCTTTCCGAATGCGGCGGTACGCGGCATCGACAGTTCACCCGACATGATTGCGGCGGCCCGTCAGCGTTTGCCACGGGTGCAATTCTCGATCGGTGGAATCGAAGAATGGTCGGACGCCGGGCCGCTCGAGGTGATTTTAGCCAACGCGGTGCTGCACTGGGTTCCGAATCACGCGGCCTTGTTGCCGTCGCTGGTCGCCAAGCTTGCCGACGGCGGCGCTCTCGCCGTTCAAATGCCGGACAATCTCGACGGCCCTGCTCACCGATTGATGTGCGAAGTCGCAGCGGACGGACCCTGGGCGCCTGTTCTGAAAAAGGCGTCGGCTGCACGCACGCCGCTCGCGGATGCCGATTGGTACTACCAATTGCTGCTGCCGTTTTGCAGCAGAGTGGATGTGTGGCGAACTACCTACTATCACCCGCTATCGGGAGGTCCGAGCGCAATCGTAGAATGGTTCAAGGGCAGCGGCTTGAGACCGTTTCTGGATCCGCTCAACGCGCTTCAGCGGGACACGTACCTCGATCGGTACACGGCCGCCGTGACGATGGCCTACTCGCCACTGGCGGATGGCTCCGTGCTGCTGCCATTCCCGAGATTATTCTTAGTGGCGGTTCGTTAGATGGAGGTTCGAAAACACAATGCACACAACCACCACATTTGAACTACCGGCATTTCGCGTTACGAAATCTCTAGGAGTTGTTAGAGGAATCACCGTGCGAACGCGGTCACTGCCTTTGAGCATACTGGGTAGTTTGAGAACTCTGTTCGGCGGCCGGGCCGGCATTTTCTCCGATCTTTGCGAATCAGCGCGCGAAGAATCCTTTCAACTGATGCTCGCTCATGCACGGAAATTAGGAGCAAACGCCGTAATAGGAGTTCGATACGACACCGGGCCAATGGTCGGAGCTGCCGAGGTCCTTTGCTACGGCACTGCAGTGGTTGTGGAGCCAATGTCGGCGCATTAAAAATCGCTCATACCGTCGCTTGGGCGTTCTTCGTCGCCTGCATCATCGCCATACTGTACGTGTTCGGCGTACTGATCACGCTATGGGGGCGTGCACTGGCTGGCGGCGCGGTAACATCATCCATGGACTTTGCATCTGTACCGGAGATCTTGCGGGAGCCGTTGGCGCGTTGGTGGGAGCGCGCCGGAACGCAAACCGGGTTCCTCGACGCCTACGCGGCGCTGAGTGAATCCATTCGCATCGAACTGCCGCGCGTCGTTGCGGTGAGCGAATTCTTGGGTTCGGTGCTGATTCGGGATCCGCAGGCGCTCGCATGGTTCGCGCTTACTGAGGGGGAGTCGCCCGCGGGCGCAGCGGCCCAAGCCGACGCCGAGTATGAGTCCCGCGCTGCACGCGCGGCGACAGCGACCGAGGCGCAGCGCATCCTGCGCGAGTGGCGGCGCCGCGAAATGTTGCGCATTGCCTGGCGCGACATCGCGGGAGGCGGAGCGCAAGAGCGCGGCGCCGTCGTGGACACACTGCATGCCTTGTCGGACTTCGCGGACGCGAGCATTCGTGCGGCGGCCGAGGCTGCGCAGTTGCATCTTCATGAGATCTTCGGCAGGCCGCGGGATGGCGATGGCAATGAAGCCACGCTGATCGTGCTTGCGATGGGCAAGCTCGGCGGGCGCGAGCTGAATTTCTCCTCCGACGTCGACTTGATCTTTCTGTTTTCGCAGGCTGGCCAGACCGACGGTCCCAGGGTGGTCGAGAACGAGGAATATTTTAATCGCCTGGGACGCGAAATCATCCGGCTGCTCGACGTGCGCACGGAGGACGGTTTCGTGTTTCGCGTGGACATGCGCCTTCGCCCCTTCGGCGAGAGCGGGCCGCTGGTGGTGAGCTTGGCCTCGCTGGAGGATTATCTGCAGCAGCACGGCCGCGACTGGGAACGCTACGCCTGGATCAAGGCGCGCGCTATCGTCGGCGCCGAGGCCTACGCGGTGGCCACTCAGGACTTCGTGCGGCCCTTCGTGTATCGCCGTTACCTCGACTATGGGGTGATCGAATCGCTGCGCGACATGAAGGCGCTGATCGCACGCGAGGTGTCGCGGCGCGAACTCGATCAGCATTTGAAGCTCGGCAAAGGCGGGATACGCGAGATCGAATTCATCGTGCAATCCATGCAGTTGGTGCGCGGCGGCAGCGACCGCAGGCTGCAATCTGCTTCCTTACTCGACGTGCTGCCGAAACTCGCCGGCTCCAAGCTCATGGCGCCGGAGGATATTGCGGAATTGACCGGCGCCTATCTGGTGCTGCGCAAGGCGGAGAACATCCTGCAGATGATTCGCGACGAGCAGACGCACTCGCTGCCCACCGAGGAAATCGATCGCGAGCGCTTGAGCTTAGGGATGGGGCTGGCGGACTGGAGCGCCGCCTACGCGCTCATCGACGGCGCGCGCGTCAAGGTGACGAGGCAATTCGAGGCGCTGCTGGCGGGCGCCGCGGGAGCTCAACCGCGTCCAGAGGAAACTGGCGCGGACTGGCTGGCCTCCGCCGAGGCGAAGATCGATCAGGAATTGCTCAACGGCGGGTTTCCGCCCGCTGAAGTGCCGGCTGTGGCCGCGACGCTGCAGGCGTTCCGGCAGGCGGCCTCCTATCGGCGTCTGGATGAGGCCGGACGGCGGCGACTGCACGGCATTCTCGGCCGCTTGCTGAACGTAGCTACGCTGCTACCCTCGTCCGCCGTCGTGGTGCAGCGGGTGCTGCGCGTGTTGGAGGCGATCGGCGCGCGCGCATCGTATCTGGCCCTGCTCAAGGAGCAGCCTGCCGCGCTCGATCGCTTGATCGACGTGTGCGCCATCAGCGGCTTCCTATCGCGGCAGATCGCCGACTTCCCGTTACTGCTCGACGAGTTGATCGATCCCAAGGCATTCGCCGAAATGCCCTCACGCAGCAACTTCGTGGCTGAACTCGCGGTGCGCACCGAGCGCATGCCCACCGACGATCCGGAGCGTCAAGTAGAGGCGTTACGGCAGTTCCAGAAAGTGGCCGTATTCTCGGTGGCGCTTGCCGATCAGACCGGCAGGCTGCCGCTGATGAAAGTGAGCGACCGGCTTACCGATATTGCGGAGCTCATTATTCAATGCTGTATGGATCTGGCGTGGCAGCAAATGACCGACATGTACGGCATGCCGTTCTGCGGCGATCGACAGGATAATCTGCGGCGGGTGCGGGTCGCGGTTGCCGGCTACGGCAAGCTTGGCGGCCTGGAACTGGGTTACTCCTCAGACCTGGATTTGGTTTTCCTGCACGATTCGAGCGGGGAGATCCAGCAAACTCAGCGCGAGCGGCAGAGTCAGGGCGAGCGGTCGCTGGACAATACGGTGTTTTTCCTGCGCCTCGGACAGCGCATCGTGCACCTGCTCACCATGCATTCGGCGGCGGGGCGGCTCTATGAAGTGGACATGCGCCTGCGGCCGAACGGCAAGGGCGGCTTTCTCATGACGGGCATCGACGCCTTCGAGCGCTATCAGCGCCAGGAAGCCTGGACCTGGGAGCACCAGGCAATGCTGCGCGCACGCGCGGTCGCGGGAGATGCCGATTTGTGCAAGGCGTTCGAGGCGGTGCGGCGCGGCGTGCTGTGTGATGCCGTGCACCGCGATACGCTGCGGGCTGATGTGGCGGAGATGCGCCGGCGCATGCGGCGCGAGTTGTCCAAGGCCGGCGCGGGACAGTTCGACATCAAGCAGGATGACGGCGGCATTGCCGACATTGAGTTTCTGGTGCAGTACTGGGTGCTGGCGGCGGCCAATGCGCATCCGGAGCTGCTGACTTACACGGATAATATTCGGCAGCTGGAGGGATTGGCGGCGGTGGGCGTGTTACAGCCGGCAACGGCGCTGTGGCTCACCGATGCCTACATCGCCTACCGCACCGTGCTGCATCACCTCTCGCTGGAGGGCCAGGGGGAGCGTGTGGTGGAAGCTGCGCCTTACGCCGAGACGCGCGCGCGGGTGGTCGAGATCTGGCAGAATGCTTTTGATGGAACCCATGCTGGTACAAAGTGACCCGAAGCACCAGCTGATTCAGCCGAATGCATTACATCAGTACCATGTGACCGAAGCGGATGTGCCGCTGTCCTGTCCCATGCCGGGCATGTTGCTATGGAATTCGCATCCCAAGGTGTATTTGGCGATTGAGCAGACCGGCTGGGCGAAGTGCCCGTATTGCGGGGCCGAATACACGCTGAAGCGCAGCTAAGCGCCGCTCTTGTACTCGCGGTAGGACTTCTCCTCGATGATGCTCGAGCCCAAGGTGGTGTTGATGCGCCGCTTGATGGCGGCGCGTTCGTCGTTCTCGAAGTACACGGCCCGCGCCAACCGGATGAACTCCGCATCGAAGGTCTGTGCGCGCTCCTGGTCGCGGATGTCGTCTTCGATTACCCACAGGCGCTCGTTGACCCTGAGCAAGGCGTCGACGTCTGCCTCGATGTCGATTCTTGCGTACGCAGACTCATTCCAGGTCGCTTCGAGGTTGCGCAGCTCGAGGCGCACATTGGCCAACTTTACAGGGTCAACCATCCGCGCAGATTTGATGCGGAGTATGGTGATTTTGTCGAGCAATTCTCCCGGGGAAATCGGGACTTTGATTTCGTTCATCGAGGCATTTTAGCCCGATGCGCCATGAGGGCGTCGAGTTTGGCGGTCACATCCCCGACCTCGATCAAGTCCATGACGCCGGGGCGCTCGATTTTGGTGGTCCAGGGAATTTGCGCCGCGGACTTCTCTAAGAACTTTTTCGCGGCCGCGTCGTAGCGGTCGACGCACCACTCGCGGCTGTAGTACGGGCCCGCACGCTCAGGATTGGTGGCGGCGTACAGACCGATCACGGGCAGACCCACCATGGTCGCCATGTGCGCTGGGCCGGAATCCGGCGTCAACAGCACCGTGCTTTGTGACATCAGCCCGAGCAGCTGCGGCAGCGTGTCCTTGCCGATCTGGTTGAGCATAGCGAACCGCACGGCGGCCATTATCTTCCCGCCCATGTCGCGCTCGACCGCGCTGCGCCCGCCCACCAACACCACGCGCATTTGGTGCATGTGAGCGGCGTAGCCGGCCACCGCGGCGTAGCGGTCCGCAGGCCAATTGCGCGCCGCGTGGCTGGAACAGGGGCTGATGAGGAGGGTGGGCTTCTCGTCGGTGATGATACCTCGCGCATAGCTGAGCGCGTCCGGCGGCAGAGTCAGGTCCCAGTGCGGCGCTTGGGGTGTAACGCCGCAGGCGCGCACGAAGCCCATGAAGGAATCCAGCACATGTTCCGCTTGGGCGGGGGCAATGCGTGCATTGGTGAACCACCATTGCAGCTCACGCGCGCGCGCCTTGTCGAATCCGAGCTTGATGGGGGCAGAAATCAGACTCGCGACCAGGCTGGCGCGAAACGACAACTGCATGTCGAGCAACAAGTCGAAGCGTCGACCGTGCAAGGTGCGCCGCAAGCGCCACAGCTGCTTGAGCGTTGCGCTTTTATCGAAGATGATAAACTCGATCTCCGGCAGCAACGCCGTCATCAGCTTGGCTTCGACCTTGCCGATGATCCAGGTGAAGCGGGCTTGAGGCCAAGCCTCTTGCAGGGAGCGAAGCGCGGCCAGCGCATGGCAGGTATCGCCGATGGCCGACATGCGCAGCAGACATACATGCTGCAGCGGCGGTTTGAAACTTAGGGTCATAAATTGAGCGACATCCGACGCATTGTCACTGCCACGGGCGCCATGCTGTCTGATCCTGCCCGTCTTGGCAATGTAGAACAGGCCGCTGCGGAATCCTGCTTCGATCCGCAATTCTGGCGCAGCCGGGACGAATTGACTGAAGTCTCGCGCGGACGCGGCGCGGCGTGGTTCGTGGGCGCAGGCGAGCGTCAATGGGTGCTGCGGCACTTCCGCCGCGGCGGCTTCATTGCGCGCTTGTCGCAGGATTCCTATGTGTGGACGGGCGAAGCGCGCGTGCGGGCCTTCGCTGAGTGGCGGCTACTCGATCTGATGACCCAGCGTGGGCTGCGTGTACCCAGGCCCGTCGCCGCCCGCTATGAGCGCAATGGTTTGTTCTACCGCTGCGACTTGATCACGCAACGAATCATGCATACCGCTACCTTGAGTGCAACGCTTGCCAAGGCGCCGCTGCCTGAATCACAGTGGCGCGCCGTCGGCGCGGCGGTGGCGCAGCTGCATCGCGCGGGTGTGGATCATGCGGACCTGAACGCGCACAATATACTGGTCGACCTACAGGGAAAGGTGAGTGTGATCGATTTCGATCGCGGCCGGATGCGCGCACCGGGCACATGGAGTACGCGAAATTTGCAGCGCCTGCGGCGTTCACTTGCCAAGATTGCCCTGGGGCTGCCGCGGGAGCGCTATTCGGCGCAGGCTTGGGAGTGGCTGCTGGCCGGATACCACGCTGCCTGATGCGCCTGCTGTACACCCTGCTGACATACTGTGCCGCGCCGCTTGCGTTCATCGTGGTGCTATGGCGGGGCTTTCGCGACCGCGCCTACTGGCAGGGTTTGGGAGAGCGCTTCGGTTATGGGCATACTTGCGCGGCGCCGAGCATCTGGCTGCATGCGGTGAGCTTGGGTGAAATGACGGCGGCCGCGCCGCTGGTGCGGGTACTGCGTGCGCGCCACCCGCACAGCCCGTTGGTGCTGACCACAGCCACGCCCACCGGCCGAGCCCGCGCCCTGAATTTGTTCGGCGACATGGTCGATGTGCGCTTTCTACCCTACGACATGCCGCGCTCGGTGGCGCGGTTCTTGGACCGCGTCCAGCCGCGGCTCGCCATCATCATGGAAACCGAGCTGTGGCCGAATTTGTTCGGCGAGTGTGAGAGCCGCGGCGTGCCGCTGATGCTGGCGAGCGCTCGATTGTCTGCCAAGTCGGTTGCGCGCTATCGCCGCTTCGGCAGCTTATTCCGCGGAATTTTCTCGGCCAGTTCGCTGATAGCGGCGCAGACCCGCGAGGATGCTGCACGCTTCATCGCGATCGGTGCACAGGATGCCAGGACCCGCGTGATCGGCAATATCAAGTTCGACTTGGAGTCGAGCGCGGAAGATTTGTTTGAAGGCGCGTCCTTGCGTTCCTCGCTCGGCGATTCGCGGCCCATCTGGATTGCGGGCAGCACCCATGCCGGCGAAGAGGAACAGGTGCTGGCGGCGCATCAGGAATTGCGAGCGGGCCAGGTGAATGCGCTGCTGTTGCTGGTGCCGCGGCATCCGCAGCGATTTCCCGCGGTAACGACTTTATTGAACCGTCAGGGCTGGCGCTTCACGCGCTGGAGCAGCGGCGTCATGCCGGACCGCTCGACGCAGGTGGTGCTGGTGGATACGGTGGGAGAGCTGGCATCGCTGTATGCGGCGGCGGATGTGGCGTTTGTCGGCGGCAGTCTGGTGGGCGGCGTGGGAGGGCATAATTTGCTGGAGCCGGCCTCGTTCGGGCTGCCAGTATTGACCGGACCTTCGTACTACAACAGCCGCGACATTGCCCGGCTGCTGCTCATTCAAGGCGCAGCACTCCAGGTCGGCAATGCCCGGGAGCTGGCGGCTGCCTTGGCGCAACTGCTGGGGGATCCGGCGCTGCGACAGCGAATGGGCGCCATCGGACGGCATGTGGTCGAGTCGAATCGCGGCAGCGTCGCGCGTCTGCTCGAACTTATTGAATCTTTGTTGCCGGATCCGCCGGTGGCGGCGCGTCGGTCAGCAGGCTGTTGATCTTTTCCAGACTCTGCTGCGAGAGCGTGCCGGCAGCCTGCTGCAGCTTCAGCACATTGATCATGTAGTCGTAGCGGCTGCGGGAATAATCGGTCTGGGCCTGCACCCAGAGCTGGCGCGATTGCAGTACGTCCACGGCGGTGCGCGTTCCTGCCTCGTAGCCTGACTCGGTGGCACGCAGCGAGATGGCATTCGACTCGACCGCGCGGCGCAGCGCCTTGACCCGCGAAATCTCCGACAGCACGCCGAGATAGGAATCGCGCGCGTCGTGCTCGGTCTGGCGCGCCACGCGCTCCACCCGCTCCTTGGACGCACGATGCTGGTAAACGGCTTGGCGCACCTGCGAGGACACCAGGCCTCCGGCATAGATGGGAAAGGTCAATTGCAAGCCGATGGTGCGCTGATTCTGGTCGATGGTGGTGCCGCCCGCCGGGGTGCCGTCATCGAAGGTGTTGACGCCGTCGCTGTTCATTTTATAGCGGCTGCCTACCAGGTCGAGCGACGGATAGTGGCCGCCGCGCGCGGAGCTGACGTTTTCGCGCGCGATGTCGGCCGCCAAGCGGCTGGAAACCAGTGAGAGATTCTGCTGCAGGGCCATTTCGACCCAGCGATCTTCGCTGACCGGGTCCGGACTTGCCATCTCGAACGGTTCGATGGGGCGTGCGAGTGTTTCGAACGCGTCGCCGGTAATTTCGCGCAGCAGCTCCTGGGTGGAGGACAGCACGCGCTTTGCGGCGATCACGGCAGCCGCACCGCTGTCATGCGCGGCGCGCGCCTCTTCCACATCGGTGACCGCAATCAGACCGATTTGAAAGCGCGCCTCGGCCTGGTCGAGCTGGCGCTTGATCGAAGTCAGCGCAACTTGCTGCGCCTCGAGTTCGTCCTGCGCCGCAAGTACATCGAAGTAACGCTGCGCCACGCGCGCGATCAAGTCTTGCTGTGCAGCCTGGTAGTCGGCCTCGGCTTGCGCGACCTGGGCATCGGCACGCTGCAGGGCCACCCAGTTCTCCCAGCGAAAGATATTCTGCTTCAGATCGACGCCATAGCGATGGTTATTGGTCGTGGTGCGACCATTGAACGGGAAGGTAATGAGGCTTGGTGGCCCGCTGGGATTGCTCACAGGCTGGGTGGTGTTGGTCGAGCCGGTGTCGCGCTCGCGGCTCCAAATGCCGCTTGCCGACAGCTGCGGCAATAGCGCGGAGAGGGCCTGCGGCTTGGCCTCGAGGGCCGCCAGACGAATGGCTTCGGCTTCGCGGAGCTGTGGGTCGTTCTGCAATGCACGCTGATAGACGGTGAGCAGATCGGACGCCGACACCGGTGCTGCGGCGGCGCAGACGCATAATGTCAGCCAAATCAGTGGTCGCTTCATGGGCATATAGTGTTGTATATAACTATATCACTGTCAATACTGGGGTATCTGCGGGTCAACGTCCTTTGACCAGGCGAGAATCCCGCCCGCCAAGTTGTATATAGAGTTAAAACCCTGCCCGGCGAGAAAAGTTGCGACTTGCAGGCTGCGGCCGCCGGAGCGGCAGATCACTACCGTTTCCTTGTTTGGGTCCAATTCACCCAGGCGGGCAGGGATTTGGCCCATGGGGATGTGCAGGATCGGGGAAGGTACCGGTGCCAGCGCAGTCTCCCAGTCCTCGCGAACGTCCAGCAGCGTCATTTCGGTGCCGCCGGCGCGCCGTGCCAGAAACTCCCGCGGGCTTAGTTCCTTGATCATCAGAACACGAACTTCTGCGGTGCCGCAGCGTTGATCAGTGGTTCAACAACGGTTTCGAACAGACTTTCGCGAATCCATTCATTGTCATCGACCCGCCGCACCAGAATGGCGTCCATCACCGGCGCCGCGCCGACCATGGCAAACAGGCGGCCGCCAACGCGCAGCGAGCGTTCAAAGCGCGTATCGTAGAGCGGCAGCGAACCGGTGACGGCGATCACGTCGTAGAGCCCTAGAGGCGCTTCGCTGAACGCATCGCGGATCTCGAGTTGCACCTTGGCCTGCGGCAGGCTGCGCAGATTCGCCGCCGCGGCCGCCACCAGGCCGGCGTGTATGTCGATCGAATGCGTCGAGGCACCGAGTAAACTTAAAGCGGCGGCGAGATAACCTAATCCGGTGCCGACTTCGAGCACGGTGTCGGTCGGGTTGGGCGCAAGCGCCTGCAGAATGCGACCCTGTAGCTTGGGCGCCAGCATGGATTGGCCGAAACCGATCGGAATGGGCGCATCCGCGAACGCCAGCTCGCGATATTCGGGCGGCACGAAGGCTTCGCGCGGCACGGTGGACAATGCATCGAGCACGCGTGGGTCGAGAACTTCCCAGGTGCGTATCTGCTGATCCACCATTTGCTGTCGAGCGGCCAACGTATCCATGATTTCCCGGACGTTATTAAGGCCGCTGATTATGGTCAATTTCCACAGGCTATGCCATGCCCGTAAGCTATTCTTCCAACGATTACAACTCTAAGCGTCGTTAGAACTCGTCGTCATCGAGGTCCGCGTTGATCTTGCCTGCCTTCGTCCCGTGGTTTTTGACCTCGGCCATTCTGGCCGTGGGCGTGATCGTATTGTTCCTGCGCAAGCGGCGCCAGGAACGTGCGGTCAGCGATTTGTCCGAGCAGGTGTCGCAGCTCACGGGCCGCGTGGGAGCAACCGGCCGCGTCGGCCTGGAGGGAACGACGGAGAACTTGAGCCTGCTCGGCGCCGCCGTCAACAAATTGCTGGAGGATTTGGAACTGCGCGGCGCGCGCCTGTTGGATCGGGAACGGCTGTTTCAACGCTTGGTGGAGACCGTACACGACGCAGTCCTGGTGCATCGCGACCGCATTCTGTTCGCCAACTCGCGTTTTCTGGCGCTGCTCAATTTGAGCGCGGCCGAAGTCGTGGGCCGGCCGCTTTCCGATTTCGTCGCACCCGAATACGTGGATCTGGTGGCGAACAATCTAAAGCGCAGATTGAAGGGCGAGCCCGCCGCCGAACGCTACGAGGTGGAATTGGTCGGCGCACAGGCGCAGGTAACTCGCGTGGAGCTTTCCAGCACCGTGATCGACAGCGCGGGTGAAGCGGCGCTGCTTCTCACGGCGTTGGAAATGTTGCCCGAATCCGGTTCAGTGCCGGTGACGTCGCGGCCGCGCGCCATGGTGACGCTGGATGCCATGGGCGAGAGCGTCATCACCGTCGATGCCGAAGGCCGCATCGACTACATCAATCATGCCGCCGAGACATTGCTGAGCCAGCGATTCGACCAGGTCATGGGCAAGTCATTTGCGGACGTCGCATCGCTGGTCGATGAGACGGACCGGCGCTCACTGGGAGATCCGGTGCGTAAGGCATTGGCCACCGGCGGCCGCGTCACCATGGGCAGGCGCGCCGTGCTGGTGCCAACCCACGCGGGCTCCGAGCGCTCTGTGGAAATCAGCGTCACACCGCTGCGCTTCGACGGCAAGGATATCGTGGGCTTGGTGCTGGTGCTGCACGACACCAGCGAGTTGCGCGGGCTCACCCGGCAGATGACTTATCAGGCCAGTCACGATGCGCTCACCGGCCTGGTGAACCGCCGCGAATTCGAGCGGCGCCTGCAGGAAGCGCTGGACTCCGCGCAGACCGGCAATGTTGGGCATGCGTTGTGCTACCTGGATCTGGATCGATTCAAAGCCGTGAACGACACCTGCGGCCATACCGCGGGCGACAACATGCTGCGCGAGGTCGCCTCGCTCATCAAGGAGGCGGTGCGCGACTCGGATACGGTGGGGCGCATCGGCGGCGATGAGTTCGCACTGCTGCTGGTCGGATGTCCGCTGGAGAAAGCGCGGCAGATCGCCGACGATGTGGTGCGTTCGGTCAACGAGTACCGCTTCGTATGGAAGGATAAGATCTTCAGTATCGGAGTCAGCATCGGGCTGGTGGAAATCGGCCGCGGCGGCGGCGCCATCGAAGACCTGATGAACTCCGCAGATTCCGCCTGCTATGTGGCGAAGAAGCAGGGCGGCCTGCACGTGCATGTGTACTCGGCGCGCGAGGAGGCGAGCGCGCGGCACAGCGGCGAGATTCATTGGCTGCAGAAGCTGCAAGGCGCGTTGCGCGACAATAAGTTCGAGCTGTACTACCAGCCCATCGTGCATGCGCGCGCCGACGGCGTGCGCGGGCCGGCACTCGAGGTGTTCGTCAGGCTCGAGGGCGAGAACGGCGAACCGGGTGCGAAGCCGGCGGAATTCATCCGCGCGGCGGAGCGCTACCGGCTCATGCCGCACATCGATCGCTGGGTGGTGCAGACGGTGCTGTCCGCGCTGGGGCGCGGCGGTATGAAGCTGCCGCCGGGGCGCAGCGTCGCCATCAACATCGCCGGCCAGACGCTGGGCGATTCAGAGTTCCTGGAGTTCGTCGTGGACTGCTTCGATCACACGGGCGCCAACCCCTCCGATATTTGCTTCGAGGTCACCGAGAACTCGGTGGTGGCGAACTTGGATCACGCGCATCGCTTCATCGCGGTGTTGCACGGCATGGGCTGCGAATTCGCGCTGGACGACTTCGGCAGCGGCTTGAGCTCGTTTTCGACCTTGCGCACGCTGCCGATGGATTACCTGAAAATAGACGGCTCCTTCATCAACAACCTTGCGGGAGACAGCGTCAACAAGGCAATGGTGGCAGCCATGATCGAGTTGTCGCGCAGCTTGAATTGCAGGGTGGTCGCCGAGCAGGTGGAGGATCAACTGTCGCTCGACATGGTGACCGATATGGGTATCGATTTCGTGCAGGGCTTCGTGGTGGGACGGCCGCAGCCGCTGTCCGTCATCCCCGGCGCGGTATAGGCTAGACTTATAACGCCTAAGCAGGGCGTCATAACAAAATCTATGGCATTTTCGGCGCGCTTAGGAGGAAAATCCCAAGCCTAGCCAACGAGGTGCCCCATGCCTGTTTTTGAAGACAATACGAAATCCATCGGCCGTACGCCGCTGGTCCGCATCAACCGCCTGGATGCCTCCAGCGGCGCGACCATTCTCGCCAAGATCGAGGGGCGCAATCCTGCCTATTCGGTGAAGTGCCGCATCGGCGCCGCCATGGTGTGGGACGCGGAAGAGCGCGGCGTATTGAAGCCGGGCATGTCCATCGTTGAAGCCACCAGCGGCAATACCGGCATTGCGCTCGCCTACGCCGCCGCCGCCCGCGGTTATGGGTGTGTGCTGACCATGCCCGAAACCATGAGCATGGAAAGGCGCAAGGTGCTGCTGGCCTTCGGCGCCAAGTTGGTGCTGACCCCGGGGGCTAAGGGCATGAAGGGTGCGATCGCCAAGTCCGAGGAACTGGCCGCCGCCGATCCTTCCAAGTACGTGCTGGTGAAACAATTCGAGAATCCGGCCAATCCGGGAATCCACGAGAAGACCACCGGACCTGAGATATGGGATGACACCGAGGGCAAAATCGACGTGTTCGTGAGCGGAGTGGGCACCGGCGGCACGTTGACCGGCGTGTCGCGCTACATCAAGGGGACGCGCGGCAAAAAAATTCTCACCGTCGCGGTGGAACCCACGCATTCACCCGTCATCACCCAGACCTTGGCGAATCAGGCGCTCACTCCGGCGCCGCACAAGATTCAGGGCATCGGTGCGGGATTCATCCCGAAGAACCTGGACCTGTCGCAGATCGACCGGGTCGAGCAGGTCACCAACGAAGAATCTATCGAGACGGCGCGCCGCCTGGCCCGCGAAGAGGGCATGTTGTGCGGCGTCTCCTGCGGCGCGGCGATGGCCGCGGCGCTGCGCCTGGCCCGCGAGCCGGCGCTTAAGGGCAAGACCATTGTGGTGATCCTGCCGGATGCCGGCGAACGCTACCTGTCCGGCCCCCTGTTCGAAGGGCTGTTCGAGGGCGTCGAGAAGATGCAGGCCATTGCGTAACCTCACGCAAGAATTTCTCGACAGCTATCGGGGTGATGAGCGGGCGCGGCGCATCTCGCGCCGTTACCTGCCGTCGCGCGAGGCTATCGTCGAGATCTTAGAGGCGGTGCTCGACCTCATGTACCCCGGCTATTTCGGCCACCGCGACTTGAGTGAAGAGAACTTGAGCGCGTATGTGGCGCAGGCTGTGGCGACGCTTGCGCCCAAGCTCGAGAGCGAAATGGAGCATTGCCTGTGCTACGGGCGCGAGCGTGAAGAGGGGCAGCTGGCGAGCGGCGCCTGCGCGCCGCGCGCGCACGAACTGGCGGAGATTTTCTTGGGCCGACTGCCGCAAATTCGCGCCCTGTTGATCAGCGACGTGCAGGCAGCCTTCGACGGCGACCCCGCAGCAACTAACCTTGATGAAGTGATTCTCGCTTATCCGGGCGTGCTGGCGGTCAGCGTGTATCGCATCGCGCATGCCCTGTACGATTTAGGCGTGCCGATGATGGCGCGCATCATGACCGAATGGGCGCATTCCAGGACCGGCGCCGATATTCATCCGGGAGCCAACATTGGCGCTGCATTTTTCATCGATCATGCCACCGGCGTCGTAATCGGCGAGACCACGGATATCGGCGATGGGGTGAAGCTCTATCAGGGTGTGACCCTGGGTGCGCTGTCCTTTCCGCGCGATGCCAGCGGCCAGATCATTCGCGGCAAGAAACGCCATCCGACGGTGGAGAGCGGCTCCACGTTGTACGCCAACGCCACGGTGCTGGGAGGCCAGACCGTGGTCGGCGCGGGCAGCGTCATCGGCGGCTCGGTGTTCCTCACCCGCAGCGTGCCGCCGCGCTCGCGGGTGTCGCTCAAGGAACCGGAACTGCGGGTACTTACCCGCGATGGAGCGGCGGAGCCGGACGCGATCTACTTCGATATTTGAAAGCCGCCGCGCGGCGGCTTACATCATCTTGCCGAGCACCGGAACCAGCAATAAAGCGACGATGTTGATGATCTTAATCAGCGGGTTAATGGCCGGACCCGCCGTATCCTTGTAGGGGTCGCCGACGGTGTCGCCGGTCACGGCTGCCTTGTGTGCGTCCGAGCCCTTGCCGCCATAGTGACCTTCTTCGATGTACTTCTTGGCGTTGTCCCAGGCACCGCCGCCGGTGGTCATGGAGATGGCGACGAACAGGCCGGTGACTATGGTGCCGATCAGGAGGCCGCCGAGCGCCTGCACACCGGTGCCCGGGCCCATCAGGAAATTCACCACGAACACCAGCACGATGGGCACGAGAATCGGCAGCAGCGAGGGAATGATCATTTCTTTGATGGCTGCCTTGGTGAGCATGTCGACGGCGCGCGAATAGTCGGGTTTCGCGGTGCCTTCCATGATGCCCTTGATTTCGCGGAACTGACGGCGAACCTCGTTGACCACGGCGCCTGCGGCGCGGCCTACGGCTTCCATGGCCATGGCGGCGAACAGATAGGGCACCAGTCCGCCGATGAACAGGCCGATGATCACTGCGGGATTCGACAGGTCGAAGGTGGTTGTATGGCCAGTCACTTCGCTGAGCTTGTGGGTGTAATCGGCGAATAACACCAACGCAGCGAGTCCGGCGGAGCCGATGGCGTAGCCCTTGGTGACAGCCTTGGTGGTATTGCCGACCGCATCCAGCGGGTCGGTGACATCACGTACCTTTTTATCCAGATGTGCCATTTCGGCGATGCCGCCGGCGTTGTCGGTGATGGGGCCGTAGGCGTCGAGGGCGACGATCATGCCGGTCATAGACAGCATGGCGGTGGCGGCGATGGCGATGCCGAACAGGCCCTCGAGCCTATAGGACGCCCAGATGCTCAGGGACACGGCGAGCACGGGCAGCGCACAGGCCTTCATTGAGACGCCCAAGCCGGCGATGATGTTGGTGGCGTGACCGGTTTGCGAGGCTGCGGCCACGTGCTGCACGGGCTTGTACTCGGTGGCGGTGTAGTACTCGGTAATGACAATCATGGCCGCAGTGAGCGCGAGGCCGACCAAGGTGCAAAGCCACATGGACATGGCGTGCTCGCCCATGAGGTTCTGGCAAACGAAGTAAAACGCAATGGCGGAAATGCCGCCGGAGACGATGACACCCTTGTATAGGGCGTTCATGATTTTGCCGCCTTCGCGGGTGGAGACGAAGAAGGTGCCGACGATGGAGGAGATGATGGAAATGGCGCCCAGAATGAGCGGAAACATCACCGCGCGCTCGCCCATGTCCACCATCACTAGCCCGCCCAGCAACATGGTGGCCACCAGCGTGACGGCATAGGTCTCGAACAGATCGGCCGCCATGCCGGCGCAGTCGCCGACATTATCGCCGACATTGTCGGCAATGACCGCCGGATTGCGCGGGTCGTCTTCGGGGATACCGGCTTCCACTTTGCCCACGAGGTCGGCACCGACGTCGGCACCCTTGGTGAATATGCCGCCGCCGAGGCGCGCGAATATCGAGATCAGCGAGCCGCCGAAGGCCAGACCAACCAGGGAGCGCAGTGCGGCTTCCGGGTCGCCGAGCAGGCGCAACATGGCAAGGTAGTAGCCGGCGACGCCGAGCAGACCCAAGCCGACCACCAGCATGCCGGTGATGGCACCGCCGCGGAATGCCACTTTGAGCGCAGCGTTGATACCGTTATGGGCGGCTTGCGCGGTACGCACATTGGCGCGTACGGAAATGAACATGCCGATGTAGCCGGCCAACCCGGAGAGAATGGCGCCGACCGCGAAGCCGCCGGCGGTGGCCCAGCCCAAGAACAGCCCTAATGCGAAGAACAGAATCACCCCGACGATGGCGATGGTGGTGTACTGCCGATTCAAGTACGCATTCGCGCCCGCCTGGATCGCCGCCGCGATTTCCTGCATCCGCTCGTTGCCTGCAGGCTGCGCCAGAATCCAGCGTACTGAAATGACGCCGTAAAGGATTGCCACAACACCGGCTGCAATTGACAGCCATAGCGCAGAATCAAGGGTCATGAGGCGGTCTCCGAAGGGGTCTTATGTTATTGAAACTTATAATTATATGGTCAAAAAAGCGAGCGCGACTATACCACAAACGGTGTGCGCAGGCGTTTGACAACGCTGACACCCTTGAGCGTGACGTAGGAGGGTAAGCCGTTGCGGTAGGGAGGGTAGTCTTCGCCGCCGATGAGCGGTGCTAGATAGTTACGACAGGCGGCGGTGATGCCGAAGCCGTCCGCCGAGATGAAATTCCGCGGCAATTTTTTCTCTTTGTTAGCCACCTCGCTCAAGGGTGCCTCACCGATGCCCCAGCGATAGGGTTTGGATGATTTGCGCACGATAACCGGCATTACGGCGTTCCTGCCCTTGATGGCGAGCTCGACCGCCGCCTTGCCGACCGCATAGGCTTGGTCTACGTCTACTTTCGATGCAATGTGCCGTGCCGAGCGCTGCAGGTAATCGGCTACCGCCCAGTGGAATTTGAACCCTAGGGCCTGCTGGGTCATTTGCGCAACCACGGGACCCACACCGCCGAGCTGCGAGTGGCCGAATGCGTCCTTGGTGCCGGCCTCGGCAAGGAAATTACCGTCGGGGCCGCGCACGCCTTCGGACACCACGATGACGCAGTAGCCGTATTTCTCGACGCACAATTTAACTTTCGCCAGGAAAAGTTCACGATTGAAGGCGATTTCCGGAAATAAGATGATGTGCGGCGCGTCGCCGGCCTTGTTCCCAGCCAAGCCGCCGGCGGCTGCCATCCAGCCGGCGTGCCGCCCCATGACTTCGAGCACAAACACTTTGGTGGAGGTGCGCGCCATGGACGCTACATCGAGCGCCGCCTCGCGGGTGGAGACGGCAATGTACTTGGCGGCGGAACCGAATCCGGGGCAGCAGTCGGTAATGGGCAGATCGTTGTCGACGGTCTTGGGAATCCCGACGCAGGCCATGGGATAAGACATTTGCAGGGCGATTTCCGACACTTTTTGCGCCGTGTCCATGGAATCGTTGCCGCCGTTGTAGAAGAAATAGCCGATGTCGTGCGCACGGAATATGTCGATCAGCCGCGCATACTGCGCGCGATTCTTGTCGATTCCGGCCAGCTTGTAGCGCGCCGAGCCGAAGGCCCCACCCGGCGTGTGGCGCAGGGCGCTGATGGCGGCGCGGCTTTCCTTGCTGGTGTCGATCATGTCCTCGGTCAATGCTCCGAGGATGCCGTGCCGACCCGCGTAAACCTTGCCTATCTTATTGCGGTGCTTGCGCGCCGTTTCGATCACGCCGCAGGCCGAGGCGTTGATGACAGCGGTCACTCCGCCCGATTGTGCATAGAACGCATTCTTCATGAGACCCCCCCCGACGGCCACGAGGCGCGCAGAATAGCCCATCGGCCTGGGTTTGACGACCGCGCCGCCCAAAGGTACGGTAGCGGCGTTTAACCACTAGAAGAAACATGCGAATAGTTCTGTTGGGAGCGCCCGGGTCGGGCAAAGGTACGCAGTCACAACTGCTGGTAAAGGCCCATGGCGTCCCGCAAATATCCACCGGCGATCTGCTGCGCGACGCCGTTGCCAAGCGCACGGAACTGGGTCAGCGCGCCAAGGCGGCCATGGAGTCGGGCAAGCTGGTGGACGATGCCACGGTGCTCGGCATGATCCGCGAGCGCCTCGCCAAGCCCGACGCCGTCAATGGCTTCATATTGGACGGCTTTCCCCGCAACATCGCCCAAGCCGAAGCCTTGGAAAAGATGCTGCAGGAGCTGGGCACGCCGCTGGATTCGGTGGTGCTGATGAATCTGGATCTCGGCATTCTGTTCAAGCGCCTGACCGGCCGCAGAATCTGCGAGGAGTGCGGCAAGGTCTTCAATGTGTTCACTTCACCGCCGCCCGCCGACAACAAGCACCGCCTGATACAGCGGCCTGACGACAAGGAAGAGGTCATCGGCAAGCGTCTCGAAGTATACGAGGCGCAAACCAAGCCGCTGATCAAGTACTACGATGCAGCCGGATTATTGCGCATCGTGGACGCCGATGCCGACATGGGCACCGTGTTCCAGAGCATCGATCGGGCAGTGTTCAAGAGATAGCGGCCAGCAAGCGAGCGCCGATTTCCGCATGGCGCCAGCCGCTCAGCGAATGGGTATCGCGTGATCCCATGGCGAGTGCCTTGAGTTCGCCGCGCGGTGCAAGAATCTCCGCGCTGACCTGCAGTTCGGCCGCCCGCGCATCGACAATTTTGGCGAGCCGTTCGATAACGGCTTTCTGCTCCGGGGTGGGCCGAGCGTCCTGACTGGGCTCCTGATCCAGAGCGTCGCCGGAAGACTCCTGCAGCGCCTGCTCGAGGGCGGCGGCGAGGCTGTCGTTGAGCGGATTTGGGCCGCCTTGTGCGATGGAGAAAATCGCGGCGTCGTCGAGAATCCATGAGCGTGGCAGATCGCGATTGCGCGCGAGCTTCTCGCGCCACACGGCAATGGCCTTGGCGCGTCCGCGTGTTGCCGGCGGTAGCTGCGCCAGACCGCGCAGCCGCACCCAGGCCTGCGCCGGATCGGGTTCGTACAGCCGCTGATCTTCGAGCGTCAGACAATCTTCCAACACCCAGTGTTCGCGCCCCAGTTCTTTGAGCCGCTCCTCCAGGATCGCTGCGATGTGGCCGAGATACAAGACATCGTCGGCGGCATAGTCGAGCTGCTCTCGAGTCAGCGGCCGCTTCGACCAGTCGGTGCGCGTCTGACCTTTAGGGACAATGACATCCAGCAGGGTCTTGACCAGTTCCGCATACCCCACCTGCGGCTTAAGGCCAATGCAGCCGGCGGCAACCTGCGTATCGAACACCGGACTCATGACGCGCTTGGCCGACAGATAGACCGCCTCCAAGTCCTGGCGCGCCGCATGCATGATCTTGCGCGAGCCCGCCGCGGTCAGGGCAGGCATCAATGGCTCCAGGCTGCCGATCCGCAGCGTGTCCACACACCAGATTTGGCCCCCGGCGGCCAGTTGCAGCAGACAGAGCTTGGGAAAAAAAGTGCGTTCGCGCAGAAATTCCGTATCGACGCCGATCCACGCGTGCGCTGCCAGCGCCAGCGCCAGGGGCGCGAGCTCAGCATCTCGATCGATCCAAATCGCGTCGGGCATGGCATTGATCCGCGTGTACAATTTGGAATCGATTATGACTGAATCGGACGATGCTGCGACTCGCAAAAGCATTCTGGGACATATCAATATGGAGGCGCACGCCGGCGCAGCTGCCCGCGTCGCTGTTCCTGCTGGGGCTGATTGCCGGCATTGCGGCGCTGCTCGAGGTGTTGAGCGCGTTTCTGCCGCCGGCCTCGACCAGCCGGCTGTTCACACGCCTGCTGCTGAGTGTGGGCCTGCCGCTGGCCTTTGCCTGGGCGGTCCTGGTGTCGGCCGGCCGCCGCCAGCGATTTCTACAGACCAGCAGCGCGTTGCTGGGCGTCGGGGTGCTAGCGGAACTCATTCTGTATCCCATCGGCTCGCTCATCCAGGTCATCGGTTCTGATCGTCTCGCATCGGTACCTCTCGGAGTGTTGATGCTGGTTGGATTAATTTGGTACGTGCTCGCCTGCACCAACATTTGGCGCTCCGCTTTGGATTCGGGCATAGCGTTGGGGGTGGTGGTGAGCGTGGGTTATCTATTACTGTCCATCTTGCTGGAGCAGCAGTTGCTGCCGGATACATGACCAGCCACGTGCATATTCTGGGGATCGGCGGCACCTTCATGGGCGGAGTGGCGGCGATTGCCAAAAGCGCGGGCTTTCGCGTCACCGGCGCCGATCTCAATGTATATCCGCCGATGAGCACCCAGCTCGACGCGCTCGGCATCGAGTTCATTCAAGGCTACGGCGCCGAGCAGTTGGATTTGCAGCCCGACATGGTGGTGGTGGGCAATGCCTTGAGCCGCGGCAGCCCGGTGATCGAAGCCATGCTGGATCGCGGTCTGCCCTACACCTCAGGGCCGCTGTGGTTGGCGGAACAAGTGCTGCGGGACAAGCATGTGCTGGCAGTGGCCGGCACTCATGGCAAGACCACCACCACGGCCATGCTGTGCTGGATCCTCGAGGATGCGGGGCTTGCGCCGGGGTTTCTGATCGGCGGAGTGCCGAGTAATTTTGATGCCACGGCGCGCTTAGGGAAAGGCAAGTTCTTCGTCATCGAGGCGGATGAATACGACACCGCGTTCTTCGACAAGCGCGCCAAATTCGTCCATTACCGGCCGCGCACGGCGATCCTCAATAATTTGGAATACGATCATGCGGATATCTATCCGGATGTGGCCTCGATCCGCCGGCAGTTCAATCAGCTGCTGCGCACCGTGCCGGGGGCCGGCCGCATTATCGTCAATGGCGAGGATGGCGAACTGGAGGCGACATTGAAGATGGGCTGCTGGACGCCACGCGAAACCTTCGGCAAGGGCGGGGACTGGAGTGCGCAAATCGCACCCGGATCAGCGGCGACGCGCTTCGCCGTGCTGCACCAGGGCAAGAGTATCGCTGAGGTGAACTGGCCGCTGCTCGGCGAACACAATGTCATGAATGCCCTGGCTGCGATCGCGGCTGCACGGCACGCCGGGGTGGCGCCGGAACGCGCGGTGCAGTCCTTGAATTCGTTCCGCGGCGTCAAGCGCCGCATGGAAATTCGCGGGGTTGTGGACCAAGTCACCGTATATGACGATTTCGCACACCACCCCACGGCCATCGAGACGACATTGCGCGGATTGCGGGCGCGGGTGAATGGCGCGCGCATCATCGCCGTCTTGGAACCGCGTTCGAACACCATGAAGCTCGGCGTGCATCGCGAACAATTGGCGCCCGCGCTCGCGCAAGCCGATCGCACCTGGCTGTTGAACTCGCCGGACTTGGGTTGGGATTTGCGTGAGGCGGTGGCGAGTCTGGGCGCGCGCGCCTGCGTCGCCGGCAGCGTCGACGCTTTGGTGAAGGGACTGGTGGAGGACAGTCGTGCGGGCGATCAGATATTGGTCATGAGCAACGGCGAGTTCGGCGGCCTGCACGACAAGCTGCTGGGCGCGCTGCGGGCGCGGAAGTGAGAGCGATTGCGCTGTTTCCGTTGAATATCGTGCTATTCCCGAATGGTCCGCTGCCGCTGCGAATTTTTGAAACCCGGTATGTCGACATGGTGCGCCGCTGTATGCGCGAATCGAGCGACTTTGGCGTGGTGTTGGAGAACTTCGACGTGGGGACCATGGCCAAGATCGTTGACTTTCATCAGCTGGCGGATGGCCTGCTGGGGCTGTCGTGCGTGGGCGGACAACGCTTTCGCATTCGCGGCCGTAGCCGCCAATCGGATGGACTGAATCTGGCCGAAGTCGACATGCTGCCGCCGGAGCCGCAAATGCCAGTGCCCCAGCGGCACGCGCGGTTGCCGGCGCTGTTGAAAAGCGTTCTGCCGCAGCTGGGCGAGGTATACACGAATATGGAAATGAAGCTGGACGATGCCGCCTGGGTCGGCCACCGCCTCGCTGAAATCCTGCCCATTCCGCCGGCTGACAAGCAATCGTGCTTGGAACTCGATGACCCGATTCAGCGATTGGACTACTTGAGTCCCCTGGCATAGGTCATCCAGGAAGCCCGGCTCAGCCATAGCGCTGCGGCGATGGCGATAGCCCAGGGCAGCATCCAATAGCCCAGCAGCCCATCGAATTGCCCCACCCATGCGGAGTACCCGGGGGAACTGCCGCCACGCGTGCTCTGTTGCAGCATGCGCAGTACCACGACCCAGCCGGCGTGCAGGCCGATGGCGACGGCGATATTGCCGGTCAAGGCGCGGGTCAGGCTCAAGATCAATCCCACTGCCAGCCACGACAGAAACGAGTCGAACACCAGGGCAGGATGGGCTAACGGCGCGAACGAGCGCTGCAGCAGATCGAAACCGCTGCCCCAACCGACAGCGGTCGCCTCGATTCTCACCCTGGCGAAAAAATGCAAAATGGCGAACAAAGGCGCGGTGCAGAGCGCAGCCGTCCAGGGGCCCGCTTCGCTCTCGATGGCCGTGTGCATGAGACCGCGAAACACCGTCTCTTCGAGCAGCGCGACGGCGATGCCCGAGCCTAGGCCGACAAGAAAGATGCGCGCGAAACTCAAGGCGGAGGGAGCGAATTCCGCGCTGCCGATGCGCAGTTGCGTCGCCAACAGGAAGGCGGCGCCGACCCCCGCAGTGAGCATCCCGACCGCTCCCCAGAGCAGGCTCACTCTTAGAAATCGCCGCCAGGGCAGGCCGTAGCCGAAGTCGCGTTTGCTCGTGAGATGCAGATACCGGCACAGCCATAGCAGCAGCCCGATGAGCACCAGCATCGCAATCCGGCTTGCCACGCGGTGAAACGCCCAAACCGCAAAGGTTTGGGTGAATTCGAAGGCGGGATAGGCTATCGCTGCGCCGATAAGCCCGGCGAGTACGATGACAGCTAAGAACCAGGCGAAAGCTCGCATGGCTTTTAGCGTTTCAAGCCTGCGAAAACGCGTGCGGCGGCGGCGCTGGTGGCATCTAGATCGGCCGCGGTATGGGCCGCCGACATGAATCCCGCTTCGAAGGCGGAGGGGGCGAAGTACACGCCCTCGGCCAGCATGCCGTGGAAGAAATGCTTGAAGCGTTCGACATCACAGGCCATGACCTTGGTGTAACGGTCGATGTTGCGCTCTGCAGTGAAGAACAAGCCGAACATGCCGCACACGTGATTGGTCGCGAGCGCGATGCCGGCGCTGTGGGCGGCATCCGCCAGGCCTTGAATCAATGCATCGGTCGACGTCTTGAGCTTTTCGTGGAAGCCCGGCACCGACAGCAGCTCCAGTGTGGTGAGCCCGGCGGTCATGGCCACCGGATTACCCGACAAAGTGCCCGCTTGATAAATGGGCCCCAAGGGCGCCAGCTTCTCCATGATGTCGCGCCTTCCGCCGAAGGCGCCCACCGGCATGCCGCCGCCGATGATTTTGCCCAGGGTCGTCAGATCGGGTCGCACGCCGTACAACGCCTGCGCTCCACCCAAGGCTACACGAAAGCCCGTCATCACTTCGTCGAGGATCAACAGCGCGCCGCTGCGATCGCACTCGGCGCGCAAGGTCTCAAGGAATCCCGGCGTGGGAGGCACGCAATTCATATTGCCGGCCACGGGCTCGACGATGACGCAGGCGATTTTGTCGCCGATCTGGCGGAACGCATCGCGCACGTGCTGCGCATCGTTGAAGTTCAAAGTGACAGTGAAATCGCTAAGCGCCTTGGGCACACCGGGCGAGGTGGGAATGCCCAGGGTCAGCGCGCCCGAGCCGGCCTTGATCAGCAGCGAATCGGAATGCCCGTGATAACAGCCTTCGAATTTCACGATGACATCGCGCCCGGTAAAGCCGCGCGCCAGTCGGATGGCGCTCATGGTCGCTTCGGTGCCGGAGCTCACGAAGCGCACCAATTCAATGGCGGGCATGAGTTCGACGACGCGGCGCGCGAGCCGCGTTTCAAGTTCGGTGGGGGCGCCGAAGGACAGTCCGTCTGCGGCAACTTCCTGCACGGCCTTGATCACTTGCGGGTGCGCGTGACCAAGGATCATCGGACCCCAAGAGCCAACATAATCGATGAAGCGCCGTCCATCGGCCGCGGTGGCGTAGGCGCCGGCCGCCTTCTTGAAGAAAATCGGTTCGCCGCCGACGCTGCGAAAGGCGCGCACCGGTGAATTGACGCCGCCGGGTATGTATTGGCAAGCTTCTTGGTACAGGCTCATGCAGCGAAGAATAGCCGCACTTCCAAGCCGCCGCTTTGAATATTGGCGGCTCTGGCAGAGCCACCCTGGTTTTTCATTACCTGGGCAGTGATCGCAAGCCCGATGCCCTCGCCGCCGCTAGCGCGATCGCGCGACTCCGCGACTCGGTAAAAAGGCTCGAATATGCGCTCTAATTCCGCCTCCGGCACCCCTGGGCCCTGGTCCCGCACTAGAATTTCGATGCCGCCGGCAAGCCGCCGCAGCGCCACGTCGATCTGCGCATCGGGCGGGCTGTAGCGCACGGCGTTGCGCAGCACGTTCTCTATGGCGCTTCGCACCAGGTCGCGGTTGCCGTTGATGGCCGTATTCACTGCGCCCGCGAAATGCACCTTGCAATTCTTCACGGCGCCTTCGAAATTCGCGTCGCGCACCACTTCCTCAATCACATCATCCAGCTCGAAGCTCTCCCGCACCAAGGGCGCCTCGGTGCCATGCAGGCGCGCGAGCTTCAACACCTGGCTGATCAGCGCATCGAGGCGCTCGATTTCCCGCTCCAGCCGATCCAACTGGCGAGCGAGGTCGGCGGGCGGCTGGCGCGCCAGGCCCAACGCGACGCGCATGCGGGCGAGCGGCGAGCGCAGTTCGTGTGAAATATCGCGCAACAATTGGGTGATGGCGCCGCGATTGGCGCGCAGTTGCTCCGCCATGGCATCGAAATCCCGCGCCAGCACCGCGAGTTCGTCCTTGCGCCCTTCGAGCCCTGCGCTGACGCGCACGTTGAGATTCTCAGAGGCGAGCGCGCGCGCGCCTGCTTGAATGCGCCGGATGGGTGCGCTCAGGTGCTGCGCCAACCACCAACTGGTGAGCGCGCTCACCACCAGAGCGATGCACAGAATGGTGAGCGATATTGCCGGCAGACTAAGTGCGCCGAAGATGCTGGGCCGCCGCGGCACCAGCAGCACCGTGTAAATCGCGCCGTCCGCAGCAATGACCTGGGGCGCAGTGCGGTTGCCGCGGAAAGAGCCGGGGCGATTGGCGAATTCGTCACGACTGAAGAATTCCAGACGCCGCGCGGCGCCCTCGGACAGGTGCCGGCCCGCGATATCAGCTCCGTCCGGACCGATGATGTATAGGTCGCGTCCAGGGATCGAATTTCGGTTCGAGCCCAGCCAGGTTTTCAGCGCGCCGACACCGCCCTGCGCCAGGACCTGCGACGCCAGAACCGCCACCGGCGGGCGCCGCTGCAATTCGGGCGCCTCGTATTCGCGGGCGGTAATGGTGAACGTGGCGGCGATGCTGCCACCGACGATGACGGCCATGGCAACCCAAAACAGCATGAAAATCCGCAGGAACAGACTATGCATGTGCCCAGGTGAGGGTGTAGCCGGAGCCGCGGACGTTCTTGATCTCGGGATTCTTGCCCACTTCCAGATCGAGTTTGCGGCGCAAATTGCTGATGTGAGTGTCGATGCTACGGTCGTAGGCGACGAGCTTGCGGCCGAGAGCCGCTTCCGTCATCGCCTCGCGCGAAATGACCTGGCCCGCAGCGCGCATGAGCAGTTCGAGAACGCGGAATTCGGCGCCGGTGAGCGGCACGGATTTCCCCGCCACATGCACCAGATGCGTTCCGGTATTTAAGTTGATAGGACCTACGATCAGCTCATCCGGTGTACCGGGCCGCGGCCGATTGCTGGCGCGGCGCAGAATCGCGCGAAGGCGCGCCACCAACTCGCGTGGATTGAACGGCTTGCTGAGATAGTCGTCGGCACCGAGTTCCAGGCCTACGATGCGGTCGACGTCGTCGCCGCGCGCGGTGAGCATCAGGATCGGCGTTGCATACGATGCGCCCAACTTGCGCAATACGTCGAAGCCGCCGATGCTCGGCAGCATCACATCGAGTATCAGAATTTCAAATTCGCCGGCTTTGAGCTCCTCGAGAGCGTCGCCGCCATCGTGCACGCTCTTGACGTCGAAGTGCTCGGCGTTCAAATATTCGGTGAGCATTTGGCATAGCTCCCGATCGTCGTCGACCAGCAGCACTCGCGGCTCGCGGCCCAAGCCGCCACCGGGACCGGCTTCCGCCGTGGGTGGATTAGAGAGCGTCATAAGCCGCTACTCTGGCACAGTCGGAGCTCAGCGAAAGCCCCGTCGCCGAAATTCACAATTCTTAACAGATCGTTGCGCTCTCCACGACACTTGTTTGCACGGGCAACGCCTAGGATGGCTGCGTCAGGAAATATCACGGAATTGGAGTAATGACCATGAAATCGATGCGCAATGTGCTTTCGGCAACGCTGCTATCGGCCGGGGCGGCACTGGCGGCCGCCTCCAGCATGTCGATGGCGACTGCGGCCGACGTCTCGACCACGGCGCCGCCCGCCGGAGCGCCCGGACCGAATGGCTGGCATCACCATCGCGGACCGGGGCATCTACTCGGCAAGCTCGGTTTGAGCGACGCGCAGAAACAGCAAATCAAGGACATCATGACGGCAGCACGTCCGCAGATGCAGAGCCTGCATGAACAATTGCGCGCCAACTCGCTGAAGCTGCAGCAAACCTTGCCGACCGATCCGAACTACGACAGCATCGCTTCGCAGGTCAGCCAGATGCACGGTTCGCTGACGGCGCAGGGGATGACGCAGCGCGCGGAGTTGCGGGCGCAGGTGTTCAAGGTGTTGACGTCGGCGCAGCAGACTCAACTCGCCGCGTTAGAGGCACAGATGCGGTCCACCAAGCATGGTCACTGGGGCGCAGCGCCGGCGGCTGGATAGGCGTCTATCGTTGGATGGCGCCGATCCCGTCTTTTTTGAGCAGGTCGATCACGCTGCCCTGACCAACCAGGTGTCCGGTGCCGACGATGACCAGATAATTCTTGTCGTCGTTGAGCAGAGCTTCAATCTTCGGCACCCATTTGCGGTTACGCGCGACCAATACCGATTGATACAGGCGCTGATCGCGGCCGAATTCGGATTGCAATTGATTCACGAACCACTGCGTATCGCCGCGCTGCCAGGCGCGCACCATGGAGTCCACTTCGGCGGCCAAGCCGTGCGCCTCCTCCAAGCTGGAAATCAGGTATTCGGCCTGCGTGTCCATCGGCATGTTCTCGAACACCGAGATTTGATCGTGCACGGTTTCGAGGCCCTCAACGCTCTTGCCATCGGTGCGCGCGCGGCCCATGAAGTACATTTCGACGCCGGACTCTGGCTGAAAGCCGAGCTGCGTCAACTGTTGCTGGGAGATGGCCTCGGCGACAAACCAGGGCGCGAATTGTTCGAACATGGATAGCTCCACTCCGACTTCGCGCGCCAAGACATCGGCACGCGCATAGCGCTGCTGACCCAAGATCTCGGTGAGTGTCTTGCCCTCTGGCAGGATGGCGCTGTTGAGCATTTCCGTCTGCACATCAACGGAACCGATCTCTTCTAAGTTCACTTCCATGAAAACGGATTTGGCATTGCCGTAGGCCTCCAGCAGGGCGGGGGCCAGCGGGTAGTCGCTCAGGCGCAGCACGTGAATGGAGCCGAGCAGATAGACGGTGTTGTGCTTGCCGTGCAATTCCCACAGCGCGTGCAACGCCCCGTCCGCACGCGCGGCGAGGCAGACAAACAGACCGCAGAGAATCAGGCCGAGGCGAGTGCGTTGCATTTGGTCAACGCTTCGATCCAGTGCACCGTGGTATCGATGCCGCCGTCGGCATGCAGGTCGAAACTGCGATACGCCGGCGGCAGGGAATCGACCGCATAGCGATCGCTCTTGGGGAGAAATTGCGCGCCGGTCGAGGGCGTCGCGAACAAGCGAACATCGCCGCGCCGGCCGTCGTACACCTGGTGCACATGTCCCCACACCACTGCGCGGACGTGGGAATGCGAATCAATGACCCGCCAAAAAGCCTCCGGGTCGACCAGTCCCACGGTGTCCAGCCAGCGGCTGCCCATGAATATCGGGTGATGATGCAGACACACCAGGGCGTGTTTCGGCGAGCGGCTGAGCGTGGCGTCGAGCCGCGCAAGTTCGGTAGCCGTCAGCCGGCCGCCGACGTGCCCGGGATCGTAGCTGTCGAGCATGACGAACTGCCAGCCGTCCGCTTCATGCGAGCCGCAAATTTGGAAGGGCGCGCAGTTCAGTTCGCGACGCATGGCATCGGGCTCGTCGTGATTGCCGGGTATGCACAGCACCGGTTTCTCGAGGTTGCCGAAGATGCTGCGAAAGCGCAAATAGCCGGCGCTGTCGTCTTGCACGAGATCGCCCGTGACCACCACCGCCGAGTAATTCGGGACGCGGGCAAACGCATCGTCGAGCACCGCATTCAAACTAGAATCGGTTTCTACTCCACGCAACCGGCCGCTGGCGCTGCCATAGAGGTGCGGGTCGGTGATTTGAAGAATTTGCATGATGGAAATACTAGCAAAGCACCCAGCAGGCGACGGTGAACTGGGTCATGGCACCGGTCAAACGCGTTATACATAAACAGACTACCATTGTGTGACCGTGTTCCCGGCATTGCTGGCGGGGGGCGCATCGGGGACAATACCCGATGCCCCCCCGTTACACTTGTTAAATAAGAAGCTCGTTATGCCCACCCGCCGCGACCTTGCCAATGCCATTCGTGCCCTATCGATGGACGCCGTCCAAAAGGCCAATTCGGGCCATCCGGGGGCGCCCATGGGGATGGCGGATATCGCCGAAGTGCTGTGGCGGGACGTGCTTAAGTTCAATCCGGGCAATCCCGGTTGGTGGGACCGCGACCGCTTCGTACTGTCCAACGGCCACGCGTCGATGTTGCTGTATTCCGTGCTGCATCTCACGGGTTACCCCCTGTCGATGGAGGAGATCAAAAACTTTCGCCAATTCGGCTCCAAGACTGCGGGCCATCCGGAGCGTGAAATTCATCTGGGGATTGAGACCACCACAGGGCCTCTGGGCCAGGGGTTTGCCAACGCGGTCGGCATGGCGTTGGCCGAGCGTTCGCTCGCTGCGACGTTCAATCGGCCCGGCCACACCATTATCGACCATCACACGTATGTGTTCTTGGGCGACGGCTGCATGATGGAGGGCATTTCGCACGAGGTTGCCTCGTTCGCCGGGGTGCAGAAGCTTGGCAAGCTGATTTTGGTGTACGACGACAACGGTATCTCCATCGACGGCAAGGTGGTGGGCTGGTTCGGCGACAACACGGCGGAGCGTTTCGAGGCCTATGGTTGGCATGTCATACCCCGTGTCGATGGTCACAACAGTGAGGCCATTGCGGCCGCGCTGGCCGCCGCACGCGCGGAAACGGGCCGTCCCTCGCTGATTTGTGCGCAGACAGTGATCGGTTGGGGGGCTCCGAACAAGCAGGGCACTGCGGCCATGCATGGCGAAGCCATGGGCAATGAAGAGATTGCCGCGACCCGGCTCAATTTGGGCTGGACTTCGCCGCCTTTCGAAATACCGGCCGACATTCGCGCCGCCTGGAACAGGCACGAGAAGGGCGCGCGCGTGGAAGCCGAATGGGGGACGCGTTTTGCGGCCTACAAGACCGAATTTCCCGCATTGGCCGCCGAGCTCGACCGGCGCATGGCCGGCGACCTGCCGGCCGGCTTTACCGAGCTGGTGGACGCCTACATCGGCCGAACTCAGGCCGACGGCAAGGCGCTGGCCACGCGCCAATCGTCGCAGGCGGCGTTGAACGCGCTCGGCCCCACGCTGCCCGAGCTGTTGGGCGGATCGGCCGACCTGACGCCATCGAATGGCACTCTGCGCAAGGATTCGGTAGCGCTGACCGCGGCTACTCCCGGCGGCAATTACCTGCACTTCGGTGTGCGCGAATTCGGCATGTCGGCGCTATTGAACGGAGTGGTGTGCCACGGCGGGATCATTCCCTATGCCGGCACCTTCCTGACATTCTCCGACTATGCCCGCAATGCGGTGCGCATGGCCTGCCTGATGCGATTGCGCGTTATTTTCGTCTACACCCACGATTCCATTGGCCTCGGCGAGGACGGACCGACGCATCAACCCATAGAACAAATCGCGAGCCTGCGCCTGATTCCGCATATGGATCTGTGGCGGCCCTGCGATGCCGTGGAGACTGCTGCGGCGTGGGGTGTCGCCATCGAAAATCGCGACGGCCCGAGCTGCCTGATTTTCACGCGCCAGTCGGTGGTGCATCAGGCGCGCGAGCCGGCTCAGGTGGCGGCAATTCGGCGCGGCGGATATGTGTTGATCGACAGTCAGGGTCCGCCGGAAGTCATTGTAATTGCCACGGGCTCGGAGGTTGGTATTGCCGCGGACGCGGTGCGGGCTGTGGCTGCCAAGGGCACGAAGGTTCGATTGGTGTCGATGCCGAGCACCAACACTTTCGATGCGCAGGACGATGCCTACAAGCAAAGCGTGCTGCCGGCCTCGGTCACGCGGCGCGTGGCGGTCGAGGCGGGGGTGACTGCGCAGTGGTGGCATTACGTGGGACTCATGGGCGAGATCGTCGGCATCAATCACTTCGGCGCGTCGGCGCCCGCCAAGGATCTATTTAAGGCGTATGGATTCACGGCAGAGCATGTGGTCGAGGCGATCGAGAAAGTTTTGGCTAAATAAGGATTACAAACGATGGCAATCAAAGTGGCGATCAACGGTTATGGGCGCATCGGGCGCAATATTCTGCGTGCCTTGTACGAGGGGCCGCACAAGGGCGAGATCAAGATCGTCGCCATCAATGATTTGGGCGATGCCAATACCAATGCCTATCTGACGCGCTTCGATACGGTGCACGGGCGCTTTCGCGGCGAGGTGCATGTGGACGGCGATTCGATGGTGGTGAACGGCGATCGCATCCGCGTGATTGCACAGCGCGATCCGACCAAGCTGCCGTGGGGCGAGCTCGGGGTGGATTTCGTGCTGGAGTGCACGGGGTTGTTCACCAGCAAGGCCAAAGCGTCCGCACACATTGCCGCAGGCGCAAAAAAAGTCGTGATTTCCGCACCGGGTGGCGATGACGTCGATGCCACCATCGTCTACGGCGTCAATCACACTGTGCTCAAGGCCAGCCACACGGTGATTTCGAATGCCTCCTGCACCACCAATTGCCTGGCGCCGATGGTCAAGGTGCTGCACGACAAAGTGGGCATTTTGGCGGGTGTGATGAATACCATTCACTCCTATACCAACGATCAGGTGTTGACCGACGTGTACCACTCGGATCTGCGGCGCGCGCGTTCCGCGACCATGTCTATGATTCCGACCAAGACCGGCGCGGCCGCAGCGGTGGGGCTGGTGTTGCCGGAGCTGAAGGGCAAGATCGACGGTTTCGCGGTGCGGGTGCCGACGATCAATGTGTCGCTGGTGGATTTGAGCTTCACCGCGGCCCGCAAGACCAGCGTCGAGGAAATTCACGGCGCCATGAAGGCGGCTGCCGCCGGGCCATTCAAGGGCATCATCGCTTACAACGACGCGCCTTTGGTGTCGGTGGATTTCAATCACGATCCCGCCTCGTCCACCTACGACTCCACTTTGACCAAGGTCATCGAGGGCACGCTGGTCAAGGTATGTTCGTGGTACGACAACGAGTGGGGCTTCTCCAACCGCATGCTCGACACCACCGCGGCTTGGTCGAAGGCGAGCTAGTAGGCCATTGAAGATCACAAAAATGACCAGCCTCGATCTGCACGACAAGCGCGTGCTGATTCGTGAGGACTTGAACGTGCCAATCCAGGATGGCGTGGTGAGCAGCGATGCACGGATTCGGGCCTCTCTGCCCACGATTCAGGCGGCGCTCACTGCGAGAGCCCGTGTGCTGGTGATGTCGCATCTGGGCCGGCCCGACGAGGGCAAGTATGCCGAGCAGTTTTCCCTGGCGCCCGTGGCCAAGCGCCTGGCGCAGTTGCTGGGAGTGCCGGTGGCACTCAAAAAAGACTGGCTGGACGGCGTGGAAGTTAATCCGGGCGAAGTCGTGCTGCTCGAGAATGTGCGCTTCAATAAGGGCGAAAAGAAGGACAGCGACGATCTGGCGCGCAAAATGGCTGCGCTGTGCGATATCTATGTAATGGATGCGTTCGGCACTGCACATCGCGCCGAGGCCAGCACCCACGGGGTTGCGAAATATGCCCCTGTGGCATGTGCCGGCCCGCTGTTGGTCAGCGAATTGTCGGCGCTGGAAACGGCGCTGGAAAAGCCTGCAAGGCCGCTGTTGGCCATCGTCGCCGGCTCCAAGGTATCCACCAAGCTGACCGTCCTCGAATCCCTGTTGGGCAAAGTCGATCAGCTGATCGTGGGCGGAGGCATCGCCAATACCTTTCTCGCGGCGCTAGGGTTCAACGTGGGCAAGTCACTGTACGAGCCGGCCATGCTCGACATCTGCAAGCGCTTGCTGGAACAGTCGAAGCAGCGCGGCATCGTCATTCCAATGCCCACCGATGTGGTGGTCGCCACCGAGTTCTCCGCGAAGGCGGAGGCCGATGTAAAGTCGGTGGGGGCAGTCACGGATGACGATATGATCCTCGATATCGGGCCGGATTCGGCCGAGGCCATGAGCGGACTCATCGCATCGGCCGGCACCATTCTCTGGAACGGGCCGGTGGGTGTATTCGAGTTCGAGCAATTTGGCGAGGGCACTCGCACGCTCGCCAAAGCGATAGCGCGCAGCAAGGCATTCTCGCTGGCCGGAGGCGGTGATACTCTGGCGGCCATCGAAAAATACGACATTGAGGATAGTATTTCCTACATATCAACCGGCGGCGGCGCGTTCTTGGAGTTTGTGGAAGGTAAAAAACTGCCGGCCGTGGACATTCTGGAAAAGCGCGCCGCATGAGCTCCCAGCTGCGTCGCACAAAAATTGTCGCCACCCTAGGGCCTGCCACCGATGATCCAGCGGTGCTGGCCGAAATCGTCCGTGCCGGAGTCGACGTGGTGCGTCTGAATTTCTCGCATGGCGCCGTGGCCGACCATGCGCGCCGTGTCGAGAGCGTGCGCGAGGCCGCGCGCCAGGCGGGCCGCTACGTCGGCGTGCTCGGTGATTTGCAGGGTCCGAAAATCCGCATCGATCGCTTCAAGACCGGCAAGGTGCAGCTGGCGGACGGCGCCGAATTCACGCTTGACGCCGCGCTCGACGTCAACTCCGGCACCGAGCACAGCGTGGGAATCGCCTACAAGAAATTGCCGCAGGATGTATTTCCAGGCGATGTGCTGCTGCTGAACGACGGACAGATCAGCTTGCAGGTGCTCGCCATCGACGGGCCGCGCATTCGCACGCAAATCCTGGTGGGCGGCGAGCTCGGCAATAACAAGGGCATCAACCGTCAGGGCGGCGGCCTGTCCGCGGGGGCCCTGACCGACAAGGACCGAGAAGACATCCGCACGGCCGCATCTCTCAAGGTCGACTATCTGGGCGTATCCTTTCCTCGCGATGCCAGCGACATGGAGGAGGCGCGCGTGCTGCTGCGCGCGGCGGGCGGTCACGGTCTGCTGGTGGCCAAAATCGAGCGCGCGGAGGCGATCAAGAATTTGACTGCGGTGGTGCGGGCCAGCGACGGCGTCATGGTCGCGCGCGGCGATCTCGGGGTCGAGATGGGTTACGCGGAGCTCGCAGGCCTGCAGAAGCTCATCATCCAAGAGGCTCGTCACCAAAATCGGGTGGTCATCATGGCGACCCAGATGATGGAATCGATGATCACCAATACCATCCCGACGCGGGCCGAAGTGTCGGATGTGGCCAATGCCGTCATGGACGGCACCGATGCGGTGATGCTGTCGGCGGAAACCGCCTCGGGCAAGCATCCGGTCAAGGTCGTGGAAGCGATGGCGCAAATCATCGTCGGTGCGGAAAAATATCAGGTCGCCCATGTGCGGATCCGCCAGCACGACGGCGGCTACGTTGGGCACACGGACGAGGCGATTGCGGCGGCGGTCATGTACACCGCGAACCACCTGCATGTGAAAGCCATCGTGGCCCTCACCGAGTCGGGATCGACGTCGCTGTGGATGTCGCGGGTGCGCTCGGATATACCGATTTATGCCTTTACCCGGCATGAAGCCACGCGCTGCCGGGTGACTCTGTACCGGGGCGTGTATCCGGTGGCCTATGACATCACCGACAAGGGCGAGGCGATTTATTTCTCTATTTTCCGCCTGCTGCTCGACCTCAAGCTGGTGGAAGAGGGCGATTCGATCATCCTCACCAAGGGCGAATTGAGCGGCGTGTCCGGCGGCACCAATTCCATGCAGATTTTGCAGGTCGCGCGCAAGTAAATGCTGCCCGAATTTCGCGGCACCGATCGCTATATTGCCACGCCCGAATTAATGGCCGCGGTGAATGCGGCCATGGTGTTGTCGCGTCCACTGCTCATCAAGGGTGAGCCCGGTACCGGCAAGACTCTATTGGCAAACGAAATTGCCCGCTCGCTCAACAAGCCATTCTTCGAATGGCACATCAAGTCCACCACCAAGGCGCAGCAGGGGCTGTACGAATACGACGCCGTGTCACGGCTGCGCGATTCTCAGCTCGGTGATCCGCGGGTCAAGGACATTCACAATTACATAGTGAAGGGCGATCTGTGGGAGGCGTTCGATTGCGCCGAGCAGCCGGTGCTGCTCATCGATGAAATCGACAAGGCGGACATCGAGTTCCCGAATGATCTGCTGCGTGAACTCGATCGTATGGAATTCTACGTCTATGAGACGCGCGAAACCGTGCGCGCCAAGCACCGTCCGGTCATCATCATCACCAGCAACAACGAAAAAGAACTGCCCGATGCGTTCTTGAGGCGTTGTTTCTTCCACTACATCCGCTTTCCGGATGCCGCCACGATGACGCAAATCGTCGACGTGCACTTTCCCGATTTGAAGCGCGAGCTGCTGCATGAGGCGCTGACCACGTTTTTCAAGATCCGCGAGACGCCGGGTTTGAAAAAGAAGCCGACCACTTCGGAGTTGTTGGACTGGATCAAGCTGTTGGTAGCCGAGGATATTGCGCCCGAGGCCCTGCGCAGCGACGACGCCAAGAAGCTCATTCCACCCCTGTACGGCGCGTTGCTCAAGAACGAGCAGGACGTGCATCTCTTCGAGCAATTGCTATTCCTCAATCGCCGGAATGCTCGTTAGATTTTTCTTTCTGCTGCGCAGCGCCGGCGTACCGGTATCCATCACCGAACTGTTGACCTTGCTCGAAGCGCTCAAAGCGGGCCTCGGTGACCTGTCCGCCGAACGCTTTTACTACTTGGCGCGCACCTGCCTGGTGAAGGACGAGCGCTACTACGACCGCTTTGACAAGGCTTTCGCAGCACATTTCAAAGGCGCCGAGGATTTGTTCGCGCAGTTGCAGCGCGAATTGCCGCCGGACTGGCTGGCCAAGCTGGCGGAACGGGAATTCACCGACGCTGAAAAAGCCGAGATCGAGGCCCTGGGCGGATGGGAAAAATTGATGGAGACGCTGAAGAAGCGGCTCGAAGAGCAGAAGGAACGGCATCAAGGCGGCAATAAATGGATAGGCACGGCGGGCACTTCGCCGTTCGGTGCCTATGGCTTCAATCCCGAGGGAGTGCGGATTGGGCAGGCCGGCAGCCGTAATCGCAGTGCCGTCAAAGTATGGGACAAGCGCGAGTTCGCCAACCTGGACGACAAGGTGGAACTGGGCACCCGCAATATCAAGATTGCGCTGCGCCGTCTGCGGCGCTTCGCCCGGCGCGGTGCGCCCGACGAACTGGCGCTGGCCGATACCATCGATGCCACGGCCAGGTCGGGGGGATGGCTCGACATCAAAATGCAGGCGGAGCGGCGCAATGTGATCAAGGTGCTGCTGCTGCTGGATGTAGGCGGATCCATGGACGATCACGTAAAGACCTGCGAGGAGCTATTCTCCGCGGCACGCAGTGAGTTCAAACATCTGGAGCATTTTTACTTTCACAATTTCACGTATGAGGCGCTGTGGCGGGACAATCGGCGGCGCTTCAATGAACACATGGGCGTGGTGGAGCTCATGCGCACGTACGGCACGGACTACAAGCTGATCTTCGTAGGCGATGCCACCATGAGCCCCTATGAGATTACCCAGCCCGGCGGCAGCATTGAGCACTGGAACGCGGAGGCAGGCAGCGTGTGGCTGCAGCGCCTGATGAAGCACTATCCGAAGTTCGCCTGGATCAATCCGCAGCCGCAGTCGCGCTGGCGACACAACTCGTCAATCGAAATCACACGCGAGTTGCTCGAGGGGCGGATGTATCCGCTGACCTTGGCGGGGTTGGATGATGCGATCGATGCGCTGACTTAAGATTTAAGGGTGGTTGCCAAAGACTGCTACCAAATTCTGACCCGGGCGTCCGGCCCTAGATAGAGGCCATCGCCCGGCTTTACGTCGAATGAACCATACCAGCGGTCGAAATTGCGTACGCTTCGAACTCGAAAAGCATCAGGCGTGTGTGGATCGGTGGCGACCAGCTGGCGAGTGATTTGTTCGCGGTAGGCGCTTCGCCAGACTTGGGCAAAGCCCAGGAAGAAACGCTGGTCGCCGGTCTTGCCGTCAATGACGGGGGCGTCCTTGCCGCCAAGCGATGCATGGTAGGCGTCATAGGCGATCACGAGACCGGCGTTGTCGGCGATGTTTTCACCCAGGGTCAGTTCGCCGTTCAAGCGCAGCCCCGGTAGCACCTCGTAGGCAGAGTACTGGGCAACCAGCGCCGTTGTCCGCTGCTTGTATTTGACGGCATCTTCTTCGGTCCACCAGTCCGAGAGCTTCCCCTGTCCATCGAATAGGCGTCCCTGGTCGTCGAATCCGTGGCTGATTTCGTGTCCGATGATGGCGCCGATCCCACCGTAGTTGACCGCCGCATCTGCATTCGGATCAAAGAAGGGCGGTTGCAGAACGGCGGCCGGAAAGACGATTTCGTTTTTTGTTGGATCGTAATAGGCATTAATCGTCATGGGCGTCATATCCCATTCCGTGCGGTCGACGGGAGCGCCCAGCTTGGCGAGATTACGCTCGTACTCGAAGCGGTCGGCGTTGAGCGCATTGCCATAGGCATCGTTGGCGGCGACGCTTAGTTTGGAATAATCCCGCCATTTGTCGGGATAACCTATTTTGATGCCGAAAGTTGCGAGCTTCTCGCGTGCTTTGGTTTTCGTTGGGGACGACATCCAATCGAGGTTGTCCAATCGGTGTCCTGCCGCTGCGAGCAAGTTCTCAACCAGCTGCTGGGCGGCGGCTTTTGCACCGGTACCGAAATATTCGCGTACATAGATCTCGCCGATCGCTTCGCCTAGCGCGTGTTGTGTGAACTGCGAGCCGCGCTTCCACCGCTCCTGCTGCGCTTGCGTACCCTGCAGCGCCGTGGAATGGAATGCGAAGTGAGCATCGACGAAGGCTTTCGACAAGTACTGCGCATGGTCGTCGACTGCGCGGACTGCAAGATAGTCTTTCCAAACCGCAACTGACACAGTCGGCACGATGCCGGCGGTGCCGGTGATGGCAGAGTCGACGGATGCTATAAGGATGTCTTGAGAATCGAGGCCGGCCGCCTTGAAATAGGCAGCCCAATCAAAGCCCGGGGCTTTGATTGCGTATTCCGCTCGTTTCCATGGGACGTAGCGGGCGGCAAGATCGCGTTGGCGAACTCGGGACCACTGGACTTCCGCCAGCCGATGCTCGAGGTCGAATACGGGCGCCGCGCGCTTCACCGCCTCTGCAGGAGGCATCGACGGGTTGGAAAGTTCCAGCAATTGAACGAGGTACTTGCGGTACGCGTCTCGCGCTTTTGCCATCTCCGGGCTGTCCTGCAAATAGTAGTCGCGATCCGGCAGACCCAGCCCACCCTGATCCAAGTAAGCAACATAGGTGTCCGGCCGTTTGAAATCAGGGTAGATAAACAGCGTGACCGGCATCGAGTCGCCGACGCGAATAGCCCGGCCCATGGCTGCGGCCAGCGTCGAGTAGTTGTTGATGCCGGCGATCTGCGTCAGCTGTTGCTGCAACGGCGCCATGCCGCGCTTCTCAATGGCGGCGTCGTTCATGAAACTGTCGTAGTAATTGCCGACCGTGCGCACGTTCGAACCGGCGGGCGCATTCGCTTTCGCGGCTGCCTCGAGAATGCCGCGTACTTGGGTTCTGGACTGTTCTTCGAGAACGTCCCAAACTCCCCAGGAGGAATGATCGGCGGGGATTAGCGTCCGTTTCGTCCAACTACCGTTGGCATAAGCGTTGAAATCGTTGCCGGGCTTGGTCGAAAGGTCCATTCCGGATGTATCGAATCCGTAATTTCCGACTACCGCATGGCTCGCCGCCAACGCAGGTGAAAATCTCATGGCCGCAACCAGCCCCAAACAAACCAGGATTCGGTGACGATTCATCCGTGCCTCCGTCGGTGTCCGTTTCGTGCACCGCTATATTACAGCCCTAGAGGCTGAAACGCTCCCTCAGCGCCCCGCGACATTGAGCGAGATTCTCAAAAAGGGATGGTCCCAACGCCGAGGCCTTCGGCGCTCTCCATGTTCGGCAGGTGGTCATCGATGAAAGCGGTGTCTTGCGGCCTCAAGTCGAACCGTCGATGCCGCAAGGCTGCAAGAGCCTCGTAGTATTGAGACGATTCGATTGCCTTTGCAGATGCCTTACATTAAAGTAAGGAAAATTCCATGGAGCGCCGATTGGTCACCGCTACCCTTACCAGCAAAGGTCAGATCACCATCCCCGCGGAAGTTCGCAGTGCTCTCGGTGTGGATACAGGGGATCGTGTTGAATTCGTCCAGATAGCGCCCGGACGCTATGAATTTATCGCCGCCACGCAATCGGTTACGGAATTGAAAGGCATGTTCGGCAAACCACGCAAGGCTGTCTCGATCGCCAACATGAATGCTGCAATTGCGCGACGCGGTGCGACTGCGAAGTGATTGGCCTGGATACAAACGTCCTTGTACGCTACATCATGCAGGACGACCTCAAGCAATCCCCCATGGCGACACGACTCATTGAGGCGCTAACCGCCGCATCCCCGGGCTTCATCCCGCTTATCGTGATCGTAGAACTTGCTTGGGTGATGTCCGCCGCGTACGAACTAGACAAACTTCAGCTAATAGCCGCGTTGGAAGGTTTACTTCGAACCAAAGAAATGGTCGTCGAAGGGGCGGAAACCGTGTGGAAGGCATTGCGTCTTTATCGAAGTACAAACGCCGATTTTGCCGACTGCCTGATCGAGCGCGCGGCGTCGGCGAATGGGTGCGAGAAAACAATGACCTTCGATCGAGATGCTGCAAAGAGTGCAGGAATGGCGCTTGTAGGGTGACCGGCTTGTTTAACTCCATTTGTTTAGGCACTCGCAACCTCGAACGCGCCGGGCAATGGCAGCATGGTGGGACTTGTCGCAAAGTCGTGGAGCGAAGTAGACGCTTTTCATGCGGTCGCATTGACGCATGGCGGCACGTCGGAAGGGGAGCCGGGACTGCGACAGCGCTACCAGCCGGATTTCTACGCGGCCTACGTACGCGACCCGGACGGCAACAAGCTAGCCGTAATTTGCAGGGGCTTCACCCAGCGGCAATAAGCGCCGTTAAGATTTAGCCTGCAGGAGCTTCAAATCGGCTAGAACCATTTGCGAGTGTCCCTTCGGATCCACCGATGCATAGTGTTTTGCGACGCGGCCCTGCGGGTCGATGATGAAGGTCTCGCGGCTGGCGATTTCCATCAGGCCGAGCGCGCTACGCAGCACGCCGTAGGACTTGGCGGTTTCCTTGGTGCTGTCCGCCAAAAGCGTGAACGGCAGGCTGTGTTCTTCCGCGAATTGCTTGTGGGAGGCGACGTCATCGACGCTGATGCCGAGAATCGCGGCGCCCAACTTATTGAACGCGAAGATGTTATCGCGGAACTCGCAGGCCTGAGTGGTGCAACCGGGGGTGTCGTCCTTCGGGTAGAAGTACAGCACCACCCATTTGCCGCGGTAATCGTTGAGCGCATGCCAGGCGCCGGCCTGATCCTGCAGGCGAAAGGCCGGGGCGGGCGCTCCTACATCCGGCGTCGCCGCCAACACGGTGCCTGCCGCGGCGAAGTACGCCGCAGCGACGCAGGCGCAGTACAATGCCTGCAGCGAGCCCATCCGCGTTCCAGTTCTATGGTGTTTGACCATTGACCACTCCGAGTAATGTAGATCCCTACAGCGCCACCGGCCAATGGCATATGCATACTAGCATCGTGCCGGTCGAGACGCCGCACCTGGGGCTGGTGCTGACCGGCGGCGGGGCACGCTCCGCCTACCAGGTCGGGGTTCTCAAGGGCGTGGCGGAATTGTTGCGACGGGGCTCCGCATGCCCCTTCCCTATCATTACCGGCACCTCCGCCGGTGCGGTCAGCGCCATCGCCCTGGCCTCGGATGCCGCTCACTTCAGACATTCGGTCTACGGGATCGAGCGCGTGTGGCGCGACTTTCGCGTGCACCAGGTGTTCAAGGCGGACGCAGTCAGCATGCTGAAATCCGGATTGCATTGGTTGCTGGCCTTCATCACCGGCGGCTGGCTGGTGCATTCGCCGAATGCGCTGTTCGACAATTCGCCGCTGTGGGATCTACTACGGCGGCATTTGGATTTCGACGGTATTCCGCGCGGTCTATACAAAGGGCACCTGCAGTCGATCGGCGTGTGCGCCACTTGCTACGAAGATGCCGATTCGGTGACCTTTTATGCATCCGCAGCGCCCATAGAGCCCTGGGCGCGGGTGTTTCGCAAGGGCGCACGGGTGCAGTTGACGCTGCATCATTTGATGGCCAGCTTGTCCATTCCCTTTCTGTTCCGGCCGGTGAAGCTGAACGAGCAATACTTCGGCGACGGCGCCATGCGCCAAACCTCTCCCTTGAGCCCAGCGATCCATTTGGGCGCGAACCGGCTGTTCATCATCGGCGTCAATGACCCAGCTCCGAGCGGCGAGACTTCGCCGCGGCGCGCGAGCGAACCGAGCTTCGGACAGATGATCGGCTTCATGTTGGATTCGCTGTTCATGGACACGCTGAACGCGGATCTCGAGCGTATCAGCCGCTACAACGAGAACAAGAATGTGCGGCGTATAGAATTTCTGGTTATGACGCCGTCGCGGGATGTCAACGAGATCGCCCGCCGTCATGCGCGCGAGCTGCCACGGAGCTTGCGCGCGCTGCTGCGAACCATGGGTGCCAACAACGCCGCCAGCACGCTGCTGCTCAGTTATCTGTTGTTCGAGCGCGGTTTCACCCGCGAATTAATTGCGCTCGGCTATGCGGACGCGCGGGCACGCGCCGACGAGATACGCGCTTTCCTGGCCTTGGAAAATGCACGCCAGTATCGGGCGCCGCGCGAGTCGGCGGCGCCACCGCAAGGGTAGCGCCGCCGCGCCGCGAGCGGCGCGGCGATCAGTTTTTCTGCAACGTGTCGTGGCGGGTCAGGACGTGCGGGAAACTCTTGCGAAAATGCAGTGCGAGTTCCTCGGCAATGTATACCGAACGGTGCTGGCCGCCGGTGCAGCCGACGGCAATGGTCAGGTAGCTGCGGTTCGCCTGCGCGAACTCGGCGATGCGCGTCTCCAAGAAAGCGACTAAATCCGCAATCATGCTGCGTACGCTGGGGTATCCGGCCAGGTACTCGATCACCGCCGTATCGCGGCCGTTCAAATGGCGTAGAGCGTGCTGCCAGTAGGGATTCGGCAGGCTGCGCACATCGAACACGTAATCCGCATCGCCCGGTATGCCGTGCTTGTAGCCAAAAGACTCGAACATCAGCGACAGCCTGCCCTCTTGGCGGCGGTCTATCCGCTCGCGGATCATTTCGCGCAGGCTGTGCACCCCCATATGGGTGGTATCGATCACCAGGTCCGCTGCCGTGCTGATCGGCTCCAACAGCTGGCTTTCCGAGGCGATGGCCTCGCGCAAGCTGATGTTGCCCGAGACCAACGGGTGCTTGCGGCGCGTTTCGGCGTAGCGCTTCAGCAGCACCTCCTCGCTGGCATGCAGGTACAGGATCTCGCAGGCGATGCCGCTGCGGCGCAATTCGCCCACCAGCGCCGGGATGGTCTCGATTTCGTTGGGCCGATTGCGGGCGTCCAGGCCGACGGCGGTCCTGGGGTAGGTGTCTCCCTGGCCGCGCACCGTGTGCGAGATGAAGGGCTTGAGCAGCGCCGCGGGGATATTGTCGACGCAATAGAAGTCGATGTCTTCGAGCATGTGCAGGGCCACGCTCTTCCCCGAGCCCGACAGCCCGCTCACGATAATGAGTCGCATCGACACGCGGGCGCCTCTAAGCTAGCTCGACAGACGCGCCTTGATCACGTCCTCTGCATGATGGTCGGCGGCCTTTTCCTTGTGTTTCTTGACGCGTCGATCGAGCTTGTCGGCGAGCGCATCGATAGACGCGTACATATTGGTTTCCGTGGCATCGGCATAGATTTTGTTGCCCCTCAACATGAGCGTGGCTTCGGCCTTGTGGCCGAATTTCTCGACCGTGAGTACGCAGTGAACATCGATAAGCTGCTCGAAGTGTCGAGAGATACGCTCGAATTTCTTGATGACGTAGGCGCGCAATGAGTCGGTAATTTCCACATGATGACCGCTGAGATCGAGCTGCATAAGCTTCCTCCTAAATGTGACAATCTAACGCTGACATTTACGATGCGCGGGCAGCCGCTCGCTTCCGTTCGTTGGACGGCGCGATCTGCATGCCTTCGCGATACTTGGCAACGGTGCGCCTGGCCACCGGTATGCCTTCCTGCGACAAAATCTCCGCGAGCTTGCTGTCGCTCGACGGATTTTCGGGATTCTCCTGGGAGATGAGCTTCTTGATCTTGGCGCGAATGGCGGTGGATGACATTTCCGTGCCGTCCGCGGCCGCGACGTGACTGGAAAAGAAGTAACGAAACTCGAACACGCCGCGCGGCGTGTGCATGTACTTAGCGGTGGTGACGCGCGAAATCGTCGATTCGTGCATTTCCACGGCTTCGGCCACATCCTTGAGAATGAGCGGCTCCATGGCCTCTTCGCCAAGTTCGAAGAAACTCGTTTGGCGCTGCACGATACAGCGCGCCACCTTGATCAAGGTCTCGTTGCGAATCTCGAGGCCGCGCATGAGCCAGCGCGCCTCCTGCAATTGCGTGCGCAGCATGGCGTGGTCGGGCGCACGCGAGATCAAATTCGCATAGGCGCTGTTGACGCGCACGCGCGGCACGGTGGCCTGATTGATCTCGACGATCCAGCCGTGCTCAGTGCGGCGCACAAACACGTCCGGAATCACGTATTCGGCTTGCGCGGGGTTGACGGCCGCACCGGGGCGCGGGTGACAGGAACGCACCAGGGCCAGGGCCATTTCCAAGTCGCCTTCGCTGCAGCGCAGCTGCCGGCGCAGCAGCACCAATTGCTGGCCGGCAACCAGATCCAAGTGTTCCAATGCCACGCGAATGCCCAAATCGCGGGCCGGCGTGTCGGGATGCAGCTGGCGCAACTGCAGAGCAATGCATTCGCCCAAACTGCGGGCGCCGACGCCGGCAGGCTCCAGCGACTGCACCGCGCCGAGCACGCGCTCCACATCCGCGGTGGTGGCTTCGATCTCCGGCAGCAGGCTCAGGCGAATATCTTCGAGCTCGTCCTTAAGGTAGCCGTCATCGGTGATGGCGTCGGTGATGACGCGGGCAATCGCCATGTCGATGGGGGAGAGCTTGGCCAGCTCCAGCTGCTCGATAAGCTGTTCCTGCAGAGTCTCGCCATGCTGGTCGCTGAAGTCGCTGCTGCGGTCGTCATCGCCGGACCAGGGAGTATCCGATGGACCACTGGTTTGTTCACCCCAGGCCTCGTCGGCGATTTCGACCTCGGGTTCCTCGCGCTGATCGGCTGGGGTGGTATTGCCGTCGAGCTCGGCGTATTTCTCCTCCGCAGGCGCCGGCATATCCTCGCGCTCGCGCACGATATCGGGCGCCGCATCCAAGGTCTCATCTTCCGCCTCGAGCATCACATTGGTTTCGAGAGTCTCGCGGACATGCGCCTGCAGGTCGAGGGAAGGTAGTTGCAGAAGCCTAATGGCCTGCTGCAGCTGCGGCGTCATGGTGAGCTGCTGGCCGATGCGAAGCTGCAGACTTGGCTTCAACATGTTTCTTTCAAGGTCCGGCCTACAATTTGAAGTCCTGGCCCAAGTACACCTCACGAACCTGCGGGTTGGCAAGAATCTGATCCGCAGATCCGGAGGCGAGCACCGTCCCCTGGCTGACGATATAGGCGCGGCCGCAAATCCCCAAGGTTTCCCTGACATTATGATCGGTAATCAGCACGCCGATGCCCTTGTCGGACAAGTGCTTGATTATTCGTTGTATATCGGCGACTGACAGGGGGTCGACACCGGCAAATGGCTCGTCCAACAGGATGAAGCGTGGGTCCGCGGCCAGAGCCCGGGCGATCTCAACGCGCCGGCGTTCGCCGCCCGACAGGCTCATGCCGAGGCTGTCGCGCACATGCCCGATGTGCAGCTCGCCCATCAATTCCTTGAGGCGTGCGGCGCGTGCCGCGTCGTCCAATCCGGGGCGCGTTTCGAGGATTGCCATGATGTTGTCAGCCACCGTCAGACGGCGGAACACCGACGGTTCCTGCGGCAGATAGCCCAACCCCAGCTGCGCGCGACGATGCATGGGCATGCGGCTGATGTCACGGTTATCCAAGAAGATCTCACCCTGTTCGCAACGGGTGAGGCCGACAATCATATAAAACGCCGTAGTCTTGCCGGCGCCGTTCGGCCCCAGCAGGCCGACGACCTCGCCGCTCTCCACTTCCAGAGACAAATCCCGCAGTACCTGCCGTGACTTGTAGCTTTTGGCGAGGTTCAGCGCCCGCAATACGCTCATGGTTTGGGGTTGGCCGGCGGCGTGATGATGATATGCACGCGCTGGGAACCTTGTTCCGAGCCTTCTGCAACGATGTTCTGCGCCAGCACGTTGTACTTCAACGACTCGCCGCGAATCTCGTTCTGGCCGTCACTCAACCAGGCGTTCTTGGACAAATGCACCACGCCCTTGGTCACGTCGTAATCGATGGTGTCGGCCCGCCCGCGCGCCGTTTTACCGGTTTTCGCAATCGGCTGCTCGAACGAGGCCGGCTTGCCGTTGACGATGGCCTTGGAGAGAAGCTTTTTGGCAAAAACTATTTCGGCCTCATCCGCGGCGAGCTGTCCTTGGTCCATGGTGACTTTGACATTGCCGCGAAACACCCAGCGGCTATTCTCGAAGTCCAAACCCGTGGCCTGTGCCTGGTCGGCGGCCACCGACATGCCGCCCTGCGCAATGCGCACCTTATGAAATACCAGGTTGTTGTTCTTGTAGTCCAATTCGGAGGACTGCGCGTCGAGGGAGATGTTTTGCTGTTCCATGTGTTCGGCGCGGGCCGGCGAGCCGGTCGGCGCCAGCGCGAACGGAGAGAGCGCAAACAGAGCAATAAACTTATGGATGGAAGCGGCCATTAACTTTCGATTCTAGGCGCATCGTGCGTTCTTTTAAATTGGCGTTCAAGCCGCGGGCCGTCAGAGTGTGCTGCGCGAAATCAATGCGCACATCGCTCTTGGTGCTTGCCACCGCGTCGGGAACGTTGTAACTCAGGGTATCAGTATGGATGATGGCCGCGCCCTCGCGGCCGGCGGCATCTCCCTGCAGGCGCACATTGCCTGTCACATCCACCACCTTGCCGCCCGGCTGGACATGCGCGACATCGCCCACCATGACCCAGTTCTGCCCGGATGGGGTCTGGTAGGAGACGCGGATGTTGTACAGCGCCACTTCGTTGCCATGCGCGATTTGATCGATGCGCTCGGCCTCGATGCGCACCGTGGGGTTGCCGGCAATGTCATAGTCGGTGAGTACCGCATTCTTTAAATAATACCCCGGCAAGTCGGTGAGCTTGGCGTCGATCGGTACTTGGCGTCGGCGTGCAGACGAACTCAGGATCCAGGTGCTGATGCACAGGGCCAGCACGGCGAGCACGGTGAAAAGCCGAAACAGCATTAGTGCGGTCCCGAGCGCGGGCGCAGCATCGCGGCGCCGGCGGGCCCTGCGGCGGGTGAGGACACCGCTGCACGCGCTCGCAGCAGGGCGTCGCAGAATTCGCGCACGGCACCCTGGCCGCCGTTGGCCTTGGCGATCCAATGCGCGGCGGACTTGACCAGGGGGTGCGCGTCGGCCACGGCACCCGCGACACCGACCGCAGTCATCAGCGCAAGATCTGGGGTGTCGTCACAGATGCAGGCGCAGTTAAGCGGGTCGATGCCGAGTCGTGCGGTCAGCCGCTGCAATGCGGCCACCTTGTCGGAGCATCCTTGAATCACGCGGCGCACTCCCAGTTCGCGCATGCGAGCCGCTACTGCGGCCGAGCGCCGTCCGCTGCAGGAGGCCACCGCGACACCGGCGCACAGCAGCAGTTTGATGCCGTGGCCGTCGCGCACATGAAACACCTTGAGCGCCTCGCCGCGTGCGCCGAAATACAGGCGTCCATCGGTGAGCACCCCGTCCACATCGAGGATCAGGAGCTCGATCCGCGCCAGCGGCGTGGCCTTGCGCGCTTTCAAACCACACCCGCTCGCAGCAGGTCGTGCACATTGAGCGCGCCCACGATTCTGTCCTCGGCATCGACCACCACCAGTGAGGTGATGCGATGCGTCTCCATCAAATGCACCGCTTCGGCCGCGAGCGTGGTGGGGCGCACGGTCTTCGCGTGGCGGCTCATGACTTGATCCATACGGGTGGTGCGCAAATCGCGCGACGCATCGAGCGCCCTGCGCAGGTCGCCGTCGGTGAACACGCCGAGCACATGGCCGTCCTCATCGACGACCGCCGTCATGCCGAGACCCTTGCGGCTCACTTCCAGAAGGCCGTCCGCCAGAGAGGTGGCAGGCCGTACGGTCGGGATGTCGGCGCCGCTGCGCATCACATCGCTTACATGCAGCAGCAGGCGCCTGCCCAAGTTGCCGGACGGATGGGAGCGCGCAAAATCCTCTTCGGTGAAGCCGCGGGCCTTCAACAGCGCCACCGCCAGGGCATCGCCGACGGCCAGCGCCGCGGTGGTGCTGGCCGTGGGTGCCAAGTTCAGGGGGCAGGCTTCGGCCGGCACGCCGATATCAAGGTGCACGGTGGCGATGCGCGCCAACGCCGAGGTCGAGTTCCCTGTAAAGGCGATCAGCGGTACCCCGAGGCGGGCGATCGCGGGCACGATAGTCAGGATCTCCTCGGTTTCCCCTGAATTGGACAGGGCGAGCACCACGTCCTCCCGCGTGATCATTCCCACATCGCCGTGACTGGCCTCGCCGGGATGCATGAAGAACGCCGGCGTGCCAGTGCTCGCCAGAGTGGCGGCGATCTTGCCGCCGATATGGCCGGATTTGCCCATTCCGGTGACCACGACGCGTCCGCGGCAGCTATGGCAAATGCGGCAGGCACGGGCGAAGTCCGCCCCCAGGCGCGGCAGCTGTGCGCGCAAACCGTCGATTTCGATGGTCAGCGCCTGGCGGCCAAGGTCGACGAGGACGTCGTCGGTGAACTCAAGATTCATGAGCGAATGATACAGCGGTTGCAGAACCCCAGCGCCGCTAGCGTAAGCTTGGCGGTTTACTCGTCGGGAGGCAGCATGAATCCGCAGCAAGTGGCGCAAATCATCGAGTCCGGCTTGCCGGGCGCCAAAGCGCTGGTCAAGAGCGACGACAATGTGCATTTCGAGGCCGTGGTGATTGCGGCCGCCTTTATGGGCAAACGCAGCGTGCAGCGCCACCAATTGGTGTACGGCACATTGGGCGCGGCGGTGGGCAATGAAATTCACGCGCTGGCTTTGCAGGTGTTTACGCCGGAAGAATTCGCAGTGCAGGGGGTGGCACAGGGGCCGGGGCAGCCGCGTGGATAAATTACAGATTCAGGGCGGTATCGCGCTGGAGGGCGAGATCCGTATTTCCGGCGCCAAGAACGCGACTTTGCCCATTCTGGCGGGTTGCTTGCTGGCCGACGGCCCGGTGACGGTGTCGAACGTGCCGCATCTGCAAGATGTCACCACCATGATCGAATTGCTGGGGCGCATGGGCGTGTCGGTGACCATCGATGAGAAAATGCGCATCGAAGTCGATGCCTCGACCATCAAGGAATATTTCGCGCCGTATCAACTGGTGAAGACCATGCGCGCGTCGATACTCGTACTAGGGCCACTGCTGGCGCGATTCGGTTACGCCGATGTGTCGTTGCCGGGAGGGTGTGCGATCGGTGCCCGCCCGGTCAATATCCACGTGGCCGGCTTGCAGGCCATGGGCGCCGACATTCACATCGAGAACGGCTATATCAAGGCGCGCGCGGAACGGTTGCGGGGCGCCCGCTTGGTGCTCGAGACGGTCACGGTCACGGGCACCGAGAATCTCATGATGGCGGCGACCTTGGCGGACGGGGAAACCGTGCTGGAAAATGCGGCGCGCGAGCCCGAGGTGGTGGATCTCGCGAATTTTCTGATTGCCATGGGCGCCAAGATCAAGGGAGCGGGAACGGATCGAATCGTGATCGAGGGGGTGAAGCGGCTGAACGGCACTGCCTACGAAGTGTTGCCCGATCGTATCGAAGCGGGCACGTACCTGGTCGCGGGCGCCATCACCGGCGGCCATATTCGGGTCAAAAATACGCGCCCTGAGCATTTGGATGCGGTGGTCGACAAGCTGAAAGAAGCCGGCGCCAAAATGGACGTCGGCGACACCTGGATCGAAGTGAATATGCGCGGCCGCCGACCGAATTCGGTGGACATTCGCACGGCGCCCTATCCGGCGTTCCCGACCGACATGCAGGCGCAGTTTGCCGCGCTCAACACCGTGGCAAACGGCGTCGGCACTATCATCGAAACCATTTTCGAGAATCGCTTCATGCATATGCTGGAAATGCGCCGCATGGGCGCGGAGATCCGCCTCGAGGGCAACACGGCCATCATCAAGGGCGTTGCCAAGCTCACCGCCGCACCGGTGATGGCCACGGACCTGCGCGCCTCGGCGAGTCTGGTGCTGGCGGCGTTGGTGGCGGACGGCCGCACCGAGATCGAACGCATTTATCACATCGATCGTGGCTATGAGGCGATCGAAGAAAAGCTGCAGCAATTGGGCGCGAAAATCAGGCGCACACCGGCGTAACGGCGCGCGGCACTACTCGGACTGCGCCGCCTGGTGGGTCGGCCGTTCCACGACTTTGAGGTTCACCTTGAAGGCCTGACGGCCATGCCGGCCCGCCAGATCGACTTGCGCGCCTGGCGCCAGCGCCGCCACCCGGCTGACCAGATCCTGTGCGCTTTGCACTGGCTCGCCGCTCAACGCGGTGATGAGGTCGCCGGGCCGCAGCCCGGCTTCGAATGCGGGGCTTTTGACGAGAATGTTCACCACGGTGACCCCGCCACCCGCGGCAATGCCGAGCTGCGCGGCCTGCTCATCGGACAAGTCCTGCGGCACGAAGCCCAACCAGCCGCGCACCACGTGACCGCGCTTGAGGATTTGTTCCATGACACCGCGCACCAAATTCATGGGAATGGCAAAGCCGATGCCCTCCGGCCCGCCGCTGGCGCGATTCAGAACCGCGGTGTTGATGCCCACCAGGTCGCCGTGCGCATCTATGAGAGCGCCGCCGGAATTGCCGAGATTGATGGCTGCATCGGTTTGAATGAAATTCTCGAAGGTGGCAAGTCCTAACTGACCGCGTCCGGTGGCACTGACGATGCCTTGGGTGACCGTCTGGCTCAGGCCGTAGGGATTGCCGATAGCGAGCACGATATCCCCGACTCGCAGAGTGTCTGAGCGACCCAGAGGCATGACGGGCAGCTTGCTCAAGCCCAAATGCAGTATGGCGAGATCGGTATCCGGGTCCTGACCGACGATAGTCGCCTCCGCGATGCGGCCGTCGTTCAGCTGCACCCGGATGGAATCCGCGCCCGCGATGACATGTTGGTTGGTAACGATGGTGCCGTCGCCATTGACGATGACCCCCGAGCCCAAGCTGCGCTCGACCCGCTGTCGATAGGTCGGCCAGAAATCACCGAATAATTGATTGAGCGCCGGAGTCTGGGTGCGCTCCGTAACGACGCGTGCGGTATAGATGTTAACCACGGCCGGTGCCGCGCGCGCCACCGCATCGGCAAAACTCTGCACGACGACTGGGGGTCGCGAGTAAACTGCGGGCGTGCGCGCCCCCGGCGTGGGTGCAGCCGGCGCGGCCGTTCTGCCGAGCAACGCCGGCTTCCACCAGACCACCAGAAATGCCGCCGCCAGGCCGACTACCACTGCCTTGATCAAAAAACTCACGAGGACGCGCG
>JBBRQO010000023.1:0-80113 GCA_038226325.1 Steroidobacterales bacterium | reverse complement strand
TTCCATCACTTTGATTCATGACGCTACTCGATGCCGTAGTGCTTGTGGCAATTCGTGCATGCAGCATCGATGCGATCGCCCGCCGCCGCAATTCCCTGGGCATCATGGGCTTCCGCGGCGCGGTAGGCCGCTTCGGCCGCCTTCGCCAGCGCGGTCGCCAGGGTAAACCACACAGCATCGCGCTCGCGTTGCGGAATCATGAGCGCATTGGTGGCTTCGGCCAGGGTCACCGATCCGGAGACAACTGTCTCCCACTGTGCGGTGGTGGAGGGTGTTAGGTCGTGCTCGCCGCTGGCATCCGCCGACGTGCCGCTGGCGCGCCACACGACATCTGCCGCCGGAGATAGAACGTGCTCCATGAAGGTAGGAAGATTCACGATCTCGCGGAACGGCGGCGTTAGGCCCGAGGCCCGCGGCGGTGCGGGCGCTTTCGTTGCCTCCACATCGGCGCAAAGCGAAGGCTGAACCGGAAGCAAGGCCGCGCTCAGCAGCGCGGCCATCGCCAACCCCCTGCGTCGATGAGGGTTCATCGCTGACTATTTTCCAGCCGGCGCGGGCACGGCGGAGGCCACTCCCAGGTCGGATTTGTTGAACTTGCAGTTGTAAGGTTTCACGACTTCGCCGGGCACCCACAACCATTGGCGCTTCATGGCCACCGGCGCCGTGAACACCTTCGGGTCCGTGGCGGTTACCGTGTAATCGAGGCGCGTCTGGTCCGCATTCACCGAAAAGCGCTCCACCAACCGCAGATCCGCGCTTTGCGGTGTGCCGTACTTGTCGAACCACGGATAGTCAATATTGGTGGTCTCGACGACCAACGTATCGCCCTCCCAATGCCCCAGCGAATAACCGTTCGGGCCGTCTTTGACCCCTTTCTTTGGGACAGTGCCCTTCATGTGGATGGTGCGCACGACGTCGTACTCCTCGACTTTGAGGCGGATGTCATCACCCACGCGGCTGAATTCCATGGGATGTACTTGATCCATCGACGCCGGCATGCCGCTCTTGCAAAAAATATACGGGTTATCGTTGACCGGATTCCATTTCGCCTTGATTTGGCTCGCGTAGTCGGTGAGCGGCAGCTTGCCAGCCGATGCAAACAGCTTGTTCGGAGTGCGTTCGGTGAAGTCATTCGCCCAGACGCGGAAGATCCCGTTGGTATTCGGCTTTGCCGCTTCGGCGATCTTGCGCTTCTGATAATCGATCAATGCCTCGCCGATCTTCTTCTCGCCCTTGCCGGCGGTCCAGCGGGGAGGGGCGTATTCGTCGTTATAGTTCTCGGTGCCGTCGGGGAACAGGATGTTGGTGATGAACATCGTGTTCGAATCCTTCGCCTTGTACCCAGCGAATTTCAGCTTCGTGCCCACGTGAAACCGATCCTTCGTTACACCTTGGCGCAGGAGAATAGCGGGCGGACTGTATTCCATGTTCCATACGGTGACAACGCCGTCGGGCCCGGTTTCCTGCACGTCGAATCGAGTATGAGGATTGCGCCATTCGAAACCGACGACTACACCCTCGACCTCTTTGATGTCACGGCTTTCGTAGTGCACGAACGGCGAATGGTGGGCGAGCACCTTGGCGGTGGGGGTCACTGCCGCCAGCGAGGCGATGGCCAATCCGGCTGCGAAGATGAATTTGCTGCGGCCGTTGATGAGCTGCATACCGAGGGTCTCCTGATGTTGGGTGGCGGCAAAGTCGCGCCGCAGGCCGGGAGAGTGTATGCGAATAATTAGACTGATTGTATAGTAATTATAATTATATATTGGAATACGGGGACATCCACCTGACGTTCCGGGCCGAGGCAGGCTATCCTTCGTCACCATTATTGGATTCTTTGTCGCTTTTCCTTACGGCGTTATGCATCTGATTGCGTAAAGAAAAATTCTCATGCGCCAGCTCTGCGTACATGGTTTTGTACTGCGCAAGCTGCGCAGCCATGTCACGCAACTGCTTCACGGGCGAAGTGTCCATGACGTCGTATTTTGCCTTCCAATTGTAGAAGGTCGCCGGGCTGATGCCGTACTTGCGCGCAACCTCGCCTGCCGAGACTCCGATGTTGGCTTCCTTGAGGATGTCGGCGATTTCAACGGGTGTGAATCGGGATTTGCGCATGCTGAAGTCCTCGATCGCCCGTGCTATTCACGGGCGTGCTATTCGGGCGGATTAACTCTTGAATTACTATTCTAATATAATAATTTGAATAATGGATAGCATCAATGTACGCTCCCGAAAATTAAAGCAACGACGAGACAATCCATGGAATACCTTGATGCACGCACGCTTTCGTTAATGTTGGCTACTGGGGTAATCCTGACAGTCGGGTCGGTAACACCTGCCGCGGCTGCCGGACTGGCCGAGGTTCGCAGCATCTCATCTGGGCTCGCTCTGGAGGCGGCATCGGCCGCAAAGGAGGCCTGCCTCAAGACGGGTTTCCGTGTGTCTGTGACAGTCGTTGATGCGGCCGGTGTGGTTCTTGCGACAGTGAGAGATGACGGCGCGGCACCGCACACGGTCTCGACCAGTCAGCGCAAGGCCTACACGGCGCTGTCGAGCCGGATGCCGACCAGTCAAGCCGTCAAGATCCTTCTGGCGAATCCCGATGCTTTCGGGATGCGCCAGATTGACGGCTTCCTGATTCTAAGCGGCGGATTGCCCATCAAGGCGGGTGATGCGGTCGTCGGGGCGATCGGCGTTTCGGGCAGTCCCGGTGCCGACACGGATGAGAAATGCGCAGCCACCGGCATCGCCACCATTGCGACACGTTTGGACGCTAAATAATTGGTGAGGCCGCGCGCAGCGGCTGGCGCCAAAGTGGTCGGGCCGCCGTCGACCCTGGCGAGGCGCGCCGTGTTGCGCGGCGCCTTGGCGGCCGGGGCCATCTTGGCCTTGAGCCGATGGACGGCGACGCGTGCGGCCTCACGCGCGCTGCATATCGGTGTGCTGTTGCCACGCAGCGGCTATCTCGCCGCTGCCGGAGAGGGTTGTTTTGAGGGTGCTCGCCTAGCGCAACAATTGCTTCCGCAGCTCGGCCTGTCACCCTTTGTGATTATTGAGGGGGACACGGGCGAATCGCCCGCTTCCGCGGAGATCGCCGCGGCGCGGGTCATCGAGCAAGGCGCACACGTCGTCATCGGCTGCTATGACTCGGGCCAAACCGTCGCGGTCGCTGCGCTCGCCGAGCGGCGCCGCGTTCCGATGATCGTCAATATCGGGGCCGCACCGAGCATCACCGAACAGGGCTATCACTACGTATTTCGGAATTTTCCCGCGGCTCAAAAAATTGTCGCCGACTCCTATTCACTACAGCGAGAGCTGTTCCAAAAGACCGGTTTCACGCCGCGAAAGGTCGTCGTCCTCTACATCAATAACGGCCGCGGCATCGAGGCGATCCAGAACATGCTGCCTGAGATGCACATGCCGTACGAGATGGCACCCTCAATTGCCTATGATCCGAAGGCCGTGGACTTGTCGAAGGAAGTCGCCGCGGCGCGCGCGTCGGGGGCGGATGCGCTCTGGACCGTGAGCCGTTCCGAGGATGCCATTCGCATCGGCCACGAATTGGTCAAACAGGACTGGACACCGAGCGTGCTGATGTCCTCGAACGCGGGGCTGCACGAGCCCTCATATCGCGACGCGCTTGGACCATACGCTGATTATGCGCTGACCTTCGCACCGTTCTACGATCCCAACAAGCCATTGAGCAAGCGGCTGCAGGCAGCGCAGGCAACTCTCAATGCGCACACTCCACTCGGTACTTTGCAGGTATTTACCTTCGAAGCGCTGCTCATTGCGGCCGATGCTTTTCGCCGTGCCGGTTCGCTCCGGCCGGATGCGCTCGCGCAGGCGCTGCGAACGACGGACCTGAAGGATAATGTGACGCCTGGGCGCGGGGTATCCTTCGATGCGAAGGGGCAAAACACCTCGCTCGGCCTGATCGCCATCCAAAATCTCGGTGGCGAAGGCCGGGTCGTACTACCGGAGGCGGCCGCTCAGGCACAAGCAGTGCTGCCCATGCCGGCGTGGCGGGAGCGTGCGTCCTAGATCGCGCAAGCCGCGGCGCCCGCGCTGTGAAAAAGCGTCGATATCTCGAAGCCGTCCAGATAGGTGATGACTCGGCCGAATGTCAGCACCAGCAACCACAAGGCCAGCGAGAGCGCCGCGACAACCTTGGCCGATGTTCTGTTCTCCTGGCCTGCGGCGCCTTGTTTCAGGTCCCTGTGCTCAAAGAGCCAAAACCACAAGGCGTTCAGGCCCGCGAGCGCAATCAGCACCATCTTGACCCGAAAGCCGAAATTGCCCCAATACTTCGCGGGCTCTGCACTGAACATGGTTACGCCGCTGACCAATTGAATCGCGAATCCCGCCATGGCCAGCGGTATCAGGTCAAACAACTTTGCGACCGGAATCCGCTTGATGACCCGCAATATGCGCAGGTCCAGAATGGCGATGCTGCCGAGTAAGAGACTCAAGCCCATGAAATGGACCGTTTCCATGGTGGTGAATACCCAATCGGACTTGCCGGCGACCTGGCTCAGCCAGGTGGTATGTATCCATGCGAATATTTGCGCTTGCATGGCGTCGCTATTGGAAATAGGCGGTCAGGCGGCCGGCGACGATGGCGCCGTACCACACGAGCAGCGAGGAACATGACAAGAACTTGGCGGTGCCCGGTATGGCGCCGCCCGCAGTCCACTTCGACATGTTCTGGAATACCACGCGCCGCAGACTCAATGCGATAATGAAGCCGGCGAGTATCAGGCTCATTTTCGTCAGGAAAATGCGGTTCTGCGACATTTTTACCGCATCGGACGCGAACATGAGTGAGCCGGAACACGCGTTGATGACGAAACCCGCCCAAATTAGGGGCAGGAGATTCACCAGCATGAACACGGGGATTCTCTTCAATAGGCCGAGCAGGCGCAAATTGACCACAGTTATGGTGCCCACCAGCACGCCCATGCCTATCGCGTGAAAGGTCTCCACCGTCGCGTAGACCGGGGAGCTTTCACGGACGATTGTGGCAAGGTATGAGTCGTGGAGCCAGAGGAAGGGGTTCAAGGCATGGCTCTGCATGGTCGAGAAACCGCCTTGAGCCGCTCTCGGTACTTTGTCGCTTGTCTCATCGTTTATTGCATTCCTAGAAATATTCTAATAATTCAGTTGTACGGGCCTGAGGCCGGGAGGTCGAGTGAGCGTTTGATACCGACACATGAATGATAGTTATGAGCGACCGGCGCCTGCGCGAGTTTCGCGATAACGCTGCGTTATGTGCGATGCCGGCGAAGTCATGCGCGGCGGAGAAAGGATTAATGAGAGCATTTGCTTCCTGCCTCGAAGCCATTTCTCGCGAATCGGCGGATTTCAATGCGTACGCACCATCGATTCGGACCTATGACGGACGCTGCGGCGGCCGGAGTCAGCTAGGACATGACGACGACTGAAACGAACGCCGGACGTTTCTTGGTGACCGGCGCTACCGGCAATGTGGGCAAGGAAGTGGTACGTGCGCTGTCCTCGGCGGGAGCGAGCGTGCGGGCGGCACTGAGAACCGTCTCTTCGGCGCCGGTGTTGTTGCCTTCCTGCGAGGCCGTGCACCTCGATTTCAGCGATCCAGCCACCTTCGCCCCGGCCCTCAAGGGCATCAACGGGCTGTTTCTGATGCGCCCCAATCCAGTGATTTCGGTAAAGAAGACGTTGAATCGGCTGCTCGACGTTGCCGTCGACCTGGGCGTGACCCATTGCGTGTTCCTGTCGGTTGCGGGGGCGGACAAGAACTCACTCGTGCCGCATCACGCTGTCGAGCGGCATCTCATGCGGGGCCCGATGCGCTGGACGATGCTGCGCGCGGGATTCTTCGCGCAGAACCTGACCGGGCCATACAGTGCCGATATACAGGCTGGTCTGATTTTGCTTCCGGCAGGACACGGGAAGGTTGCCTATGTCGATGCCCGTGACCTCGGCGACGCCGCTGCCCTTGCTCTGCGCGATCCTGCGCGGCACGGGTCTCACGCTTATCACCTCACGGGTCCCGATTCACTCTCGTTCGACGAGGTGGCAACGATGCTCAGTGAGGAACTCGGCCGTGCGGTGCGCTACCAGCCGGCGAGCTTGTGGGGTTATTGGCGGCACTGCCGCCGCAACGGCATAGGACTGGTCCCGACTTTCGCCTATACCATGATCCACGCGTCGCTGCGCGGCGGCAGCGGTGCGACCACCGCTCCGACACTGTCCTCTCTGCTCGGCAGACCGGCGCGCGGCTTGCGACAATTCATCAAGGAAAACAGGGCCCACTGGGCTCGAGACGCGGGTGCCCGCACATCCATACATCCAGGAGTTCGACTATGAATCAAGAGACATCCGCTTCCCCCGAGACGCTCAAGCTCCCGGACGCGGCACGCGACGGTTACCACCAGTGTTGGTATCCAATCGCGATGAGCGCGGAAGTCGCGACGGGTAAAGTGATATCAAAGGAATTCCTGGATGGCCGCGTGGCGGTATGGCGAGGCGAGGATGGAGTCGCTCGAGTGCACAGCGCCTTCTGCCGCCATATGGGCGCGGATCTCGCGGTGGGCAGTGTGGATGGAAACAGGCTGCGCTGCGTTTTCCACCGGTGGGAGTACGATGGCGGCGGCCGCTGTGTGAAAATTCCCGTGACCGATGCGATTCCACCCAGGGCGCGCCTATTCAATTTTCCGACTGAAGAGAAGTGGGGCCTGATCTGGGCGTTCAACGGCGAGAAGCCGCTCTATGAACTTCCGCACTTCCCAACCTTCTCGGAGGAGCAGATCGCACATAGCGTGTTCGAGTGTGCGCCGCTTCCCGTGCCGACGTGGGTGATCGTTGGCAACACGCACGATTTTCAGCATGTCAAGGCCGTGCACAATGCCATCATGGAGAAGGAACCGGACGACTTCGATGTGACCGGCATGACGGTGGAGTTCAGGAATGAGGTGACGGATCCGAACCTCGGCTTTTCTAAGCAGCATTTCAAGCTCTTCGGCACCAACACCGTCGCATTCGAAAACCGCTTCGAGAAGATGCTCATCATGTCGATGTACAGCGGTACCCCGATTAACGGCGGCAAAACCAAAGGCTACACGGTGACCGCCACGCCGCGAAATCCGAACGTCGATGTGCAAGCCATACTCGCGCGCGGCGAGGCCTTCGGCAAGAACATCATGGCCGAAGACGATGTCCTCCTGTATACCATACGATTCAAGCCCGAGATGCCGATTGCGGCTGACAGGCACCTTATGCTGTGGCTGCAGCGCGCTGCGCGATTCCCAGCCGCCCATCCTTCCAAGTCCTTCATCACTTGAGCTTCCCGACAAGGTCAGTCGCCATGCACACCCCCATCGCGGCCCGTCCGCAGAATGCGGCGTTACTAGGTAGCGCCACGCCGTTGAGCCGTGCCATGCAAAGCCGGGCCGCTGTGGTCATGGCGTTGATGCTCATGCCGCTGGGTGCGGTCATTGCATCGCCGACGGCATCGACGCCTCGACACTCGCCCCAACCGTTGGCGACGCCGGACAAGGTCGGAACTCGGCCCTTCGTTTTTCCGCGCATGCCATCGGCGTTCATCACTTTGCGCCCGACAACCACCGTTGATCTTTTCGATCCTGCCGATCTCGCGCCTCCTGGCACCGGGCGCCTGTCATTGCGGGAGGCCTTCGCCTTGGCCAATCGATTGAATGTGGAAGCGGCAATCGTACTCGAGCGGGGAGCCGTGTACCGGCTTGAACGCTGCGGACCCTTCGACGCGCCAGTTGCTGAATACAATGAATTGGTGCACACGGCGAACAAGACGCTCACCGTCAATGGTAATGCGGCAACGATCTTTCAAGATTGCGACGGCGCGTCCGTGATCGTTCAGCAAGGAGGCAACGAGCTGTTGAACTTGGTGGATTTCTCGCTTCGCGGCGGACGTGCGCGCCATTATCCGGCCGGGGCCGTATGGAATTCCGGCACGGGGGAAGTGCGCGTCACGAACGCGGTAGTGGCGGACAACCAAGCGATCAGCGATGAGGGCGGCACATTGTCCGCGGGCGGTGTCGCGAGCAATGGTGAGGTGATCATTAGCGGTGCTACGTTCGCGATGAACCGATCCTATCGAGGCAGCGGAGGCGTTGCGGCCGCCGGACCGGTGAAGGCCATCAAATCCAGCTTCTACGACAATACCGGCGCGATCGCCGGCGCGATTTCCGGCGGTGCAAAGGCGCCCGAATCAACGCAAGGGCCGCCTCCTTTTACGGGCCGCACGCCGAACGGAATTACTCTGGTCTATTCGACACTCACCGCGAACTCGCGCCCCGCCGTCTCCGTGACCAGCGGGGGACTGACAAGTTTTGCAACCGTAATCGCCGCGGCCGGTTCGGGACGCTTGTGCAATCTGTCGCAAGGGACGAGCCTTTCGCTGGGCAGTAATTACGCCAGCGGCGGCACAGGATGTGGTTTCGGTAGCGGGAAGGGAGATCGGTCAGCGGGGCCCGACCCGAAGCTTCGATCCGGCGTGGGCATGAAGCAGGCCGAAGTGTTCGTGCCTGGCCCCGGCAGCCCGTTGCTCGACGCGATCGACGCCCAGAACTGCCTGCCGCCGCAAGCGCGCGCGTTGCTCCCCGTCTATTCGGGCGGCACGAGCGATCAGCTGGGCGTGCCCCGGCCGCAGGGAGAGTCCTGTGACATTGGTGCGGTCGAATTTATCCATAACGGTTCGCTCAATCGCGAAGTCAAAGACCCGCCGGCGAGCGACCTTCCAGCGCCTGAGCTCTGGCTTCCCGCAGCGCTGGGCGGCGAGTCGCGCGGTCAAGTCATACGCGTCGGCATGACCGAAGACTCGGTCGGCAACGCCAAGGTATCGTTGCGCGATGCCTTCGCCATCGCGAACCGGTCGGATCGCGACACGCTCATCGTGCTGGAGCCTCGCAAGGTGTACCGGCTCACGCGCTGCGTCGCCCCGCAAACGGCGGTGGATAACAACTCGAACGATTTGATTTATGCGGGCACCCAGGCACTGCGTGTCGCGGGCCACGGCTCGGCAATCGTTCAGACCTGCGACGGCAGCGGGGTGCTGGCGCTATTTTCGGATTCTGAGGTCAGCTTGGAGGGTGTCACCGTCGCCGGAGGCCGGTCGGTAATCCATCCGGGCGGGGGCATCTATATGGCAGGTTCAGGCACGCTGCGTTTATCGAGCACTTGGGTGACCGATAACAGCACCGTGGCAGCCGGCGGCGGCATTGCCTCGTTCGGCGACGTGGTATTGCGGAACTCGACGGTGAGCGGCAATCATTCAACGGAAGTGGGCGGCGGCATCATCGCGACGGCGGACGTGACGGCAGTGAATTCCAGTCTGTTCGACAACACGGCCGATCTTGCGATCGGCGCCATCGGTAACCACAGCGGCAAATTGTCGCTGCTGTTTACCACCATCGCGCACAACAGCGCTCCCAACGTCGCGGTAGGATCCATTGCAGCATTCGGCTCCATTATCGCGGACTACCTTCCGCCGCAGCTCCCACCGGCAGGGATCCCCGGCGGACCGCCGCCCGGCGCGCCGCCGCCCGGTGCCGGAGGATTTCCACCGCCCTCCAATTGCGCCGTGGAGCATCCCGGCAGCCTGCTCGGCGGCAATTTTTCCACCGACAGTTCTTGCGGCTTCGAGACCGTGGCTGCGGATCCAAAGCTGGCACCCGGCCGCAAAAACGCGCCGAGCTATCTGGTCCCTAACCAGGACAGCCCCGCGTTGCATCTGATTCCGGCCGCTGCTTGTGCCGCTTACGTAGGCACTCTGGATCAGGTGGGCGGACTGCGAAGGGCGGGCTCGGCATGCTCGAGCGGCGCGGTCGAATTGCATTGATGCGAAAACTGGTATGACCGCCGCGGTCACGCTCGAGGACAAATACGCGCAAGAGACGGGCCGCGTGCTGCTAACGGGCACGCAGTCGTTGGTGCGTCTGCCCATGATGCAGCATGCACTCGACGCAGCGGCGGGGTTGAACACCGCAGGTTTCATTAGCGGGTATCGCGGCTCGCCGCTTGGTACCTATGACATGCAGCTACGCTCGGCGCAGGCTCGATTGCTTGCCGCCAATGTGCACTTCGAACCGGGCTTGAACGAAGACCTTGCCGCCACCGCAGTTTGGGGCACCCAACAAGCGAATTTGATCGCCGGCGCGAAGTTCGACGGCGTATTCGCGATCTGGTACGGCAAGGGCCCTGGAGTCGATCGCTCCGGCGATCCGATCAAGCACGGCAATCGCATGGGCACGTCTAAGTACGGCGGCGTGCTGGTGGTGTTTGGCGACGATCATCCGGGAAAGAGTTCCACCATATCCCACCAAAGCGAGCAGGCGCTTGCGGCAAACGGGGTACCAGTGCTCTACCCGGCCACGGTTCAGGAGTGCTTGGATTTTGGTTTGCATGGTTTCGGCCTGTCGCGTGCGGCCGGTGTGTGGGTGGGCCTTAAGTGCGTCAATGAAACGGTTGAGACAACGGCTACCGTCTACGTAGATCCGCACCGCATTCAAATCGTTCAGCCTGACGGCCAACCCATGCCTGTGGAAGGCGTTCACGCGCGCTTCGTGTTCGATCCAATGCGCGATGAGGTTCGCCTGGCGCGCTTCAAGCTCCCCCTCGCGCAGGCATATGTGCTCGCCAATGGCTTGGACCGCGTGACTCACGACAGCTCGAGGCGGGAGCTGGGTATTGTCGCCGCCGGCAAGAGCTGGCTCGATGTGGTCAGTGCGCTCTGCGCCCTTGGGCTCGACAGTGAGGCGGCGGTCTCGCTCGGCGTTCGGGTATATAAGCCAGCAATGATCTGGCCGCTCGAGCCGAGCGCCCTTGCGGCCTTCGCCACCGGGCATCGCGAGCTACTGTTCGTCGAGGAGAAAGCCGCGTTCATGGAACTGCAGGCGGCGCACGCTCTGTACAATCTGGCCGACGGCTCGCGGCCGCGCATCGTCGGGAAGTTCGATGAAAACGGGGCGCCACTGCTAACCGGCGACACCCAATTGGATCCCCTCGAGATTGCATTGGCGATCGGCAAGCGGTTGAGCGCGATGGGTGCGGTAGACGGCGTATTGGCGGCACGTCTCGCGCTCGTCGAACAGTCCCTCGACGAAGCGCGTGCGCGCGGGGGGAGCACATTGACGCGCGTTCCTTACTTTTGTTCCGGGTGTCCGCACAACACGTCCACGCAAGTTCCGCAAGGCAGCGTGGCGCTGGCGGGCATCGGTTGCCATACCATGGCAATGGGCATGAATCGCAATACTTTTCCGCCGACTCAGATGGGAGGCGAGGGGGTGAACTGGACCGGAGTCGCGCCGTTCACCAACACCCAGCACGTCTTTCAAAATCTAGGCGACGGCACCTATGCCCATTCCGGCTTGCTTGCCGTGCGCGCCGCCGTTCTCGCCGACGTCAACTTGACGTACAAGATACTGGTGAACGATGCGGTCGCCATGACGGGCGGCCAGGCGGTCGAGGGGCACTTCAGCGTGGCGGACATCGCGCGCCAGCTGCGCGCGGAACGCGTCGAGCGGATCGCCGTGGTCAGCGATGATATTGGGAAATATGGCGCCAACGCAGGTTTCATCGAGGGGGTTACGGTGCACGACCGCAGCGAGATGGACGCGCTGCAGCGCGAACTGCGGGAGGTTCGCGGGGTCTCCGCACTGATCTACGATCAAACCTGTGCCGCGGAAAAGCGCCGCCTTCGCAAGCGCGGAAAATATCCGGACATCGAGCGGCGCGCGTTCATCAACGAGCGCGTATGCGAAGGTTGCGGGGACTGCTCGGTGCAGTCGAACTGCGTCTCCATAGAGCCTCTGGAAACGATGCTCGGCCGCAAGCGGCGCATCAATCAATCCAGCTGTAACAAGGACTACTCCTGCATCAAGGGCTTTTGCCCCTCATTCGTCACCGTCGAGGGAGCCCTTCGCAAGACGGCCGTGTCACTTATAGCCCTTGACGCACTAAGGCCGCTGCCCGAACCCGCGAAGAGCTTGCCCGAGCACGGTTCGGCGATCCTGGTGACAGGGATCGGCGGCACGGGGGTGGTGACGGTCGGTGCGGTGCTGGCGATGGCCGCGCACATCGAGGGGCTGTACGCCAGCGTGTACGACATGACGGGTCTGGCGCAGAAGGGCGGAGCGGTGCTTTCACATCTGCGCATCGCGCCGCCGGGCACTGTCGCGGCCGCGTCGCGGATCGGAATTCTCGCCGCGGATGTCGTACTCGGCTGCGATTTGGTGGTGACGTCGTCGAGCGACGTGTTGCGTACCATTGTTACGCACCGGACTCGAGTGCTCGTCAACACCCATCTCGTGCCTACGGCGGCCTTTCAGCAGAATCCCAACATGGAATTTCACGAGCGGGAGATGCTTGCCGGAATTCAGAGCGTGGCCGGCGTGCAACATACGCTGACCGTGGACGCCACCGATGCGGCCCTGCGGCTGCTCGGCGACAGCATCGCGGCGAACATGTTCATGGTCGGCTACGCATTGCAAAAGGGGTTGCTGCCTGTGAGCGCCGCCGCCATCGAGCGAGCCATCGAACTGAACGGCGTCGCCGCACGCGTCAATACCCAGGCGCTGATGCTTGGCCGCCACGCGGCGCATGATGCAGCGCGCTTCGCCGAATTGATGACCGCATCAGACTCGCCGCCGCGCGACCTTGCTGCGCAAGGCGACCTGCTCCACGCGGCGCGCGAACGGATCCTGGTAGCCTATCAAAACACTGAGTATATGCGCCGCTACAAGACGCTGTTGGATAGGGTAAAGGACGCCGAAGTGGCCGTGTCCCCAGGCTCGACCGAACTGGCCGCGGCGGTTGCCAAATACTATTTCAAATTATTGACATACAAGGACGAGTACGAGGTAGCGCGGCTGTACACCGACGGCGATTTCTGTGCCGAACTCGACGCCACATTCGCACCGGGGTATCGCATCAAGTACGAAATGGCGCCACCGCTGCTGGCGCGCAAGGACTCCGCGACCGGCGAGCCGCGCAAGATGCAATTCGGCGGCTGGATAAGGCCGCTGTTCTGGGGTATCGCAAAATTTAAGTTCTTGCGTGGGACCGCGTTCGATCCCTTCGGCTACGGTTCCGACCGGCGACTCGAACGGCGTCTTCTCGTTGAATACGAAGCCAGAATCGATGAGTTGCTGCGAAGCCTGAACTCGAAAAATCTTGCGCTTGCCGTGCAGATCGCCAGCCTTCCCGAGCAGATTCGCGGCTATGGCCATGTCAAGAGACGGCACCTGGATGCGGTCGAGCCGATTTTGCGCGACCTCATGTCAAAATGGCGAGATTCGGCGGCTGCCGCGCGAGCAGCGGCCTGAACTCGCGCCCGTTGGCCGCGGGGGATAGCTGCCGGTTATGGATGCCGACGCCCAAGGAATTAGATATTCATGACCTGACTGTGCAACGATCAGGATGTGGGCGCGCCACGAGCGAGCTGCGGCCGATCATGACTGGAAGGGAGAATGCGAATGGGACGAATTGCTTCACATGCTTTGACGCCGATCGCTGCGGGAATCACTATCGCTTTGTGCGCGGGAGCAGCGCCCGCGTCAGCCGATCCGCAGGCACAGACTTCAACGCAGGCGCCGATCAACGGCGACGCGCTCACTGAAGTGGTGGTTACATCGCGCCGCTACGAGGAGCGGCTGCAGGATACGCCCATCGCCGTTTCCGCATTCCAAGCCGCGGACATTGAAAAGCTCAATATTCGCAACGTCGGGGATGCAGCGCAGTTCACGCCGAACTTCCTGTCGAACCCTGGGCCGACGGGCGGCAACGATGCCTACTATTTCATCCGCGGCGTCGGCCAGACAGACCTCAATCCGGCCACCGATCCGGGGGTGGCTACTTATGTCGACGGTGTTTATCTGGGCCGCGTAATGGGAGCGTCCATCGACTCCTCGGATGTGCAACGTATTGAAGTTCTGCGAGGCCCGCAAGGCACGCTGTTCGGCCGCAACACCATTGGCGGAGCTGTCAGCATAACGACGCGCGATCCAGGCCATGTGTTTGGCGGCGACTTGAGCATTACGGGCGGCAGCCGCAATCTGCGCCAGGTGCGCGGTTCTCTCGATCTGCCGATCAGCGATACCCAGGGCCTCTTCGTGTCGGCGAATTTCCGCGATCAGAATGGCTGGGCGCGGCGCGCGAGCGACGGAACCATTTTCGACACGACCAATCAATGGGGGGCGAACGCGAAGTACAAGTGGGTGCCGAGCGATGCCTTCGCGCTGACGCTCGCTGGGGATATCACCCGCATCACTGGAACCTCGCAGCACACCCTCCTGGTTGGCTACAACCCTGCAGTGTTTTCGCCGTTCGGCGTGCCGCTGCCCGCCGGCATGGGTCAATACCTGAACCCCGGAAACGCTTATGTGAATAATTCCTCCATCGACCCGCGCAAGGATTACGACATTAAAGGTATGTCGTTGACCTTGGACTGGGATCTCGGCGGCGCGAAACTCAAATCCATCAGTGCGTACCGGCGCATGAGCCAATTTCAGGCCACAGACTACGATTCCACTCCCTATTCCTTCTACGAAGGGGGCTTCGCCGATAAGCAGCATCAGTTCAGCGAGGAGTTGCAGTTGTCAGGCAACTCGGGACCGGCGAAGTGGCTGCTCGGCGCCTACTACTATCAAGAGTACAACGACAACATCAACCTAGTCTCGCTCGGCGGCAACAACGGCTGCCTGCCGTTCCCGGCCGCGGCGCCCCCCGGTAATCCCTTCTACTTTGTCTACCCCGTGTGTAATTTTGCGGGCGGCCAGAGCTACGCTTCGCCCGGGGTCAACAGGAAAATCGTGAACAACCAGGCCTTCACCCTAGACACGAAGGCGAAGGCGCTATTCGGACAAACGACCATCAAATTTGCCGATCAGTGGGCGAGCACGCTGGGACTGCGCTGGACCAAAGAGACTAAACAACAGGACTATAATTTCTTCATCGACAATTCGGCCGGAGTTGCGAACCTGGCAGGCCTGCCCCCTGCGATCCTGTATACCTTGTCCCCGTTGAATCCGAATAACTCGGTTCCTACCGCATATAACAAGGATTGGAGTCAGGTCACCCCCAAGGTCGATATCGAGTGGAAGCCCTCCGATGAGGTTCTGACCTACCTTTCATATTCGAAGGGGTTCAAGAGCGGCGGCTTCAACGGCCGGCCGAGCCCGAACGTGCACACGGGGCAATTCGGCGCGATAAGCGCATTTGACCCGGAAAAGATTGATTCGTATGAACTTGGCGCAAAGACTCAATTTGCCGACAATCGCGTACGAGTAAACATCGCGCTTTTCCAGGAGAACTACAAGGGAATCCAGTTGCTGGCGCTGGACCAAGCGTCGGGCTTTTTCGACACAGTAACGGCAGCGTCGCGCATTCGTGGCGCGGAAGTCGAGTTGCAGGCACGTCCGGTCGCCGCATTCGAGCTGCAGGCCGGCCTCGGATACACTAAGGATCAATACCAGTCGGTACCTGCCGGTTCCGGCATCGATTCTGGCATGCACTTGCCACTCACTCCGCGCTTAAACGGCAGCTTGGGCGCGCAGTATAGTTGGGACTTCGCATCGGGAAAGCTGACATTGCGCGGCGACTACTCGTTCCGCTCGGAATTCTGGTACGAGGCCGTAAACACTCCCATCAATCGACAAGGCGGCTATGGGCTGGTGAACGGACGCGCAACCTACGATTTCAGCGGCGGGCACTGGTCGGTGGCGGCGTACGGCCTGAACCTGACCAATAAGTTTTATCACACTAATGCGCAGGACGTGACGGCCGCATTGGGCGTGGCGTTCGCGAGCGTCAGTCCGCCGCGCGAGTGGGGCGGAGAGGTTCACTACCGATTTGGACATTGAGCGGTCCTCGCATGACGTAATCATCGTCGGCGCGGGCGCCGCCGGTGGTGTTTACGCGGACCGTCTGTCGCGTGCCGGAAAGCAAATTCTGGTGCTAGAGGCGGGCCCGAGCAAATCACAGGCCGACATGCTGAGTTCGAGCGTGTGGGCGCGCCGACACAAATGGGGCGGCTCTCCGGTCTTGGTCGATGGGCCAAATCCCATCGCGCACAATGTATCCACCGGCACCGGGCTCGGCGGCGCCGCCTATCATCATTATGCAACTTGGCCGCGCTTCCCGGTCGAGATATTCGACCTGCATAGCCGTCACGGCCGCGGCCGAGATTGGGGCCTGACTTACGACGAGCTGCGGCCTTGGTATGATCAGGTGCAAGCCGAGGTGGGCATTTCCGGGGACGCATCGGCAGAACCCTGGCGCGGAACGGGACAGCCGTACCCGATGGGGCCGCTGCGCACTTTTCGCCACGGCGACTTATTGGCACAAGGCTTTCAGCGACTGGCGCTTCCTGTTTCCCCGATGCCTGCCGCCATCAATTCCACAGGTTATAGAGGCCGGGCCGCCTGCTTGTACGACGGCTGGTGCGATGCGGGATGCCCCATTGGCGCTCTCGCGAATCCGTTGGTAACTTACCTCGGATGGGCTCGTGATCGCCGGATTGATATTCGCACGGGTGCATCGGTGAGCCGCGTATTGACGGACTCAGCGGGCCGGGCCCGCGGCGTCCAGTACTACGTCAATGGCCAGCCGCGCGAGGCGCGCGCGGATTTAACCATACTGGCGGCATCTTTTATTCAGAACCCTCGAATCCTGTTGAACTCGGGCGAATCGCGCCGACCGGGTGGTGGCGTGAATCCGGGGCTAGCAAATCGCAGCGGCCTGGTCGGAAAATTTTTGCTTTCGGACGCGATGTGTTTCGCCTACGGACTGTTTGATGAGCGCACGGAAGTCTGGATGGGAGTGAATTCAGGCCAGTACTACCATCATTCCGCGTTCACGCATGCTGGACGACCGGAGCTGTTCGGCGCGTATCAATGGCAGATAGCGCCTGCAGCGAAACCGAATGACATCTTCGGCATCGCCGCCACCCGGCCGGAACTGTATGGAGACGCGCTGCACGCATTCATACGCGACGCGACACAGCATCTAGCCTACATGGTGGGTTTCGTCGGCGGCGCGGCGTGCGAATCGAATCGCGTCGAATTGGACGCGCATCGCAAGGATGCGAATGGAACGCCGTTGGCTCGAACCTTTTATCGACACGATCCCGATACGCTCGCGCTCAGCTCGTATGTCAATGCTCAAGGGATTGCGGTCATGAAGGCGGCGGGAGCGCGGTCACAGTGGAACGGTCCGTTGGCGGGCGGACATATCAGCGGCGGAACCATAATGGGTTCTGGCGCGGGCAGTTCGGTCTGCGATACCTTTGGGCGAACCCATGACGTGCGAGGCTTGATCCTCGCAGGAGCGGGACTTTTTCCGCAATCCGGCGGCACCAGTCCCACGTTTACTCTGCATGCGATCGCGCTTCGCTCTGCCGATCATATTGCTCGGCACTGGGGCGAGTACACGTGAGGGAACGCATCCGCCGCCCGCACGAATCACACGTGACTTGCCCAATGCTTGAGCACGTGATCGCTGGCACGATCCGCGAGAGCATATATGGTGAATGTCGGGCCACCTCCGCCCGCCGTGGGAAACAGACCGCCGCCTGCGAGGATGAGATTCGCCACCTCGTGGGCGCGGCCGTAACTGTCGCAGACCGAGTTGCTCGCATCCTTGCCCATAATGGTGCCTCCCAGCGCGTGCGACATTGCCATCATGCCATTCCAAGGGGAGTTGGCGCCCGCGGCGTCGAGTATTTCTCTCCCTTGACGATTCGCGTCCGCAAACAGCTCGAGTGCGTCGCGGTCAAGCGTATTGAGGATTTTGGCCATGGGCATCCCGTTCGCGTCCCGCTCGCCGCCGAGCTCGATACGGCGCTCTGTTCCCGGCAGCGTTTCACAGAGGGCCGACATAGTACCCAGTCGTGGGCCGTCGCGCTCCAGGAATCGGGCCAGGTCGGCGCCCCACAGTTCCGAACGGGCATTGGCGATTCCCAACAAATCGTTCGGCTTCAAGGCCGGAGCGATCCCCCACTGATGACTGCCGAAGGCGCCCGTTCGGCCGCGCGCGGTCTTGGAGTAGCGATCCTGCGAAATCAGCTGGCCGGCGGTCACGCCCAAATAATTGTCCGTAGGCTCATTGAAGATTCCATACGTACTCGCCACAGTGTGGCACGAAAATCCTCGCCCCACCAAGCCACTCCCATTGGCGATACCTCGAGGATGGCGCGCCTCGGCCGAGGCAAGGAGCAACCTGACATTCTGTACGGTCGAGGCGGCCAGGATGGTCAGGTCTGCGCGCTGATGGTGCTCGTGACCCGCGGCATCCCGCCACACGACCCCTTCAGTGCGCCCGCGCTCGTCAAGGAGCACACGAGTGACCGACGCACGCGCCTCAAAATGTGCCCCCGCCGCAATGGCGCGGGGGATATGCACAATCAATGGATTGGCCAGAGCACCAATCGGACAACCCGCATCACACCAGCCATCGTACATACAGGCCATGCGCCCGGGCGCGGGTTGCGAGAGAATGGCGAGAGGCGCGGGGGCCACCCGCATGCCCAATTTATGGAACCCTTGAGTAATCAGCACCCCTTGGCGAAAGGTGGGCAAGGGCGGCTGCGCATAGGGCGCGCCGGGGGGGCGCCACACCTCAGCTTGCGCATCGCCGGAAAGCATCATTTCCGCCTGAATGCGGTCATACCATGCCCGCAAATCAGAGTACTCGATAGGCCAGTCGACAGCTCTACCGTACAAGGATTGGGTGCGAAAATCTTCTACATGCAACCGGGGCCAACCGGCATAGTGATGCAACGCGGCGCCGCCCAATCCCCAGCCGGTGCTCATGTTGTGGCCAAACCGGTCCTTGCCGCCGGTCAGCACTTCGGGTCCGCCCCATTTGAGTCGTCGCGCCCAAATTTGAGAACTCTTCAGGTCCGCCAGGGCCCACGCGGGACCGGCTTCAAGAACGACCACCGATTTGCCGGCCCGCGCGAGCCGCTCGGCCCAAACACTGCCGGCGGCGCCGGCCCCGACAACGACCGCATCCACATGCCGGCCCAGAGGGGTTCCGGGCGTTCTGGCGGCCGCAATTTGTCTCATGACATCGCTCCTGAAAAACGAAACTATCGGCGTCCCCGCGTCGCGCCGTCAAGGTCGCGGCGCGCCCGCAGCCATGCCTTCAGGCGATGTCGCCGCCAAAAAAACTGGAGCAAGTATCCTGCGCGCTGATCGAATACTCGTTGTCGGCGCGACGGGCCTGCTGGGAGCGCCCGTGGCGCGGCGTCTGCTCACGGAAGGCTGGAGGGTTCGCTGTCTGGTGCGTGACGCCGCGCGGGCTCGCGCCAACCTCGGTACGGATTTCGAGTTCGTGACCGCCGATGTCACGCGGCCGGAAACTTTGGACGAGGCCTTCGAAGGATGCGGCCATGTGCATTTGAACTTACGCGGAACGAATACGCCGGCAAGTTACGATACTCAGGAAGTACAGGGAGCGGCGAATTGCGCCAACGCGGCACACCGCCACGGACTGCGGCGGATTACCTATTTGTCTGGGGCCGGGCACATGACGGACGCGAATAACCGATTTCTGCCCGTCAGGGTCAAGCGATCCGTCGAAGCGTGTATAGCCCAAAGCGGCGTGCCATGGACATTTTTCCGCGCTACTCACTTCATGGAATCTCTGCCGTTTTTCGTGCGCGACGGACGCGCATCGGTGCTGGGGCGCCAACCGCATCTTCTGCACTACCTGGCCGCGGCGGACTACGCCGCCATGGCGGCGCGTGCCCTGGATAGCGATCGGGCGCAAAACCGAGCGTTATATCTGTTCGGGCCACAGGCGTTTACGATGCGCGAGGCCTTGTTGCGCTACGTGTCGGCCCTGCATCCCGAACTAAAGGTCACGACGCTGCCGCTACCCGTCGCGCGCATAGTTGCCGCACTCACAGGAAACCAGGACCTGCGCTTCGCCGCAGATTTGTTCGCCGCATTCGCGGCCATCGGAGAGCATGGCGATCCGGAAGAAGCCAACCGCTTGTTCGGTACACCGTCCACGACACTCAGCGAATGGTTGCGCGGCCGGCGCGATTCACTGAGGAGGGCGTTATGAGTGTCGGCGATCTTGCATTTCGTCTGGTGGCCGTTCGAGCTGGGGCGGCGCCCATCGAGAACGTCCCCGAGGATCTGGCGCCGCGCGACATTACCCAGGCCTATGCAGTGGCCGATCTGGTCGTTGCTGCCCTCGAACTAAGCTTGGGGAGAATCGCGGGTTATAAAATAGGAGCGACCACCATCGAAGGGCAAAAAATACTCGGACTGCTCGAACCATTCTACGGCCGCACCTTCGAGCGCAACATCGTGGCGAGCGGGCAGGAGTGGAATCTCGCAGGCCGGTTATCTTCGGTGGAACCGGAAATCGGTTTTTTGCTCGTGGCGGACCTGCCGCCGCGCAGTACGCCGCACTCGATGCCGGAGGTGCGGGCGGCGGTCGGTTTGGTGATGCCGTTGCTGGAAATCAACCGACCGGCCTATGCCCGGCCCTTTGAAGTCGGTGGGTTATGTCTGGTTGCGGACAACGGCGTGACTCAAGGTTTTGTCCGGGGAGGGCCGGGGTTACAACTGGACGGCTGCCCCGACTTATCGCTCGAGCGCGTCACTCTGACAAGAAACGGCGTCGCCTGCGGCGTAGGTCTCGGCAGCGTCGTGCTGGGCGATCCGCTCAATGCGCTGCTATGGCTTGCCAACGCCTTGCGAGTTCAGGGACGAGGCCTCAAGGCCGGCGACTGTGTGGCGAGCGGTGCAATGACTTCCCATGTCGCAGTCTCAGCGGGAGATATCTTCGAGGCTGAATATTCTACGCTCGGGAAGGTCAGTATGCGTGCGATTTGGGATTGATGCGACGCCGGGTTATGGCCCGGAGTTGAAAAGGAATTTGCTGTTCGTGCTTCCGTCACCTGAAAATGGCTTGCGCCCGTTGGTGCGCGGGGAGATGGCATGCTGAGCGACAGAATCGAAGGTAAGTGGATCGACACCTTTGCCGATGTTTTCCGCCTTTGCAAGGTCGAAAGCGGTGAAACGGTAGTCATTCTGTCTGAATCGCAGTCTCGGGCAATCAACGTGCAGCTTGCTGAGCTGGCGTTGCAAAGGATCGGCGCCCGTCCCTTTCATATCGTCATTCCCACACCCCCTCAAGATGCCCCCGTCGCGGTTCGATCCACCGGATCCTCGCATGCCATTCAGGGGCTCGAGCCTGTCATGGCGGCGCTGCTCGCCGTCAAGTTCGTGGCCGATTGCACCGTCGAGGGCATCATGCACGCCCCCGAAACTCCGCGGCTGCTGAAGGCGGGGGTGCGCGCCATGTACATCAGCAACGAACACCCCGAGGTCCTAGAACGGCTGAAAACCGACCCGGCGCTGTTTCCGAAAGTTCAGAAAGGCCGTGAACTCATCCTTGCCACCAAGCGCATGCGGGTGCGCTCGAAGGCCGGAACCGATCTCAATATCGTGCTGGAGGGTGCTCGGGTGGGCGGCAATTTCGGCGCCAGTTTCAACGCCGGACAGCTCTCCAGCTGGCCGGGAGGCATCTGTAGCTGTTTCCCCCCGGAACACTCTGTCAACGGCGTCTTGGTGCTCGACGCGGGCGATGTGAATCTGACCTTCAAGCGCTATCTCGAGAATCCGGTTCGGCTCACCGTCGAGGATGACTTCGTCACCGACATCGATGGCAAAGGACTGGATGCGGAACTGATGAAAAGCTATTTCGCGGCGTGGGGTGACCGCAATGCCTACGGCGTGTCGCACGTTGGCTGGGGCATGAATCCTCGCGCGCGCTGGGATGCGCTCGTCATGTACGACAAGGGCGAAATCAACGGCACCGAATTGCGCGCGTTTGCCGGCAACTTTCTGTACTCGACCGGCGCCAATCCTTCTGCAAATCGCTATACCCTAGGTCATTTCGATCTCCCCATTCGCAATTGCACCATCGAATTGGACGGAAGGATTGTCATCGCCGAGGGCAAGCTGCAGGGAGATCTCGCCTGAACGCCACTCCAGCGAGTTGCCGCCTGGTAAAGATCGGCCCGGCGCCCGTTCTAGCCGTCGACGTAACCGGCAGTGGTCCGCTGGTCGTGTTTTTGCACGGTATCGGCGGCAACCGCAAGAACTGGGTGCGCCAACTAGATGTCGTGGGCGCCGAATTCACCGCCGCGGCCTGGGATGCCAGAGGTTACGGCGACAGCGAGGACTACGAGGGTCCGCTGGATTTCACGGATTTCACACGCGATCTCGAGCGTCTCATCGACAGCTTCGGCGTGCGCCGAGCGCATCTGGTCGGAATATCGATGGGCGGTCGCATTGCGCTGGATTTCTACGGGAAATGGCCCGATCGAGTCGCCACGCTGACTCTGGCAGACACCAGCGCCGGCAATTCGCGGAACAACAGCGCACAGGAGATAGACGCTTTCTTGGCGATTCGCAAGCGCCCGCTGCTCGAGGGCAAGACGCCGCGAGACATTGCGCCGCAGGTGCTGGCGAGCTTGGTAGGGCCAGGGACCGATCAGGACGCGAGCGATCTGATGTTGGAGAGCCTCAACCAGCTGCGGACTGCTTCGTACCTCAAGACGTTGGACACGGTCACAAGGTATTCGAAATTTCCGCCGTTCGAGCAGATTGCCGTGCCCGTCCTGGTGCTGGTCGGCGAGCATGACCGGATTGCGACGCCGGCATATGCGCTCGAAATGGCAAATCGCATTCCGGCAGCGCGTTACGTCGTCATCCCGGGAGCATCACACATCTCGAATTTGGACCGGGCCGGCGAGTTCAACCGGCTGATCATGGATTTCTTGCGTGAGCATTGCCTTCGCGGCGAGGCGGCGAACGGGCTGCAGACCGATTGTGCGATAATCGTGGCCCAGAGCGGCTGAGGGAAGAACCCTACGTGAAGAATCGCCGCATCATCCTGCGCCGTTACCCCGGTGGAATCCCGCTGCCGGAGGATTTCGAGCTGATCGAAGCCGAGGTGGCCGAACTGAACGAGGGCGACGTTCTCGTCGAGACCCACTATTTGTCCATGGACCCGGCGCCTCGTCTGCGCATGGATGGAGCTGCCAAATTTCCGCCGCCTTTGCCACTCGGGGAGGTCGTGATGGGCCGCGGGGCTGGGATCGTGGTCGCGTCGCGATTCGGCGATTTGACGGTGGGAGATATGGTTGTCGGCGAATTGGGCTGGCAGGACTATGCTCGTGTCGCCGGCGCGCAACTGCGTAAAGTGAGTCTAAACGGCGCGCCGTTGCAATCCGCACTCGGAGTGCTCGGGCCATCGGGAATCACGGCGTATTTTCTGACTCATGATGCTGCGAAAATTCTCGGCGGCGACACCGTCGTGATCGGCGCCGCGGCCGGCTCCGTGGGCTCCGTCGCGGTGCAGCTGGCGCTCGCGGCCGGCGCTCGCGTGGTGGGCATCATCGGCGGCGCTGATCAAGAGCGATTCGTGCTGCATGATCTGGGCGCACATGCCGCAGTCGACTATCGATCGGCCACGCTGGACGCCGATTTGGCCGGCGCTTGCCCCGGCGGCGCAAGTGTTTTCTTGGATTCGGTCGGCGGCAATCTGCACAACGCGGTCCTGGCCCGCATCGCGGACCATGCGCGTATCATTGCCTTCGGCTACATATCGGCTTACAACAACGCCGCGGCGGTTCAACCGGAGTACGGCAGCGTCTATCAGATCATCCGCCGACGCGCCACACTTAGAGGTTTCCTCATCGGCGATTATGCACACCGCTTCGGCGAAGCGCTGCAACATCTGTCCGCCGCGCTGTCCGCCGGGACACTCAAGAGTTTCGAGCACTTGGTCCTGGGCCTGGAGCGCGCCCCCGCCGCTTTTACGGCACTATTCAGCGGCGAGCCCGTGGGCAAGCAGCTGGTGCGGGTGCACTCAGAGTAAGACAACGGAGATGCGATTAAATCCATGAAAGCAGTCACTCTCGATCGATATGGACAGGATCTGGACGCCTTGGTGTGGGGCGAGGTTCCCGACCCGCAACCCGCGCCCTCCGATGTGCTCATCGACGTGCACGCCGCAGGATTTAATCCCTTTGACGCGAAGCTTCGCAAGGGCTATCTGAAGCACTTCTACCCGTTGTCTTTTCCGCACGTTTTAGGGAATGACTTCGCGGGAGTGGTGGCGGCCAAGGGGGCTGCCGTTTGGGGACTGGAGGTCGGCGACCGAGTGTACGGCATGCAACAGGCCATGCGCTGGGGCAGCTACGCGGAACAGATCGCCGTGAACGCTGCGAATGTACGGCGCATGCCGGCGAACCTGAGCTTCGAAGCCGCGGCATCGCTGCCCATGGTGTATGAGACCGCCTGGGTCGGAATCGTGGATATGGCATTGGTTCATCCGGGGGAATTTGTTCTCGTCCAGGCCGGGGCCGGCGGGGTGGGCAGTGCCACGGTGCAGCTCGCGCACGCGCTCGGCGCTCACGTCGCGGCCACCTGCAGCACCGATGCGGTGGATTTTGTCCGCGATATCGGCGCGTCCGTCGCTATCGATTACAAGAGCCAAGACTTCACGCGCGTCCTGTCGAACGTCGATCTGGTTTTTGATTGCATCGGCGGCCAGACGAATCTCGACTCATACAAGGTAATGCGCCGGGGAGGGCGCATCGTCGTGGTGCTGCGGGAAGATAAATTGGAACTCGAACATACGGCGCGCCTGTGCGCCGAGCACGGGGTCAGCCGTCATGAAGTGGCGTTCGATCAGCGCGGCGACGTGCTCGACCACATCCGACCATTGTTCGAGCAGAATCGATTGCGCCCTGTGGTCACCAAGGTGCTTCCGCTGCAGGATGCGCGAGAGGCACATCGTGCATCGGACGCCGGCAGCGCGCGCGGCAAGATTGTGCTCAAAGTTCGCTGAAACACGATCATGGCGCTCGACCGGCGACAATTTGTTTCGGCGACCGGACTCGGCGTGCTGGCATGGCTGAACCCGCGGCAGGCGAAGGCGCAAAACGTGCCGCTGCGCGTCTTGTCGCCGTCCGATGCCCTGGTCGTCGACGCGTTGGGCGAAGCCCTGGTGCCGGGCGCAGCATCGGCTGGGTTGACTCATTATATCGATCAGCAGCTCGCCGCCGATTCCATCGACAGTCTGTTGATGATCCGCTATCTCGATGTGCCGCCGCCCTATGCCGATTTTTACAAACCGTGCCTGGCATCGATCGATGCAGTCGCGATGAAAGTGTACGAAAAGTCACTGCACGAGCTGACGGGCGTGCAGCGGGATGACGTGGTGCGCGCCATCCAACGCGGCGACCCCGAGGCATGGGTGGGTCCGCCGGCGCCGCTCTTCTATTTCATTCTACGTTCGGATGCGATCGACGTGGTGTACGGCACTGCCGAGGGCTTTGCCAAGCTCGGTATCCCTTACATGGCGCACATCATGCCGCCGAGCAATTGGTGAGGTCTAATGATTGATTTCTCGCTGACAGAAGAGCAGCAGTTGCTGCAGCGAACCGCTCGCGACTTCGCGCGCGCCGAAATAGTCCCTGCTGCAGCCCTCCTGCTGAAGGCGCGCGAATCGGCCACGAATCAACAGCCCTGGCCATTTTGCGCGGAGTTGTTCCGCAAGGGCTGGGATCTGGGATTTACGCGTTTGCTGTTGCCCGAAACCTTCGGCGGCGTCGGGGCGAGGATGATAGATGCAGTTATTCTGCTAGAGGAGTTGGGAGCAGCTGACGTTGCCATCGCAGCAGACTTGTTTGCGTTGAACATGACCGTTCCACTGATCATCCTGGCCGGCGGCAGCCTTGCGCAACAGAACGAGTTCTTGCCGCTCATCTGCACCCGGCCCACAGTCCTCTCGGGCGCCTTGTCGGAGCCGAACGTGGCCGGCTCGGAATTGTTTACCCAAGACCCCAGTCCCAAGATGGGTATCAAGACATTTGCGCGCCGCGATGGCGAGGACTACTTGCTGAATGGGCGGAAATCCGCCTTTGTCACCAACTGCGGAATTGCGGATCAGTACTTCATTCTCGCCCGGACCAGCCTGGAACGGCCTCTGTGGGAGAGCATCTCGGTATTCTTTGTGCCGGCCACGGCGCCAGGCCTCAAGCCGGGGACGCGCACGCGCATGGCGGGGTGGCACACGGGCCATCACGCCGAACTCGTCATCGACGATGTGCGCGTGGCGGCCGGCCGCAGGATCGGTGCGGAAGGCCATGGCGCGAAAATCATGGGCGGACTGCCACAAATGGGGATCGGCCTTGCTGCGACTTTTGTCGGACTGGCGCGAGCTGCTTATGAATATGCGCTCGACTACGCGAAGAAGCGCACGAGCATGGGCGTACCTATCATCCAGCACCAAGCAGTCGCATTGAAGCTCGCCGACATGTACTGCGACTGTCATGCGGCGCGCCTCGCGGTGTGGGACGCCGCAATTGCTTGCGACGCCGATCCAATGTCGGCGGCCACCCTGAAGGCACCGATGTCGAAGACTTTGTCCGTCGATGCCGCGATTCGCAATGCCGAGCGCGCACTGCAGATACTCGGTGCCTACGGCGTCACCGACGAATATCCAACGGCCGGTTGGCTGAACGATGCCTGGATCGGCTATTCGTGCGATTTCACGCGCGACATGCTGCGACTGGGGATGACTCCATTCTTACCTTCCAATTAACCGGGGCGCGGTTGCTTCGCCGCTCTCAAACCGTGGTGTCATGCGCCACCTCGCGCAGAGCAGCGATCAGCGCATGAGCCGCTGGTGATATCACCGCGCGTTGGCGCACCGCGATGGTGACGTCTACCTCGCGCGATAATCCGGGAACATCGAGCGGCACCAGGGTGCTGGCTCGCTGGCGCGCCGGCAAACTTTGCAGCGGCAGAAAACTCAAGGATTGATTGTCCAATAGCACGGTGCGGATGAAATTGGCCGAATTGCTGGTCATCGTCGGCACGGGCGGCGACAATCCCTTACTGAGGAAAGTCTCCGCGAGCAGCTGCCTGAAGCGTTGATTCTCTGGCGGCAATACCCAGGGATAATTCAGCAAATCCGACATCTCCACCGGATCCTTTCGCGTCAGAGGATGGCGCGGGCCCGCAACGACGCAGACCCGGTCGCCGATAAGGGTCTCTGCGCTGATATCGCTGTCGGCCGGCCGGGGCCACGCGCCAACGGCCAGATCGATTTCACCGTGACGCAACGCCGGCAGTATCGTGTCGACCAATCCTTCATTGATGGTAAAGGTAATACCGGGCTTGGATTTCCTCAGAAGCGCCGTGGCGAGCGGCATCAAGCTCGCAGCGACGCTCGGGCCAACTCCGACCGCCACGTGACCTTTCACCGCGCCGCGAAGATTTGAGATCTCCGTTTCGGCATGGCGCATCTCGGAGCGGATGACGCGCGCATGCTGCGCCAGCGCGTCGCCATACACCGTGGGCACCACCCCGAGCGGAGTGCGATCGAACAGCTTGACGTTCAGATCGTCCTCGAGCTGGCGAATGCTCTTCGACAGGGCCGGCTGGGTCAGAAATAGCTTGGGCGCCGCATGTCCCATGCTGCGCATGTCATAGACGGCAAGAAAATGTTTCAAGCGCCGAGAGTCAAGTAATTCCATGCCCTCTTCCCCTTCATGGCTGGCAATTACATATAACCTGAAATGTGGGGATATGGCAATGTTCATGAATAATAGTTATCGAACGGGTCGTGGTTAACGATTGCCCGGGCTCGTGGCCTGGGGGATCATAGAAGTGACATCCCCACGGGAGCATGTATGAGCATCGATTTGAACGCTGCGCAGGCGGCGATGATCCGCAAGGAAACATTGATCAACACAGTGGCCACCGCGGTGATTGCGGCTGCCTTGAGCTGGGCCATCTTCCGCGGTAACTCCTCGATCGTCGCTTTGTCGCCGCCTGTCGGAGGGATACTCGGGATTCTGCCAGGGACGTTCAATTTCACCCTTCTGGTGACGATAGCCCTGACGCTGATCACTCGGCGGCGCGTGCGATCGGGATTGTGCCCGCCTCTGGCGCGAGATGCCATGAAGGGCATCCGCGGTGCCCTTCCCTCGAACGTGATCGCGCGCGCAATCGTCCTCGCGGCTATGGCGACCTTGGCATTCGTGACGGTCTGCGAGGGCGGGGTTTGGTTGGCGATTCGCCTGAACGCCGTCCCGATCGAGTGGTCTTTTCCGGGCATGCTCGGCTTCTACGTCGTCTACTTCGTGGTGCTGTCTCTGGTGGTCACTCCCATCATTCTTTCGCGTTCGCTCGCTGACTGAAGAAACAAAGTGCGGCTCGCCCATTTCTCAGATGCCGGCGGCTCGCGCATTGGGGTGGTCGTGCACAGCGATGACCACGATGCCATTGCGGATGTCATGGCCGAGCTTCCGGAATTACCCCGATCCTTGGCCGAGTTGGTGCCACAGCTGGCGGGTTGGCGGCCGCAGCTCGATCTGGCGGCGCTGCTGGCGCCGCGACTTGAACTTGGCATGATTGAGCTTCATGCTCCCATTCCACAGCCACGGCATTTTTTCGCTGCCGGCCTCAATTATGCCGACCACGCGCGCGAAATGGGTGTGCCGTTACCGACGCAGCCGCGCTTGTTCGTCAAGCTTTCCGGCACTATTCAGGGGCCATTTGCCGCGGTACGCCATCCCGGGTTTTCCGACACTCTGGATTATGAGGGCGAACTCGCCTTGGTGGTCTCACGTTCGTGCCGCGATGTGCCGGAAAGCGCCGCCGCCGACTGCATCGCCGGATATCTGGTCGTGAACGATCTTTCTATCAGGGCCTTAGTCAACCCCGACAGCGTCGTTTTGGGGAAAGGCTGCGACGGCTTCGCGCCGCAGGGCCCTTGGCTCACCACATGCGAGGAGATTCCGGATCCGCGCGCGCTGCGCATCCGGACCTGGGTGAACGACGAGTTGCGCCAGGACGGCAGCGTCGGCGAACTCGTCCATGGGCCCACGACGCTGCTATCTTGGTGCTCGCGCGGCATCACGCTGCAACCGGGAGATATAATTTCCACCGGTTCGCCGTGCGGATGCGGTCACGGCATGAACCCGCCGCGTTATCTTAAGCCGGGCGATCGAGTGCGCGTGTCGATCGACGGTTTAGGGGAAATTCAAAGCGCGATCACGGCGCCCTAAGGATGCAACCCATACGACAAGTCCGCTCGCCCACGCATGCCTTTCGGCAGCTGATCGTTCGACTCGAACCACCGATCCTCGACCGGTAATGATCGGCCCCAATCCATGACCTCAGTCCGAAAGATAAGTCGCCAGTCCCCGTCGCGGCACGCGAAGCGGTCGAGATAGCGGGCTCCGACGATCAGGTGCAACAGTCGGCCGTCCTTCTCCAGCACATGGTGAGCATGCACATACGATTCGGCGCTCGCGCCGGCCGCGGCGATCTGAATGGAAATATTGCCGACTAAGTGCTGGGTGTCGCGCATCGAGCCCTGGAAGCTCATGGCCACATCCAAAAAGGCGGCGATGGCTCCCTGATAAAATGACCCATAGTCTACGCGCGCGTCTGCCCAGAACTGCTCCTCTAGTAAGGCGCGATCAAGTCGGTCCAATGCCCTGGCACACTGATTAATGCGGGCTCGGATCTGTTCCAACCCCGTCAGTCGTTGCACTTCGCTGCGCAGCAATGCAAATTCCTCGGGTTCCATACAACCTCTATTTGAAACTTACGGCTCTGACTCATGATGCCTGACGAATGAGCAGGGTGCGGCGGCGTCCGCGATGTCTTCGAGGACGCACCTCATGATCGAAAGCTATGCCCGGCGGGCGCACATTCATTGGTTACGTCCCGCCGGTTGCCTTAATTTAGGCGTATGACTGCCGTAGGCTACCCTGGAAATTACTCAGCGCACGTGGATACCTTCGCGGCGCAAAATCTTCCGCCGCCGGATCAGTGGCCGGTCCTACGATTCGATTTGCCGGAGCTGCGGTATGCAGAAAAGCTCAATTGCGCGACGCTGCTGCTCGATGCCGCTATTGAGGAAGGGCATGGCGCGAGAATCGCCCTGTTCGCCGAGGGCGGCGATTGCAGTTATTTGCAACTGCTGCGCCTGAGCAACCGAATTGCCAACGTATTGATCCGTGAGCAAGGTGTCGTTCCGGGAAATCGCGTATTGTTGCGCGGCGCGAATTCCGTGATGCTGTGCGCTGCCTGGCTTGCGGTCATCAAGGCAGGTGCGATTGCGGTGACGACCATGCCGATGCTGCGCGCGAAGGAACTCGGGCAGATCGCGACCTCGGCGTACATAGATCACGCGCTTTGTGACGCGCGTCTGATGGCGGAGGTCGCCGAAACCACTGCGCAGACCTCCCGCCTCGGAAAGACGCTCAGCTGGGGAAGCGGCCTGCTTGAAGACGCGATGGCGAGGCAGCCCGAGACATTTGCCAATGTGCCTACGGCGGCCACCGACGTGTGTTTGTTGGCGTTCACGTCCGGCACAACCGGCAAACCGAAAGCGACCATGCATTTTCATCGCGATGTGCTCGCCATGTGCGACACGGTGGCTCGGCACATTCTCGAGACCAGGGACACCGATATCTACGTCGGCAGCCCGCCGCTGGGGTTTACCTTCGGTCTGGGTGCGCTGCTGGTCTTTCCGCTGCGTTTTCGCGCGGCGTCCGTGATGATCGAGCAGCCCACCGCGCGCGCCTTGCTTGAAGCCGTACAACGCTATCGTGCTACCTGCCTTTTCACCGCCCCGACGCTATACAAGAGCCTTGCTGCGATTGCGACGGAGCATGACCTCTCGAGCCTGCGGCGCTGCGTATCGGCAGGCGAGCAGCTGCCGAAGGCTACCTCGGACGCCTGGCACCGCGTCAGCGGCATCCGCTTGATTGACGGCATCGGTTCCACCGAAATGATCCATATTTTCATCTCGGCTAAGGGCGACGACATTCGACCGGGCGCAACGGGCAAGGCGTTACCGGGCTATGAGGCGATCATATTGGATGAGGCAGGACGTCCGGCGCCGCCGGGGCAGGTCGGACTGCTTGCGGTGCGCGGACCGACGGGTTGCCGCTATCTCGCGGATGCCAGGCAAAAGGAATACGTTGTCAACGGCTGGAATGTCACCGGCGATCGCTATCGCATGGACGAAGATGGTTATTTTTGGTTCGAGGCGCGCGCCGATGACATGATTGTCTCTTCCGGTTACAACATCGCCGGGCCTGAGATCGAAGCCGTGCTTCTGGCGCATTCGGCGGTCAGGGAGGTCGCCGTCGTTGGCGTGCCGCACGATGAACGCGGGCAGATCGTCAAGGCGTTCGTCGTGTTGCAGCCCGGCGTAGAGGCAGGCGAGGCGCTCGTGAAACAACTGCAGGATTTCGTTAAGCAGAACGTCGCGCCTTACAAATATCCGCGCGCCATTGAGTTCGTGGACGGCTTGCCCAGGACCACGACAGGCAAGATTCAGCGCTTTGTGTTGCGTCAGCGGGAAATCGCCAAGCACGTATGCAAGCCGGCGACAGATGTGTGAGGCTAGCCTCGAAGTCCTGCAGCGGGAAGTACAGCCCGTGGGCCTCGAAACACGAAGATTCTCAGCACCGGATACAGAATCAGCGAGACCAGAAGCGAAGTGAAGAATTCTATTCGCACCACGCTACGCAGGACATAGTGCGCGAGACAAGTGCCAATGGCAATGGTGAAGACGCCCGCCCAGTTGACCGATTCGATGTGCTGACCTGTAGTCGCCACGCGCGCGAGGCGCGGGACGATGAAGTAATCGGCGACGATCACTCCGGCCAAACTCGTGGTGAGAACCCCTAAGATAGTGATCCACGAATTGACCAGCGCCAGGAGTTTTCCATAGAGCATTCCAATGCCTATCACGTTCGCGATGACGACGAATGTAAACCGGCCCGGCCGCCAACCGAACGCCGCATCGAACAGATTGGTCAGCGCGAGCGAACCGCTGTAGGTGTTCAGCACCTGCGCTTTGGATTGCGCCAGGACCATCAATGCCGCGCCGATCGCGCCGCCGAAGATTACAAAGGTCGAGGCGATGCTGCTCGGACTCGCCAGCGCCAAGGCATGTGCGTCGGCCGCGCTCAATCCCCGCTGGTGGACATAAAAGCTCACGACGGCATCGATACCGGCGTACATAACCATGCCTCCGATGCCGAGCATGCAGATCGACATCGCGACATTGCCTATAAGCGCCGCGATTCCAATATCCCTGGATCTTCGTGCATAGCGGCCAAAATCACCGTCCACCAGCGCCAGCGCGCCCGCCGAGCCAATCAGCACGTTGATGCAGAAGACGTACGCATCGCCCGCAGATTGGATACCTATTGCGTGGAGCGCGCCTGGGGATAGTTGTGGAGCGAAAGATACCAGCGTCGCCATTCCATGGGCCGACTGCATGACGATCCGGCCGAGCATCCACGCAAGCACACCTAGAAAAAGCAGCAGGATAATCGATGAAACTCTGGTGACCAGCGCGAAGCCGAAAGCCGTCAATAAAATCCACGCCAGGGTGAGCACGGCATAAATAGCGAGCTTCCAGAACGTGGAGTCGGGCAGGTTCAAATAGAACAGGAACCCGTTGTACAGAAGAGCGTTCTCGATGGCCAGAAACCCAATGATCATGAATCCGAAAATTAACGATGCGAGCAGCGATCCGCGTGAACCGAGTCCGTGCACACGCGTGATTCGCGTCGACGATAAGCCGGTTTTGCAGCCCACGTGGCCAACCGCCCAACCCAGCACCGCGCCGATTGCTGTGACGATCAGGCCGCTGACGAGTGCGACGCGCATCCCGGCAGCAAATGTCACCAGTGCGCCAAAAAACAACTGGATAAGAGTCGTCACGATGCCGGCGGTACTCCAGGACAGCTTCAGCCACCCGGCACGTTCCTGGTCAGGAACACGCTCCAAAGCGTGATCATCCATCCGCTTCGCGGTGGCGGTCATATTGATTTGCTCATGCAACAGGCATCCTATACTGGTGCTCCAGGGCCGCTCATTGCTGTTGCGGCCTGCGTCATAACTTTGGGTATCCATGGCGCCCCCCGTCCGCTCACGATAGTCTCAGCGGCGATGATATCGATTTGGACTAATTCACCGCGGAAAGCTCGGAGAGTGTGTTGAGTGCAGATTTCGACGTGGTGGTCGTGGGAAGTGGAATCAATAGCTTGGTTTGCGCGGCGGAAACGGCCAAACGCGGGCTCAAAGTCTGCGTGCTCGAGCGCAACGCCGAAATCGGCGGCTGTATACGCAGCGACGAACTCACTCTCCCGGGTTTCGTGCATGACACGCTCTCCGGGTTTCACCCATTGTTCGTCACCTCGCCCGCGTTTGCGGCGCTTCGCGAGGATTTGGAGGACGCAGGACTCGAGTATCGCAACAACGCGACCCCCACGGGCGCTTTGATGCCGGACGGCACTTTTGCGATCCTAAGCACTTCTCGTGCGCGCAACGAACGGGCGTTCGACGAGCTGTGCCCCGGCGACGGTGCCGCATTTTCCGCTCAGATGCGCGTCTGCGACGATTTCTCCAAACTGGTCTTCGGGCTGCTGGGGGGCGAGATCTGGAGCCTTCCCACACTTCGCTTGCTCATCACCGAGGCGTGGCGCCACACGCCGCGCGGGCTCGTTGGTTTTTTCGGCGAGTCCCTGCAAAGCTCAAGGCAATGGCTGGATTCGAGTTTCCAAGGCGAAGCGCTCAAGGCACTCCTCGCACCCTGGATTCTACATACGGGCCTCGGACCCGACAGCGTTCTGTCCGGCTTCATGAACAGGCTGATTGCCTTTACCCTCGAGGCAGCCGGCATGCCAGTGGTGGCCGGTGGCGCCGGCCGGTTTGCCAATGCATTCCAATTGGTGATCGAAAGACATGGAGGGGAGGTGCTCGCTGGCGCCGACGTCACCAGGATCGATGTCGCGCGCGGACGCGCTATTGGCGTCAGCCTTCGTGACGGACGACGCATCACGGCCGGGCGGGCGGTAGTGTGCAATGTGACGCCGACGCAACTCTATTTGTCTCTGCTCCAGTTGCAAGACGTGCCGGCGGCAATTCAGCGAGCGGCCCGCGCTTACCGATACGGTAGGGGCGACATGCAGATTCACATCGCGCTCGCCGAGCCGCCGCGCTGGACGCAATCCGCGCTGTGTGAGGTCGTTATGGTGCATATCACGGGTGGCGTAGAAGCCGTCGCGACAGCGGTGAGCGAGGCAGAACGCAGCCTGCTGCCGGCTAGTCCAACCATCGTCGTTGGGCAGCCCAGCGTAGTCGATGTGAGTAGGGCGCCCGGCAACGGCGCGGTGCTTTGGCTGCAATTGCAGGAGTTGCCGCGCAAAGTCCGTGGCGACGCCGCTGGGTTAATTGCGGCGCCCTCCGGCGGTCTTTGGAATGATGAGATCAAAGAGAAGTTCGCCGATCGGGTCCTCGCGCTTCTACGGCCCCACATTGAAAACATCGATACCGCGCTTTTGGCGCGCCGAGTGTTGTCGCCGGTCGATCTGGAGGCGCTTAATATCAACTTGGTTGGCGGTGATCCGTACTCCGGTGCGTGCACCCTGGACCAGTCGTTCCTCTGGCGACCGCTGTCCTTAACGATTCGGCACGAAACCCATATAAAGAACCTCTATCATATCGGCGCATCCACCCACCCGGGTCCGGGCCTCGGCGGAATTTCAGGTCATTTGGTCGCAAAAATCCTGTAGATCACGCTTTGGGTTGCGGATTTTCACCTGGAAGTCCGCGCTATACGCGAAGCCCTCGCCGGCCTTCAATTCATGTCGAAAAGCGCATTAACGTCGCGCTGCGAATAGGCGCGAAATGCGATCAACGTTTGCGATGACAAGATCCCTGGAATTGCCCGAATCTGGCCAGTCACCAGGTCCGCCAATGCTTCGTTGGCCGCTACGCGGATGATTGCAACGAGATCATAATTGCCCGCGACTGAATACACTTCAGATACGCCCGGAAGGGCCGCAATCGTTTCCGCAATTCGAGCAGTCTCCTTACCCTCGACGTTCATCAATATGACCGCTGCTGGCATTTTTTTTGCTTCACGCCTCGCCTCGCTGATGGAGGCAACTCGAAGAGTACAGCGCTTTACGCCGTTGCGGTCAAATCAATCCTTGAAAGCGGCGCTAACGCCGGTTTTGGCTTCATCTGGCTTTCCGAACTCGTGACGCAGTCCAAGCGAGCAGCATCGCGCAAATACTGCCTGCGAGCACGATCGGCAGCAGATCCATCAGTAATTGCGAAGGCCCGTGGCCCATTGATTTAAGGTAGCCGGCCAATTTCGGACCCACGATTGATCCCATACGGCCTGCGGCAATGGCCGCCCCGACCCCGACGCCGCGAATACTTGCCGGGTATGTTAGTGGGGCCATGGAGTATAGAAATGCTTGGGCGGCCATTACTGAACATCCGAGCAGAAAAACCGTGATCGATACCATTTCTAACTGCACTGGCGCCTTTGCAAGTACCACTAGAAGAATCGGTAACGCAACAAAGGTAACCACGATGGCTGCATTGCGCAGACGGCCACCCAGCAAAAAACCAATTAGTATCGCCGAAAGCGCTCCGCCCATGTTGAAAGCGACTTGGACGCCGGCCGCTTCTGATCGTGTCAGGCCGTCGATCACCAGCAGCGTTGGCAGCCAGTTCAGCAACAAATAGAGTAATAGCAGACCCAAGAAAAAGCTGGACCAAAGCAAACCGGTTTGTAGGGCGCGTCCTTGGCGAAAAATGGCAGGGAAACTCCCGCGCCTCGGCATTTCATTGCGTAACACGCCATCAGATACCGGCAAGTTACTCGAGATTTCATTGAATGCAATCGACTCCTGCAATCCTACGAGGAGCAGGGGCGCCAGCAATAGGGGTGCCGCGCCGCCCACGAGAAATATGACGCGCCAATGAGGCGCGCCAATCATGGAACTGATTAAGCTGACCAGAGCACCTCCCAATGGTGCCGCCGCGTACATTATCGTAATGTTTGCATTGCGATATCTGATCGAGCTACTTTCCGCAACCAACGCCAGCAGCATTGGAAACGCGCCTCCGAGACCCACACCCGTCAATAGCCGGGCCCAAGTAAGCGATTGAATATCCCAAGTAAACGCAGTCAGGAGGGAGAAAAGTCCAAATGTTCCCACTGAAGCCACTAAGACTTTTTTTCGTCCAATGCTGTCTCCGAGTCGTCCGCCGATGAGCGCTCCCAAGAACAGCCCAAACGTGCTGGCACTGAAAAATGTGCCCAATTGGCTTGCCGTAGAATTGAAATCGGCGACGATGCCTGCCGCAGCGACACCCGCCGCTTGCAGGTCGATCCCTTCGCACAAAGCGGCGCTTACACAGAATATGAGTGTTGTGCGGCTAGCTGAGCGACCCGCTGCGTCTATATTCACTTATCGGGCCCCTTGCAAGTCGCGCTGCCATTGTTCACAGCATTTTGAATAGCCGGGCTACCCCGCGCAAGGGACCGGCGAGTAGAGCAATATGGTGCGCGCAGTAGCACATCGAGGCGTGAGCGAAATTGGAGTCTTCGCCACGTGATTGATATCGGCGCCGCGGCTGCGACTTTCCCGCCGCACAGCCACGAGGGTAGCGACGCCTGTTCCTTCGCTGCAATGGCGGGCATCCAGAACAGGATTGGATACCCTTGCCGTAGCCGGGCCATTACTAGCATTCAAGTCCTTTGGCCTCAGAGTCATCTACCTGGTTTGACGCCTGCAGCAGTACAGTGCGGTGTTTCGTGGAGGGTATCGTCATGTCCGTAGTCGCGCCGGCGCCGCCGGCTTGGTCTGCCCCGTCGGTCGCTTGGTCGGGTCGCGACGCCTTACGTGTCCGCTTAGGCGCAGGTTGCCTGATCGGTGCAAATATCGCCGAGTTGTTCGGTGTCCTATTCCGTGGCCCGCTTGCGAGCCCCGGGGGTTCGCCGCAGTGGTTCGTCGTCGTATCGACCTCGCCGACGTTGCACTTGGGCTGGGGTCTGCTGCTCTCAAGTGGGATGGTGCAATGCTTCGCGTGGCTGGCTTTGTATCGATGGCGTCGTGGCTCGGGGGACGAGAGCTGCGCGTTCTGGGGCATGATTCTGGCAATTGGCTCGATCATCGTCTTCTTGCCGGTCGCGGGTGCCCTGGGATTCTCTTCTCAAGAGGCCGCCGCCGCGCAGCAGGCCGGCCAAAGCGGCGCGGTGGCGCTGGTGGCTGCGACCGCCGAAGGACCGTTTGCACGCATCTTTCTGCTCGTTTCCGTAATCACTGGCATCATCGCAACCATAGTTTGGTCGTGGGTACTGTGGCGCGTACCAAGGCTGGCGCGCTGGGTGGTGCCGCTCTTTATACTGCACACGGTGACACAGAGCATTGCCTCGCCGATGTTCGCGCCGTGGGGCTATCGACTAGAGAGATTGGGTACGATCGCCATGCTGCTGGTTGGTACGTCCATAGCTACGCAAATTTGGCGCGACACCGCGCGCGGATCCGCGGAGCGCGTATCGCCGCCGGACCATGATCACGCGCCTTGATCGCCGCGCGCGTCTCAGAAACTGTTGGCGGTGCCGCATTGGCTGTCCGTGACTAAGGCATATGTCCGCGGCGATACGATCCCCTTGCGGCTATCCTACCCATCGTTATGGTGGCTGTATTAGAAGATTGCGTGATCGCCACGCTCTGGCCCGGCGGCGCCATTCACGAGGGTGGCGTAGTACTCAAACAGTGTTTGAGTTCCGGTCGAGGGAGTGGCGGCGGCGTCATAGCAAAGGGTCGCGGGGCGCCAGAGCAGCATGGACTCGGTCGCGTAATACCGGCCGATGCGCGCTAGCTCGGCTTTTTTTGCGAGTGCCGGCGACAGACCGCCCGATGCGCTCAATACACAGACGATGGCGTCGAGTAATCGGACGCTCACTCGTCGAATACGCGGCGGACGGCCGAGCAAAGAAAACAGGTATTCTCCCTGTTGCAAAGGTGTTATAGCCGCACCCGGTCCTCCGATAGGAAGTACGCAATTCCAGCGACTCTCATCGTCCAGGCAGTCCGCCATGAAGTTTGCAAGATCATCATCGCTGATGGGCTTACATGCCGTTAGCGTGCCGCTCCCGAAAACGAGAAACGGTTTGCCGCGTTTCACCCGTTCAACTTGCCCCGACAAGGACTTGAAGAACGCCGTCGGCCGCACAATCGAATACTTCAGCCCCGACTCGACCAGTGCCTTCTCGAACGCCAGCTTGGCATGCTGGAACCCGAGTAAGGGCTTCTGCACGCAAATGGCGGATAACAGCACCACGTGCGCGACGCCGGACTGCCGTGCCGCGGCGAGGGCGTGACAATTCGCGAGATGATCGATGGCCCACGCATCTTCGGGCACGCCGGTACGCGAGGCCAGGCACGACACCATGGCATCGAAGCGCTCGCCTTTAAACCCATCGCGCAGGATGGACGCCGGCTCGCTGACGCCGCCGAATCGAACCTCCGCTCCCGCCAAAAGCCGCACGCTGTCAGCCGGCGCGAGATGGCCCCTTACTCCCGCATGCGGGCGGACGAGGCACACCACATGGTGACCGCGGTTAACCAGCGCACGCACGGTGGCCCGGCCGATCGTGCCGGTTGCTCCAAGGACGAAGATGCGCTGCGCGGAGCTGCTTTCATTCATAGATAAAAGAAAAAGGTATTCGCCGTTAGCCGTCCTGACCACGGGTTGGTGTCGAAAAGAAATCCGGGTCCTAAGGCTGCAAACCGCATTGCTAGCTAATGCGCCTGCGGGCGCTTGAGCAGATCCCCCCGGTCAATGGAGCGCACATTCAGGTCCAGGCGTGTGCTGCCGCGAATTGCAGTCAGTGGCACGCCGCTCCCCGCGGGGCCGACCGCCCACAGACGCCGGTAAAAATCGGGCAGGGTGGCGACATCGTGGTCCGCAACGTGACTGATGAGGTCGCCTTCACGAATATCAGCCAATTGAGCTGGGCCGCCATCTGCCACTCCGGTCACGTAGACACGGCCGGTCATTTCCACTGCATACACGCCCAGCCACGGACGCGACTGGCGCGAGGTGCGCCCGCGAGTGGTCAATTCTCCGAGAATGGGCTTGAGCAAGTCGATGGGCACGAACATATTGGCGTTGACTTCCTCGCCGGCGCTGAGTTCGCGCACCAGCAAGGAACCCACTCCCACCAAGCCGCCTTGGGTGTCGACCAATGCGGCCCCCGACCAATGAGGATGTGCCGGAGTCGCGAAAATCGCTTCCTCCAGCAGGTACTCCCAGGCACCGGCAAATTCACGGCGTGCGAATACGCGCACCTGCTGCGGCTCGGCGAACTCAGGAGAGCTCACCACGTAGCCGTGATCGCCTACCTTGAGCGTTGCTGATGATCCCAAGGGGATTGGCGCGAGATCGGCTTTCTCCAGTGGCATCACCAAGCCGAAACCCGTCACCTGGTCGTACGCCAATGGATGAGCGGCCAACTCGCGGCCGTCAGGAGTGGTTAGCCAAACATCCGTGGCCTCGGTGATCAGGTAGCCGATGGTCAGGATCAGTCCATCGGAATTAATGACGACCCCATTGCCGGTGCGCTGCGATCCTAATATACCCGCCGTAAACGCGTCTTCGGGCACTTCAGCCCGTAGCTTCACCATGGATCGGCCGATACCCTCCAAATCGAGCCCGGGCATTGCAACTCCTCATTGGCAATCAAACATGGGCATCGCTCAAGTGATGTCCAAACTGCGCCAAGTACCACTGCTGAAACGTCACCACCCGGCGCTCGTGTTCCGAGTAGCGCCCTGGCTGATAGTGCTTCGACAAAATACCCGCTTGATTGTTCTCAGTGATCTCCTTGTCCTGCTTGGTGGTCTCGTCCCAGCCCCAGATCATTCGCTTGACGTCTACCTCGGAGGCCTTGCCGTCGACCAACCAATACAAGTCCACATCCGTGTGCATGGTGCTACGCGGCGTGAACAGAAACAATACGGCGAAATCATTGGTGGCAACCACCTGCGTGAAGGGGCTGAACGACAGGTACATGCGCCCCTGGTCGAACCCCAAGCGCTTGCCCATCAAGCCGGACACCAGCCGGCCGTCTTGAGACTCGGTTTCATATCCCTCCCGAATGGTCCGCTGCAGCAGCAGCCTTAAATGAGAGGACTCCGGCCCATCATCCACCGTGCCTATGGGCCGGCCCAGACCGGCCGCGCGAGCCTCCCACGCGCGCACCGTCGGCAGATATTTCTCAACCGCTTCAGCAGGGCCCGAACTGGGCCCGGCACCGAAGGCTATCAGTGCCTCCGGCGGATGCATGGAACAGAATTCCGGGTGCGACGGCGCGCAGTGATAGCACTCGACGAAATTCTCGACGATCAACTTCCAATTGGCGGTGGTGGGATAGGACTGGGAATAGGCGATTTTCGCCTCCGCGAAGCCATGGAAATCCAGGTAAGGAGCCAGATCACCGAAGGAGGCATCGAAATCCAGAGGCACCTGGTCGGATAAATTGATGAAAATAAAGCCGTGGAAAACCCGGATATGGCAGCGGTGCAGGCCATTGTCTTGCTTCGAAAAATCCGCCGGCATCAGACGCGCGGCGAGCAGGGCGCCGTCCAATCCATAACTCCAGGCATGATAGCCGCAGGTCAGGCGGGCTACCCGTCCCTGCGGTTTCGTGCAGATCAACGAGCCGCGGTGACGGCACACATTGTAGAAGGCGTTGATGGTGGACTCATCGCTGCGCACGATGATGATGGACTCGTTGCCCACCTTGTAGAGAAAATAATCGCCCTTGTTGCGCACCCGGTCGATGTGGCCCGCGACCAGCCATTTGCGGCCGACCACCTGTTCCATGTCGGCATCGAACACGGCGTCGTCGCAATAGAATTTTCGATCGAGGCTATAGCCTAATTTAGTTTTCCCCGCCAGCTGGTCGATCACTGCAGATTCGTTCAGGAAGTCACTACTCGATACACTCATATCATTACCTCGCTTTGCGGTTCCGCTCGGATCAACATTTGATACGCGCGTTTTTTGGATCGTATAGGGGACGCAAGGAGGCGGTGGCAGGATAACGCACGCCGGCGACTTCGATCTCGTAGTCATCCGCACCAATGTCCTTGACTACGCCGCCATTAGGCGCGGTGACGTACCCTAAGCCCACCGCCGCGCCCAAGGTATGGGCATACATACCGGAACGAATGTATCCGACCAGCGAGTCGCCCTGCCAGACGGGTTCATTGTGATACAGCAGGGGTTCGGCAGACGTGAGCTTGAATTGCACCAGGCGTTTGCTACAGCCGGTTTGTCTCTGTTGCAGCAGCGCTTCGCGGCCGATGAAGCCGCCCGGCTTGTCCCATTTGACCGCAAATCCCAGTCCCGCTTCCAAAGGCGTGTCCTCGTCCGCGATGTCGTGGCCCCAATGCCGGTAGGCCTTCTCCATGCGCAGGGAATTCAGGGCATGGTAACCCGCGTGCACCAGTCCGAAGCGAGCACCCGCGTTCGTCAATTCGTCATACACGCCTTGCATGAATTCGGTCGGCACGTACAACTCCCAACCGAGCTCCCCGACGAAGGTAATACGTGAGGCGCGCACCAGAGCGTAGCCCAGTTCAATCACGCGGCTGGTGGCGAAGGGGAAGGCGGCGTCCGACAGATCGGCCGGTGTCAGCGACTGCAAGAACTCGCGCGAGCGCGGCCCCATTACCGACAGCACGCCCATCCCGGAAGTCACATTGGTCAACACGCAGTTGGCATGAGGCTCGATGTGCCGCCTTAACCAGTTGCCGTCCTTGCTCTCAGTTTCCGCGCCGCTCACGATCAGGTAGGCGGTGTCGCTCAAGCGCGTTACTGTAAGGTCTGCCTCGATCCCGCCGCGCTCGTTCAGCCATTGGGTGTACACCATTCTTCCGGCCGCCACGTCGACATCGTTGGCGCAGACCCGGCTGAGCACGCGGACGGCGTCTCGGCCTTCGAGGCGAAATTTTGCGAACGAGGACTGATCGAAGAGCCCGACGGCGGTACGTACGGCGCGATGCTCATCGGCACTCGGCGCAAACCAATTCTGGCGGCCGTAATTATATTCGTATTGCGGCGCCGTGCCGCGGGGGAGGGTGCCCGCAGGGGCATACCAATTGGCACGCTCCCAGCCGAAGGCTTCGCCGAAGCAGGCGCCTGCCGCGGCCAATCGATCGTGCAGCGCCGATTTGCGTACACCACGCGCCGTCTCGTATTGGCGGAACGGCCAGTGCGTGGCGTAGAGTAATCCCAGGCTCTCTGAGACTCGGGCGCGCAAGTATTTGCGATTGATTTGAAACGGCATGTTACGCCGCACATCGACTTCCCATAAGTCCACGGGCGGATGCCCATCGCGAATCCATTCGGAGACGACCTTGCCGATGCCACCGGCTGATTGCAGGCCGATGGAATTCAGGCCGGCAGCCACGAAACAGTGCTTCAGTTCGGTCGACTCACCCAAGTGATAGCGCACGTCGGGTGTAAAGCTTTCCGGACCGCAGAAGAATTTCTGTATGCCGGCTTGTTCGAGCGCCGGGATGCGGCGCATGGCATCGAGCAGCACGGGCTCGAAATGACTGAAGTCACCAGCAATCTCGCCGAAGGAGAAATCATCCGGAATGCCGTCCGAGCCCCACGGCCGGGCGTGGGGCTCGAAGGCGCCTACCAACAATTTACCGGCGTCATATTTGAAATAGCTGCAGTGGTCATAGTCGCGCAGCACCGGCATGTCGGGACTCAAGCCGGGCACGTCCTTGAACAGCACATAGTAGTGCTCGCAGGCATGCAACGGCACGGTGACACCGATGCCGGCCGCAAGATCACGGGTCCACATGCCGCCGCACAACACGACATAGTCGGCGTCGATGCGGCCACGATCCGTCTGCACGCCCTTGACCGCGTGCCCGTCGTGATGAATGGCGGTCACCTTGAGATCCTGAAAAATCTGCGCACCCCGGGAGCGGGCGCCCTTGGCCAGCGCCTGGGTAATATCGACGGCATTCGCATAGCCGTCGCTCGGGATGTGAATGCCGCCGATGACGTCATCCAGATTGGCGAGCGGGTACAGCGAGTGAATTTCGCGGGGACCCACCACGTTAACGGCCAAGCCGAATACCTTGGCCATGGAGGCATTGCGCTGCAATTCCTCCATGCGGCCGGGGGTGGTGGCCAGGGACAGGGAGCCGCATTGACGATAGCCTGTGGCCTGACCGGTCTCCGCTTCCAGACCGCGATACAAATCCCCGGTATAGCGCGCGAGCTGAGTCATATTGATGCTTTGGCGCAATTGACCGACCAAACCCGCCGCGTGCCAGGTCGTGCCGCTGGTGAGCTGCTTGCGTTCGAGCAGGACAATGTCGTTCCAGCCCATTTTGCCAAGGTGGTAAGCCACGGAGCAGCCGATGACGCCGCCGCCGACAATGACCACTCTGGCGCGGGTGGGCAGATCGCTGGGCAAATTAACCTCTCATTCTCACGTTATCGGGATCGAAGGCGGGGGCGTGCAGCACTGTGGCAGCGCGTCGCTCGCCCTGGATGAGCACCTCGAAGCGCGAGTCGGGCGCTGCGAATTCTGGCGGTACGCAAGCGAATGCCAGGCTTTTTCGGACTCGGTGCCCGTATGCGCCGGAGGTGACCACGCCGATGCAGCGATCCCCATTCAGCACGGGTTCACCGCCACGCGCATCGGTATCGGTGGCGGCGACCTCGATGTAGACGATTTTTAAGGGACGGGAGGGCGCAGCCAGCGTGCCGGCCTTGCCGACAAAGTCGGGTTTGTCGAAATTAATGAAGCGCGGCATGTCCGCTTCCAGCATGGTCAACTCGTTGGTGAGTTCAGCGGACCAAGCCTTGTAGGCTTTCTCGATGCGCATGGAATTGACCGCGTACAGCCCGTAATTTGCAATGCCGAAGTCACGGCCGGCCCGCCAAACCGCATCGTACAAGGCCGGCATGAAGCCTACCGGCGGATGCAGTTCCCAACCCAGTTCGCCCACATAGCTCACGCGCAGCGCGCGCACCGGCTCGCCCGCAATGTGAATCTCACGGCCGCGCAACCAACGGAAGGCCTCGTTGCCCAAATCGGCGTCGGTCAAGCGGGATAGGAGTTCGCGCGAATGCGGGCCGCTCACCACCAGCACGCCGCGCTGTTCGGTAACATTGTCGATGCGCACCGACTCGCCCGGCAGCAGACTCTGCGTGAGCAGATCCTGATCGCGTAGTTCTGCTGCGGCGGCGGACAGTGCGTAAAATAATTGGTCGTTCAAGCGCGTAATGGTCATTTCGCCGTAGATTCGCCCAGCCGGCGATAACAGGTGCACGAGTGCAATGCCGCCCGTCTTGCGCGGCAACTGGTTGGCGCAGATGCGATTCAAAAATGCTTCAGCGTCGGGTCCGCTTATATCGTACTTGGCAAAACCCGTCAGATCGAGCACGCCGACGCGCGCATGCACGGCCTCGACTTCGTCGCGCACCACGTCGAACACATTGTTGCGAGCATAGCCGTAGTCTTCCGTGCGCCCATCGGGTGAAAACCACTTGGGACGCTCCCAGCCGAAAGTCTCGGTGTGCACACAGCCCTGGGCACGTAGGGTCTCATGCAGCGGACTGATCTTGCGCGGGCGTCCGGCCATCTCCTCCTCGCCGGGCCTGCGCGTGGTAAAGGTCAACCGATAGTCCAGGAATACCTTGTCTCGCACATAGCCCAAGTCCGCAAAGGGTCCGAAGCGGCGTGGATCGAATTCCGTCATATTGATTTCGGCGTCGCCGTGCAACATCCACTGCGCCAGATACTTGCCGCAGCCGCCGCCTTGTGCGATCCCAAATGAAGTCCCGCAGCACATCCAAAAATTCTTCAAGCCGGCGGCAGGTCCAAGCAGCGGTGCGCCGTCAGGCGTGTGGGGGATGGCGCCGTTGATAATCCGCCGAATACCGACTTCGCCGAAGATAGGCATGCGCTCGATGGCCCGCTCCAGCCATGGCGCGATGCGATCTAGGTCGTCCGCAAACAATTCGTTAGATGCCTCCCATTCAGGATAGCCACGAGGCGCCCAGGCTTCGTGCAGCCCGCTGCTTTCATAGACGCCCATCAGACCGGATTTCTGCTCCTGCCTAAAATATCCGGAGGTGTAAGAATCCCGCATCACCGGAATCTCACCGCTGCGTTCCATGAAGGCGGGAATCGGATGCGTCACTACATAGTGGTGCTGCATATTGGTGATGGGCGCATCCGCCCCGACCATTTGCGCGACCTGGCGGGCGTAGCAGCCGGCCGCATTGACCACCATTTCAGCCACGATGCTGCCCTTGTCGGTGTGCACTTCCCATTCGCCACTAGGACGTAGTTGGATTCCCAGCACTCGGGTGTGACGCATCACGGTCGCGCCCAGGTCGCGTGCCGCCTTGGCGAGCGCGTTGCACAGCCCTGCAGGGTCGCCATGCCCGTCATCGCGGGTCCACCCCGCAGCGATCACGTTGTCCGTGCTCAAAAATGGATTTAAGCGCTTGATTTCATCGAGGCCGACGATGTCCATGCTGAAGCCGATGTTCTTTGAGTACCCGTACACGTACTTGAGCCAAGCCAGCTCATGTTCGTTGTTCGCCAGCCGCAGGCCGCCGCAGGGGTGCCAGCTCACATACTGGCCCGTGAGCGCTTCGAGCTTGAGGTACAGCTGATTGCTATAGGCATGGATTTTCGCGAGGTTGTAACTGCCCGTGATGCTTGGGCATTGGCCTGCCGCGTGCCAGGTGGAACCCGAGGTGAGTTCGCTCTTCTCGAGCAGCACCGTATCGGAACAGCCTTCCAGGGCCAGATGGTAAAGCAGACTGGCACCCATCATGCCGCCCCCGACCACCACCACGCGCGCGTTTTTTTTCATTAATGACCGTTTAAGGCGTTGTGTTGGCCACAATAAATTGGTCGATAGGCAGTGTACAACTCAGTATTTTGGTACCTTTGGCCTCAAAATTTTAGTGCTGAGGCTCTTTTGGCCCAAATCCGCCCCGTCGTCGGTTTGCCCACCCTAACTTGGCTGCGAGCCTTTGAAGCCGCCGCCCGGACCTCCAGTTTTGCCGCGGCGGCGGCCGAGCTCAATCTAACCTCCGGGGCTATCAGCTACCAAATCCGCGCGCTGGAGGCCCATCTGGGCTTTGCGCTGTTCGAACGCCTACCGCGGGGAGTCAAACTCTCGCCCATGGGCGTCGCCTACCTGCCGCCGGTGCGCAAGGCATTCGAGGAACTCGCGGATTCGACGGTGGGCTTGTTCGGCGGATCGGAACGGGTGCAGATCACCGTGCATGCGCCGGTGTCGCTGGCGGCCTTGTGGCTCGCCCCCCAACTTCCGGAATTCAGCTCGGCCAATCCGTCTATCGATGTGCGCCTGTCCTCTGTGATATGGGACAACGCGGTGCTCGATGAAGCGACGGACCTGGAGATTCGCTACGGCGCCGGTCAATGGCATGGCTATCGCTCGGAGCGCCTGATGAATCAGTGCATTCTGGCCGTGTGTAGTCCCGCTCTGTTGCGGGCCGCGCAGACGAAGGGTGCGACCGACGCGCTGCCGTCGCACACTCCCATCCACATCATGGGCTATGAGAATCATTGGCTAAAGGTGCGCCAGATGCTGGAGCTCGCGAATACTCAGGAAAGTAGCGGTCCCATCGTCGACACAACAATTGCAGCATTGGAACTGGCGGCGGCCGGTGCTGGAGTAGCGCTGGCGCATGGTATTTTTCTCGGCGCCTATTTCGCGACCGGCCGCTTGGCCAAGGCGTCGTCAAGAGAATTTGATGACGATAATTCCTACTTCGTCATCACACCCGAGCGTCCGCAACGAATCCGTCGCGAAGTGCAGCGGTTCCGCGACTGGTTGGTTTCGATTGCGTCGTGAAATAAGGCGCGCCTAGCCGTCGCAAATGTTAGTGAGAATCGTTCGCGGTACGCCACGCATTTATTAAGTTTTTTTGTGGCAAATGATTCCGGAAAAGCGTGAGAATGCACAGGACCTTCTCACCCATAGGATACGCAATGCAAAACAAGATCTCGCGTCGAGCTATCGTCAAGGGCGGCCTGATCGCCGGCGCATTCATTCCCGCCATGGGCCTGCTGAGTGGTTCCGCGGCTGCTGCCGGACTTCCGCCGCTCGACCCTAAGGATCCCACTGCACAGGCCTTAGGTTTCGTGGCTGATGCCAGCAAGGTCGATGCTGCGGCGAATCCCACTTACAAGTCCACGCAGAAATGCGGCACCTGCGCGCAGTTCCAAGGCAAGGCCGGCGATGCCACTGCGGGCTGCAATATTTTCGCGGGCAAGAGCGTACCGGCCGGCGGCTGGTGCAAGGTCTGGGCACAGAAGCCTGCCTAAGCCTATTGGGCCTTAAGCTCGCCTGCCGCGGGCAGTTGAGTTCCGAGTGACATCACGGAAAGGGGTGTTGTTTTGCGCCACAGTGCCTGCATGTGGCGCCACCCCTTACTTGCGAGTGCCTTGTTTGTCTATATAGGCTGGGGCGGATGGAATTGGTTTACCAATCGGCCGTTTCATCCGCCCGACGGCGTATTGGCAGTCGGCGATCCGCGGCAAACCGATGTCTCCGGCGGCGACCAAGTACACGTCGGACGCTGGACTCTGACGGTGCGCGCCAACTATCAGGTCACCGCACGAATCCTGGCTCGTGAACGCTATCATTTCGACACTTTGTCCGATTTGATTCCCGAGGACCTGGCTTTGGGCTGGGGACCCATGTCGGACAATCGAATTCTGCGCACGCTCGATATAACCCAATCCAATCGGTTCTATTTTTGGCGGGCGTCCGCGCAGCCACCCATCCCAAGGGATTCAATCATCGCGCACAGCGCCAACACTCACGTGATTCCGCAGAACGCGTTGATCGCTCGACAATTGTCGCGGCTGCGACCGGGGGAGATCGTGACTTTGTCGGGCGAACTCGTGGACGGTACGCACGACGACGGCACCTGGATCAAGACCTCATTGACGCGCAATGACACCGGAGCGGGCGCCTGCGAAGTATTATTGGTAAGTGACGTTACAACCAATTAAGTAGTAGGCGATGCCATCCACGCGACACACGGTGCCGAGTTTCTCGTTGTACGGCGAAACCCCGGCGGCAGCCGGCCAAGTCGAGGGCGTGCACATCGAAGACATTCAAGCGCGGAGTCGCAAGTATCTGTGGAAGATCGGTACTCATCGCCACACCCTGCTCAGCCAGTGCGTATTGGTCAGCGCGGGCCCCGTCACGGTGACATTGGACGAAACGCATACCGATCTCAAGGGGCCGGCCGTCATGATTATCCCGGCCGGGACCGTCCACAGCTTCCGCTTTGGGGTCGACACCGATGGGCGGGTGCTGACCGTGGATCTTGGGCGCGTGCTGAGCGCAGCGACAACGCCGTACCGCGCGCCGATCGAAGCCTTGTTCGCCATTCCGCGCAGCATCGATCTGCGGCAAGATCCGGAGCTTGCCACACGGCTGGGACGGCTGCTCGAACAGCTGAGCGATGAATTCGGACAACCGGGCAGTTGGGCCGCTCCGGTGGCCAGCTGGCTGGCCCTGTGTGTGCTGTGGATTCTGGCGCATGGTACTCAAGTGCGTGAGGCGCCGAAGTTCCATGCCACTGCCGACGCGGAGCGCCTGCGTCGCTTCCGCCGGCTTATCGAAGCGCACTACCTCAAGCACTGGCCGGTGCAGCGTTATGCCCGGCGGCTGGCCCTGTCCGAGACCAGTTTGAATCGGCTTTGCCGGCGCGTGGCCGGCTGTACGGCCTTCGATGTGATTCAACAGCGCCTGGCGCTGGAGGCGCGCCGGCGCCTTGTGTACGCGGGCAGCTTGGTGAACGGCATCGCCGTGGAGCTCGGCTTCAAGGATCCGGCGTATTTCTCGCGTTTTTTTCGGCGCCACAGCGGCGTGAGCCCGAATGAATTCCGGCGCCGTCATCATGGCGGATAAGTACCAGCACGCATCCTAATCGTGCAAAGGCGCCGGCGGCGCGCTGCTAGGCTGGCCGCCAAGTCACATCAGAGGCCCGCCATGGCCCGTACTCAAGTAGCCATCATCGGCGCCGGCCCGTCGGGTCTGCTGCTGTCGCAACTGCTGCACCTGCACGGCGTCGACAATGTCGTGCTGGAGCGCCACAGCCGGGCGCATGTCGCGAGCCGCATTCGTGCGGGTGTGTTAGAGAGCGGCACCGTCGATCTGCTGCTGCAGGCGCAGGTGGGCGAACGCCTGCTGCAGGAGCGGCTGGTGCACGACGGATTCGCTTTAGGCTTTGCCGGCCACAGCTTTCGTGTGGACTTGAAGCGCTTCACCGGCAATGCCATGTCGGTTTACGGGCAGACCGAAGTCACCAAGGACCTGACCGATGCGCGGCTCGCCGCCGGTTCGAAATTAATCTTCGATGCCGGCGACGTCAGTGTCGCGGGCTTCGACGGACCGCAGCCCGTCGTGCGTTACTCGCAGGGCGGCCGTACGCACACACTTGACTGTGATTTCATTGCCGGCTGCGATGGCTATCACGGTGTGTGCCGACGCAGTATCCCAAGCAGAGCGTCGCAGAGTTTCGAGCGAATTTACCCCTTTGGCTGGCTGGGGATTCTGGCGGATGTTCCGCCGGTCGCGGGCGAATTAATTTATTCGAATCACGAACGCGGCTTCGCGCTGTGCAGCATGCGTTCCCAGACGCGCAGTCGCTACTACCTGCAATGTCCCTTGGATGAAAACTTGGAACAGTGGCCCGATCTGCGGTTCTGGGACGAGTTGCGCCGGCGCCTGCCGACTCCCGTGGCCGAGGCGTTGATTACCGGCCCCTCGATTGAGAAGAGTATCGCGCCGCTGCGCAGTTTCGTGGTCGAGCCGCTGAAATTCGGCCGGCTGTTCCTGGTGGGGGACGCCGCGCACATTGTCCCTCCCACCGGCGCCAAGGGCTTGAATCTCGCCGCCGCCGATGTCCGGGTGCTATATCAAGGGCTGGTGGAACATTACCGAACCGGCAGCACGGATCTCATCGATTGCTACTCGCAGACCTGCCTGCGGCGAATCTGGAAAGCAGTGCGCTTCTCGTGGTGGTTCACTTCGCTCACGCATAAATTCTCGGAAGATTCCTTCAGTCATCGACTGCAACTGGCGGAATTGGACTACCTCACGGGATCAGATGCGGCGCTCACCAGCCTGGCAGAGAATTATGTCGGATTGCCGTTTGAGAAGAGCAACACTCTGGCGGGGCGTTGACTACCATCCTTCGCTACCCGGCTCACCCTTGAATGGGCCCACCAGTTCTGGCGTGATCCATCCGCCGTAAAACCCACCCGGTTGCGCTGCTACGCACGCGCCGTCGACCCGACAATCGAGCGACGCCGGATAGAATGCGATCCGATTGGCGAGTACTTCGGCGCCCGCCATAGGCGTAGGGTAACCCCACGCCACCCGCTCCAGCCGGCGTTCGCCATCTACCAGCGACCAATAGCCGGCCGGACCCTTCCACTCGCAATACGAGGATCCTTGGGCAGGAACGAGAAGATTTCTCGCCACGTCCTGCAATGGCAAATAGAAACTCGGCGGGTGCGCTGTCTCAAGTACGCGCACCGCACGGCGCGTGCGGGCTACTTCGAGCGCGCCCCAACGAATGACCACCTCGCGTGCATCGTTGATTAATCGAGGCGGGCGCGGGTAGTCCCAAACGGACTCCTGATCCGCGGTGGGAATTTGCGCGAACGGCGGCCGGCTCTGACCCTGCCAGTGCCAGTTTTCACGGGCAGCCTCAATCCACAGGGGCAACTCTGACATTGAAGTTCTCCTCTGTTGTAGTCTACCTTCAATGAACACAACAAGCATTGATGCGAGTACCTCCCAGGTATGGCTGGTGGGAGGCGGCATCGCTTCCATGGCGGCGGCGGCCTTCCTCATCCGCGATGCCGGCGTTCCAGCGAAGCACATTCACATTCTGGAGGAATTGGGGCTGGCGGGCGGCGCGCTTGACGGGGCGCTATCGCCCGTTCAGGCCGGCTATGTCACCCGCGGCGGCCGCATGCTCGAGGAAGAGGCCTACCAGTGCCTATGGAATCTCATGGCTAGCATTCCGTCTCTCGAAGATCCGCGTATCAGCGTGCGTCAGGAGACGGTTGAATTCAACCAGCGCGTCAAGACCGAGGCGCATGCGCGCTTGATCGACGCTCAACACCGCATCATGGATGCCGGTGTGTATGGCTTCGACACCCGCGATCGGCTGGAACTGACGCGGCTGTTGGCAACGCCTGAGCACATGCTCGGCGCCCGGCGCATCGATGAATTGTTCTCAGAGCATTTTTTCAGCACTAATTTTTGGCAGATGTGGCGCACCACGTTTGCCTTTCAGAATTGGCACAGCGCGATCGAACTGAAGCGCTATTTCCTACGCTTCATCCAGGAGTTCTCGCGCATTCATACGCTGTCGGGAGTGGTACGCACCAAGTACAATCAATATGATTCTCTGGTACGGCCATTGCAACGCTGGTTGCTGGAGCAGGGGGTGGACGTGCGCTTCGCCACCCGCGTGATCGATGTCGATTTCGATCAGACGAACATGAGTCGGCGCTGCGCCACGGCGCTGCACATCCGGAGCCGGGATGCTGAATCCAGCATTTCGCTTGGTGCCAATGACGTCTGCATGATCACCCTAGGCTCCATCACCGCTGACTCTACCTATGCCGGCAACGACACCATTCCCGAGCTCATCCGCGACCGCCGCGACGGCGCTTGGTCACTGTGGGATAGCGTTGCGCGCAAGGCAGGGGATTTCGGCCGGCCCAACACTTTTTACGGCAACATCGATGAAAACAAATGGGAGTCGTTCACTCTGACCATGCGCGGCGACCGGCTGTTGCGGCGCCTTGTCGAGTACTCGAACAATGCCCCCGGCACCGGGGCGCTGATGACCTTTGTGCAGTCAGGCTGGCTGCTGTCCATCGTCGTGCCGCATGAGCCGCACTTTCTCGACATGCCGGCCGATACCTTTACGCTGTGGGGCTACGGGCTGTTCATCGATGACAAAGGTAACTATGTTGAAAAGCCCATGGCGCAGTGCACCGGGCGGGAAATCCTGACTGAGCTGATTCGTCAACTGGGGTTCGATGACATTCTCGATGAGGTCATAAAGACCACGGACGTGACCACAGTCATGATGCCCTACGCTTCGGCACTGTTCAGCCGTCGTGTGCCGCGTGATCGGCCGCTGGTGATTCCGCAGGGCTCGCATAATTTTGCTTTTCTAGGCCAGTTCGTCGAATTACCCGACAACACTGTATTCACCGTCGAATACTCCGTGCATTGCGCCATGCACGCAGCCTACACACTGTTCACAGTCGACAAGGAGATTCCACCTATGTATCACGGCCTCTGGGATCCGAAGGTGGGCCTGAAGGCGTTGGAGTCGGCATTTAAATAGCTGAACTCATGCTGAGAAGGCTCATCAAGATACTGCACGAGATCGGCGCCATCGGCGTGGTGGGGTCATTTGCAGTCTGCATCTTGCTGGCTGCGAAGGCTCCGGCGTTTCCGCTGATCGCTTATGCAGCCGCGCGACAGCAGATTGCGGTGATCACTCAATGGTTGCTGGTTCCTTCCCTGGCCGTGGTACTCATCAGCGGACTGCTGGCGATTGCGGCCAACAAGGCGTACGTGGATGCGCGTTGGGCGTGGCTCAAGGCGCTGCTCGGGGTCAGCATGTTCGAAGGAACTTTAGTGACCATCGCCGGCAGTGCCCGCCATGCTGCGGAGCTCGCTGCACTGGCAGCTTCCGGGCACGCCGATACCGTTCAGTTGGCGTTGGTGTTGCGAACCGAACGCGGCAGCCTATGGCTGTTGCTCACGCTCGCCCTCGCCAACATTGTGATAGCAGTATGGCGGCCGCGATTGTATTGTGGCCCTGGGTACGTGAAGCAATGATTCACATACAGTAGATGACGAAGCTGGCGGCTCGCGCGCGGGGAACATACGGCAGCCGCATTCATAACCAGGCCGCGCTAGGCCGGGGCACTCTCCAGCTGCCGCTCCAATTTGCCCAAGGTCTGCATGGCCGGCAGACACTGCGCGAGACTGGCGTTCGGCTCGCGATTCTCGCTGATGGCCGAAAAGAATTCCCGGTCCTGCAATTCGATGCCGTTCATGGACACGTCCACCTTGGACACATCGATGGGATTGTTCTTGCCGTCCAGCAATTCATCGTAGCGCGCAACATAGGTGCCGTTGTCGCAGATGTAGCGAAAGAAAGTGCCCAAGGGACCCTCGTTGTTGAAGGACAGAGACAGGTTACAGAGCGCTCCTGCCTTGTTTTTGAGTCCGATGCACATGTCCATGGCGATGCCCAATGTCGGATGCTTGGGTCCCTGTAAGGCAAACTCCTGCGATGGGTTCTCGCCGGTTTGATAGGCGAACAGGTCCACCGTGTGGCAGGCGTGGTGCCACAGCAGGTGATCGGTCCAGCTGCGCGGCTTGCCCAGCGCATTGGTATTGGTGCGACGGAAAAAATAAGTCTGCACATCCATTTGCAGCACCCTAAGCTCACCGGCGAGTATGCGCTTATGCACCCATTGGTGGCTGGGGTTGAAGCGGCGGGTGTGTCCGGCCATGGCGACCACACCGGTCTCCTGTTGCGCTCGCACCAGCATTTCCGAGTCCGCCACCGAATCCGCCATGGGGATCTCGATCATCACGTGCTTGCCGGCACGCATGCACTGAATGCCCTGCGCCGCGTGCATTTGTGTCGGTGTGGTGAGAATCACGGCATCGAGACCAGGCTGACCCAGGCATTCGGCGAGATTCGCGCTCCAATGGGGAATCTTCCATTGCTGCGCCACCTCGCGCGCGGATTCCACGTTCGAACCCGCCAGCGAGATGACCTCGATGCCGGGGATTTTGGTCATGGCTTCCAAATGCTTGATGCCGAAAGCGCCGTGGCCTGCGAGGCAAACCTTCATGCCGCACTCCTATTTTCGAGAATCATCAGTCCAGCCGCGGTGTTGGACGCCGGTACATGGTAGTGGCGATAGACCTCGGCTACATCATCGCCGAGCGCGCCGCGCATCACATGCCACATCACCATTTCCACACCTTCTGAGCCTGCCTCACGCATATACTCAGTGTGAGTGATCTTGCTGAGCGCCACGGGGTCGCGGGTGAGCCCATCGAGAAACGCCGTATCGAACTGCCGATTGATGAGGCCGGCGCGCTCGCCCTGCAGCTGGTGCGACATGCCGCCGGTGCCATAGATGACTACGCGAAGATCCTGATCGAATTTCTCCACGGCACGGCGAATCGCCATCCCCAGCTTGTAGCAGCGGGCGCCGGTGGGAGGCGGATATTGAACCACGTTCACGCACAGCGGAATGACCGGAAACGGCCATGCATCGGGCTTGCCGCAGGTCACCGATAGGGGCACGGTGAGGCCATGGTCCACCGGCATTTCATTGGCGATGGTCATGTCGAACTCATCGAGGATCAGCGATTCGGCCAGATGCCAGGCGAGGGTAGGGTGCCCTTTCACCACGGGCACCGGGCGCGGACCGAAGCCCTCGTCGGCGATCGGAAACTGCGCGGCCACGCCGATGAGAAAGGTGGGAATGATTTCCAGTGAGAAGGCCGATGCATGGTCGTTATAGACAATGATGGCCACATCGGGCGCCAATTTTGCCAGCCATTCGCGCGCGGGCTCATAGCCCTTGAACAGAGGCTGCCAGTAGGCAGTGCCCGTCGTGCCCCTGTCCATGGCCACACCGATGGCCGGCACATGCGACACTGCAATGCCGGCGACAATTTTAGCCATGTTGTTTCTCCGTGACGCTCGGGTCTTTGTAACGATTGCCCTCTGGAGTGCGTCCTCCTGCCAACATCATCTGGGCGTAGGTTTCCTTGGATACGCCGGACATCATGCCGGCCACGTCCTGAAAGGTGAGTCCGTCGCAAAAGGCGATTTTGATGGTGTAATAGATATTGCCGCCCACCTTGAGCATGCCCAGCCAATCGCGCTCCAGCACCGTGCGCCGCTGCTCAGCCGTCAGCGGGAATCCGTCCAGGTAAGCGGCTGCATCCGCCTTGAAGCTCTTGCGGTTCTCTATCTTGTTCAGGGACATGCAGAACATGTTGAGCGCGTAGCCGAGCCGACCGCGCGCGGCGTCGTATACGTAAGTGCCCGGTATATCGTCATAGTCATGTGGCTCGCTCATGTCGTGATCTCCGCGGAACGAATTTCTTGGCGCACGATATCGCGTATCACATCGAGCGACTTGCGCATGAGCGGGCTCTTGGGCCGTTGCGCCGAGATGGCGATGGATAGCGACGAGGTGAGGATGGGGGAAATGATGGGCTTGACCTGTACTTCATCTACCCAGGGCGAGGACTTGACCGCGTTCAGAGGCAACACCCCGTACCCGTGGCCTTGGCGTATCAAATCGATCACCGCAGGAATGCATTCGATTTCATGCGCGACTTTGATTTTGCCTTCGACGCCGGCCAGCGCATTTTCCACCGACATACGGATGGAATGCGGGCGGCTGGGAATGATCAGAGGATATTCTGCGAGTTCTGCCAGGGTGATCGACTTGCGGGTCTTGCGCCGCGATTTGTCCGCGAGCGGTGCAATGAGAAACAATTGATCGTCCAGCAGGGGCTGCAAATCGATGCTGGGCGAGCCCGGTGCGTTATACACCAGCGCACAGTCAACCCGGCCGACGTCCAACCACTCCAGCATGTAGGCCGACAAACCCTCGACGGTGGCAAGACTGGCATTGGGCAGCAGGCGGGCGAAGGCCTTCACCAGCGGCACGGTGACGCTGCGACCCAAGCTCGGTGGCAATCCCAGCACGAAGTGGCCGGAGTCGCCGTTCCGTTGATCCTCGAGTTCTTGTCGGGCGCGGCCCACCTGCATGAGAATACCGCGGGTGTGCTCGAGCAGGCGCGTGCCGGCATCGGTGAGCACCACACCGCGGCCGTTGCGGTCGAACAAGTTCTGACCGAGCTCGACTTCCAACTGGCGCACCTGTCGGCTCAGGGCCGGCTGCACCACCGAGAGAAAGGCAGCCGCGCGGGTGAAGCTGCCGAGCTCCGCAACATGGCGAAAATACTCCAGCTGCTTTAGATCCATGCAAGGCTCGTGGGACGGCTATGCCGAATTGCGATAACAGGTATATCATTCATTCCTTGATAGTATACGTCATAACTACAGTCCCTCAAGTTGCGGGCGACGGATGTCATTCATGCAGCGAGCCATTCCTTGTCTGTTCATGCGCGGTGGGACCTCACGCGGACCGTTCTTTCTCGAAAGCGATTTGCCTACGGATATTGCGCAACGCGATGCCATGCTGCTTGCCATCATGGGCTCGCCCGACCTGCGCCAGATCGACGGCCTCGGTGGCGCAGACCCGCTCACCAGTAAAGTTGGCATCGTGCGCCGCGGACAAAGTGCCGGGGTGGATCTGGAGTTTCTGTTTGCCCAAGTGTCCATCAAGGAGGCGCGGGTGGATACCACCCCGAACTGCGGCAATATGCTGGCGGCGGTGGTGCCCTTCGGTCTAGAGACCGGGTTGGTGCAGGCTGTGGGCGCTGTTACCAACCTGCGGGTGCTCACCCGCAACACGGGAACCATGAGCGACATCGAGGTGCAGACTCCCGGCGGACGAATGGAATATTCCGGCCAGGCGCGCATCGATGGCGTACCCGGAACCGCCTCGCCCGTGAACATCAGCTTTCTGGAGACCGCGGGTTCGGTCTGCGGCTCGTTGCTGCCTACGGGTCACCTGGTCGATGTCTTCGACGCAGTTGACGTCACCTGCATCGACAACGGCATGCCGGTGGTGCTGATTTCCGCGCAGGCGCTGGGCGTGACGGGCTACGAGACTCGCGATGAGCTCAATGCCAACGCCGTGCTTAAGCAAAAAATTGAATCGATTCGTCTCCAGGCGGGCCCCGCGATGCATCTGGGTGACGTGAGCAATAAAGTCGTGCCCAAAATGTGCTTGGTGGCGAAGCCTCAGGCCGGTGGCCAGATTTGCACGCGCACCTTCATTCCTCATGACTGCCATTCCGCGGTTGGAGTCTTGGGTGCCGTGACGGTGGCGACCGCTGCCGTACTGCCGGGCAGCGTCGCGAATCGCTATGCGGAGGTTCCATCGGGCCTGGTGAAGACGGTGTCGGTGGAGCACCCCAGCGGCGAGTTCAGCGTGGTGCTGGCCATGAATCCCGCGAACCCCACTGAAGTGTTGAATGCCGCGCTGCTGCGCACGGCCCGTCTCATCATGCGCGGCGACGTTTTCATACCCTATGATTTGGACGCAAGAAGGTGAGGCGATGATAGGACAATCCGGAATAGCCGTACGCCAGGTGACTCGCGCCGATGCAGCGAGCGTTGCAGAACTGTCAAAGTATGGCGTCGCCACCATCCACGAGGCCATGGGGCGGGTGGGACTGATGGAGACGTACATGCGCCCCATTTATCCCGGCGCCAAGGCCTGCGGCATCGCGGTCACCATCTTCGCGCATCCCGGAGACAATTGGATGCTGCATGTGGCCGCCGAGCTGCTGCAGCCCGGCGATGTGGCCGTGCTGGGCGTGTCCTCCGACAACAGCGACGGCATGTTCGGCGATTTGCTGGCCACCTCGTTTCGAGCTCATGGGGCGCTGGGCTTGGTGATCGACGCCGGGTGCCGCGATGTGGCAGATCTGCGCGACATGGGATTTCCCGTTTGGTCCAAGGCCATTCACGCCAAGGGCACGGTGAAGGCCACCCTGGGTTCGGTGAACACACCCATCATTTGCGCCGGAGCGCTGGTGCACCCGGGCGATGTGGTGGTCGCGGATGACGACGGTGTGGTCATCGTTCCCAAATTGCTGGCAGCGCGCGTCGCCGCCGCGGCCGCCGCTCGAGAAAAGAAAGAGGCCGGCACTCGCCAACGTCTGGCGGCAGGGGAGTTAGGTGTGGATGTGTACGCCATGCGGGAACCGCTGGCCAACGCGGGCCTGAAGTATTTCGAAGACGAGGCGGCTTGGCGCAAAGAGACTCAGAAATGACCACCGTCGCAAAAAATCCTTTAAAGGGGTGTCTGCCTCCCGATCCAAATCCGGTCAAGCCGAGCTGGGTCTTGCCGGCGGGCGCCTGCGACGCGCATTGTCATGTGTTCGGTCCGGCGAGCCATTTTCCCTATGCAGCGGACCGCAGCTACACGCCCCCCGATGCACCGATTGAGAACCTGCGCAAGCTGCATGCCTACCTCGGCATTGAGCGGGCGGTGATCGTGCATGCCAGCTGCCACGGAACTGACATGGCGGTCACTCTGGATGCCATAGCGTCGAGCGGCGGCCGCTATCGTGGCGTGGCCTGTGTCGAGGATTCAGTAACGGATCAAGAACTCAGGCGCCTGCACCAGGGCGGCATTCGCGGCATCCGCTTCAATTTCGTCAAGCACTTGGGCGGCGTCCCTGATCTTGAGGTCTTTCATCGCTTGGTGTCGCGCATCAAACCCTTAGGTTGGCACGTGGTGCTGCATTTTGATGCCGAGGATATCTTGACCCAGCAGGGATTGTTGCGCCGTATCGATGTGCCTTTCATCATCGATCACATGGGACGGGTGAAGGCGGCCGAGGGTGTGGAACAGCGACCTTTCCAACTGTTGCTCGAATTGTTCCGCAACAATCCACTGGCGTGGGTCAAAGTATGCGGCTCGGAGCGCGTTTCCGTGGGCAAGCGGCCGTTTCGCGATGCCGTGCCGTTCGCGCGCGCGCTGATTGGGGTGGATTCGGCGCGCATCCTCTGGGGCACCGACTGGCCGCATCCCAACATTGCCATGGACATGCCGAATGACGGCGAGCTGGTGGATTTATTCGCCGAGATTTGCCCGGCGTCCGCGGAGCGGCAGCGGATTCTGGTGGACAATCCCAGCCGCCTGTACTGGACCGACTGAATAAGGGTTTGCCTATGATCATTGACTGCCACGGCCACTACACCACGGCGCCCGGCCCACTGCAGAAATTCCGCGATGAGCAAATCGCCGGCCTGAAGGCCGGCCTCGACCTGCCCTCGAGCGCGCAAACCAATATTAGTGATGATGAGATTCGCGACAGCCTGGAAAATGCCCAGCTGAAATTGCAGCGCGCGCGTGGCACGGACTTGACCATCTTCTCGCCGCGCGCCTCCGCCATGGCGCATCACATCGGTAATGAAACCACCAGCCGGCGCTGGACCGACGCCTGCAATGACTTGATTCACCGCGTGGTCCAACTGTATCCGGGTAATTTCATTGGTGTGTGCCAGCTGCCGCAATCGCCGGGGATTGCGCCGGTCAACAGCGCCGCGGAACTCGAGCGCTGCGTCCGGGAGTTGGGATTCGTCGGCTGCAATTTAAATCCCGATCCCTCAGGCGGTCATTGGACCTCGCCGCCGCTGACCGACCGGCACTGGTATCCGCTGTACGAGAAAATGGTGGAACTCGACGTGCCGGCCATGGTGCATGTGAGCTCTTCGTGCAATGCGAATTTCCATGCCACCGGTGCTCACTACATCAACGCCGACACCACCGCCTTTATGCAGTTTCTCACCAGCGATCTGTTCGCCGATTTTCCCACCTTGAAATTCATCATCCCGCACGGCGGTGGGGCAGTGCCCTACCACTGGGGTCGGTACCGCGGGCTTGCCCAGGATATGAAGCGCCCACTGCTAAAAGATTACTTGTTGAAGAACGTGTTCTTCGATACCTGCGTCTATCACCTGCCGGGCATCGAGTTGCTGCTCAAGGTCATTCCGGCCGACAACATCCTCTTCGGCTCCGAAATGGTAGGAGCAGTGCGCGGCATCGATCCGGAAACGGGTCAGTACTACGACGATACCAAGCGCTATCTGGACGCGCTTACGCTAAGTGATACCGACCGCCATAAAATATTCGAGGGTAACGCGCGCCGGGTGTTTCCGCGGCTCGATGCCAGACTTGCACGTTAATACATCACCTAGGCGGCGCCCACGCGCCGACCTGGACCTCAGCGACGATAAACGATCTTGCCGCCCACCATGGTAGTGACCACTAGGGTCTTGGCGATGGTTTCGGGAGCAACCGTAAATATATCCTGCGACAGCACCGCAAGGTCCGCCAGCTTGCCCACTTCCAGAGTGCCCACCTGTTTGTCGGAGAAGGCGGCGAATGCGGAACCTTGGGTGTAGGCACGAACTGCGTCGGCTACGCTGATGCGTTCCTCCGGCACGTAGGTTCCTCCGGTGAGGCGCGCGCCGCCATTGGCCGCACCGTCCAGAGTCTCGCCGGTGACATTGGCCGTATCGGCGGATTTCCAAACCTGGCGCGTCGCGGTTTCTTGAATTGACACGAAGGGATCGGGCGGCCAGGTGCAGGGCCAGTCGCTGCTGAAGGCCAGTACCGCACCGCTTTGTTGCAGGGAATGCCAGCGATCCGAGGGAACAATGTCGGTGGGATCCAGATTCAGTCCCTCATCCCCGCAGCAGAACGTGGGCTGCATGTCGGCGATCACCGAGAGTTTGGCGAAACGCGGTATGTCTTCAGCGTCGATGAGATCGGCGTGTTCGATTCGCAGGCGTCGATCCTTGGGACCGTGCGCTTTTTCCAAGCGTTCGTAGGTGTCCAATATCATATGTACCGAATCGGCTCGCAGCGCATGCGTCATCAGCTGGTAGCCGCGTGAATCCAACTCCATTACCAGTGCGTCGTAATCGCGCGGCGCATACACCAGCGGCGGAATGAGCCCGCTGCCGCCGTCCGCAAAAAACTTCACCAGGTTCGCCGAGACCCAGTCATCGTGATATAGGCGCCGCGCCTCCTCCAGATCTGCGAGAAAGGCCGGCCACAAATGATGCTGTACGGCCACTGCGCCGAAGCTGGTTCGCGTGCGTACGGTGAGGGTGCCGCGGTCGCGCAGCGTACCGTACAGGCTGATCTCGGCCAGATCTCCCGTGGCGTTGACCACGCTGGTGATGCCGAAGCTATTCAAGTAGCGGGTCGCGGCCTCCACCATGGACAACTGTTCCTCCACAGGCACGCGCACGGCGACGGCGCGGGCGACGAGCTGCATGGCGGCCTCGAGCAGCACGCCGCTCGGGTGCCCGCTGGCGTCGCGGATGACGCCGCGCTCTTCGTCCGCATCCTTGACCGGTAGATCCGTAATGCCGGACATGGTCAAGGCGGCGGCGTTGAGCCATACCGCATGTTCCGAGGTGTTATGAACCACCACCGGCCGATCCGGTACGGCTTGATCGAGCAGGGTGTGGCTGGGGGTGGACGGCTGCACGGTGTTGAAATCCGCACGTACGAATATCACGGCGTCCTTGGGGTGAGAGGCGGCATAGTCCTTGAGCCGAGCGATCAGCAGCTGCGGCTTCTCCGCCGTAATGCTGGCCTCCGGCGTAGACAGGTTAAGGCCATGCAGCGCGAGGGCACCATATAGAAGGTGAGTGTGAGAATCGACGACGCCGGGGATGACGGTTTGGCCGTGCAAGTCGATCACCTGCGCTTTGGAGCCGCGGTGCTTCAGCACGGCAGCGTCGCTGCCCACCGCCTCGATGCGCGTTCCCGACACCGCCAATGCCGAGGCCCAAGGCGCCTGCGCATTGCCCGTATAGATGTGACCGTGAATGAGGACGGTGTCGGCGGCTATTGCCGCGCTCTGCCAGACCAAAGCCATTACCGGAGCTAAGATCCAACCCCACCTATCGACGCGAATGCTATGCATGGTTTCTCCCTGTACGAAAAACTATAGCAAGAACTTGTGCCCGCCGGGGCCGGTATTGGCGCCGTTAGATCTTGGCCAACCATTCGCGCAGCGCCAGCGCGACCGCGTCCGGTCTTTCGATTGGCGCCATATGACCCGCGCCATGGACCTCGAACAATGTGGCATGCGGAATTCGGCGGCGCATGGTCTCGTGTTGCGACACCGGCGACCAGGTATCTTCACTGCCGCTGAGCAACAGCGTGGGCACATCGATGCTCGGCAGTATCGGCATAGCATCCGGTCGATTGAGCAGCGCACTGATTTGCCCGGCATAGGAATCGGGAGTCGAGCGCTCGATCATCGCCGTCAGGCGCGGCAGGAGTTCCACCTTACGCGCACCCGCGGCCAGCATAGGCGGCAGCCATTCGGCGGCGAGCGACGTCATGCCCTGCTCGTAGGCCACGCGCAGCAGTCGGCCGCGACTCTGAGGTTCACCGTCGCGAACCGCGTGTACTCCCGTATTGAGCAGGGCAAGACCCGCAACGCGCCCGCGCGCCGAACGCATCACTTCGAGCGCCACCCGTCCGCCCATGGAATGACCTGCCAGTGCGAAGCGTTCGGGCGCAGTGGCCAGCACGTGCTCGGCCATGGCGCCAATGGAGGAAAACCCACGAAACGACACCACTTGCACCGCGGCGATATCCGCGAGGCGCGCCGGAATATCGGCCCAGACGGTCTCGTCGCACAGTAGCCCGGACAACAGCAGCAGCGGTTGCCTGGGTGAGATTGTTGATGGTGATCGCATGCCTCTCAATGTAGCATCGGCAAGCGTCGGTTCGCGCGGAGAGTAGCTTGGCACGCGATATTCACCAGGTGGTGCGGGAGGTATGCCTATGGCTGCCGGAAACCGAGGAGTTTATCTCGCACGGCTCGCCCAACTTCAGAGTGCGCGGGGGTAAGACCTTCGCCATGTACGCCGTGAATCACCATGGGGACGGACGCGTCGCGCTATGGCTTAATGCCCTGCCCGGAGCGCAGGAATTGTACGTGGCCGCGGAGCCCGAACGTTTCTTCGTGCCTCCCTACGTGGGTCCGCGCGGCTGGTTAGGTGTGTGTGTGGACCAGGGATTGGCGTGGAAGCGCGTAGCCCAATTGGTGCGCGAGGCTTATGAAAAGGTGGCGCCCCCCGCACTTCGGGGGGTGCTCGGCAAGACACCGGTGTTCAAGCCACCCAAGAAGAGCCTGTCCGCGAGCCAGATCGACCCTCTGAAATCGCCGCGCGCGCTAGGTGTGCTCAAGACCTTACGCGTTATCTGCCTCGCACTGCCGGAATCGCATGAAGGCAGTCAATTTGGCTGCCCGGTGTGGCAGGCCGGCAAAAAAACCTTTGCGTTGGCGCGTCATGACGGCAAGCGCCTTGCCTTGCATTTTTGGGTGGGGGTGGACAATCAAAGTCTGCTCACGGCGGATGCGCGCTATTCCATTCCTCCCTATCTGGGTCACAAGGGTTGGATTTCGCTCGATGTCAACGCGGGGTGCGATTGGCCGGAAATCGAGTCGCTGATTCTGCACAGTTATCGACATTTCGCACTGAGGCGGATGTTGCTGCAGCTGGCGCCGCCTAACCAGACTGCAATTTAAACTCGCTCTATCCCCGCCGCGGCATCTATGGCCAACGCCAAGGCACCGGTAATACCGGCATTCTCCCCGAGTCCCGGTGCCACAACATAGTGCTCGGTGCGTGTGAGCACTTCGCTGCGCTCGATGTAGCCGCCCAACCAGTGGCGCATGCGCTCACGCACCAAGGGCAGCAGGCGAGCCTGACTCATGACGCCGCCGCCCATGACGATGCGGCGCGGCGAGACCGTCGTGACCAGCAGGGCGCAGAGTTGTCCCAAGTAATCCGCCTCGATTTCCCATTGCACATGCGCGGCATCGAGTTCCTGCAGCAAGGCTCCCGTGCGCGCCAGAATCGCAGGGCCCGAGGCCACACCTTCCAGGCAATCGCGATGAAAGGGGCACACGCCGGCAAAACCCAAATCAAGTGGATGGCGCCGCGGGAACACATGACCCATCTCCGAGTGCATGAGGCCGTGCGTCGGCACGCCGCCCACCAATATGCCGCCGCCGATTCCCGTCCCAATCGTCAGATACACCAGAAGGTCAACGCCGCGCGCCGCACCCCAGCGATATTCGGCAAGAGCCGCCGCGTTGGTATCGGTGTCGAAGCCGATGGGGCAGGAGAATTCACGAGCGACGGCGCCCACCATATCCGTGCCGCTCCAGCCCGCTTTGGGAGTGCTCCCGATACAGCCGTAGTGTGGCGAGTGCCTATCGAGTTCGACCGGACCGAAAGAGGCAACGCCAATGGCGCTCAATGCACCGAGGGCCGCAACGCGTTGCCGCAGATACTCGGTCATGGCCGCGAGCGTCACTGCCGGATCCGTGGTGGGGAAGCGTTCCTGGGCCAAAATGGTCCCCTGCTTATCGCCGATGGCGACCACGAATTTGGTACCGCCGGCTTCCACCGCGCCGAATAGGCGTGGCTGAGTTGTCATGGGCGAAGGTCCGAGAATCGCCGCAGCGCTGCGCGTTCCATCTTGTACATGCGTGCCAGAATCATGTAAAACAATAACAACAATAAATACTTACGAGTATAATCTCGATTTAACCCTACAGCGACCGGCAGCGCCAACAGCGTCGCTCCGCACCCTTAAGGTACAGTATCGGCGGCGTTGAGACCGCTGTCGACAGGGGGTATGCACCGTGATTGGACAACGCAATATGAGCGCGAAGGCAGAGGGCGCGGCCGGGTCACCCGTGACTCACGTAAAGGGGGCCTGTCCGCACGACTGTCCCGACACTTGTGCCCTCGACGTCCATGTCAGGGATGGCATTGCCATCAAGGTCATGGGGTCCGCGGCGCATGCGCCAACCGCCGGGGTGCTTTGTACCAAGGTGGCTCGCTATACCGAGCGCACCTATCATCCGGACCGTTTGATGCATCCCTTGCGGCGCATCGGCAAGAAGGGAGAAGGGCGGTTCGAGCGCATTAGTTGGGGGGAGGCGATTGCCACCATTGCGGAGCGTCTCAAACACATGGCCGCTCACAACCCCGAGCAAATTCTGCCCTACAGCTACGCGGGAACCATGGGCCTGGTGCAGGGCGAATCCATGTCCATGCGCTTCTTCCACAAGCTGGGCGCCAGTTTTCTCGACCGCACCATTTGCGCAGCGGCGGGCACCGCCGGCCATGAAATCACGCTCGGCCGCCGCATCGGCATGGACATGGAATTGGTGGATGAGGCCAAGCTGATCATTTTCTGGGGTTCGAACGCGATTACCTCGAGCGTACATTTCTGGGCCCGCGCTCAAGAGGCCAAACGCCGTGGCGCCACTCTCATCGCCATCGATCCGTATCGTTCGCTGACTGCGGAAAAATGCCACAGCCACATTGCGTTGCTGCCCGGCACGGATTCGGCATTGGCGCTCGGGCTCATGCATGTGCTGATTCGCGACGGCCTGATCGATCGCAACTATGTGGCGGACCATACCTTGGGATTCGAGGCGTTGAGCGAACGCGCTGCCGCGTATCCACCTGAAAAAGTGGCGGCGCTTTGCGGCATCACCGCCGGCGAAATCGAATCCCTCGCGCAAGCTTATGGCACCACCCGACCCGCCTTGATCCGCGCGAACTATGGCATGCAGCGGGTACGCGGAGGCGGCATGGCAACGCGCAATATCGCCTGCCTGCCGGCGTTGGTCGGCGCGTTTCGCGATGCCGCGGGCGGCCTGCTGCTGGCCACCGGCGGCAATTTCGAGATCGATGGGCCGGCGCTGGAGCGCCCCGATCTACTGGCCGGACGCAAACCGCGCACCATCAACATGGTAACCATCGGCCACGCCCTGCTCGATAAAAGCGCGCCGATCAATGCCCTCATAGTCTACAACTCGAATCCCGTCGCGGTGGCGCCTGATTCCGCGCGCGTGGCGCGCGGCTTCGCCCGCGAAGACTTGTTCACGGTGGTGCTGGAACATTTCCAAACAGACACCGCCGACTTCGCAGATATCCTGCTGCCGGCCACCACCCAGCTCGAACATCTGGACGTCATCAAGCCCTACGGCCACTACTACATGATGGCCAACAATCCGGCGATTGCGCCCTTGGGCGAATGCAAACCCAATACGCAGATATTCCGTCTGCTGGCACAAGCCATGGGAATGAACGAGCCGTGTTTCAAAGATTCGGACGAGGCCATCGCCCAGGTCGCGGTGCCGAGAGATTGGGACTTCGATGCGGTGCGCGCCGTGGGTTGGAAACGGGTGGGCTTGCCCAAGGAAGTTGCGCGTTTTGCCAACGGCGGCTTCGATACTCCGTCCGGAAAAGCGGAGTTGTATTCAGCTCGCGCCCAGGCGCTGGGCGTGGATCCCTTGCCCGACTACATCGCGCCGCAGGAAGACACCCGTAGCGAGGCGGCCGGCCGCTATCCGCTGGCAATGATCTCTCCGCCCGCACGAAATTTCCTCAATAGCAGCTTCGTCAATGTGCAGAGCCTGCGCGCCGCCGAGGGCGAGCCTTGGCTCGACATGCATCCGCACGATGCTGCGCAGCGAGGCGTGCTGCAGGGCAAGTATGTGCGGGTGTTCAACGATCGGGGCAGCATGGAACTGCGCGCCCGGGTCACCGATCGCGCCCGTCGCGGGGTAGTCGTGGGTTTGTCGGTGTGGTGGAAGAAACTGGCGCGCGATGGCAAGAACGCCAACGAATTGACCAGCAGCGACACGCTTACCGATATGGGACGGGCACCGATTTTCTACGATTGCCTGGTGCAAGTGGAAGCGCTGTGAGTTGCTGCGCATCGCGCTCGGCTAACTGGCGGTTATGAGCCGCGGATCCGGTAAGCTTGGCAGCATGATGGATGTACGAACGGTCATGGCCAGCCGCTATGTGACGCCGCTGCGTGAGGGTGGTTCGCTGCCGGCCATTATGGAGACCGATGATGAGGGTCTTTATGTCGTTAAATTTCGCGGCGCAGGACAGGGTCCCAGGGCGCTGATCGCAGAATTGCTGGCCGGACAAATCGCACGTCTCGCCGGCCTGCAGGTGCCCGAAATCGCCTTCGTGGAATTGCCCGTCGACTTGGCGCGCACGGAACCTGATGCCGAGATTTCTGATCTCATCCGTAAAAGTGCCGGCCTCAACATAGGATTGGACTACTTGCCGGGGTCGGTCACCTTCGACCCCTTGGTGTTCGTACCCGACGCAGCTCTGGCTTCGGCCATCGTCTGGTTCGATGCCTTCGTGTGCAATGTGGATCGGACGGCGCGCAACGTGAATATGCTGATCTGGCATCGTAGACTCTGGCTGATCGACCACGGGGCAGCGCTGTACTTTCACCACGCCTGGAAACAAGGCGACAACCATGCGCGGAACGCCTTCGCCCTCATCAAGGATCATGTGTTGATCAAGTATGCGAGTAACCTGGTCGCGGTCGACACGCAAATGAAGAGCGTGCTGACGGCCGATCGCCTGGCCGCCATCGTCGAATGGATACCCGATTCTTGGCTTCCCGAGGATGAAGGATTCTCCGGCAAGCCGGCACAACGTGACGCCTACCTGGCATTTTTCAAAGCGCGAATTGAATCGTCCGCCATCTTCGTGCAGGAGGCCATTCGTGCACACGCTGCGCACGTATGACTACGCCATCGTGCGAGTCGTGCCGCGCGTCGAACGCGGCGAGTTCGTCAATGCGGGGATAATTCTCTCCTGCGATATCGAGCGCACGCTGGAAGCGCGTATCGAGCTCGATGAGGCAGCATTAGTGACGCTCGACCCCAAAGTGGATTTGGATCTGGTGCGCGGCACCTTGGCCGCTATTCCCGCCATCTGCGCGGGCGGCGTCAATGCCGGACCCATCGGCCGACTGTCGGCTCGCGAGCGATTTCATTGGTTGGTCGCGCCTAAAAGCACCATCGTACAAACCTCGCCCGTGCACACGGGCCAGTGCAGCGATGTGGAGTCGGCGCTCGCGCACTTGATGAAGCGGATGATTCGCCGCTGAACCAGCAACGGCGGCGCCCGTCTATAGGCGCATACCTACGCCAGTTGAGGTCACTGAAGCCTACCGCCACGGAAGGTGCAGAGCGATAATAGGCGTCTCTATACGTACCAGGTAATCATATGAGCTCCATTTCCCGAGCATTTCGCCTCGCACCCGTGCTATTGCTGATGGCGGGCTTCGCCCACGCCAGCAAGTACGGTGACACCATCAGCCTGTTTCGCAATGCGGGCGAGAGTGCTTCTTTCTTTCATAACAGCTATGCCTACGCCGTATTTCCCGATGTCGGCGAAGCAGGTTTCGTCGTCGGTGGGGCGCTCGGCAAGGGCCACGTGTACTTGCACGGGCGCCTCATTGGCGACACCACCATGGGTCAAGTCAGCGTCGGATTTCAAGCCGGTGGCAAGGCTTACAGCCAGTTGATTTTCTTTCAAGATAAAGGCGCCTTGGAAAGGTTCCAATCGGGCACCTTTGAGTTTACGGCCGGCGCAAGCGCGGTCGCGATCACCGCAGGCGCCTCCGCCAGCGCGGGCACCAGCGGCGCGTCTGCTGGCGCGAGTGCCGGCAAGAAGGATGCGAGAAACGACGGTGTGTACACCAATGGCATGGCAGTGTTCACGATTGCCAAGGGCGGCCTAATGTACGCGGCTACCATTGCCGGCCAGAAATTCTCCTATAAGCCGCGCGGTACTGGCTGATTGTAGGGCCGTATCTTATTGCTGTAAAATACAATGAGATACGGCGTTCTTCTGACCATTAAAAGTCGGAGGCGCGAGCACAAGCGTGCGGCACTTGGGGTAGGATTTGGTATGCATAGCCCAGCCCTGCTTGCCTTAACCCTCATGGCCGCCGTTGCTGGTGCCGCCACCGGCGTCGCAACCAAGACACCCTCTGACGGGGGCGCGCCCAGTAATCGTGTAGCGGTGCTGTCCGGCGAGCAGGTCATCCAAATTCTGGATGAGACTGTGGACTGGTACCGTACTTTGGGCACTCAGCAGCAGAACGCCACTCAACCCAGCGATCTATTGATTCTGTTCGCCAATCGGCAAACCGCCGATAAAGTGGTGGGTTTGTCGTTTGAGATCGCGCGGGCTAATGCGGAACTCTTGAGCAGCGAGGCCAGCGCCGCGCAGAGCAGCGCCGATGCGGACACGCCGGACTCCTCCTCGCCGCAGGCGCTCAGCCAGAGGCAGAGCGAATTGGATGCCAAGCGGCAGGACATCAAGAAACAGCTAAGCGACGGCAAGCACGCCGAATTGCAGGGCGAGCTTGCCATGCTCGATGCCCGCAAAAACCTCCTCGACACCATGACGGAATTTGTGAATTCCAGTGACCCGAAGGCCGCGGGCGCCAATAATCTCAAGGCGCAGATTGACGCCATTGCTGCCACCATTCCCAGTTCGGGCGCGAACCCGGCGGCGGGGTCGAGCACCGCAGCATCGGCGGCTGCCGGCTCCGCCGCCGCTGTGGCGGCGGGAGCCGACGCCAATAAGCCCGCTCCCGTGCGTTCGGGACTCTGGGAACTGGCAACCAGCGTGTTCAAGCTGCGCAACAAAGTCGCCAGCATCGAAGTGATCGACCAGCATACCGCCGACCTCGCACAAACCTTCGATGAGATCAGCGCGCCGCCGCTCCGCCAGCTCAAGGCCTATTCGGCGCGCAGCGATGCGCTGGCCGCTCAGTCGGACGCCGCAGCGAAAGGCGTGCACCAGGAACTGCGCGGTCAATTCGATACCTTGGCTTGGCTATTCAAGCAGACGTCGGACATTCTGCTCCCTCTCACCAAGGAGAAGGTGCTGTTGCGCCAGTACCGGCACAACCTCGGCAATTGGCGCGAGTCGGCAGAGCGGCAGTATCACGAGGCGTTGGCGGCGCTCGGGATTCGCGCAGCAGTCTTGGCCGGTATGTTGGCGGTGGTATTTGGGCTTGCGGAAATTTGGCGCCGGGCGGTGCTGCGCTATTCCCATGAGCCACGGCGTCGCTCGCAATTACTGCTGGTTCGAACCATTGTTCTATGGACGGTGGTGCTTGCCATCGTGGGCTTGAGCTTCGTGACACAGATCAGCACCTTCGCCACCTTTGCGGGTCTTCTGACCGCCGGTGTGGCCGTGGCCATGCAAAGCGTGTTGGTCTCCGTGGTGGGGTATTTCTTCCTCATCGGCAAGTATGGAATTCGGGTCGGCGATCGCATACAGATAGGCACCGTGGTGGGCGAGGTGATCGATATCGGCCTGGTGCGCATGCACCTTATGGAACTCAACCAATCGGGTCCGCTCGGCCCCACAGGGCGGGTGGTCGCCTTTGCCAATCTCATCGTGTTCCAAGCCACTGGAGGCCTGTTCAAACAAATTCCCGGCGTGACTCTCGCGTGGCATGAAAACACTCTGACCTTGCCGGTGGTCAACGACTACGGCGTACTGAAGGAAAAACTCTTGGCAGCCATCAACGGTGTGGTAGGTCAATACAGTGAGGAGATCGCGCGCCAGACCAGGGAGATCGAGAAGACGACGGCGACCAGTTCGGTCACCGATGCCGTGTCACAAGTGCAGATGCGTCTGGTCAACGGCAGGATGGAGGCGCTAATCCGCTACCCGGTTCATCGCGAACATGCCGCGGAAATCGACGAGCGCGTGGCAGAGTCGGTGATGAAGGTGATTGCCGACAGCAGCCCAAGCGCCTGAATAGCCGCGGCTACCGTTCAGTGCGGCGCACGGCTGCAGCCATAGAGCTTTGCGGCTTGATAAGATAGAGAACGACTCCGGCCGCTAATGCCGCAGAGCCCGCGCCAATCCATGCAGCGGCGCGAAATCCAATCATGAAGTTCACCGTAGAGTCTTGTCTTGCAAACACCAATCCCAACAACGCAGTCGCCACCAGGCCGGCGATGCGTGCGACGGCGCTGTTGAAACCGGATGCCAGTCCGACGTGATCCGCGCTCACCGACGAGAGAACGGAGGTGGTCAGCGGTGCGACGCATGCGCCCATTCCGAGGGCAACTAGCAAAGTCGGAGGAAAAATGTCGAGCCAGTAGTCAACAGCGTACGTCGGCACGCGCGCAAACAAGGCCAGTCCAATGCCGACCAAGCTGGACCCTACGGCCAAGGGCAGACGTGCGCCGTGGCGTGCGGCCAAGCGACCCATGAACCGCGACCCGAAGCCGATCAGCACCGTCACCGGCAAGAGCGATGCACCTGCCGCAACCGCGTGCCACATCTCAATTTTGATCAGAAAAAACGGTAACAGTACAAATAGGCCGCCGAGGCTGCCATATAGACAAAACGTCAGCAGCGTGAGGCCGACGAATGACCGCGAAGAGAACATCGCGAAGGGCATAATGGCCCGGTCGCCGAGTTTGCCTTCGTGCCAGAGAAACGTGCCGAGAAATAGGCTCCCGGCAATTGCCGCCGACCACGAGGAAAAATGACTGCCGCCTTGCGCTGCTCTGGTCAACGCCCAGGTGAGCAAGCCCAATGCAGCAGTCACGAGAGCCGCGCCCGCGCCGTCCAGCGGTGCGGCCGTGTTCAGTTCCTTGTGCTCCGCCACGTAACTCCATGCCAAATATCCCGCGCCGGCTGCGAGCGGCATATTGATGAGAAAAATTGTCCGCCATCCCATGGTATCGACAAGCCAGCCGCCAATGATTGGCCCCAAGGCCCCGGCCAATGCGCCGGCCGCCGCCCAGGTGCCGATGGCGCGGCCGCGCGCGTCACCGGTGAATCCTCCTGCAAGCAGAGCAAGACTATTCGGCAAGAGCAGCGCTGCGCCTAGTCCCTGCAGTGCGCGAGCCGCCAGCAGCCAGCGCAGCGAGGGCGCGACTGCACACACCGCAGAGGCCAGTGTAAAAGTAACCAGGCCCATTTGAAAAACTCGGCGGCGCCCAAAATGATCGCCGAGAGCACCACCCAGGAGAATCAACGCGCCCAGCGGCAATAGATAGGCGTTGATGGCCCAGGTCAAATCCGCGGGATTGACTTTGAGATCCGCCGCCAAGGCGGGGAGGGCGACATTGACCACGGAGCCATCAATGAATGCCAGGCTCGAGCCCAATATGGTCGCCGCCAATGTCGCGCGAGGGTGCATGTTCGCAGCATACGCACGCTTCATCGGCTTCGGACCGCTCCTTTGCGCCCCTTGTCCGATGCCGCTCGCGTGATGCTACGAATGGCGTCGGTGAGCGAGCGCGCTGCTGCGTCGTATCCTGTCCAGGGTTTCGACGTGCGCAACAGTTTCGCTGCGTTCCTCACCGTGAATGTCTTGGGATCCAAGCCGCGCCGCACCGCTTGCCAGTGAATCGGCATGGAGACTGGTGCGCCTGTGCGCGCCCGCGGCGAGAGCACCGCCACCGCGGTCGCGGTGCGGTCGTTGCGTAGATAATCCAGGAATATCTTGCCCACGCGCTGACTCTTCGACATGTTATCCAGGTATTTCGTGGGGCTGTCCTGCGCCATCTGGGCACAGATGATATGCGCGAAATTCTTCGCCGCAGGCCAGGCAACGCCGGTCCTGCCGACGGTCAACGGCGTCACAACGTGCAGGCCCTTGCCGCCGGTGGTCTTGCAAAAGGATTCGAGTCCGGTCGCTTTGAGGCGCTCGCGAATCTCGAGGGCGCCGGCGATAACCGCATCGAATTTCACATCGGGCGCCGGATCCAAATCGAATACCAGCCGCCCGGCGACCTCGGGATTACCGGGCGCGCAATTCCAGGGATGCAATTCCAGCGCGCCGATCTGCGCCGCCGCTGCCAACGCTTCGACACGATCGATCTGTAAGTACGGAGCCTTATCACCGCGCACTTTTACAGTGGTAAAGAGCTCGGACATGCCGGGCATGGCATGCCGCTGGAAGAAGGGTTCACTACCGACCCCCTGGGGCACGCGAACCAGAGAGCAGGGGCGACCTACCAAATGCGGCAGCATCCACTCGCCCACACTCTCATAGTACTGCGCCAGTTGCAGCTTCGTGACCGGCTTACCGTCACCGGCGTCAGACCAAAGCGGCTTGTCGGGTTTCGACACCGTGACGCCTTCGACTACGGCCAACCCAGAGCTGGCTGCAGCAGTCGTGGCTTTCGCGTTGAGGCGGGCGCTGCTTTTTTTACTCGTAGGCAAGGCTGCCTCCTTGGGCTTGGCGGCGGCGGTCGGGGCGGGTGCGGGAATTTCGGCGATTACATCGCGCGCCTGTTTGTCTTGCCGCAGTCCTTTGAATGCCGCCTGACGAATCATCCCGGTGGCAGTCCAACCCGCGAATTCAATTTCGGCGACCAGACTGGGCTTGAGCCAGCGAATATTTTTTTCAACTGGCGGTGCGTCGTCGCCGGTGAACGGGCTCTTGGCCTGAGTGAACTTGTTGAGCTGCGGCAACAGCACCTTTGCGACCTCGCGTCCGTAGCCCGTTCCGATGCGTCCGACGTAGGATAATTTACCGCCTCGGTAGACGCCGGCCAGCAACGAGCGGACCGTGCCTGCGGCGGTGGTCCACCCGCCCACCACCACCTCCTGTCCGGCGCGGCATTTTGCCTTGGACCAGCTTCCGCTACGGCCTGACCGGTAAGGCGCATCCAGCTGCTTGGAAACAATACCCTCGAGCCCCATTTTGCATGCCGAGGCGTAGACATCAGCGGCGTTCGACACCAGGTGTGCTACATAATGCAAGCGTGGGCTTGCACCATGCGCCGCCAATAATTTCTTCAATCGTGCTTTGCGGTACGCCAGGGGCTGCGTGCGTAAATCTTCGCGTCCGTCGAACAGCAGATCGAACGCAAAGAGCACGAGATCTTCAGACTTGTCCTCGGACAAATCGGCCTGCAGAGCGGCGAAGTTAGGCAGCCCTTGGGCATCGAGCGCGACTATTTCCCCGTCGATCACGCAGTCGGGAAGCGACTGCGCGTCTGTGGCGACGGCCGCAAAGCGTCGGGTCCAGTCAAGGCCCGCGCGCGTGCGGATCACCGCATGGTGTTTGGACACCTGCAACTGTGCACGGTAACCGTCCAATTTGACCTCATGGGCCCAGTTTGCCCCTTGCGGCGGCTGATCTACGAGCTTGGCGAGTTGGGGTTCGACGAAGGACGGTATCTTTTTTATGAGTTTCGGCTTGCCATGCGAGATCGAATTCCAAACTGCATCCGCGCGCGCCGGACTCGTGTTGGCCAGCATGAATGGTTTGGGGCTCTTGCCTTTGCCCACTGCAATCTGCTGCAGCGTTCGACCCGATGCCACCGAGCGGTTGGCCTCTAGTAGGGCATCCGCATCTCCGAGCTTGGCGGCGGCATCACGGTGTTTGATCAACAGCCAATTAGTGCGCTTGCCACCGTTGCGATCCGCTCGCATGCGCACCAGCACCCAACTGCCCTGCAGGCGCTCTCCTTGCAGCGTGAATTTCAGATCGCCGCTCTCAAAGGCCTGTTGCGGTGAGCGGCGACCTTCAGGAATCCAATAACCTCGGTCCCACAGCTGCACGGTGCCGCCACCATATTCTCCCGCGGGAATGGTGCCCTCAAAATCCCCATAATCGAGCGGATGATCCTCGACCTCGACGGCGAGGCGCTTTTCGCCCGGATCGAGCGACGGTCCGCGAGTCACGGCCCAGGATTTAAATATTCCGTCGAATTCCAAACGCAGGTCGTAGTGCAAGCGCCGCGCGGCGTGCTTTTGAATGACAAAACGCAGGTGCGCCGCGGGCGCTGGCGGCATTTCACCGGAGGGCTCCGTAGTCTTCGAGAAATTGCGCTTGGCGCGATAGGCGGCGAGGGGTGTCTTGGCCATATTACGTGCCCTGCCTATCCATCAACCGCCGGTAGGCGAGCAAATGGCGCAGCGAAGCCTTGGCGTTTCGGTCCTTTTCGTAGAGCCGTGCCAGATTGAAATGGGCATCGGCCAGCTGTGGATCGAGAGCCAGTGCCTCGCGATAGGCGGCGATGGCATCCGCGTCGCGATTCAGGTCTTCGAGTAATACCGCCAGATTGAATGCAAGCAGTGGTTCGGTCTGACTGCCGCAGCGATACAGTGTTTGTGCCTCATCGAGTCGACCGGCAAGATGCAGCAGGCGGCCCAAATTGATTCTCGCCTCGACGAACTGTGGGTCGATATCGAGGCAGGCCTGGTACGCCGTGCGCGCGGCCTCGGGATTCTCGTCCTCCATTTCAAACGCCCTTGCGTAGCACTCGTCCGCGGAGTTCGCGGGCGCTACCTGAGGGGTTTGCCTGGCGATTACATGCAGGCCGCCCTTTTCCTCACCCAAGTCGAGTGCCAGCACGTACTGGCCGGAGTCGGATTCCCAGCTCATCTTGCCTTCGCGGATGGCAATTTGGTTGCCCAATGCCGTCAGCGAGCGTTTATTGGAGGCGGTTCCCGCGGGCAATGTGGCGCGCAGTGTCTTCAGGGTTCGATTGATGCGCTGTGCAGAGATATTCGCAGCGCGCAGTGCACTGGCAGTGCGCAGCATCAGGAGGTCTTGAAAGGAGTAATGCAGCCGCCGCCCGCGCTTGACCGGGCTGATATGCCCGGCGCGAGTCAGCGAACGAACGGTTGACGCGGGTAGTCCAAACAGCCGTTCCAGATCCTTCGAGTCGTAGGCATGCATTTCATCGTCGGGCGGTTTTGCGCGAAGTTGCTTGGGCTGCGGCACGTTTGGGTGCTTTCCGTTCCTTGATGTCGGCAGCCTTCGATCCTCGTGCATCGATGCTCGCGCGTAAAGCCTCCATCAGGTCGATCACATTGCCGCCTGTGGTAGACACGGGACCCTCCGCCAGTGAAATCTCCTTGCCGTCGACTTTTCTTTGTATTGCCGCTTCCACACGTGCCTTGTGCTCATCGGCATACTCGTTAGGGTCGAAGCGCTTCGCACCCAAGTGATCGATGAGTTGGCGCGCCAGCTTTAGTTCGGGCTCAGACACCGATGCGGCTTCCATTCCCAAGTCCTTGAGGTCGCGAATTTCCGACTTGAAATGCAGCTGGTGCATGGCCAACCCGCCTTCCAGTGCCCGGATAATAACCATGTGCTCCTTGCCGCGTGAGATCCAACGTCCCACAGCGCATTGCTGCGCCGTACGAAGTGCGGTAGCCAGCAAGGTGTAGGGTTTGGCGGCGCCCTTGTCCGGCGCCAAGTAATAGGTGCCGTCGAAATACAGGGGATCCACGGATTCGAGAGGCACGAATTGCCCGATATCGATGGAATGGGTGGTGGCATCCTCGAGCGCCTTCAACTCCTCGGGACTGAACATGACGTACTGATCCTTGGCGAACTCGTAGCCCTTCACCATTTCCGAGCGCTCCACAGCCTTGCCGTCATTGACGGCAATGTACTGTTGCTTAACCCGAGAGCCGTCTTTTTGCCGCAGCAAGTTGAATGAAAGCCGCTCAGAGGAAACCGTGGCCGAGTAAAGCTTCACTGGGATGGCGACCAACCCGAAGGAAATAGTGAGCGACGCAATGGAACGAGCTTGTGTAGCCATACCTGCAACCTTCCCTTAAGCCTTGTTGTAAGCAAACTCTAATTCATGTTATGAAATGAGCGCAACACATTATATTGCCGCAGTTTATCCCCCCTGTAGGAGCTTACGCCCAAGTCTTGCGGGAATTGCTTACCTGCCTGTGCCCGTACTGTTCAGGGTGGCTGCGATAACCAGGTTTTGGCTCTGAAATATTACTTTATATATAATGACTTACGTGTTTTATCAAGAATTGTGTTGAAATGCCTTCCTTCAGGCGGTGCCCAAAAGCGCATCCGCCTTAGCGGCGATAGGCGCCATATCCAGCTCGTATTTTGCCATCCCTGCGAATCTTATGGTTTTGAGCCCATTTCGATGCACGGCGCGGAACCGCCGCCAATCGAGCGGATGTGTGAGTCCATTACTGGGTCAAAAGTGCGTAAATTGCAGAACGCAATCTGCGTAGATCTCCTGCCGTATATCTGCCGCCTCCTCGCGATCCGGCCACGCGCGGCGTATATAGCGCATGAGAGCGGCTTCGTGAATCACGATTTCGTGGATAAACCAGTATTTAAGGGTTTGTTCCATAGCCCACAGTACCTGCGACATGGGTGGGAATACAGGGGGACAAAAATATTCTGCGACTGTGCGGGGAAAACCTTTGGCCGTTCGTCTTTAATTACAATGCATTTACTCATTGCGTTCCGCGCCGTTTTGGTTCCGATGACCGTACTTTTGCTACCCATTTGCCTGCCGCTCCCAGCCAACGCCCAGGGTGCAAACCACAGCGGCGGCAACGGTGGCGACAACATTCGTTGCGCTTCCGGAAAACCCGCGGTTGCGATACCTGCGTGCACGCACATCATCGAGGACAGGCGGGAGTTCGAGGACAATCGAGCGATAGCCTTGCGAAATCGAGCGTTTCGCTATCAACAAATCGGCGACTTGGATAAGGCGATCGCCGATTACACCACGGTATTGAGAAGACCGGAGCAGGGTGGCATACAGGCGAAGACTTATGTGAATCGCGGCCTCATGTATCTTCAAAAGGGCGATGAGGTCAATGCCTTGTCCGATTACAACGAGGCCATCAAGTTAGATGCGAAATTGATTTCCGCTTATATCAATCGAGCGACCATTTTTATCAAGCGCGACGACGGCGCTCGCGCCATTGCCGATCTCGACCGTGCGGCCGTGCTAAATCCAAAAGATGCGCAGATCTATGCCAGCAGAGGTTCGATTTACGCGCATCGAGGCGATAATCAACAAGCTGTAGAGGATTTCAGCAGAGCGATTGAGCTCGATCCTAAGGACCCCCTGGCCTGGCGCAGCCGGGGCTTTGCCAATCGAGCGTTGGGTGACTACGAAAGGGCAGCGGCAGATTCTACTGAGGCAATCCGGCTAGATCCCCGTATGGCGAACGCCCATTTAGATCTGGCCCTCAGTCGGGCGGGCACCGGACATAGCGCGCAGGCGATTGCGGAGTTTGATACAGCCATCGAACTCGATCCGCGTAATGCCCAAGCAATCATGGGCCGTGGCGACACCTACTCGGCGCAGGGTGATTTTGAGCATGCAATATCCGACTACACCCAGGCGTTGAGCCTCGATCCGACACTGGTGTCCGCCTTGACGAATCGTGGTGTGGCTTATCTCAAGAAATCAAATTGGGACGCGGCGATCACCGACTTCACCGGCGCAATCGTTCTCGATCCGAAACAGGACGGCGCCTATTTAGACCGCGGTCAAGCATTCGAGGCGAAGGGCGATCACGAGCAAGCCATCGCGGATTTCACGCGAGCGATACAATTCAATCCCGTTGCCGTCGATGTGTACCGGCACCGCGCCTTCTCACGCCAAGAGGTCCTTGACTCACCTGGGGCCATCGAGGATTACAGTCAGGTGATCAACGCAAATCCCAAAGACGCCGAGGCCTTGCGCGGTCGTGGTCTGGCGCACCTGCATCTCCATGAATATAAGGCTGCGATTGCCGACCTGACTGCTGCCATTGCTCTCAACCCAACCGATGTGCGTGCCTATCGCTATCGGTCATTAGCCTTCGCAGGAAATAATGACCGTCGGCATGAAGAGCTCGACGATGCCATGGCGAGGCGGCTGGATTCCAACGGTGGCGTCCCCAATTGGTCGACACAACATCAACTACCGTAGTGTTAGTCAGCCGGGTTGTGTATGCGACCAGGATCTTGCGGGCTTCCGGAGGCGCCCGAACAAGTTTCACGCCGGCAAAAGGCCTGGTTTGAGCTCAAGAATTTCATCACCGTTAAGGTCTGTTTCACTATTGGGTCGCCGCCCGCCCAAAACCCGGAAATTGTCAATACATATGTATTGACATATCATTAGACTTATATATCCTGGACTGATAGTGAGTTCCGTCAAATCCGATCAACTGCAAATTCGCGTGTCCCGGGAGGAGAAGCGGGCGATTGCGCATGCTGCGGCGCAGGCTGGAATGGACATGTCGACCTATGTGTTGAGTCGCGTAATATCGGCCCCTGCAGCGAATTTTCAGCGCCTAATTTCGAATGTCGCGGGTCCGGAGCCACGTTACGCGCTGGCTGAGCTTAATTCATTGCTGGGCGGATTCACCCCCGAACAGCTGCGTGACGCGGTGTCAGTGGCACCGGCATCGATCCTGACTGCGTATATGGCGAACTACGTGGCCGCGATGGTCGAGCGGGTTTGCGGGCAGCGCGCCGTGTCGATCCCGCAATGGACGCACTCCGTGAAACCGCTTGCGGAGCCTGTGTTCGGGAGTGCGCTGGTGGGATTACGGTTGTATCTGTTGACCCACTCGCCCGCACCATTTCGGCATCGGAACATCTTTATTGATTCGAGCGTGGGCGAGAGAGTCTGAGGGAAACTCTTGGGACCTCTCACCCAAGGCGACTTGAAAAAGCTCTTCGAGCTGTTGAACGATGAACTAGGAAATTCGGGAACCCAAGCCGAGCTGTTCATTGTCGGCGGTGCAGTGATGTGTCTTGCCTATAACGCGCGGCCTTCGACCCAGGACGTTGATGCGCTATTCCGGCCGACAACGGAAGTGCGCAAGGCGGCTGTACGCGCGGCGCTGCGGGCCAACGTCGATCCCGAGTGGTTAAACGATGCAGTCAAAGGGTACCTGAGCTCAGAAGGGGATTTCGCCCCGTTCCTTGAACTGGATCATTTAAAAATTATGTTGGCGCAAGCGCCCTACATGCTTGCGATGAAATGTCTAGCGATGAGAATCGGTGAGGAATTCCATGACGAAGAAGATGTCCGCTACCTGTTGCGTCACCTGGATATTCGTAGCTATGACAAGGCGCTGGCGGTGATCACAAAGTACTTTCCGTTGGAGCTTATCCCGCAGAAGACTCTTTATGCGCTGGGCGACATGTTGCCGTTGGAAACTCGTTAGGCAAAAGTGCGTACTTCGTTCGAGGCGGCTTAGAGATTGTTAACCGATAGGCGCGTCCGGCGCCTGCCAACGAGAAAGATCGGAGGTGCCTGCATGGCGCTCGAGTACCGCACTGATTGCTTCGCATTGTTTCGACGACAGCGCCGCGTCGGGTCCGCTCTAGGAATACGGTCTAGCCGCACGGGCGGCCAATTGCATTGGCGCGGGCTGTGAGTTTCTACATGTAGATTTTGAGAAGGACCTCAGGTAGTTTTACCTTGACGCTTGCGGATTCAAACAAGGTTTCGCCATTCAGTGCAGATTAAACAGGGGAAGCTTCGGCTCAAGCCGCGTATCCGAAGGCCAAAGGCGCATGCCGGCTCGGCGCTCCGTAGCTCGCGTCGTTCGTTCGACGCCCAGTAAGCAGGTAACATTATAATTTAAATTGCGGTAGGGACGCCGGTTACCCGGCGCCCCCCGCTCAGATCCCGGCGGGCGCGATTCACGCACCGGGCTCCCACCTTGGGTGATTGGCGGCGAAGCGGCGTTCAGGCCACGGATGGACGACGCGAGCACGGGGCAGC
>JBBRQO010000022.1:0-80872 GCA_038226325.1 Steroidobacterales bacterium | reverse complement strand
TCGCGACGTGCTGGTGATCGACAAACCCGCCGGACTGGTGGTGCATCCCGGTGCGGGCAATCCGCGCCATACGCTGCAAAACGCTTTGCTGGGACTGGATTCCTCGTTGGCGGCGTTGCCGCGCGCGGGCTTGATCCATCGACTGGACAAGGATACCAGCGGCCTGTTGGTGGTGGCGCGCACCCCGGAAGCGCAGACCTCGCTGAGCCGCCAACTGGAAGCGCGAACCATGGCGCGTGAATACGTTGCCGTGTGCGTCGGTGTCATGACGGGCGGCGGCACCATCGATGAGCCTATCGGGCGTCATCGCGGCGACCGGCTGCGTATGGCCATCCGCGGGTCGGGCCGTCCGGCGGTGACGCATTATCGGGTGTTGGAGCGTTACCGGGCACACACCTACTTGAGCGTGAAATTGGAGACCGGCCGCACCCATCAAATTCGCCTGCATCTGTCGCATATCAAGTACCCCATTGTCGGCGATCCGGTTTACGGCGGGCGCTTCGGCCTGCCGCGCGGCGCGTCGGCTGGCTTGGGCGAGGAACTGCGCGGATTCAAGCGCCAGGCCCTGCATGCGGCCATGCTGGGCTTCGATCACCCGCGCAGCGGCGAGCGTTTGACTTTGCAGAGCCCAGTGCCGGCGGATTTCGCGCAGTTGCTCGAAGTGCTGCGCGAGGATGGGCGCGAGGCGGTGCGCGCGGCGGCGCAGGCCGCCACCCGCAAACCGGGACGTGCGCGGTGAGCGTTTCCTGGGTCGAACCCGGATGGCCCGCACCTGGCGGCGTACGAGCACTCTCCACGTTTCGAACCGGCGGCGGCAGCGCAGTGCCCTATGAGTCGCTCAACTTAGGCGACCACGTCGGCGATGCCGCTGCCAGCGTGAAGGAAAACCGGCGGCGGTTGGCGGCGGCGGCCGATTTGCCGGATGAGCCGGTCTGGCTGGAGCAGGTGCATGGCACGCATGTGGCCGATCTCGACGGACTGGGGGGCATTGGCCCGGCCGACGCGGCCGTGACGCGCCAGGCGGGGCGGGTGTGCGCCATTCTCACGGCGGACTGCCTGCCCGTGCTGTTGGCGGCAGACACCGGAAGTTTGGTGGGGGCTGCGCATGCGGGGTGGCGGGGGTTGGCGTTGGGGGTCATTGAGGCGACGGTGCACGCGCTCAATGTGCCGCCGGACAGGTTGATGGCGTGGCTGGGGCCGGCCATCGGACCGAAGCACTTTGAAGTGGGACCCGAGGTTCGCGAGACGCTGTTGCAAGCCGATGCGGGTGGCGAGTCGGCCTTTGCGGCGAATACCCGCGGGCGTTTCATGGCGGATTTGGCGAAGCTGGCGCGGCGGCGATTGACCGCGCTCGGAGTGACCCGGATTTATGGTGGCGGTGAATGCACTTTTGCCGCGGCGGACCGCTATTTCTCGCATCGCCGCGACGGTGTCACGGGCCGGCAGGCAACCTTGATTTGGCTGGAACCTCGGCGCAGTGGCGGCCTGCGCTAAAGCCGTTGAATTGGGCCCTGTGCGCCCCCAACTACTGACCATTCGGAGCGCTTTCTTAAGGTTATTTCTATGCGAATGGACAAGCTGACGACCAAATTTCAGGCGGCCCTGGCGGATGCCCAGTCGCTGGCCGTGGGCCGTGACAATCAATTCATCGAGCCGCTGCACCTTATGGCCGCACTGCTCGACCAACAAGGCGGCACTGCGCGGCCACTGCTGGAGAAAGCGGGCGCCCAGGTCGCCAAGCTGCGTTCGGATCTGGCCGGGGCTATGGATAGGATCGCCAAAGTGGAGGGAAACGCCGGCGAGGTGAGTGTCGGCAATGAGCTCAGCAAATTGCTCAATGTCACGGACAAACTGGCGCAGAAACGCGGCGATCAATTCATATCGAGTGAATTATTCTTGCTGGCGGCCTGCGAGGACCGCGGCGAGTTGGGACGCATCCTTAAGGCCAATGGCGCGGCTCGCGCTGGGTTGGAGCAGGCCATCGATGAGGTGCGCGGGGGCGCCAAGGTGGAGGATGCCAATGCCGAGGAGAATCGCAAGGCGCTGGAGAAATACAGCATCGATCTGACTGAGCGCGCGACCCAGGGCAAGCTGGATCCGGTGATCGGCCGCGACGATGAGATTCGCCGCACCATTCAAGTGCTGGCGCGGCGGACCAAAAACAACCCGGTGCTGATCGGCGAGCCGGGCGTGGGCAAGACCGCCATCGTCGAAGGCCTGGCGCAGCGCATCGTCAACGGTGAGGTGCCGGAGGGCTTACGCAACAAGCGAATTCTGTCGCTGGATTTGGGCGCGCTGATCGCAGGCGCGAAATTCCGCGGCGAATTCGAAGAGCGGCTGAAGGCCGTGCTCAATGATCTGGCCAAGCAGGAAGGCCAGGTGATTCTGTTCATCGACGAATTGCACACCATGGTGGGGGCCGGCAAGGCCGAGGGCGCCATGGATGCCGGCAACATGCTGAAGCCCGCGCTGGCCCGAGGCGAACTGCACTGCGTCGGCGCCACCACCCTCGATGAGTATCGCAAGTACATCGAAAAGGACGCGGCTCTGGAGCGGCGTTTCCAGAAAGTGCTGGTGAACGAGCCGTCGGTGGAAGACACCATTGCGATTTTGCGCGGCCTGAAGACGCGCTATGAAGTGCATCATAAAGTTGAGATCACGGATCCGGCGATTGTGGCGGCGGCGACTCTGTCGCATCGCTATATCGCGGACCGGCAGCTGCCCGACAAGGCCATCGATCTGATCGATGAGGCGGGCTCGCTGATTCGCATGGAGATCGATTCCAAGCCCGAGGCACTCGACAAGCTTGATCGGCGCATCATTCAGCTGAAGATCGAGCGCGAGGCGCTGAAGAAGGAAACCGATGAGGCGTCGCGCAAGCGGCTGGTGTTGCTGGACGATGCGTTGCAGGGACTGGGGAAGGAATACTCGGATCTGGAGGAGGTGTGGATGGCCGAGAAGGCCTTGGTGCAGGGCACCGCACACATCAATGAGGATCTCGAGAAGGCACGCCATGACATGGATTTGGCGCGGCGCGCGCAGGATCTGGCGCGCATGTCGCAGCTGCAATACGGGATCATTCCCGCGCTCGAGCAGAAGCTGGCGAAGGCGCTCGAAATCGAGCAGAAGCCCAATCAACTACTGCGCAATTCGGTGACCGAAGTGGAGATCGCCGAGATCGTATCGAAGTGGACCGGCATTCCGGTGTCGCGCATGCTCGAAGGCGAGCGCGACAAGCTGTTGCGCATGGAAGAGGTTTTAGCCAAGCGGGTGGTGGGCCAGCCGGAGGCGGTCAAAGCAGTGGCGGATGCGATTCGCCGCACGCGTGCCGGACTGTCGGATCCGAACCGGCCGAGCGGCTCATTCATGTTCCTAGGTCCCACCGGCGTCGGCAAGACCGAGCTCTGCAAGGCCTTGGCCGAATTCATGTTCGACACCGAGGAATCCTTGGTGCGCATCGATATGTCGGAGTTCATGGAGAAGCATTCGGTAGCGCGCCTGATCGGTGCGCCGCCGGGGTACGTGGGCTACGAAGAGGGCGGTTATCTGACCGAAGCGGTGCGGCGTCGGCCTTACTGCGTCATTCTGCTCGATGAAATAGAGAAGGCGCATCCCGATGTGTTCAATGTGCTGCTGCAAGTATTGGACGATGGGCGCCTGACCGATGGCCAGGGGCGCACCGTGGATTTTCGCAACAGCGTCGTGATCATGACGTCGAACTTGGGCTCGCAGGTGATCCAAGAGCTGGCCGGTGAGGCAAATTACGACAAGATGAAGTCGGCGGTGATGCAGGTGGTGAGCCAGCATTTCAGGCCGGAGTTCATTAACCGGGTCGATGAGATCGTGGTGTTTCATTCGCTCGGACGCGAGCAGATTCGCGCCATCGTCGATATACAGTTGGGACGCTTGCGGCAACGTCTGGCGGAGCGCGACATCACGCTGCGCTTGGACGACGCTGCACGCGACAAGATCGGCGAGGCGGGCTTCGACACGGTGTATGGGGCGCGGCCGCTGAAGCGGGCCATTCAGGCGCAAATCGAGAACCCGCTGGCGCAGGCCATCCTGCGCGGCGACTTCGTGGCGGGGGACCGGGTGGTGACCAAGCTGCAGCACGATGTCATCGTGTTCGAGAAGGAACGCGTGCATTGACGCAGCCGCTGCGATTTAAGGGCGCGCTATACTAAGGCCCCCTAGAGGAACGACATGCCTTTTTACGAATATCAATGCAAGAGCTGCGGCCACGATCTCGAGGCCATGCAGAAGATCAGCGAGCCGCCCCTGAGGAAATGCCCACATTGCGGCAAGGCGCAGCTGCAGCGCCTGATGTCGGCGCCGGTGTTTCGCTTAAAGGGCGGCGGTTGGTACGAGACCGATTTCAAAGGCGATTCGGACAACAAAAAGAATCTGGCCGATCGGCCGGACGCGGATGCGCCCAAAGACAGCGGCAAGGATGGCGCCAAGGACGCGGCAACGGCGGGCGCGGATGCCAAGGCCGGGGACGGCAAGGCGAGTGACGCCAAGACGGCGGAGGGCGGGAGTGCCAAGGATGCACCGGCGGGTAAGGACAAGGCGGCCGAGAAGCCTGCTGAAAAGGCTGCTGCGGGCCCGACGAAGAAGCTTGATCTGAGCAAGGGTTCGGCCAGCCATGCTAAGGCCTCGCGCGGCAGAACGACGGCGAAACGGCCGGTCAAAAGGGCGGCGCCCAAGGCGAAGCGGGGACGGTAGTAGGCCGCGCTGAGGGGGTCTTGGGCTTGCCCGCGCTCTGCGTAAGCCTTAGCATCGCGCGCTGCCAACTTGTGGTTAATTTCCCCACTTTTTAGTTGATTCCCTATGCGTAGTCATTATTGCGGCGAAGTAAATGAAACATTGACCGGCGCGGTCGTCACGGTGGCCGGCTGGGCGCATCGCCGCCGCGACCATGGCGGGGTGATTTTCGTCGATTTGCGCGATCGCGAGGGCTTGGTGCAGATCGTCTTCGATCCCGACAGGGCTGCCGTGTTCGCCATGGCGGAGCGCGTGCGCAACGAGTTCGTGCTGAAGGTGACCGGGGTGGTGAGGGCGCGGCCGCCGGGTACCGCGAACGCCAATCTGAAATCCGGCCAGATTGAAGTGCTGTGCCAGGAGCTGGAGATTCTGAACCGCTCGGAGCCGCTGCCGTTCCAGCTCGACGAGCAGGTGAACGAAGAGGTGCGGCTGCGCTATCGCTACCTTGATTTACGGCGTGAGGAGATGCGCGAGAGGCTGCTGCTGCGGCACCGGATCACACGCGCCATGCGGCACTATCTCGATGAGGCGGGCTTCATCGACATCGAAACGCCGATGCTGTCCAAGGCGACGCCGGAGGGGGCGCGCGATTACCTGGTGCCGAGCCGCACGCATGCGGGGAAGTTCTTTGCATTGCCGCAGTCGCCGCAGATCTACAAGCAATTGCTGATGATTTCGGGCTTCGATCGCTACTATCAAATCGTGCGCTGCTTCCGTGACGAGGACTTGCGCGCCGATCGCCAGCCGGAGTTCACGCAGCTGGATATCGAGACCTCCTTCCTTGATCAGTTGGATATACAGACGCTGATGGAAGGGCTGGTGCGGTATTTGTTTAAGCAGGTGCTCAATGTCGATTTGCCGGATCCGCTGCCGCGGATTAGCTATGCCGAGGCGATGCGCCGCTATGGGTCGGATAAGCCTGATCTGCGCGTGGCGCTGGAATTGGTGGATGTGGCCGATCTGGTCAAGGGCTGCGACTTCAAAGTGTTCGCCGGACCTGCGGCCGATCCGCGCGGCCGGGTGACGGCGCTGTGCGTGCCGCAGGGCGGGCGGCTGTCGCGCAAGGAGATCGACGATTACACGGCGTATGTGGCGCGTTACGGCGCCAAGGGCCTGGCCTACGTCAAGGTCAACGAGATCGCCAAGGGTCGCGAGGGGCTGCAGTCGCCGATATTGAAATTCCTGAGCGACGCGGCGGTGAGCGGAATACTCCAGCGGACGGGCGCGGCCGACGGCGATTTGATTTTCTTCGGCGCCGACACTGGAAAAGTGGTGAGCGACGCCTTGGGGGCGTTGCGCCTGAAGGTGGCGCAGGATTTGAAGCTGGTTGCGTCCGGCTGGCGGCCCTTGTGGGTGGTGGATTTCCCCATGTTCGAGTGGGACGCGGATGGCAAACGCTGGCAGGCCATGCATCATCCCTTCACCAGTCCGGCGAATCTGGACTACGCGGCGTTGGCGGCAAGCCCCGCTGAGGCGACGGCCAAGGCCTACGACATGGTACTGAACGGTTCCGAGATCGGCGGCGGATCTGTACGTATTCATTCCCAGGAACTGCAGTCCGTGGTGTTCGATTTGCTGGGCATTTCGCCGGAAGAAGCCCGGGTCAAATTCGGATTCTTGTTGGATGCGCTGAAGTTCGGCGCGCCGCCGCATGGCGGTATCGCCTTCGGGCTGGATCGCCTGGCCATGCTGATGGCTGGCGCAGAAAGCATTCGCGACGTCATCGCCTTCCCGAAAACGCAGACGGCGGCGGATCTGCTGATGGATGCGCCCACCGAGGTCAGTGAGGCACAGCTCAAGGAATTGCATATCCGCGTACGGGTTCCGCCCAAGGTCGAGTGAACGTTCAACAGCCAATCGGCGATCAGCAATTCAGACGGCCGGAGTCGGTTCTGATCGTGATCCATACCGATGGGGGCGAGTTCCTGTTGCTGGAGCGGCGCCGCCCCGCCGGCTTTTGGCAATCGGTGACCGGCAGCCTGGAGTGGGGCGAGTTCGCCGATGGCGCGGCGCGGCGCGAGGTGGTGGAGGAAACCGGCATCACACAGGGGGTGCTGGTCAATCTGCAGTGGACCCAGGTGTACGAAATACTGCCGGCGTTCGGCAAAAAATACGCACCGGGAGTGACGCGCAATCTGGAACATGCGTTTTCATTGCGCTTGCCGAGCCGAGTCGCGGTGACGTTGAGCGAGTCGGAGCATGTGCAGTTTTGCTGGCTCTCGGGACTCGAGGCGGTGGCAAAAGCCACTTCGAACAGCAACCGTGCGGTGATTGATTCATTGCGCCTGGATTCCCCGCATTGAGCACGGTGGTGGTGTACGTGCACGGGTTGTGGCAAAGAGGCGCCGAATCGTTTCTGTTGCGCCACCGACTGGCGCGGGAGCTGCAGGCCGACGCGCGGACCTTTTCATATCCCTCGATTGCAGCCGATGCCGGCACCAACGCACGGGCACTGGCCAAGTTCCTGGCCGCGATGCGCGCCGATACCGTGCACTTGGTCGGGCACAGCTTGGGGGCTCTGGTGATCTTGAGGCTGTTCGAGGTGGACGCCGCGGTGCGTGCATGGCTGCCGCCGGGACGCATCGTGCTGCTGGGGCCGCCGCTGCGCGGCAGCGTTACGGCGCAGAATTTGGCGCGGCTGCCGTTGGGCAAGACCATCCTGGGGCGCAGCGCAGGCGAGGAGCTGCTGCAGCCTCGCGAGCGCCGCTGGGCTGACGCGCGGGACTTGGGAGTGATCGCGGGCAGCTTGGAGCGCGGGGTGGGGCGCCTGTTGGGAAAGCTCGAAGGCCCGAATGACGGCACTGTCTTGGTGGAGGAGACGCAGCTGGTGGGTGCGGAGGACCATACGGTGCTGCGCGTGAGTCACACGGGGATGGTGTTTTCCAAGTCGGTGGCAAGTGCCACGGCGGCTTTTTTGAAGAGCGGGAAATTCTAGCGACCGCCGCGATCCAATTGCTGCAGGCGGAACAACAAGTCCAGTGCATCGCGCGGACTTAAGGCATTCGGGTCGAGGGCGCGCAGCGCTTCGAGCGCGGCGGATTCCGGCGGCGCCGGCGCGGCCGTGGTGGGCGCCGCCGCGAACAGCGGCAGCTCGCCCTGCGGCGAGGCCTTGCTGCGCAGCGCGTCGCGCTCGCGTTCCAACTCGGTCAGGTAGCGGCGCGCCTGCGCCGTGACGGATTTGGGTATGCCGGCGAGGGCCGCGACCTGCAGTCCATAACTCTGGTTCGCGGGACCTTCCTTGACGCTGTGCAGAAACACCAGGGAGTCGCCGTGTTCCACGGCTTCGACATGCACGTTGGCGACCGCCGGTGCTTCGCCCGCCAGGCTGGTGAGTTCGAAGTAGTGGGTGGCGAATAGGGTGAAGGCGCGGATTTTGTTGGCAATGAAGGCGGCGCAGGCCCAGGCGAGCGAGAGTCCGTCGAAGGTGCTGGTGCCGCGGCCCACTTCGTCCATGAGCACCAGACTTTTGGCGGTGGCGTTGTTGAGGATATTGGCCGTTTCGGTCATCTCGAGCATAAAAGTGGAGCGGCCGCCGGCGAGATCGTCCGATGCACCGATGCGCGTGAATATGCGATCCATGGGTCCGAGCACCGCGCGGCGGGCCGGTACGTAGCAGCCGATGTGGGCCAGGATGACGATGAGCGCCGTCTGACGCATATAGGTGCTCTTGCCGCCCATGTTGGGTCCGGTGATGATGAGCATGCGGCGCGAGTCATCGAAGCGCAGGTCATTGGGGACGAAGGGTTCGCGGCCGGCGCGCTCGACCACGGGATGGCGACCGGCGTCGATCAGCAGCATGGGTTCCTCGACCAGCTGCGGTTGTGCGCAGTCCAGCGCCGTGGCGCGTTCAGCGAAACACTGCAGCACGTCGAGCTGGGCGATGGCGGCGGTGCTTGATTGCAGCGCGGGCAGCCGCAGCGTGAGGTGATCGAGCAATGCCTCGTACAGGGACTTCTCGCGCGCGAGGGCTCGATCGCGCGCACCCAGTACTTTGTCTTCGAAGGACTTCAATTCGGGGGTGATGAAACGCTCGGCTGATTTGACGGTTTGGCGGCGCAGATAGTCGGCCGGCACCTTATCGGCCTGACTGCGGTTCACCTCGATGAAGAAGCCTTGCACCCGATTGAAGCCTAGTTTCAAGCTGGACAAGCCGCTGCGTTCGCGCTCCTTTATTTCCAGATCGAGCAGGAATCGTTCGGTATTGCTGCCGAGCAGGCGCAGCTCGTCCAGCTCCGCATCGTAGCCTGCGGCGATTACGCCACCGTCGCGCAGGTAGTGCGGTGGTGCCTCGACGATGGCTTTGGTCAACAGAGCATGGTCGTGTTGGTGATTGTCCTTGTCGCGGGAGAGTTCGCCGATGAGTTCATGTAGCAGGGGCGACGTGGTGTGTCCCAGAATCTGCTGCAGCCGAGGCAGTACGGCGAGCGCGCCGCGCAGCTGCGTCAGGTCGCGCGGCCGGGCGGAGCGCAGGGCTATTCTCGCGATGATGCGCTCCAAGTCACCGATGGCCTTTAAGGGCTCCGCGAGTGCGGCGTACTGGGCGGACTCCATCAGGGTCGCGACCGCGTCGTAGCGCGTGCGTAGGGCGGCATGATCGCGCAGCGGGCGGTGCAGCCAGCGGCGCAGCAAGCGACCGCCCATGGCGGTGGCGGTGCGATCGAATACGCCGGCGAGAGTCATTTCCGGTTTACCCGCGAGGCTTTCGTCCAGTTCCAAATTGCGGCGCGTGGCGGGGTCCATGAGGAGCGCGGCGTCGCGTTCTTCGCTGCTGATGGTCACGAGATGCGGCAGCGCCGACTTCTGAGTTTCGCGTACGTAGGCGAGCAGCGCGCCGGCTGCGGCAATGCCTAGGGGCTTGTCGGCGCAGCCAAAGCCGGCGAGATCGCGGGTGCGAAATTGCTCCGTGAGTGCGCGGGTCGCGGATTCGGTATCGAAATGCCAGGGCGCGCGCAGCCGCCAGGGCCGATCCTTGAGGCCGGAGGCGGCTGCTAGGATAGGTTGCGCGCCGTCGGGCGCCAGCAATTCGGCGGGGCGCAGCCGTTCGATCTCGGCCTCGAGCGCGGCGCTACCGGCGAGTTCCATGATGCTGAAACGTCCGGCCGACAGGTCCAGCCAAGCGAGACCGAAGCGGCCGTTGGCGCCACAGACGCTGGCCAGCAGATTGTCGCGCCGCTCATCCAGAAGAGCTTCATCGGTGAGGGTGCCCGGGGTGACGATGCGCACCACTTCGCGTTCCATCGGGCCCTTGGTCTTGCCGGGTTCACCGCGCTGCTCACAGATGGCAACCGATTCGCCTTTGCGCACCAGTTTCGCAAGGTAGGTGTCAAGGGTGACCGCGGGCACACCGGCCATAGGGATGGGCGCACCGGCCGACGCACCGCGCTGGGTGAGCGCGATGTCCAGGAGTTGCGCGGCACGGCGTGCATCGTCGTAGAACATTTCGTAGAAATCGCCCATGCGATAGAACAGCAGCACGTCGGGATGCTGGGCCTTGATGCGCAGGTACTGCTGCATCATGGGGGTGTGGGCGGCGGGCGCCGATGCCGGCATGGCTGCGTTTTTTCTGTCGTTGTCGTTCACGGTTTAGTGCATTGTCACGTGAGGCTCGGTCAAGCGGTAGTCCGCTTCCAAAATTCGCCGGGTTTCACTATACCAATGCGTTGGAAGGAGCCGAGGGTCAGAAGGTCCTTGTCGACGGTGATCAGAAGATCGGCTTTGGCGGCAACGGCTGTGCCAAGAAAAGGAACATCCTGCGGGTCGCGGCAGACGGTCGGATCGATTTCAGCGAGCTCGACGAAAGTAGCCGACACCTTGAAGAAGCGGCCGAGCTCCGCAATTTCCGTCCTGGGGAATTCGAATTTCTCGCGCAGCTTTCTCAAGACCTCGTCGACGATGAAGGCCGATAGGACCAATTCATGGTGTGTGAGGACGTCCTCGAGCAAATCAGCACAGACACCCGCCCGGCTGATCGATGCGGCGATCAGCACAGAGGAATCGAGAACGAGTTTCACGACTTACCGAGCGCGCGGAACACGTCGTCGTCAGTATGGATGCCCTGGGCCTGCGCACGCTTCGCCAATTTCGAGCGCAGGCGCTGGAATTCCGAGACCGCCAGAAATCGGCGCAGTGCCTCACGAGTCAAATCGCTTTTCGAGACGCCGGCTGCGGCGCTCTGCCGCTCGAGCGCTTGGTCGAGTTCGTCGGGAAGGCGCAATGTGATGGTGGCCATGTATTACATTGTAATACGAGCGCCGTTCAGATGCAAACCTAGCGGCAGTTCGCCGATAATGAACCAATGCCCGCTGAGTGCCCACTGCTGCCAGTCGTCAGCGTCAGCTTTTGGGCAACATGAAGAACTCCGCTGCGTCGGGCAGATCCCGCCGATAATCTCTCATAATTATGGGAGATTGTTGAATTGGCGTTCGGCTGCTTCGATTCTGCGCAGGTTTCTTTCACCTCGAACCATTACGGTGGCTGCTCCGCGGACTTGGCGCGACCAATAGAGAAACTCCTCTGAGTTGATTTCGAGATCAACGGTGTTCCTTTGCATCTGCTTTAGTTCGTCGAGTGCTAACGTGAGCCCCACTAGGGGGCTGTACCCGCGCAAGGCAGCGTCGAAAGTACCCGGAAGAGACGACGCGGAATTGGATTGACGAGCACGGAGCACTCGCTGGGTTCCGAGTACCGCGCGGATTGCGTCCTCTCGATGAACGTAAGCGATTAAGACTCGGTCGAGAAGTCCGTTCATCTCTCCGTAGGCTTCTGCCTCCTGTTGGGAAAGCAATGCGAACTTGTTGCTGGCCTTTGCGGCCTTGAACACAGGATTATCCGGGACATCGAAGTCGCTATTCGGGGGAGGTGGAAGTGGCTCTACGGTATGGCTTCCAGTAGCGGCGGCTTTCAGAAGAAGATCCACTTGTTGGAGCCAATGAATTTCGTTGTTAACGGAGGTTTCAACCCGCACAGTATCTATAAGAATCTGTTCGGACTCGTGCTGAAGAGAATCACTTAGGTGTGCCCTCTCGAGATGCCGGTGGACCGCTTCGACGGTTTGCTCCAAGCCTACCGCTATTGATAGACCGACACATATCGTGGCGATATGGATGAAGAACGCCTTCCACGTGTGAATCGATTCATGGGGAGCGTGAACATCTAACATAGGCCCTACAATCTCCGGGGTAGTAACTGTTCCTGCGTCTGAAGGACTCGCCGCCTTCACGTTGGCGGCGGGTCCCGGTGTAACTTCTGAATCGTATTCGGACATGCACGGGCTCTTCGATTGCCGCTCGTTAGCCTACCCTATGAGTCGAACGGCCGCTTTGTCCCGGTGATTTCGGGACCGCAAGTAGCCGCTTTTGGCCGGAATTGAGCGAACGTCCGCTGGGATATCCGATCATTGCGGTCGGGTACATCTTGCGGATATTGCGAGGCCGTCGATTGATCACGCCCGATCGGGATGACGCCACTACGCTTATCCGCGGCTCAATTTCTCGTAACCCAGTATTCTGCTGGGGCCACCTTTGCTCGGTCCATATATGGCAAGCAGACGGGCATACTTTGGCGCCGAGTACCTCCCCACTGCTCCGGCGGGAACTTGCACGACGTCGCCGGCCTGCGCCTCGACCGTTACGCCGCCGCATTCTACGAACAGCTGTCCTTCTATCACGAAGTTGTACTCGCTGTGTGGATGTTCATCCGTCCACGATTCCGCAGTCAGTTCCCACTCAAACAGCGCCGGCTCGGACCAACCGCCTTGCAGCGGTGGCATGATGACCCGGCATTTCGGATTGTCACGCCCGCTCAATTCGGTTCGCGAATATTTCGTCGGCGTGTTCGCAGCGTCGGCCATTGCCCTGTTCTCCTGTTGTGATGCCTCGGGACCGGGATTATAGGGGGGAGCTTGCCAATCGCGCGACTCTCGGGAAGTGGTCTCCGTCGCCAACTCGGCCAAGGTCAGAATGGTCTACAGAAGGTTTGCCCGCATCCCCGCGTACCCACCAACGACTGCTTTTCGGAAATTTTGCTGCGCACTCGAAGGACTGTTCATGGCTGACGCGCCGTCACCAATAGCGAGACCGGCTTGCCATTGAATACCAAGTGGACTCGGCGATAATTCGGATCAAGATCGAGTTTTGATGGCATCGCGATTTCCATACGCCAGTGCAGTCGAGTGCCGGAGCGACTTCAGGTTTCGGACGAGCTAGTTGACTAGCACCAGCAGTCCAATTCTCAAAAGTCCACCTGGATTATGGTGCATTGACCTGGCCGGCTGGCGTGGATTCTTCGATGAATGTACGGTTCCAGCAAGCGGGGACTTCTGTCGTTGCCGCAAAGGGCAGGGGACCCATACCGGCCTTAAGAGCACGCAAGTGACTGATGCGTTTACGCGCGACACGACATAACTGCTTTAGGACCGCTTACCAGTTACTCCACCGGACCCGAGGTGTCGATAGAAAATGAGAGCAATATAATTATACGCATCTGGCGTCGGTGTAAGAGTTGATGATTGAGTGGGAAGTCAAGTCGACCGAGTTGCGAACCAGTAAAGAAAAGCTTGTCGTTGCCCTCTTTTCGGCTTCGCGAAAAAATTCTGAGGTCGGGGCGTTGCTGCCCGCCGAGGGGATTGCGATTGAGTTAACAGCGCCGCTTGTCGACCCGGCAAGGACCACCTGTTTCACCGCGGAGGATTTGGATCGGACTCAGGGCTTGAACACGGGCATGGATGAGGGAGTGATGCCTTCCCCCGTTCGGAACAAGACTGTGGAAGTGGCACTTAGCCTCGCGCAGACTGCAGAGGGGTCCGCCTCTAACGCCGCAATTCCCACACCGGAGGCGCCGGTAACGATCGCAGTCGGCCAGTTAGTTGGCAATCGGTACATACTCGAAAGCCTTCTGGGAGCGGGGGGCATGGGCTCAGTTTTCAAGGCGCGGGACCTCTCCCTGAATGAACTACCGGAGAGGAAGCAATATGTTGCCCTCAAGGTCCTGCGTGGCGATATCACCCAACGAGCGGGAGCATGGACCTCCCTTCGGCGCGAGTTCTTTTATGCGCAACAATTGTCACACCAAAATATTGTCAAAGTCTACGAGATATACCAAGAAGATGACGTCTATTTCTTCACCATGGAATTGCTACAGGGGGAGACGCTGACGGAATTGCTGAGGCGTCCGCGGTCCGATCCTTTCGCGCGCGAAGCGGCGTATAGGATCATCAGGAGTATCGGGGCGGGACTAGAACATTCTCATAAGCGCGGGATCGTTCACGCAGATCTGAAGCCGCAGAATGTTTTCATCACAAGCGCTGGTCAAGTTCGGCTGCTCGATTGGGGTGCAGCCGCGAGATGGAATGGCGCACCCACCGACAAATGGGGTCCTAGCGAGACAAGGAGAACTGCAGTAACACCTGCCTATGCATCCCGGGAGTCAATGTCAGGCTCCACACCGACTCCCCGGGATGATGTCTATGCACTGGCTTGCATCTCGTATGAACTGCTGGCGGGTTTGCATCCGTTCGAGCGCCAGAGCGCGATCGACGCTCAAAGTCGTAACCTTGATCCACAACGCCCTGCAAATATTAGTGAGCGGCAGTGGCAACTTCTCTCCTCTGCGCTAGCGTGGACCGGTGAAGAGCAGGGACTGACGATAAGGGAGTGGGCAGATCAGTTTTCTGTCAGCGACGCAGCCGTTCCTAACCGGCGCGAGAAGCATTCAGTTTGGGGGGTTGATTCTAAAATCAGCAGGCTGGTCGCGGCCTCCGCAATCGTTATTCTCCTTATCATCGTGATGTTATACGGTGGCGGCCTTCTCACCCAAACTCCTAGGGAGGGTCGACACAGCGCCCTGATCCGCACGACACCTTCAGGTCACGAACCCTTCGTGCCTGTGAGCGCGACTGCGCAGTCGAATTACGTCGTGTCCAGCAATTGGAAGGGCAGCGCAAAGGTGCCCGTGGCGGCTGAAAAGCCCACAGATAGGACCGCGTTCCCCATTCAACATGAACCGCACACCTTTCCTCGACAAACAAGAATGATCCTGCAAGCGGCACCTGGGGACGATCGAATAATGAGCTTCACGGCCCAGACTGTGCGAACGACCGGCAACTTCGCGGAAATTCGCATTCTGCGCTCCGGTTCGACTGACCAGGAAGCGAGCGTCAATTGGTGTACCGAATCGGTGTCAGCTGTGGAGGGAGAGGATTACCTTCCACAAAAACTTGCGAAGCAGTTCTTTGGAAAAGGTCGACGGATCGTGAGCGTATTCGTCAAAGTACTTCGTATCCACCGAACGCAGCAACGCGTATTTCGTGTGGTAATTAGCAATCCAAGCAAAGGCTATGTACTTCCGAGTTCAGCAAAGGTCGTAGTCCAAATCGGACCTGGCTGAAATTTCGTGCCTACAACTGACCACTGCAGCTACCCGCGCCAGAGATCTTGCTCTAGATGTACGTAAGGCAACCCACAAGGTCTCACTTGCGTCGGTGATTTCCGACGTGCGCTGTACCTTCCAAAGGTCCATGCGATGGCGGCCGTCCAGCCTGACAGGATGTCCGATGGATAGTGAACCCCCAAATAGAGACGTGAAATGCCGACCACTAATACGAAAATCGCGCTGACAACTAATGTCGGGAAACGCGCGCGTGTTGGCCAGCACAGAATCACCCCTGCCATGGCAAACGTCATAGAGCCCGTCGCATGGCCGCTGGGAAAACTGAAGGTAGTCTCCGGCGTGATGGACAGCCATAGGTTTGGGCGCAGGCGCGCATAATGATTCTTTGCGACGATATTTAGGATGGCAGACCCGATGACGGCGGCGACCATCATGTCGAATGCGCTAGGCGAACGCCCGCCAGTCTTTCCTTCTGCCATCAGTCGCGCCCAAACCAATGCCGCCTTCTCGTCGAAGGGGAGCACCCGGCCCGCGAACAGGGCTTGTGAACCCTCGGGCCCGATCTTGAAGCGGCGCCGCATCGGGGCGGTTGACGGGCCTGGTCTTTCTTGATATCAGCCTGTGCACAAACAACAAACAAACCAGCAAGGTCACAATGCACCCTACAGACCGTCCCTCGCGAACGCGTCGATTACTGCTCAATGGTCTTGCCGCAGCGCCGGCTTTGCTGGGGATGCCGCGTTTCGGGCTGGGTGCGACCGCCGCTGCGCCTGCGGTCGAAGTTGCCGAGCTCACGGTCGGCCAGGTTCTCAATGTCGCGGAATTCGAAGCGTTGGCGCGCGCCAAGCTGCCCCCAGCACATTTCGGGTATCTCGCGTCCGGGGTGGACGACGACCGCACCGTATTCTTGAATCACGACGCGTACTCGCACATCGAGATCCGCTCACGGCGCTTTGTCGATGTCAGTAAACTCGACACCCGCCGCAGCATTTGGGGCAGTCAGTGGCAGCAGCCGATCTACTTCTCGGCGGTGTCCAGCCTGGGCGCCTTTCATCCCGAAGCCGAAGTTGCTGTGGCGCGAGCGGCGGCAAGCCGGGATTTTCAGATGATGTTGTCGGTGGGCGCATCGAGTTCGCTGCAAGACGTGCTCACTGCGCGCAAGGCGCCGGTGTGGCAGCAGCTGTATGCGACTGATGACTGGAGTGTGACCGAAGCAATCGTGCATCGGGCCGAGAAGGCGGGTTGCACGGCCATCGCGCTCACCGTCGATTCGCCTCCGGGCCGCAACTCCGAGACATTGCGGCGGTCCATGCAGCACGACGATCGTGTGTGCACGCAGTGTCATATCGGGGGTAAGCACGACATGTGGCTTAGGGCACCTATGTTCGCGGGCATCGACGTGTCACGGGTTACTGAGCTGGCACCGACCAGTATGTCGGGCAACTATCTCGAACGCGTCCGCAAATTGGTGTCGGTCAAATTCCTGGTGAAAGGTGTGGTGACTGCGGAGGATGCGACCCAGGCGATGAATGCTGGAGTCGATGGGATTATCGTGTCTAATCATGGCGGGCGACAGGAAGAGACGCTGCGCTCCACCATCGAGTGCCTACCGGAAATCGTGGCAGCAGTGGGTGGGCGCATACCCGTGTTCATCGACGGCGGCATTCGGCGTGGCACCGACATCTTCAAGGCGCTGGCCTTGGGCGCAACTGCTGTCGGCATTGGCCGTCCGTACGTCTGGGGCCTGACCGCATTCGGTCAGCCTGGAGTGGAAGCGGTTGCCAATATCTTGACCCGCGAATTGCACACCATCATGCGCCAGGCAGGCACTCCTGACTTGGCGTCGATCAATAAAGAGCATTTGGCGTGGGCGAGAAGCTAACCGATGGTACGCAATTCGGATGCGGATCTCGCGCGCCTCGCGGCACGAGTCGGCCGGCACTTACTGAAGACTCAGCGCCAAGTAGCGACGGCGGAGTCGTGTACCGGCGGCTGGATTGCCAAGGCGCTCACTGACATAGCCGGAAGCTCGCAGTGGCTCACCGAAGGCTTCGTTACTTACAGCAATGAAGCCAAGGCCGCGCGGCTCAAAGTGCCGGTTTCGATGCTTAAACGCTCGGGTGCGGTGAGTGAACCCATAGCTCGGGCAATGGCGAAGGGCGCGCTGCTGCAGACGGCTGCCCAAGTGGCGGTGGCTGTTACCGGCATTGCTGGTCCTGGCGGCGCAGTGCCGGGCAAGCCCGTCGGCACCGTTTGGCTGGCGTGGGCTGAGCGGCACGGGGCGCGAATCCAGGTCGCTGCGCGGCTGAAATATTTTCGTGGCGACCGTGATGCGGTGCGCCGCAAGACGGTTCGAGCTGCGCTCGAGGGGTTGCTCCCGCGTAAGGCAAAGCGCTAGCGTTGAGAGATTGCTGTGCGGCGATTTTTCGTTGCGTGCGCATGTCACGCTGGCGAGGAAGGTGGCGCAAGCCCCTGTGCTGAAAGCAATGTCACCGATCTGCTGGACTACGCGCTCGTTCAGCTTGGTGCACTCCGTTACCAGCGGCGCGCGCTGGGTTTATACAGTAGTCGACACCTGGCCACTACTGGATGAAACGGCGAAACTGTAGAAATCTCTGCAATTTCGATGCATATGAGATGAGCGTTGGGCGCTGAATATGAAATAATAGCGCTACACTTTGTTGAGGTATCGCTATGGATGAGAATCGCAAAAAAGCTCTCGCGGCCGCGCTGAGCCAAATCGAAAAACAGTTTGGTAAAGGTTCCGTCATGCGCTTGGGCGATGCCGGCGCCACCTACGAGGTGGACTCGATCCCTACGGGTTCGCTGGGCCTGGATATTGCGCTCGGCGTGGGCGGCATTCCTCGCGGCCGCGTCATTGAAATTTTCGGACCGGAATCCTCGGGCAAGACCACCCTGACCTTGGCCATCATCGCCTCGGCGCAGAGTCACGGCGGCACAGCGGCCTTCGTCGATGCCGAGCATGCGCTCGATCCGGTGTATGCGGAAAAGCTGGGAGTGAAAGTCAACGACCTGTTGGTCTCGCAACCCGATACGGGCGAACAAGCGCTGGAAATAACCGACATGCTGGTGCGCTCCGGTGCCGTGGATGTGGTCGTCGTCGACTCGGTCGCGGCGCTTACGCCGAAGGCGGAAATCGAGGGCGAGATGGGCGATCAGCACATGGGCCTGCATGCCAGGCTCATGTCACAGGCATTGCGCAAGCTGACGGGCAATATTAAACGCTCGAATACTATCGTGATTTTCATCAACCAAATCCGCATGAAAATCGGTGTCATGTTCGGCAACCCCGAAACCACCACCGGCGGCAACGCCCTGAAGTTCTATTCGTCGGTACGCATGGATATTCGGCGCATCGGCGCGATCAAGAATGGCGAGGAAGTGGTGGGTTCGATGACCCGCGTCAAAGTGGTCAAAAACAAAGTGGCGCCGCCATTCCGCGAAACCGAATTCGAAATCATGTATGGCACCGGCATTTCTAGAGAGGGCGAGCTCATTGAACTCGGTGTGTTGCACAATCTGGTAGAAAAGTCCGGCTCCTGGTACAGCTACAAGGGCGAGCGGATTGGCCAGGGCAAGGACAATGCCCGCACCTTCCTGCAGCAGCATGCTGACATTGCCAAGGACATCGAAGGGCAAATTCGCGCCAAATTGATTCCTGAGAAGGCGACGATGAATCGGGGTGGCGACGTCAAAGAGGCGTAACGCCCTGGGTCGCCACGAGGTAGACCCGCTGGATGCGCGGGCGGCGCGCGCGGCGGCGCTTGACGCGCTCGCCCGCCGCGACCATTCGTGCGGCGATTTACGCCGCAAGCTGCTCGAGAAAGGTTACGATGCAGAGGTCGTTGCGCCGCTGCTCGATGCGCTGCGCGGCGAAAAATTACTCGATGACCGGCGCTTCACGGAGAACTTCGTGGCCTATCATGCGGCCCGGGGCCAGGGACCGCTGCGCGTGCGTGCGGAACTGCGCCGGTACGGCGTGGAGGGGATCGTGGCCGAGGAATGCCTGGACGCCTTTCCGGACTGGATTGTGCACTTGCGAAAGGCGCGGCAGAAGAAATTTGGTGCGGCGCCGCCGAGCAATTACCCTGACAGGCAACGCCAGGCGCGATTCCTAGGATACCGAGGTTTTACAGGCGCTCAGATCCGAACGGCCTTAGGCTTTGATACAGACCTTGACGCAGACATCCAAGACACATGAAACGCGACGCTAGATTGAAATCGATGACGAGCTCAGAAATCCGGGGAAGTTTTCTGGAGTTCTTCCGCAAGAACGGCCATGCGGTGCTGCCGTCGAGTTCGCTCGTGCCCGGCAATGATCCGACACTGCTGTTCACCAACGCCGGCATGGTCCAATTCAAGGATTTATTTCTCGGCAAGGAAGTTCGCGACTATTCGCGCGCGGCCACCTCGCAACGCTGCGTGCGGGCCGGCGGCAAGCATAACGACCTGGAGAACGTAGGCTACACGGCACGGCACCATACTTTCTTCGAAATGCTCGGCAACTTCAGCTTCGGGGACTATTTCAAGCGCGAGGCCATTCATTTCGCATGGAACTTCATTACCGGCACTCTGGGCATTCCCAAAGACCGGCTGTGGGTTACGGTATTCCAGGAGGACGACGAAGCGCAGCGCATCTGGACTGAGGAGATCGGCATCGATCCGACGCGCTGCACTCGGATGGGCGAGAAATCGAACTTTTGGTCCATGGGCGAGACCGGTCCCTGTGGTCCCTGCACGGAAATTTTCTACGATCATGGTGCGGACATCCAGGGTGGTCCACCGGGTTCGCCCGACGAAGATGGCGACCGCTACGTTGAGATTTGGAATCTGGTCTTCATGCAATACGACCGCATGCCGGACGGAGTGCTGGTGCCCTTGCCCAAACCCTCAGTGGACACCGGGATGGGATTGGAGCGGGTCGCAGCGGTCATGCAGGGCGTGCACAGCAACTACGACATCGACTTGTTCCGCTCGCTGATGCTGTCCGCGGCGGAAGCCACGGGGACTAAGGACCTCGAATCCTCGAGTTTGCGCGTGATCGCTGATCATATTCGTGCCTGCACGTTCCTGATCGTGGATGGAGTCGTGCCGTCCAATGAGGGTCGCGGCTATGTATTGCGGCGCATCATTCGGCGCGCAATACGGCATGGCCACAAATTGGGTCAGACCCAGCCCTTTTTCCATAATCTGGTCGCCAGCGTGGTACGGGAGATGGGCGCCTACTACACGGAACTGGTCAGCGGCGAGGCGCGCGCCACTCAAGTCCTGGCCCAGGAGGAGACCCGTTTCGCCGAGACTCTGAACACCGGAATGGCGCTGCTGGACGCAGAAACGGCCAAGCTCACGTCGACGGTGATTCCAGGCGAAACGGTGTTTCGGCTGTACGACACCTATGGCTTCCCGCTTGATCTAACCGCGGATGTGGCGCGCGAGCGCGGTCTGACCATCGATCAAGCGGGCTTTGATGCGGCCATGGATGCGCAGCGAGTGCGCGCGCGCGCAGCGAGCAAGTTCGGCGGGGATTTGCGCGATACCGTGAAGCTGTCGGGCAAGACTGATTTCTTGGGCTACGATCGATTGAGCGACATCAGCGTGGTGACGTCGCTGATTTTCGATGGTGCCCTAGTGGATACGCTACTGCCCGGACAAGAAGGCCAGGTCGTGCTCGACCACACGCCGTTCTATGCGGAGAGCGGCGGTCAAATCGGCGACGCCGGAGTGCTCGTACGCACGGCGACATCCGGTGCTGCAGCGCGCTTCACGGTGCGCGACACGCGGAAAATCGGCGCCTCGTTCACCCATGTGGGAGTGCTCGACAGCGGCGAATTGCGGGTCGGCGATGCTGTTGAATCCCGGGTGAATCAAGAACGCCGCACCGCCATCGCGCTCAATCACTCGGCCACACATCTGCTGCACGCCGCGTTGAGAAAAGTGCTGGGCACGCATGTGGAGCAGAAGGGATCCCTGGTTGCGGCTGACCGGCTGCGCTTCGACTTTTCGCACACACAAGCGCTGCAACCCATGGAATTACGGCAAGTTGAGGAACTCGTCAATTCTGCGATCCGTAACAATTCGCCGGTGGAAACCCGGGTGATGGCGCTCGATGACGCCGTCGCTGCAGGTGCGATGTCGTTGTTCGGCGAGAAATATGAGAGCGATGTCCGAGTGCTGTCGATCGGTGATTTCTCCCTGGAGCTATGCGGCGGCACTCACGTTCAACGATCAGGCGACATTGGCTTGTTCAAGATCTTGAGCGAATCTGGGGTTGCGGCCGGGGTGCGGCGGTTGGAGGCGGTCACCGGTCAGATGGCGTATGAGTGGATTGTGCACACCGAACAAGTGTTGCGCGACATTGCTGCAATGCTTCGCGGCAGCCGCGAGGATGTGGACGAAAAAGTCCGCGAGGTGGTCGAGCGCTGCCGCAAGCTGGAAAAAGAGGTGCAGCAGCTCAAGTCTAAACTCGCGAGCGGCCAGGAAGGCGATTTAACATCACAGGCCAAAGACGTGGGTGGGATTAAAGTCTTAGCTGCGCAAATTGACGGCGCGGATGCGAAGTCGTTGCGCGATGCGGTTGATCAACTGAAAGGTAAATTAGGCTCCTCCGTCGTCGTTCTGGCGACCGTGCAAGAGGGCAAAGTTGTATTAGTCGCGGGTGTTTCCGCGGATTTGGTCACTCGGATGAAGGCGGGAGAGATTGCAGGTGCGGTCGCCGCGCAAATTGGCGGCAAGGGCGGCGGGCGCGCTGATTTTGCACAGGCGGGCGGCACGCAGCCTGAAAATCTCGGCAAAGCTCTGGAAGGAGTGGAAACCCTGATACGCAATCGTCTCGCTAATTGAACGGTTCGTTTTTTCTGATGGCAACTTGAGCCGATTGCCTTTAATATTCTTTGCTCGGCCTTCGGTGTTATTGGTTTGGCTCTACACCTCTTGGGTGGTATGTGATATTCACTGCGCGAGCCCGGAACTAACATCTGACGGCGATGCCATATCCAGAGCAGTAGTTAAATTATCGTCCCCGCAATGCCAAGGAAGTTAGGAGTCCGTATATGTTGATATTAACTAGGCGTGTCGGCGAGACCGTAATGATCGGTAACGAGGTTACCGTGACCGTGCTGGGCGTGAAGGGCAACCAGGTCCGGGTCGGTGTCAATGCACCCAAGGATGTGGCCGTGCACCGGGAAGAGATCTACGAGCGTATCAAACGCGAAGAAGACCTTGATTCCCGCGCGGGTGCTCCCGCGGCCAAGATCGTCGATGACGCTTGATCGTTCGTAGCGTTGAGACCCCCCTATAGCTTTACCTGGACGGCGTCGGGCGGGTATCATCCCGCGCTCCGCGAACGGGCTGTTCCTGTACCGGAGAGGTGGCCGAGTGGTCGAAGGCGCGCCCCTGCTAAGGGCGTAAGGGTCAAAAGCCCTTCGAGGGTTCGAATCCCTCCCTCTCCGCCACACCGCGCGGCAAAGTGCATTGCAATGGCGCTTACTGGTCGGTGTGTTACTATTCGCGCCCCTTGCGCGCCCGTAGCTCAGTTGGATAGAGCGCCTGGCTACGAACCAGGAGGCCGGGAGTTCGAATCTCTCCGGGCGCACCATTGAATCAGATACTTAGATCGCAACGCAGTTTTCCCGTCCCGTTTGAGTGACCACTGAGTGACCAAGCCGGCTTTCCTTACCCGCGCAAATAGTTCGGCCTTCACGGAAAGCTTGGAGACAACGGTTTCACCCTAGTGCGAGGTGCATATGGTGAACCTCGCCGTGCAAATCATGACGGCCGAGGGAATATTGGAACCGGATGTTCAGGGCCATCTGCAAAGAGATGGTGGGTCGACACGGGGCGCAGCGCAAACCGATATTTTAGTGCCGGAGGGCGAGACCTCGTCGTTCGCCTTGAAGGCTGCAGAGGAGTTCATCGTGTACACCATACTCGTTGTGCTTTGTCTCTCGTTTGCGCCGACGTGAAGCTTGCTTTTCGGCTTGGTGCGAAGTCTTGTTCTGGTCGTCACGCTGGTCTTGATTGCGAACTCAACCCGCCGCTAATAGCAGCGATATCTCGCTGCCAGTGCGGCCGAGATCGGGCAGGCGTGCACAAACCCATGGTGAAGGACTGAGATGATGGCTGGCGTAGGTAAGACCGCCCCGGCGCGACGACCCAAAAAGGGCGTTCCAAGCGACCGCTTAACACACCCTGGCTCGAAACCCTCTTCTACTGTCCCGAGCATTGGCGACCGCTGCATGCCGCTAGAGATAACCATGGTAATTGAAACCCACAGGAGGACATTGCAAATTGCCATATCGTTGCTGAGCAGCATGGATGCGGTCCTCGAGCGGAATGAGGCCGGCGGCAGCGATATCCTGGACGCCGACGATCCTGCCGATGAATTGGTCTTAAAGGCTCGAGCGATCACGGATCCCCTCGACTTGGTGAGGCTCGCAATCCAGCGTGTGTATCAGGTGCACTCGGATCTAGATTCCGACAGCCTTTTGCGAGCTGCAAGGGACGCGAAGTGACCGCGGTAGAGCTCTGCTCCGCTACCCGGCCAGGAAATCCACGGGAAGTTTGTAAATAGTCGAAAGGAGGCGGGATCATGACGCCACGTTCAGCGTATTTCGATCGCTTGCTCAAAATCCTCGGACAAAAGGGGCTGTCTCGCGAAGACGCGGAGGATCTTGTGCAAGTGGCGATGTTGCGTCTCCATGTGTACGCTCGAAACGCTGTGGTTTACAACGAGGAGGCCCTTCTGCGCCGTGCGGCGTGTAATCTTTCCGTCGACCAATATCGTCGCAATCGGCCCGATCTATATCGACATGTGAGCATAGATGACGTCCGCCTCGACGCGGGATGGGTGCCGTGCTCGAAGACCGTAGCGGCGGCAGCGTGAATGGCGGCTTGGTACCCCCTGGTGATCGGAATGGATCCGCCTTTGTCGAGGCCTTGAAGACGCGCCGGTACGACATGGGGCTAACCGGTCGTTGGCCGGTTGGCGATGAACGCGTGCTAAGTGTGCGCGCGTCCGCCACCTCCCGTGACTTGGACCAGACCTTTGGCGATGTGTTGGAGCCGAGTAAATCCACCACAGCGTTTGCGGAAACAGCGTTGAGCGGCGTCACCGGTGCACACCATTGGGTCATCGGGCTAGCGCTCCAGCACGACAGCTACAAAGATGAGGTCGTGCGGAACTTCAATTGCACCTACAACGTGCCGGGACTATTTGTCCAGGATGAGATTCCGGTTGGCGAGAGTGCAACGCTATCAACCAGCGCTCGCCTCGATCAGCACAACATTCCTGTCCACGTTTTTGCGACGCATGAAACTCAAGTGAATCAACCACTTAGGATTTCAAAAAACGATGGCTTCGGCGCTTTTTGCAGGCGCGTAACTGCCTGATTTTGAAGGGCAGCGTCGCGCTCAAAGTCGGTAACAGAGAGCCATTGCATATCAATCGGTTGGCGCCACCTATCCATAATTCTCGGTATTTCTACCGTGACTCCTGGCACGAAAAACAAGAGGCCCCGATACGGGATGCCATCAGAATCGCAACTAGAGCGCCGGGCGGCAAGCGGGTGGTCAAGGCCACGCCATTGAAAGGCGGCGACTGAGATAACGATATCCTTTCTAAGTGTTGAGTATCAGCGTCGCCGGACTATCAGCGGCAGGGCCAGCAGCGATAAGGCGAACAGGATGGCGAGCGCGATCCAGGCTTCGTTCAGCACCTGGGTAAGCGCTGCACGTTTTATCAATGGCGTGATCAGCACCCGGTTCAGTTCGGTCACCGGCCCCATAGGTTGGTTATGGAACAGCGCCACCGGCAATCCGACAAAGCGCGCCGTGATGGGATCGCCGGCCTGAAGTCGTGCGACGAGATGCGCGACGTGGCCGCTGGCGCGTTCTTGCACCATCGTGTCGATCAGCGCAATGCCGATGGCGCCACCAAGATTGCGGACTAGGTTAAACAGGGCACTGGCCTCCGGCACGTGCTCAGCCGGCCAGATGTCCAGCGCCAGCCGCGTGGTCGGCAGCAGACATAGCATCAACGCGCTCCCGCGCAACAGCTGTGGCCAGAACAATGCTGCAAAATCGCTTTGCGGCGTGGTGAAGCCATTGGCCAGCAGTCCGGCGCCAAACATACCGAAGCCAAGCATCGTCAGAAGCCTAGGTGCGGCGCGGGTCTCCGCCCAAGCCGAGATAGGCGCGGTGAGTAGTTGTGCGACGCCGGTAACCATGAGGATTTCACCTATGATCAACGGTGAATGCTCCCGCACCAACCCTAGAAACAGTGACATGATGAAAATTGAGCCGAACAACCCCAATCCCAGCACGAAACTGAAGACGCATCCTGCCGCGAAGGCGATATTGCTGAACCGCCTCAGATCGACAAAGGGATGAGGCGCTATCAGGCAGCGCCAGATGCCCAGCGCGCCGCTCACGATGAAGGCCGTTATCGTCACCGCGACCAACGTGCCTTGCCAGTGACGACCCGGCCCTTCATTGAGCAGCAGTTCCAGCAGCGCCAATGACGTGGCGAACGCCGCCAGCCCGAACCAGTCGAGGCTCCGCAGCGCGGAGGCGGCCGGCGCGCCCGCGCGCACATGCGCTGCGACCAGCGCCGTCACCACGAGTCCGGGTGCGACGTTGATGAGAAAAATCCACTGCCAGGAATGAGTTTCGGTCAGATAGCCGCCGACCGCCGGGCCCAGAGTCGGCGCGAGCAGAGCGAAAATGCCGGCGAGGGTGGTCGCGCGCAGTCGCTGTGGCTCGGGCATCACGATGAAGACGGCGGTGAACACCGCCGGAATCAGCATGCCGCCAAAAAAGCCCTGAGCCACCCGGAACGCGATCAGCATACCGATCGAGCTGCTCAAGCCGCAGCCGACACTCGCGATCGTAAAAGCGAGAGTGGCAGCCGCGAACATCCAGCGCAGCGAAAAAGCACGAGTCAGAATCGCGGTCAGCGGAATGGCGATCACTTCCGCCATGAGATAGCTGGTCTGGATCCAACCCAGCTGTGAGTCCGAAAGGTCGAGCGCCTCGGCGATACTAGTGAGCGAGCTGGCCACGACCTGAATGTCGAGAATTGCCATGAACATACCGACGCACATCGCGCCATAGCCCAGCCACAACTTACGCGAATTGCGCGCCACGGACTTAGGTTGCGTCATGGCAAGCGCCAAGACTTGCCGCTCAATGCTGCTCCCCAGTTGAGAATCGCGGGAATGGCCCGGATTAGCTGTGCACTGGCGGCGCGCCCGTGATTGTTCATAGCCAGTTGTGCGAACAGTGAAGCGGCATGCAAGCGGGGCGCGAATTGAGCCTGCCACGCGCGCGCGTAATTCACGCCGGCGACCGGGCCGCCCGCAAGTAGATGTTGAGCCAGTAGCCAGGATGACTGTATCGCCATGCTGATGCCTTCTGCAATGATGGGGTGGGCCTCGCCCGCGGCATTGCCCGCGAAGAAAATGCCGTCGCGATAGGCGCCCCGGATGCCGGGGCGGAGCGGGCCGCAGGCAAGGATGGGCTCATCGATCACCGCGCCCTCCAACGCGCGGCGCACACCCTCGGTGTTCGCCACAATGTGACGCATCACCGCCTCCCCGGCTTTGCCAGTGTGCATTTCGCGGGCCCGTTTCAGCACATCACGTCGAATGCAGCATGAAAGGCCGACGCGCTCGCCGTCCGTGTGCACCATGCCGCCATAGCCGCCGGGAAAGGCAAGCAATGGCATCACACCCGCCGCCAGCGCCGCACCACGGAAATGGGCTTTGAATGCGAGCAAGTCCGAGGCTCGTGGGTTCGTCGTAGTCGCGAAAGGGCCCCTGGTGTTCCATGATCCGCAGGCCGCAATCACAACGCCCGCGCCTATTTCGTCGACAGTGTCCGAGCGCTGCAGTATGACTGTGTGCTCAGCCGCCCGTCTGGCGATAGCGGCCACTTCGGCGGGCTGAAACAGCCTCGCGCCGGCGCTAACCGCGGCATCGCGCAGCAGCACATCCAGATGTTCGCGACCCAACGCTCGGCCCCATCCCACCTGCCCCCGGGTTAGCGGGGCCTCCACGATCGTCGCGCCCGAATAAGCTGCGACCGTGTGCACTGCCGGCCCGGCCTGGGCGCAGAACTCAGTGGCCACCCCGCAGGCCTCCAGCACCGGCATGGTCGGCGCCGAGATGAATTCACCACATACTTTGCGGCGCGGAAAATCTGCGCTCTCGATCAGAGCTACGGACCACCCTGCCTGTGCCAACAAACGCGCCGCGGTCGCGCCCGCAGGGCCGCTGCCAATCACTGCCGCATCAAACCTCATCGCGCCAGGCTAAGAGGAAATAGGTGAACGGAGCACCTAGTTCTTCCCGTTTCGCCAGCCCGCAGTGGAGCACCCTTGTGAGTGCTCGCGCTCGATAAACCCGGCGCGCACGGCGGCGAGGGCGTCGTTTAGGTGGTAAAGGAAGAGGGGTTTCGTAATTCGTCATTCTGCATTGCATAGAGTAGTCAAGATCGCGACGTATTGACGGCAAACACTAATTTGTATTGCTCCGGGATCGTAACGCAAGCGCATGGCCAGGTTGACGTGTTCAAGAAGCGTCATCCAGTGTGGCAGTTTTCCTGAACGAGGTATGCATGGATTTTGAACGTTCTCTGTGCGGCACCCTATGCATGGCGCGGCTTCTAAATATGAATCGCCTTGCGCGTCAAATCTAGCCCTGGGGGTTACACAGCAGCGCGGCAGCCCCATGCAGCCTTTACAGTGGCGTTCGTCAATGACGCAAGCATCTGCAAGGCACCTACAGTCATGAGACGGAATGTCATTTTTACATCTGAAGCGATAACAGAGGATCGAACAAAATGAACCGGTATGACTGCTACACTAAGCTGGGAGCGCCCGCAGGTCTGTCCGATTTCGTGTTGATGGCGAATACACCCTACCCTGACTTATGGGCGAATGAGGGTACCCGATGAGGAAATTAAAACATGTTTCTGAACTCGATTGGCACGGCTTTGCCGGAAAAGCGCTACACCAAAGACGAGTGCTGGAATGCGTTTGCCAATTCCGACTGGTTTGAGCGTTTGGGCCCGCGCGCCCACACGGTCGCCAAAACAGTCCTGCGTCGCGACAATGGAATCGAAGAACGTTGGCTCGCGGTGGAATCTCTGGATGAGGTGTTCGCTATCGATCCGGATACGCTTCACCGGCGCTTCGCCACGCATGCGCCTCGGCTTGCAGCGCGTGCCGGGCGACAGGCGCTTCAGCGAGCCGGCCTCGACGCATCAGCCATCGATGCGATCATCGTCACAACCTGTACGGGTTATTTATGCCCGGGGTTGAGCGGCTATGTGGTCGAGCTCCTAGGTTTGCGACCGCAAGTGCTCGGCTTCGATCTGGTGGGACAAGGCTGCGCCGGCGCACTCCCTAATTGGCAGGTGGCGAGCGCCTTGCTCGGCACTCAATGCGAGCACGTGCTATCGATTTGCGTCGAGGTATGCAGCGCGGCGATGTACCTGGATGATGATCCCGGAGTCCTTATCAGCGCGTGCCTGTTTGGCGACGGTGCCGGCGCGGCGGTTTTGTCGAGACACCCAGCGCGGGGCCGGCGACGTGTGCATTGGAAAGAAACAGCTTCATTAACTAATCCAGCGGCGCGCGAATCGCTACGTTTTGAACATCGTGCCGGGCTGCTGCGTAACATATTGACGCGTCAAGTTCCGAATCTTGCGGCCGAGCATGCGCAGATCGTTTTCGACGATGTCCTCGTCCGAGCCGAAATTAGCGCCAATGAGATCACTGCATGGATCTTCCATGCAGGCGGCCGCGATGTGCTACTGGCCCTCGCGCAGCGCTTTAATTTGGTTCCAGATGCCTTGGCCTATAGCCGGGAAGCGTTGCGGCGATATGGCAATTTAAGCAGCGCTTTCGTGTACTTCGTACTCGATGCCGCGCTCAGCGGTGCGGCCCCCGGTGGCTGGTGGTGGATGTCCTCGTTCGGCGCTGGGTTTACCTGTCATGGCGCATTGCTGGCGGTGGAGTGATGGCGTGATGATGGCCTCAACCCGGGTCGTGCTGCCAGAACTTCTCGACGAGCTCGATCCTGACGACCCAAGGGCCCAGCAATCCCGACGCGATTTGCGGCGCGTGCATCGCGCCATGGGTTCGCTCTCTATTCTTCAGCGAGGGATTTTTCGGCTGCCGCTGCCCAAGCCACCTACTCGTATCCTCGAGCTGGGAGCAGGCGATGCATCGCTGCTGCTGCGACTGGCGCGAGCGCAGCCGACGTGGCGCGGCGTCGCATTGACCGTGCTCGACCGCCATGATTTGCTCAGCAATGAAACCAAAACCGCCTATGATCAGCTCGGGTGGAACCTGACGGTGTTGCGCGCAGACGTCATCGAATGGGCGAGGGAAGATCATCCGCGGCATTTTGATTTGTGCCTCGCAAACCTATTTCTTCATCACTTCGATACTGCGGCGTTGATCGCGCTTATGACGGCCATCGCAGAAACCTCCGATGCCTTCATCGCGTGCGAGCCCCGCAGAAATACCTTCGCGTGGCTCGGAAGCCAGTTGGTCGCTTTTTTAGGCGCGAACGCGGTGACGCGAGGCGATGCCGTCAAAAGCGTCGAGGCCGGATTTGCGGGCCAGGAGTTGACGGCGATCTGGCCACACCCGCGGGAAGCTTGGTGGTTTACCGAGTATTCGGCCCCGCCTTTCACCCATTGTTTCACTGCTGTGCGCAAGAGTGCTTGCCGCGCTTAAGGGCGGTGGATGTCGATGTTCCAGCATTCTTTTAGTGCGCCCCGGGGTGTATCTTCGCATGAGGGATGGGGCAGGGGAGTCGCATCCATTGATCGGCGAATACGAGTAAGCAATGCTATTCCTACAATTGCTTGTAAGCGAGCGGAGCCAGCATCCCGCTGCACCTATGGATGCGCTACGAACCGTGCTGCTGCAGCGTTGCTGGGTGCGGGCGTGGAATCAATCACCCGCGCTAAGATTGCGCCATTTACGCGCACGTAGCGATGCGCTGGCTGCTATCCAAGCCGGTCAGTCCATTGCTTGTCTGCTGGCCCAGCTTCTGCAGCGTGCTGCGCGATGTTTACGCAGAGTTTAACACTCGATTGGTCCGTCCTCAAATAGGCAAGGAATTTTATGTCCACCCTTCATACACTGCAGGACATTCTAGTTCGAGATTATAGTCTCACGCTCGAACAAGTAGACCCAGAGGCAGTGTTGCTTAATTTGGGACTGGACTCATTAAGCGTGCTTGAACTCATGTTCAAGATTGAGGATCGGTTTCGACTGAAAATAACCGGCGATACCCCAACCGATCTTATTACCGTCGGTGATGTGGTGCTCTACATCGACGGACTACTGGCCTCGCAAGCGACCCCCACAGAGGCTGCCTAGAACCCCGTGTGTGTTGAAGTTTGAATTGCCGCATCGCCATTACTGGACTCGGTGCGATCGGCCCTCTTGGCAACAGCGTCGATGCGCTGTTCACTCAATTAATCGCCGGACGTTCCGGTATCCGACCCCTCACATTAACGCGCAGCGAGCACCTCCGCTCCCCCATCGGCGCACCTGCCGACTTTGATGGTGCAGCACACTTCGCGCCGGTCAGGCTTCGACTCCTGGATCGGGTGAGCCAACTCGCGCTAATGGCCGCGGGTGAGGCAATCCGCGATTCCGGGATCAACTTCGCCGGTGAATCCCGCGATCGATGTGGGGTCTCAGTAGGAACCAGCATGGGCGGCGTAATCACTATGGACGAGGCATACCACGGTTTGTATGGCGAACGTTCCGACCGCGTACAGCCATTCTCTGTCCTCTCCGCCATGAACAATGCACCGGCCGCATGGATTGGCATCGATCACGGATTGACAGGTCCGAATCTCACATACTCCACTGCCTGTTCTTCATCCGCTGTTGCTCTCGGGGAGGCCGCGAATAGAATTCGCTGCGGCGAGGTTGATGTCATGCTGGCGGGAGGCTCAGAGGCACCGCTGACCTTTGGTGTATTGCGAGCGTGGGAAGCCATGCGCACGCTCGCGACGACCGATCCCATCGATCCAGCAGCCTCGTGCCGCCCGTTTTCTCTCAATCGCAGCGGTCTCGTGATCGGCGAAGGCTCGGCCTTCATGGTCCTCGAAGACTGGCAGCACGCGCGTGCCCGTGGCGCCCATATCCACGCAGAACTTTCGGGTTACGGGCTGACCAGCGATGTGACTCACATCACACGCCCTACCGTTGAGGGTCAAGAGAGCGCCATGCACGCTGCGCTGCGCTCAGCGGGACTCGAACCCGGCAGCATTGACTACATCAATGCGCACGGTACAGCGACCGCTCAAAACGATGCGGTCGAAACGGCAGCGATCAAGTCTGTTTTCCGCGAGTTTGCGTATTCGATCCCGGTGAGTTCAACCAAATCCATGCACGGTCACCTATTGGGCGCGGCTGGTGCGCTTGAATTCCTCATTTCGGTGGTTGCCCTTGGGCGCTCCGCCGTGCCGCCGACCCTACATCTGAATACGCCTGATCCAGCATGCGACTTGGACTACGTCACGGACAAGGCGCGAACCGGGCTTAAATTGCGAGCGGTCATGTCAAATTCCTTCGCATTCGGGGGCACCAACGCCGTATTGATTGCACAAGCGGTTAACGATGAGCGCCGTTCGCTCCGGTCAAGCTAGACAGAGGTGGTCCCACCAACTTAGACAAAGTTCGCGGTCCGGATAAGTGGAACTCCGCGGGTTATGCAGCCGCCGCGAGCGGCTGAGAATCGAAGTAAACTTGATCAGGCGTCATTCGGAGTGAGGCGAGGTAAAGATGTCACTCCTGCGCCTGACGTTTTCAAACGCAAAAAAAAGCGTCAATCGCGCCGTTCTAGTCCTCTCTGATTGACACTTTTGCTGTATTGCAGAAGACAGTAAAGTTGAGAGAACCTACTCCAGTCTGGTTGCCACTGGGCGAAGACACGAACGGAATGTTCTAATTCTATCCTGCGCCTCTTCGCTAAATGGCGGGTAGGTGCCCAAGGCCGCCGGCGAAGTTTCCCATGAGCGGCCTTTCAGACCTTTGCAAGCGGACGTGCTGCTCCAGCTAGCGTGCAGCGGGGGAGAAACGCAGCCCATGCGTCCGCAATCACTTAGATGCCGAAGCAGTTTTTTCGGTGTCGTTCAGCAATAAACTGGAAATTCTGCCGCATCGAACCGTCACATGGCGTGATTAGCTTCAACGCCCATAGCTAATATTGCCGTTATCAAGTACGTAGTGCTAACGCACCGATGTTATGAGTCGATTCTCGACTTCGTCATTCGTACAACATCCGTCGGTAGCTATTTGAGGGCATCCCCGGCCGGTCATTTTCCAATAGCGTGCAGCAAGTCTTTCATGATAAGCAATAGATGGTAGGGGTCACTCGGGCTCGGCTCGAAATCGAAATGCTGGTAGAACGCCTTCGCGCTGTCGTCCTTGGCGTGGACGAGCAGCGCGCGGGCACCGATGGTATCGGCGGCTTGCGCTGTGCGTACCAGTGCGTCTTTCAAGAGGGCGGACCCGATGCCCTTCCCGTGGATCGCGACATCCACAGCCAGGCGCGCCAGCAGGATCACGGGAACGGGATGCCGGACTAGACCTTTCTTCACACGTTCCGTCGCCTCGTCATGAGTGACTGACCCGGCAGCCAGACTGTAATAGCCAGAGACACGGAGATCCTTCGAGAGAACGTAGGTTTGCGCGCTGTTGGCTTGTTGGTTACTCCAGGCTTGGCGCTTGAGAAAGCGGTTTAGGTCTTCCTTTCCGCAGTCAAAGCTGTCGAGCACGTGGTCGCGCCGCAGCTTCTCGATTGACCCGAAGTCGCTCACTCCAAAACACTTGGCGTCTTGAGTAGCTGTTCGAGGCGAGGCCGTGGCTTCGACGGCGCATCCAGCGCGGCGATAAAGGCGTCGTGTTGCCTGGCACTCAGACGAAACTCACGACGATCGGCAAGCGTTTCGGCCGCGGCGGCTAAACCCTTGTCGAGAATGAAGGCGCTTACTGTCTTGCGTTCGACCGACGCTGCGCGCTTCAACATTGTTTTCGCCTTGGGCGTAAGGCGGACTTCAAGCCGGTCATCGCGTCGTTTTGGGGAGTTGGGCATCATCATGTCCTCACTTGGATTCACGCTACTATACCACCCGTACAACGTACGGACAATGAAAAACGACAACACTATCGAGTCTATTGAAATACCACCCGGTTTCTAGGGGCAAAAGCTATGAGCTCTGGGCGGCTCCGCGCGCGCGGAGCCGCGCGACGTCATCTGGGTTACGAGAAGACTGCGCACGCCAAAGACTCCGCTTCAGCGGGCGTGCGCTAAGAGCGCTCCTTCGCGAAGAGTCCGGGGCGGCGGGCCCGGTGGCCTTGCTGATTTCCTTGATGCGCTCGAAGTAGGTTGCAACACTCTGCGGCGCGACGAGCTCGCGGTATTTATTCTTGCCGCGCACTTTGAGACAGCAAAATTGGCGCCCTTGTTTGTCGATGCGCGCGTCCACGTCGCGCCAGCGCAGGTTCCGGGCCTCGATCGTGCGCATACCCATGTTGGCCATGATGAGGATGAAGTTGTAGATGATGGTGCGGTACCACTTCTTTTCCTCGTTCTGAGCCTGGGTGACCCACTTGCGCGCGTAGGTATGCAGGTGGCGGTATTCCTGCGGGGTGAACGCTTCTTGGCGCGCCCTGGAGGGCAGGACTTTCCCTTTGGGGACACTGCTGTCCGGGAGGAGGCGCTTGTTGGCGGCATAGCGCAGAATTGCGCAGTACTCGATGATATGGTTGCGGATGTACGCATCGACCACCTTCCAATGGGCGGCGGTAATGCGTCCTAGCCCGACGCCAGTATTGAGCTCGTCGGAATATTTGAGCGCGACCTCTTCGAAGGTCTTCCCGAAGATTGGCGTTGTGCTTAATGCGGAAGCGGAGGTCGGCGTAGTGTTCGAACGCCTTGCCTTGTGCTTCCCGCAGGCTTTCGATTTTCAGGGCGACAGTCTTGTATCGGTCCACCCCGGGGACCTTCATACGGCAATACCATTTGCGGTGCTGGACGTCGATGCGCCGGAAGAGGATCAGGTCGTCTTTGAGCTTCGTGACGTCTTTGAGGAATGCCATCCTGGGCTCCTTAATCTGTGCAGGATGTGTGAAGACCGAGCCGCCAACCTCTTGATTTTACATAACTGTGCAGGCGATGTGCAGTAGGTTTGACCAATATTTATTGATGTAAAACAATCACTTAATGAGGAGTTCGAATCTCTCCGGGCGCACCATATTTTATGGCTCAAGAACCGCACGTCGGTCCTGACCTCTCGACGTTCCAAATTCGAACTCCCGGCAGACAACAACGGAATGGAAAGGCGCGAGCGTAACGTGGGATCGCAATCTGCGAACGATACCGCCACAGTCACCATGACGCACGTCGGCCTGACGCCTGCGGCATCGGTGCGCTGGCAAACGCCTGCAGAAGCGGCAGCAGCAGGCCCGAAGCAAAACAGGTTCTCCGTTTCGATTGGCTGGGTCGGACGAAGCGCGAGTGCCAGCTAGCGAAGCAGATCGCTTACAACCTCGCTCAGGGTTTCCATGATAAGAGACATCTTCAATCACGCCACAATGCGTAACTACAGTGACTCTGATAGGTTATCAACCGGGTCATCCAATATTTTCGGAGCGCAGTTCTGGCCGAATTTGCGCCGAAACGACATCGCTAAGGCGTTAATCCTTTCGTGTTTTTACAGCCAGCACGCCGTCAGCGCATAAGTCAGGCGTAAACCCAGCGCGGCGTAGTCGTGTCGCAACTTCGTTCGGCAAGTCGCGTCCGCCCGCGAGCTTGTTTGGCAATCCGGTGTAATGAAACATCTTGCCCTTGCGTTTGAGCACCCTGGCCAGTTGGTCGTAAAACACTTGAGAATAGAGTTCGCCGGCAATACCGAAGCGGGGTGGGTCGTGCAATATTGCATCGACTGAGTCGCTCGCATGCCCACCTATTTGCTCCGTTATATCTCCATTCGTCAGCGTCATCGCGTTGATTGTGGCGCGACTCTCTAGATTATCGGGTGACCAGGGATTGAGACTTCGCAGCCAAATCACGTCTCGATTCTTTTCGTATGAATGTACGTGTGCGCTGTGGCCGCTTAGGCAAAACGCGGCAAAATAGCCAAGGCCGCCGCAGGTGTCCAGAACTATCTTGCCGCGCGGTTGTATCAACCTGACTTTGCGGTCGGCATCCTCCCAGGGCGAGATCCGCGCACTCGCGAGCATTTTGATGCCGTCGATTTCGAAGGTCGGTACTCCCCATTGGGTAGGGATCAATTTAATCAGCGAACTGGCGAACCGCGCAATCGGCTCGAAGCGGGCGGCCATCCAGTAGTAAATAGTTCTTTCCTTACAAACATCGAGAAAAGGGTACTGTTGACCATCAAAGGTCCACCCCGTGGAGTGCAGCAGAACTCGTGTTGTGGAACGGCCAAGATCAAGAGAACAGTCGACCATGGTCTCACCCGCACGCCGGGCCGCGAGCAGAGAGTTGTTCACAGACGATGTCAACAAGGGTCCAATCGTCACTCTCATAATATTGCATTCGGTGGGGGTGCACAAAGGGGAGCACGACCAGCGCCATGTGTGGACGTCACCTTGTACCAGTTAGTATATACAGGTATTCCGTGGGAAGATTCAGCCTCTAGATTGTAAGTTGGCATTTTCAAATGAGCGAAAAAAAATTCGTAAACTCGTCGACGCGTTTCGCGCGGGCTGGGTGGAAAGATCTAGGCTCGGGACCGCGATCGAGGTCAGTGCAAACGGCACTACCACGGTATCACCGAGCGAATACCAGAGAATCCCCTTCAAGCAATTCGCCGATATGAAGCGCGCGGGACTCAAGCATGACGTGCCTGCCGCGACACCTAACTCGGATCGATAGCGCTAACGTGCTCTGATTAGCATGCGGTGAAGCAAGCGCTCCTGGAGTCGCGAACTCTAACAGCGGATGGTTTGAATTAAGGCCTCTCGTGAGCGAAGACGCCTATCAAAGCTTTCTCGCGGTATTTGCTCAGCATGGCTATGATCCCGCACGATTCCGTCGGGTTATACAACAGCCAGAGCAAATTGGACGGCCCGGCTATCGGAGTGACAAGATCGGGTTGCTGCGTGAGGAGATAGCCGCGCTGCCTGTCTCTGAATCGCGTAGCGCTCCCAATAATCGCTCCGTGCTGACTTCGATATCTCGCCAAGTCCGGACTGTTATAATTGCCGCTCGCAAATCATGGGACTTTCCGATGACCATAACGACGGAAATGGCGACCGCCGCGCACGCGAGGATGCAAAATACGATCGAATGCAGCAACTCACGCATCTGTGGCGATGCTCCATCCTGTTGATTTCAAAGTTATTAATTTTTACGATCGAGGTGACTCGATCAATTAATTCTAGCTGATTGTGTTAATTACGGCTCGCACGATCTCGCTCGCGTAGGTCTTCCTACCCCTATAGCGACTGGGAAGTAAGAAGCGTCAATTTGGAGCGCGTCGGCTACAGATACAACACTGCCCTGGCACCACGATGCGCGTTCGTAGCCCTCTGGGACCGCAATGGTCATGATGAAATTCTATTCATTTGTCGCGGCTGCATGCCTCGGCTCAACGCTGTCCAATAAAATCGCAATATTGCTGCAACTCACAGGATCCATCTCACTTGCCGCTACCTCGTTTACCGGCCGACGGAGCATACGGGTGGCCTAAGGTGCGCCGCCGACGCTTTCAGTGAAAGTGGCCAAGCGTCGTGGGGGATTTGGAACTCTTGTTCCTCCGAGATTCGAAACCACGCCGCTGCTCTGGCATAGCGCAACGGGTTACAACTTAGCTGCCGCTCTATTGGGTCGATTACTTACCGGTTGGTTACTGGATCGTCTGTTTGTCGGGAGGGTGTTGAATGCGTTCGTCATTTTGGCGGCCGTTGGTGCCTTAGGCTTTGCCGGCGGCATCTCGGGAATTACCGCAATCTGCGCAGCGCCTTTGCTCGGCCTATTGATGGGAGCGGAATTTGACGTGTTGGCGTATGCCGTTCGACGCTACTTTGGGTTAGCCTCGTTCGGCAGAATTTACGGGATCTTCTTCGGAATTTTTCAATTCGGTGCCGCTGTGGGCGCCGCTCTCTTGGCCTTCAGTCTGCAAGAATCGCAGTGGTATCGACCCGGCATGGCGTTGTTCTCGGTCGCGCTACTGCTGACGGTTCCTATATTCGGTGGGTTGAAGTCGTACGCCGCTCTGCCTGTGCTGACGCTGAGATCGTGACGACGCCACGGAGACCCTGATCCCCGGTAGCGGCATATCCTTCGGTCGTTTTAGCGTCCTTGTGGTTAAGCATGGCACCGACCAAGTGCAGGGACTGCCCATGTTGGACGAGCCAGCTTGCCACGGTACGATGCAGATCGTGGAGCCGCAGGTCCTCGTGTCCGCAGATGACGTGTTCGTTGTCGGCCAATCGAGGGGTCAACTTTCAATCGATCGGTCGCGGCGTTGCTGAGGCGCGCCAGAACCGGATCGCCAACCGTGGTAAGCCCCGCGTACTCCTGCGCAATAGGGCATAGCACCCCGAGTTGGGCTACGAAAGAGAAGTTCGCGAGTTTGAGTCTCTTCTGGCGCATCAATATCTCGATCGAGCCAACATTAATTGAGATTGACCGCCCATCTCGCAGCTGGCCTTATATAAGCAATACGGCAACTGTCATCGATCCGAACCGCTCAGGTGTTGGAATTGCCGAAGGGTGGGTACGCGAATAGTGGCCACGGCCGACGCCTACAGCGCCGTGAACTCGCAATCAGTGAAGCTGTCCGATAGAGAAGCGACGCAACGGACGTGCTTCAAATGGATCGGGATGCAGCGACGCCTAGGCGACATGTCATATTCGCGGTGGTGGCGTTCGGGCATATGTTGTTCGTGATGCTCCTCTTGCGGCTTGAATTTCCGAATACCTTGCGACTTGCGCAAAATACTTCGCCTATTCTGTTGTTGGACCTTTCCTCATCTGCGAACCCAACCTCAACTGCGGTCGACGCCGCGCAGGCTGCGAGGCCCAGGACGAGTAGCCCAAAGAGTCCTGGAGAGGAGATCTCGGTTGGCGCAAAAGCACCTGCAATGCCGGAGGCCGCGGCTTCTCCAGACGCATTGATGGTCGAACCGCCGGTAGATTGGCATGGAGAAGCCGAGCAGGTTGCGAAGTCGCAGGCGGAGTCGATTTTCAAGGAGCTAGAGCACGAGTGTGACGAAGCCGCTCGGCGCGGCGAATACCCACCCGAATGCCGGAAGTATAAGAAATCCGATGCGTGGGTGCCGGAGCCGAGGACGTTCGGAATTGCGGGTGGTTTGCCCTACGTTCGTCTCGGGAAGAGATGTATCGTCGGGCTGGGGTTTTTCGGTTGCGCCGTGGGGAAGCTGCCGGCAGCCAAGGGCAATCTATTCGATGACATGCGCGAACCGGACAGGCCGCGGAGCTTTGTCCCGCCTCCATGAGCGGCCGCTGCGGGCGGGCTCACTTCGGCTGACCGCAGTCAGTATGACCGTTGTCCTCGATCGACGCGACCAGCCACCGCCCGTTTATGCGCACGAGGTTTGCAACGTCCCTGCCGCAATGGTCGATCTTTCCGTCTAAAAAGAACTCAAAGGGCGCCCAAACAACGGCGACGTCGCCGTCCACACGCACCAGCGCATCGTGGATGCGCTCCTCGTGCGTTTCAGGGCCGGGTCGAGACAGCCGGTCGGTCAACGCCTCAAACGTCATCTGCGCCGGCTTACCCTCGCGCATCAGAGTTGCACTCCCACCCGGGAGCAACTGTGCCGTCATCGCCGACTTGTCTCGCTTGCCCAAGCCGTCGAGCATGGCCTGGAAACTGGCGAGTGCGGCCTCTTCGTCTGCCGTCGTGGCAGGCGAGATTGCCGTGTTCGGGTTCTTGCCTCCACCCACAATCCAGTCCTCGAGTTGCTGTTCAAGCACCGGGAGCGGCACCGCGCCCAATCCTAGGATAGTGTCGTTGAACCAGCGCTGGTCGAATTTCGCGCCAAGCTTCGTCTCCGCTTCGGTACGTTTGCGCCGGATGGTCATTTCACCGAGTTTGTACGCCAGCGCTTGGCCCGGCCAGCTGATGTAGCGGTCGACCTCGGTCGTCACTTCGTGAGTGGACAGTGCCGTGTGGCTCGACAAGAAGTCGATGGCCTGCTGCCTAGTCCAGCCCATCCGATGGATGCCGGTGTCCACGACCAGCCGCGCCGCGCGCCACATCTCGTAGGTCTCTCGGCCGAATTCCTCGTATGGCGTCTCGTAAATCCCCATGCCTATGCCGAGCCACTCGCTATACAGCCCCCAGCCTTCGCCATAGCCCGAGAAATAAGTGTTCTTCCTAAGATCCGGCCGATTCGGTCCTTCGAGAGCGAGTGCCGCTTGCAGACTGTGGCCGGGACTACACTCGTGCAGCACCAGTGCAGGCAGGGTATATAAGGGCCTTGCCGGCAAGTTGTAGGTGTTCATGACACAGCTCTCGAGGCCACCATTGCCGCCGGTGCCGAAGGGTGCCACCGCCGCCGGTGTCGCCCGGATGGTGAACCGGTAGCGCGGCAGTAGACCCAGGGTGTACTTGAGCTGTCCGTTGATCTTGTTGGCGATGTAAGTCGAGCGTGCGATCAGCTCGTACGGCGTCTTGGCATAGAACTGCGGATCGGTCTTCAGAAAAGTTAGAAACGCTGGAAAGTCACCCTTCCATCCGGACTTCTTCATGGTCTCGTGCATGTCGACGTCGATTCGCGCCACCTCGGTCACGCCAATGGCATGAATCTGCTCGGGCGACAGGTCGAGCGTCGTAAATTCCCGAATCTTAGCCTCGTAGTAGGCTCGTCCATCGGGAAGGTCGTCCGCCGCCAAGGTTGTCCGTGCATGAGGAATATATTGGTCGCGCACGAATGGCAGCAGCTGCGCATAGGCCGGCGCTACCGACTTGGCAATGACGATCCGCGCTGCAGCGCGCAGCGCCGCGCGATCGTCGACAGAAATTCCCGGCGGCATCTCGCGAAAAGGAATAAAGAAGGGATTATTGTCCGCGTCAGCGTCAGCGACGGCGAACGGTGTAATTGACGTTTCGCGTCCCTCTATCGACACCCGCGGCGGGGTGAAGCCGCGTTTGAGCCCAACGCGCATATTGGCGATCTGCTCGTCGAAATAGCGCGGAATGTCGCGCATGCGGTCAATGTAGGCGCGATATGCCGCCTCGTCGTCTAAGCCGCCGCGCGGTGCGAGCGACGCCCAGAACGATCCGCCGCTGGTAAACGGCGCTTCGTAATCGCGGAATTTCTGTTGAGCGACGAAGGCTTCAAGTACGGTTCGAAATACCGCGGCGTTGATTTTCTCGGTTGCGATCTCGTTCCCGGGTATGGCATTCAGTGCGGCAAGCTTGCCGCGCCAATAGTCGAGGCGCCTGCGCTGGCTCGCCGGATCGACGTGCGGAAGGTAGCCGGCGCGGGCAGTCATGTCGTCGTCCGGGTCGGCGAACTCCTTCACCCGCCAGGCCCATTCGGCGTCGTACAGCGCTTTCACCTTCGCATCGGCCGTCGCTGCGCGCTGCACAGCCACCGTGCCTGCTGCGAGGGCCGGGGCACTCATCACGCCGCGCTCCGGTAGCGTCACGGACAATACCGCTAAGAGGGCTGTGAAGGTCATTGATCGAATGATCTTTTGCATTGTCATGGAATTACCTATCTACTTTTTTCAATTCTACATTTTGGTCGGCCTCGATCCACGACTCGCGGTCGCGCCGCACGAACAGTGGATGCCCGCGGGCATGGAGTTATGGCCCTGCACTTCGTTACCGTTATCGCCACACCTTACCATCGAGATTGAATGCGTGACGCTTCCTTCCGGCCTGAGTCATTCGACGGCAGCGCCTCGGCAAGGTACGAATGCATGTTTTAGTTTCTGCAACGGAGTGATCGCGGCCCGACAAAATCTGCGCGGGGCGATTCCAGGTTTCGCACTCACCGCCATTGCAGTATAATTCGCTATGTACGATATCGCACAAACCGTCAAAAAAAGATTTGCGATGGCGCCGATTGCAGACCCGAGGGAAAATCAATTGCTGGCAACGCTGCCCGAAACGGAGTGGCATCGTTGGCTGCCTTACCTCGAACCGGTGGAACTGCCCTGGGCAAAGTGTTGTATGAATCGGGCGGCACGCTGACCCACGTTTACTTTCCAACGACGGCCATCGTGTCTTTGCTTTACGTCATGGAAGATGGCGCTTCTGCCGAGATTGCAGTCGTCGGATGTGAAGGCATCGTCGGCATTTCGCTGTTCATGGGCGGTCAATCGACCCCCAGCCGTGCCGTGGTGCAGAGCGCCGGCTCGGGCTTCCAGCTCAAGGCAAGCCTGATGATGGAGGAGTTCAATCAAGGCGGGCTGGTGCTGCATCTGCTGCTGCGGTGCACGCAAGCGCTCATTACGCAAATGGCGCAAACGGCGGTGTGTAATCGCCATCACACGCTCGATCAACAACTGTGCCGATGGCTACTGCTGAGCCTGGATCGCCTTCGGTCGAATGAGTTGATAATGACCCAGGAATTGATTGCCAACATGCTGGGTGTGCGGCGTGAGGGGGTCACCGAGGCCGCCGGCCGCTTGCACCGAGCGGGGATCATCAGCTACCAGCGGGGCCATATCACCGTGCTCAATCGAGCGCAGCTCGAGCACCGGGCGTGCGAGTGCTACGCGGTGGTGAAGAAGGAATACGATCGCTTGCTGCCGGTGAGGATAGCGGTTTAATCCACTCGCCACCCTTGGCAAAGCCACAGGAGTGAAACGGTGGCACGCAGCTGTCGCGCGGCCAATTTACCCAGTGAATTGCATCAGCCCTGCCGAGTGCCGTCGAGCACGAAATGCATGACACCGCCCTGCATGACGCCGACATAGGCGAGTGCCGGACCCGCAGCAGGACCGAGATTGTCATAGTGCATTTATCGGTCCGCGACTCGGACTCTTGAGGCGCTGAGCGGCGGCTTTTTTGAAATTACTTGACCGATTAAGGGGGTTCGGTCAGTTTGCCCAATGTTTGGGTCGCCTTGCGGAGAATAAAGTGCAAAAAATGGGGACATGGATCGCAATAGCAGCGGCTACTGCGTGCATAATCGCCACGCCGATGCAGGCGGGTGCGGTGCGGGCTGCGCACTCGGGCACCACCTTCTCCGTCAGCTTTCCGGTTGCGCTCAATGGTACGGCGCTCGACGGCCGGGTGATTCTGCTGCTGAGCAAGGATCTGACCCGTGAGCCACGCACCCATGTGCAGCCTGACGAACCGCTGGCGAGTCCGTATATTTTCGGCTTCAACGTCGACGCTCTGGCCGGCGGACAGGCCGTGGTTCTGGATGATGGCGCGTTTGGCTGGCCGGCAAGGCATCTCTCGGCCGTCCCGGCCGGCGACTACCTGGTGCAGGCCGTGCTGAACCGCTATGAAACTTTTCACCTGCCTGATGGCCGCACGCTGAAACTGCCGCCTGATCAGGGTGAGGGCCAGCAATGGGCACGTAAGCCGGGCAACTTATATTCGACACCCATTCGCCTGCATATCGATCCGGCACATCCCGTCAGGACCGCACTTGTGCTGGATCAGAAGATCGCGCCGATCGCGGGCAAAGCAGATACCGAGTTCGTCCGGCATATTCGCATTCGCAGTGAGCTGTTGTCGAAATTCTGGGGTCGGGATGTGTATTTGGGCGCGCATGTTCTGCTGCCCAAGGGCTTCGAGGCGCATCCACAAGCGCACTACCCGCTGATGGTTTTCCACGGGCACTATCCGGATGACATTTCGGAATTCCGCACCGTGCCTCCCGATCCCGATCTAAAGCCCGATTATTCGGAGCGGTTCCATCTCGCGGGATACAACCGCATTCAGCAGGGAGAAAGCTATGCGTCCTATCAGAAGTGGATATCCGCAGATTTCCCACGCTTTCTGGTAGTGGAGATAGAGCATGCCAACCCCTTCTACGACGATAGCTATGCGGTGAACTCGGCAAATCTCGGACCCTACGGTGATGCGATAAATCACGAGCTGATCCCGGAAATCGAGCGCCGCTTTCGCGGCATCGGCGCCGGCTGGGCGCGCTTCACCTATGGGGGGTCGACCGGCGGATGGGAGGCTCTGGCCACTCAGGTGTTCTACCCCGACATGTACAACGGAGCTTTTGCCGCGTGTCCTGATCCGATCGATTTCCGCGCGTACACACTCATCAACCTATACCAGGATGCCAATGCATATGCGCTGAAGGGCGAAGCTTCGTCGGTGGAGCGCCCCGCATTTCGCAATTACTTAGGTGAGGTATTCGCTACCCAGCGCGACGCCAATTACATGGAACTAGCCCAAGGCGACCACAGCCGCTCCGGTGGCCAGTACGACATCTGGCAGGCCGTGTTCGGGCCGGTGGGGGCGGATGGGTACCCGCAGCCGATATTTGATAAGGTCAGCGGCGATATCGACAAGACCGTGGCGAACTATTGGCGCGATCACTTCGATCTGTCCTACATCATCGCACGCGACTGGGCTGTGCTCGCGCCCAAGCTCAAAGGCAAGATTCATATCTATGTAGGTAACGGCGACAACTACTATCTCGTCGATTCGGTGTACTTCGGCCAAGAGCGGCTGGAGGCATTGCAGCCAAAATACGAGGGTTCGGTGGCATACGGTGACCGGGCTGAGCATTGCTGGAACGGCGACCCGAAGCTGGCCAACGCCTATTCGCGCCTGCACTACAATATTCAGTATCTTCCCGTGATCCTGGAGCGCATTTCCGCCGCGGCACCCGCCGGCGCGGATGTCACGAGCTGGCGGTACTGAGGGTGCCGGGCGCTAACGGGCCTTGAAGATCGCCTCGATCTTCAAGCTCGCCGGATCGAATACCGCGAGCAGTGGGTGGCCGCGACCGGTCAACGCCATCGAATTTGCTTGATCGGTGGCGTAGCCCGCGGCGCGCATGCGCTCCTTGAGTTTCTTCTTATCGCTGCTGCCGAAGTAGGCGACTTCGTCGACTTTTTTCAGCTGCGAACGAAGCTCCGCTAGTCCTTCGTTCCAAGTCTTGAAATACCGGGGCATGGAGATCACGTCGTCGCCGCCAACGATCGCCGCGGCGACAATTTCTTGCCTTGCCTGCGCATCCTTCGGCAGCGGCGCCCAAATCCAGCGCGGCAGACTGTACCAATGGGGCGCCAAATCTGGATTTTGCTGGCGGCCGGTTTGCGCTTGCGCGCCGTCAATGTCGTACGCCTGCACCAGCTGCAGCACGGTTTCGGAGTATGCGTAGTACAGGGGCCGCCCATTCCACAAAGAGCCGCTGCCGTAGATCAGTGCAATGAGCTGCACCGCGACGATGATTGCGATATCCCGCACCAGTTCGCGCCGCGGTTTGCTTGCGCTTGCAATGACGAAGGTCAGCAGCGGGCCGACGACGACATCGACCCCCACCATCACCATGACGACTTGAGTCACGTCGGTCAGATACCAGCCCGGCCAGCGATACCATCCCAGGTACAGCGTACCGAGAATGAGCGTCAGCGCCGCCGCGCTCGCTAGCAGATGTAAACCTAACGCCCGTAGTCTAAATCGCATGCCTCAGTCCTTGGAAAGCTGCCGCTCACGTTGATATGAAATGCGGGGCGCGCCAGAGTCGAAAACCGCCGTTGAACGCAAAATCGTTGCTGCCGAGGCGCGCATTCTTCGGCAGGCGCTTCAGCTTGCGCGCATTGCCGCCGCCGATGACGACATAGTCGGCCTCCAGCACGGTACTTAAGCGTTCCACCATCTCGTTGACGTTCTGGCGCCACTTTTTGCCGCCCAGCCGCTGCAGCCCGCGTTCACCGACGTAGTCTTCGAAACTACGGCCCTTCTTGAAGGGCAGATGCGCGAGTTCCATGGGGGCGACAATCCCGTCCACGATCAGAGCTGATCCGAGCCCGGTGCCGAGGCCGAGAAATAACATACGGCCTCCCTCATAGCTGCCGATGGCCTGCATCGCCGCGTCGTTAATAACGCGAGTCGGTCTGCCAAAAGCCTTGCGAAAATCGAATCCAACCCAGCCGGGGCCGAGGTTGTGCGGCTCGGCAACCACTTTGCCGTGCAGCACCACGCCGGGATAACCGATGGATACGGCATCGAATTTCCAATCCCCGGTCAGCTCATGGACTTGCTCGACCATTTTGCGGGGCGTCAGGTGAGGTCCGGATTCGAACTGGCGCATTTCGCGGCGACCGAACACCCGGGCCTTCACATGGTTCCCGCCTACGTCGATGGCGAGAATTCGCTTGTACTGCTTAGGCAGCATAATGAAGACAATACCTCATTGCCGCCGCGCAGGCTGCAGATAGATCGATGCCACGGGATCCGCAATACCCAAGGTTACCGAGTGGGATTCGTCGAGATTCGTGAGCACAATGACGGTGAGCGCATCGTCCACGTAACGCGAGATGCTGATCCAAAATCCCTGATTGCTGCCGGTGTGATATTGCACGGCGTGGCCGTTAACGACAGAGAGTTCCCAGCCAAATCCGTAGGGATAGGTTTCCCCTGAATTCAAGCGCACCGGCGTCCACATCTGTTTCAACGCGGAGCGGGGCAAAACCTTGTCGGTATAAAGCGCGGCATCCCATTTGGCGAGATCGATGAGATTGGTGTACAGGCCGCCATCCGCCAGCGTGTTGAGCGAGGGGGCAATCCATTCCTGATTCTTAAGGCTCCCATCGATGATGCGATAACCGCTGACGCGATCGGCAACGATGTCCTGCTCGCTGATAATGCGCGTGGCAGTCATGCCGAGCGGCCGGAAGACTCGCTCTTGGAGATAGTCTCCATAGAAAATGCCGGAGACGCGATGAATGAGGAACCCGAGCAGCTCGTATCCCGTATTGGAATAATTCCACTTGTCGCCCGGCTTGAAATCCAGTGCCAGCGTCACATAGCGTTGCAGTAATTCATCCTCGGTGTAGTCGCGATGAAAATCGAGCACGCCCTTGGTATAGGAGTCCTCATCATGCTCGCCGTAGATATCGGGAATGCCCGATGTGTGCGTGAGCAGCTGGCGCACCGTGACATCCTTCCAGGCGGCCGCGCGGGCCTCCGGTAGGTACTTGACCACCGGGTCATCGAGCCCAACCTTGCCCTCCTCAACCAGCAGCATCACGGCAGCAGCAGTGAACTGCTTGGCGACTGAGCCGGACTGAAACAGGGATGTCGGCAACACAGGAACTCGCAGTTCCACATTGGCAAATCCGTATCCGGTCGCCTTGATGAGATTGCCGTTCTTGATGACGCCCAGACAAACTCCTGGTATCTGGTGTGACTGCATGGCTGCGCGGACGATGGCATCGGCCTGGGTCGACGGGGCAGCAGCGGACGTCAACAGCGTGGCGGAGCGCGCCGGAGGGGCGGATAGCACGATCCAGCCTAGGACTAACAGTCCGAGGAAAACGGTTTCTGCCGCGATCATCGCCACGCAGCTGGTGCCGATGGCCATCATCTCCCGTAGCGAAGTCTTCATCCCCAAGGCGGCTACCGAGGTGACCAGCAGCCATTTCGACAGCTCGGTGAGGACCACCGCGAGCGGCTTTGCGACGAGGGAAAATCCATTGAGTGTTGCCAGTATGACAAATGCAATGAGAAATCCCGGCAGGAGCGCCACTTTTTGCTGCCTCTGGTTTGCGTCGACGCCACGCGCGGCAATGAGAGTGATGATTAATACCACGGGCAGCAGCATGGCCACCCGCATGAGCTTGACAATGGTAGCCGCGTCGCCGGCCTGTGGCGAGGCGGCGTAGCCGGCTGCCACTACCTGCGCCACGTCGTGGATGGATCCGCCGAGGAAGCGTCCGGTCTGCACCGGATCCAGATGCAGATGCGCGACCAGCGCCGGATACAGGACCATGGCAATGGTGCTGTAAGTGGTAATGCAGGCAATCACCACCACGGTGTCGCGCTCGGAATCCTTGCGCGGCCATGCAACGGCAATGGCCATCGCCGCCGATGCTCCGCAAATTCCAACAGCACCGCCTGAGAGAACACCATACCGTCCATCAAGCTTCAGCGCCTTGGCAAGCAGCCAGCCAAATCCGATGGTGAGCGGCACCGTGACGATAACCATGCCTGCGGTCGACCAGCCCAACTCGCCGATTTGACTGAAAGTGATGCGCAGCCCGAGCAGCGCGACGCTGATTCGCAGCAGAGTGCGTGCGGAGATATTGATCCCGGGCGCATAGCGTGCCTCGGTCGACAATTGATTCAAGGCCATGCCGAGCAGCAGTGCGAAGATGACGGGCGGCGCGTGGTAGTGATCCGAAAGGTAGGTCGCGGCCAAGGCCACGATCAAGGTGGCGGCGATCCCGGGCGCGATGCTGCGGCCGATCGAGCGGAGCGCGCTCGGACGCCAGCGGTCGATGAACGCGGAAATCTCCATTAGTGAGATCTTACCCGCCGCAACGCATCGCGCCAGCCGGAGACTTGCGCATCCCGCGCAACGAGGTCCAAGCCCGGCTCGAAACGAGTTTCGGTGCGACGGAGCGCAGCGATGTCTGCCAGCGAGTTGTATAGGCCACAACCCAGACCCGCCAAACATGCGGCGCCAAAAGCCGTGGACTCGGGATTTGACGGCCGCCGCACGGGCACACTGAGTACATCTGCCAAACGCCGCATCAAGAAATCATTCTGGGCCATGCCGCCGTCTACTTTAAGCGTCGCGGGCCGCAAGCCATCGGCGGCCATCGCCTCCAGCAGGTCATAGGTCTGGAAGGCGACGCTATCCAGCGTCGCACGCACGATCTCGCTGCGCGTCGACGCACGGGTCAGCCCTAGGATGGCGGCGCGCGCATCAGGATCCCAATAGGGTGCCCCCAATCCGGTAAAGGCGGGCACCAAGTAAACCCCTCCGCTGTGCGGCACCGACGCCGCCAGGGCCTCCACTTCCGATGCCTGCGAAATGAGCCCAAGGCCATCGCGCAGCCACTGGATGGCAGCGCCCGCGGACAGAATGGACCCCTCCAGCGCATAGGTGGTCACACCGTTCAGTTGGTATGCGATGGTGCTGAGCAGGCGGTTTTTCGACAGCACCAGCTGTCGCGCAGTGTTGAGGACGAGGAATGCGCCGGTGCCGTAGGTGCTCTTGACATCACCCGCGGCGAAGCAGGCCTGTCCGACGAGGGCTGCTTGCTGATCGCCGGCGACTCCGCAGATAGGTAATGAATGACCCAGCACTGCTTTGTCGATGACGCCAAATTTGCCTGCGCTGTCCCGCACTTCAGGCAGGACCTTCATGGGCACATCGAACCATTGGCACAGTGCCTGGTCCCAGCGGCCCTTGACGATGTCATAGAGCGCGGTGCGGCTGGCGTTTGTGGCATCGGTCAGATGCAGGCGACCGCCGCTCAAGCGCCACAGGAGAAAGCTGTCGACGGTGCCGAAGGCAATGTGCCCTGCCTCTGCGGCCGCGCGCGCCCCCGCCACGTGGTCCAATATCCAAGCGATTTTGGTGGCCGAGAAGTAAGGGTCGAGGCGCAGTCCAGTTTTGCGGCTGAGCTCGATTTCGTCGTGGGCTTTCGCCAATTCGCGGCACCGCTCGGCCGTGCGGCGATCCTGCCAAACGATGGCGTTATAGATAGGCGCGCCGCTGCGCCGATCCCAGAGAATGGTTGTTTCCCGTTGATTGGTGATGCCGACCGCCGCCACTTTTAGGCCGGTCTCGCTCAAGCGTTGCAGAACCTTGCGGCCGGTGGAGACGACCGTGGCCCAGATGACTTCTGCGTCATGCTCCACCCATCCGGGGCCGGGATAGATCTGTTCGAAGCTCTGCTGTTCCGCCGCCGCCACCTCGCCCAATGCCGTGAAGCCTATAGCTCGAGTGGAACTCGTGCCTTGATCGATGGCGAGCAAAATGTCCTCGGTGGCGTTCATTTTTCTTATGGGATGGGGTGCCGGGCTAGGAGGATAACCGCTCACCGGCAGAGGCGCATCGCGCTAGCAATCTGTCCGACATCTTCCGTGGACACTGTCCGTTGACGCTCCTCATCGCGCCGTAGTATTTAAGGTCATATAAAACAATTAGTTGCGAGTGGGAGACGCTGGCAGGATGCGGGCGCATTGAGCAATCGAATTCCGTTGTCATGTTAGGAGACGGTGCGAGTATTCGAGGTGACCGCGGCCGCACAGGTCGAATCCAGTAATAATTCGCCCGCCGGTCCCTGGGACGCGAGCACCATGAATCCGGGCCCCTGCTTAAAATCCATGCCGGCCACCACCAGGGTGTATTCGCCCATGGCGGATTGGGCCGCGGGAAGCCTGTCGGCCAGCAATGCAATCGGATCGGAGCCCGTAAGATCCTCGCTCATGACTCGCAAGGCTTGATACGACCAGACACCGATGTGGATCGGGACCCAAGAATCACTGATCGCCGGCGCCGCCCTGTGCAGCGCCTGGGCCACGTCCCTGCGCAGGCATTCGATGTGAATGTGGAATTGATCCTGGCTGCGGGCATGTCGGGGGTTGAGCGCCAGTCCCACGGCGCTGCGCGGTATGCCGCGGCCGGCCACCCTTGCGAGCAGATCGCGCGCGGCCCAAGCAGCGGCAAAATAATTCGGCGTACTGGGTTCGAAGAGTTCGGGACTCTCCATGCCGGCGACGGCCCGAGTCGGTATCAAAAGAAAGTGCGCGCCGCCCTTGCGGTCCGCGAGTACGGCAAAGCCGTCGCGCATAGGCGCCGAATCTGGCAAGAAAATTCGCTCGCAAGGTGCAGCGCTTCTTTGCAACAGCCAATGCACGACGCATTGATCCTGAACTATCTCGCGCAGTGCATTGCGGTTGGCGGATGCGGGCGCGGCGCTCAAGCACAAAGCGCCTGCCAACAGGCTTAATCGCAAAAAACTCATTGCCGGCATGACGCCAGTATGCACCGCACCGACTGTAACGAGAGACGGCCGCCGAGTTAAATCGGCAGCGCGATATCAACCTGCGGCAGAGCGCTGGCCGCGGGCAATTGCACCAGCAGAACGGTGCCTCCGGAAGCGGGACTTCTCACATCGAGCCTCCCGCCAAGCGCACGAACCCGGTGGCGCATGGATGCCAAGCCGTGTGAGCCGGTTGCCGTGAGCCGGCCCGGCGGGATGCCCTTGCCGTTGTCGGAGATCTGCATGACTATGCCGGCAGCATCGACGTTCAGCGTAATGTCCACCGTTGTGGCTGCCGAATGCTTAAGGACGTTCGTGAAGGCCTCCTGTGCGATGCGAAACAGCGCGATGGCAGCCTCGGAGTTAAGCGTCGGCTCCTCTTCAGGATAGGACTCGATGCATTTGAGGCCGGCGCTGCCGCAGGTTTCCTTCAATTGCCAGCGCAGGGCGGCGAACAATCCCACATTGTCCAGCAGCGTGGGACGCAACTCTTCAATGATCCGCCGTTTTAGGTCCACGCCGGCGGACAGGCTCTGCTGCACACGTTGCAGCCGGTGCCTCATCTCGGAGTCCTCTGCAGCGAGATGCTGCTCGGCCCATGAAACATCCATGCGTGCGCCCACCAACAAGCCACCCAGCTCGTCGTGCAGTTCCCGCGCGAGGCTGGCTTTCTCACGCTCCGCCACACTTTGCAAATGGGTCGAGAGTTCCACGAGTTCGCGATTGCGTTCTTCTGCCTCGCGCTCCAGCTGCAGTTTCTGATCGCGCAGTTCCGCGGTCTGCGCCATGCGATGGCGCATGTCCATGTAAACCAGACGCGCGGCCACCCCGACCAGCAGCATGTTGAAAATCGTTCCGGTGATGGTGATCCAGTGGCTCAGAACCAGCGATTGGGACCAATGCATTGCCGCTTCATGGTGCTCCGTTGCCTCGCGCCCGCGCATTTTCTCCATGACATCGGTGATGGCGTCGCCGGCGTCGGTGCCGACACCGGTCTTGAACAGCGCAAGCGCCGCTGCAGCGCCTTGGGCCCGCTGAAGGGCGACCAGCATCGCCAGATCCGCCAGCCGCTTGCCTATCAGAACGTGCAGATTACGCACATCGGCGAGGGCGGTGGTCGATCCCTGGTACGCCAAGCGTAGATTCTCCAGCCGCGGTTCAATCTCGGCGACGACCTTTTCATAAGACTTGAGGTATTTCTGCTCGCCGGTCAGCAGATAGCTGCGCTGGATGGCGACCGACCGCGCAATGGCGGTCTGCAATTCATCGAGGGCAAGTTCCCGCAGCGCCGTATTCTGCAGCTGCCCGCTGGCCTGCTGCAGCCGCTCCTGGCCGGCACCGGTCAAGAAAAAGAGCACGGCCAGGAATCCGATGATGAGAAATGGCGGCACTGCCACATACCATCGGCCGAGCCCATCGAGCGCCTCGCCGAGTATGTTCGCGCGAGTCATTCTACAATTTTGGCCGTGCACATCGTGAAACCACTGTACGCGACTTTAGGCGAAACCAGAACCTGGTAGGACAGACGTCGCGCGTCAGCGAGATCCGACAGGCGCGTCAGTAAACGGCCAAGCTCACGGTGTCGGTCAGCTCCTCAGTCTTGAAATCCACGGGGATTGCGATGACCGGCACTCGCTCCCTACCCTCGAGCCAGGATTCGAAGGCGGCAAGCGGCATGGGCTTGGCATACAAATAGCCCTGTCCGATATCGCAGCCGAAGTCGCGCAAGCGCGCCGCCGCCGCTTCGGACTCGATCCCTTCGGCCACCACCTTGAGCCCGAGGCCGTGCCCCATGTCGATGGCATAGCGCACGATGGGCGCATACTCCGGATCAGTTTCCAAGCCCTGCACGAAGCTGCGATCGATTTTCACTTCGTGAACCGGCATGCGGACCAGCTGGCTGAGCGATGAATAACCGGTACCGAAATCGTCGATCGACAGGCTCACGCCCAGCGCGGCGATGGCGTCGAGCATGCGCAGCGCCCGCGTGGGATCTTCGATGAAGCCGCTTTCGGTAAGTTCCAAGGTCAGCAGCGCCGGCGGCAGCTGGTGGCGGCCCAACATGCTGGCAATGCGTGAATCGAGCCGCACGTCGCCGATGTCGTCGGCGCTGATGTTCACCGCCAGCCCCAGTGCCTTGCCTGCCGCCAACCACCGTGCGCCCTGTGCTACGGCATGGTCCAACGTCCAGCGCGTCAGGCGCCGGATAAACCCGGTCTGTTCCGCAAAGGGAATGAAGTCGACCGGAGACAGCAGTCCGCGGGTGGGGTGCTGCCAGCGCAGCAGCACTTCGGCGCCGGTCACACGGCCGGTCTTGAATTCAATTTTTGGCTGAAAGAACAGCCGCAGCTCATCGTGCTCAACCGCGTGGCGCAACTCGCCCAATAGCGAAAGCTGGTCGCGGGCCGCGGGCTTGAGTGCGTCCTCGTATACGGCAAGCGCGCGCTTCTCGCGCCGCGCGTGTTCCAAGGCGAGATCGGCGCAGCGCATCAGCTCATCGGCCGAGCTGGATCCGGGAGCTGCCTGCGCCAGACCTAAGGTCGCCGTGATATCGATGGGTTGAGCCTCGACAAATACCGGATCTGCGAGCGCCATGACCAGCGATGTCCCCCAAGCCTGCACACTGCCGGTATCGCGCAACTGCGTAAAGGCTGCGAATTGATCGGCGGCCAGACGTGCTACTGAGGATTTTACCGAGGGCACTGCCGCGAGGCGCGCAGCCATCTTGATGAGTACGGCATCGCCAACCGAATATCCCAAATGTTCGTTGATGCGCCGGAAGCGGTCCAGATTAATGATGGCCACGGCGATCGGGGCGCCGCGCGCTTGCGTCAACGCCTGTCCCAAGGCCGCGCCGAAGGCGGTTCGATTCATCAGGCCGGTGAGCGAATCTTCATACGCCAGGCGCCTGATCGACTGGTCGCGTGACTGCACCGCAGTTTGCATGAGCTGCAGGCCTTCGGCCAGCACGCCCAGCTCATCCGGCCGCTGCACTGTCAAGGCGACATCGTAGGTGCCGGCGCGCATCTGATCAACGGCCTGCGTCAGATCTTGCAGTGGCCGCGTGATGTTGCGCGCCAGCCAGAAAGCGGCCACCGCGGAAGCGATCAGGCTGACGGCGGCGATCAAGAACAAAACCTTCGTCAGGCGTTCGAATGGCGCACGCGCTTCTGCCAGCGATCGCGACAGCACGGCGACCACTTCGGCGTTGCCCCATTTGGACATCTCGATGCGCCGGGTGACCACGTCGGACTGACGAGTCGCGCCGGACGGAATAGTGCTCACCACATCGGACCAGCGCCCCGCGGAGTTTACCGACAGAGTCACAGCCAGTCCGGTGATATCGGCCAATTCACGCGCCGCCTTGACGTCGAGTTCGAAACCCATGGCGATCCAGGCCACCGGCAACGGACTGCGTACTGCCACCGTAACGAGCTGGTAGATGCGGCCGTTGTCGACCATCAAGCTGGTGGCGCTGTCGCCTGCGACGCCGCTCCTTTGTTCGGGCGAGAAGGGAAAGGGCGTGCCCGCCTTGATGTGCAGGCCGGAGGCGGCAATGACGTCGCCGTTGAGCGAAGTAAGCACGACCATGGCGGCACCGATACGCTTGCCGCTATTTTCGAGCACCGACACCAGCGTGTCGGTATCGCGTGTGGCAACTGCTTCGCGAAAGCCGTAGTCGGCCGCGACTGCCTGCGCCGCTTGGGTCAGCTGGCGGCGGTTGCTTTCCAGTAAACGTGAGAATACCGAGACGCCGACGTCGAGCTGCCGTTGCACCTCATGCTCGGCATTGCCGCGATTCGTCATGGATACCGCGCCGAGCGCTGCGGCCAGCACCGCTGCCAGCAACAGAATAAATGTCACTGCGATTCGTGTGCGTAGCGCCATGGCCGGTTACTCGGGCCACGCCGCGACGGCGGTGGCGGTACTGTCCACATCGATGGTCACGGAGATGGTCATGGGCGCCGCGACGACGGAAATTTCCCGCGACGGAATTGCGGCAACGGCGTGCGGATGCCAGGCGCGCAGCCGATAGCGCCCGGCCGGCAGATTTAAAGTGGCGGTCCCGGAATCGCCCAACTTGGCGAAGTACGGCGAGTCGACAATGCCGACATAGGCCACCATATTGTCGTGAATATTGCAGCCGAGGAGCACCAGGCCCGCCTGCTCGAAGGTCACGGCGGTGTGCGGCGAGCCGGCATATAGTTTGAGTGTGAAGGTCTTGGCGGGCGAGAACGAATACACCTGATGCCGGATATGGTCGCTGTTCGGAAAGGTAATGGCGGTGCCGGTGCGCACCACGCTGACGCGCGGCACGTACTGCTTGTTGACTTGATCGATGATCGCCGCGTCATGACTGGGCGCTGGGTTCGTATCGAGCGGGTCGAACACGATCACCGTATCCGCGGCCGAGGCGGCCGATCGTGTTGTCACGTCCACCGTCACCATGCCGGCAAGCACCGGCTGCGCGCACAGCGCTGTGAGCAAGGCGAGGGTGGGCCGCCGCTGGCGATGCAGGATGTTCATGAGCCGGCAGCGGGCATCGGTCCGGCAGTGCGCGCGCGCTCAGGCGCGGGCTCAGCCGCGTTCACGGGCTCGACCACATCGCGCTTCATGGGCGCCAGCAGCCGCAGCAGCTCATTCGTGGCTCGCTGACTGACGTGCCGTTGCTTCAGCACGTCGCGCAGATCAGCGACCATGGCGAAGAATTCGGCTTCCGAGATGTGATGGCCGGCATGCACCTCTCGCATGGAGTCGCCCGAGTAGTGGCAGGGGCCGCCGGACAGATCGCAAATCTGCTCGGCGAGCAGACGCTTGATGCGATCCAAATTGGAATCCTTGAAGCTTCGCCCTAGTTTGGCGTCCGCGCTGACGCGCTCGATGAGCGTATCGGCGATGGCGGCCACACCGGCTTCGCCGCCGAGGCGATCGTACAGGCGCGTCTGCGCGCCCGGAACTGCGCCCGCTGCTGCACTCGCGGCAATGCCCGAGAGCAGCAGTAGCAAGGAGACGAGCGCCCGATATGCCAAAACCGTCATAAGTAAACTCAATAAAGTCGTCAGGTTAAACGGGGTGAAGCGCCGGGGCTGTGCGTTTGGACACAATATTCTGCAACCGCTCACCCTAACCTTGCGGGCCGTGAAAACATGCATTTTATTTGCCATCGCCGGGTTGTCGGCCGCTGCCGCGCTGGCGGTAAGCGGGCCCGTCCATGCCGGAGAGCGCCTGCAGTGGACCGGGGCGGTGACCCAGATCGAAGGATCGGCGGGTGGCGGCCTGGTCCCCTGGGCGCTCATCGGGGGTCTGGGCACCGATGTAGAGGTCGGCGCCTCCGCATTTGTGACGTACGTCTCGTCGCAGGATTTCGCCCTGCGTTCCGCGGGGGCCAGCGTCGGCGTGGACAACCGTGTGGAGGTCTCGGTGGCGCGCCAGCGATTTGCGGCCGGCTCGGTGGTTCCGGGACTGACCTTGGGGCAGGACATCGTCGGCCTCAAGCTGCGGCTGGCCGGCGATGCCGTATTCGAACCGGATCGATGGCTGCCGCAGATCGCCATCGGTGCGCAGAGGAAGCGCACCTTGGATTTCGAGCAGATTCCTCACGCCGTAGGTGCCCTGCGCGGCGCTGACGTGGATTTTTACATCGCGGCGACCAAGCTGTACTTCGCGGCAATTGCCGGCCATAACGTTATCGTCGATGCGACGCTGCGGCGCACCCGCGCCAACCAATTCGGGCTGCTGGGCTTTGGCGGCGACGGCACTGGATTCACCTGGGCGCCGGAATTCTCGACCGCTGTGTGGCTGAACGATGCCCTGCTATTGGGGGCCGAATATCGCGACAAACCGAATAATTTGAGCGCCTTTCGGGAAAACGGTGCACGCGACGTATTCCTCGCGTGGTCGCCCCTGAAAACTCTCGCGCTGACCGCGGCATGGGCCGATCTCGGCCGCATCGCCGGTAAGCCGCCACAGCGCGGCGTCTACATTTCCGTGTGGCTGGGCTACTGATTGCCGCTACTATACGCGGCCTCATGCCCACCGTACGCCTCGACAAAGTCTCCCTAAGCTTCGGTCTCAAACCCCTGCTGCACGATGCCGCCTTGCAGATCCGCAAGGGCGAACGCGTCTGCCTGCTCGGGCGCAACGGCGAGGGTAAGTCCTCGCTGCTGCAGTTGATCACCCGCCAGATCGTGCCCGATGGCGGCGAGGTCTGGGTGCGGCCCGGCGCGCGAGTCGCCAGCCTGGCGCAGGAAGTCTCCCCGGCAAGCGATGCCGCGGTACGTGACGTGGTGATGAGCGGCGTGCGCCGCGCCGAGCACGAGGATTGGCAGGTCGACCTGCAAGTGGATCAGGTGATAGCACGCCTTCAGCTCGAGCCGGATGCCGCCATGAGCGCCTTGTCGGGCGGTTGGCGGCGACGGGTGATGCTCGGTCGCGCGCTGGTGGCCATGCCCGATCTGTTGCTGCTGGACGAGCCGACCAATCATCTGGACATCGAGGCGATCACCTGGCTCGAGGAGATGATGCTCGAGTTCGAAGGCGCGCTGCTGTTCATCAGCCATGATCGTGCCTTCGTGCGCCGTTTGGCGACCCGGATCGTGGAGTTGGATCGCGGCCAATTACGCGTCTGGCCGGGAAATTATGAGGCCTATGTGGTGCAGAAACGTGCAGCTCTCGAGGTCGAGGCCAAGCATGCCGCCTTGTTTGACAAGAAGCTGGCGCAAGAAGAGGTTTGGATCCGCCAGGGCGTGGAAGCACGGCGCACACGCAATGAGGGTAGGGTGCGCGCGCTGAAGCAGCTGCGTATTCAGCGCAGCGAACGCCGTGATCGCATCGGACAGGTGGAGATCCGGGTGCAGGATGCCGCGCCGTCGGGCAAGCTGGTGTTCGAGGCGACCCGGGTCACACAGCGTTTCGACGCGGCGCCGGTGCTGGCGGACTTTTCCGTTCGCATCATGCGCGGCGACCGTATCGGCATCATTGGTCCGAACGGTTGCGGTAAGACCACCCTGATTAAATTGCTGGTGGGTGAGCTGGAGCCGACCGCGGGGGAGATTCGCCGTGGCACGGGTTTGCTGCCGGCCTACTTCGATCAGCAACGCGATCAGCTGGATCTGAATGCGTCGATCATGGACAACGTCACCGGCGGCAGCGGCGACACGGTCACTATCGACGGTCAGCCGCGGCACGTATCGGGATATTTGCGCGACTTTCTGTTTCCGCCGGAGCGGCTGCACGCGCCGGTGAGCATGCTGTCGGGCGGCGAGCGCAATCGATTGCTACTGGCGCGCCTGTTCGCCAAGCCCAGCAATTTGTTGGTGATGGACGAGCCCACCAACGATTTAGACGTAGAGACCTTGGAGCTTCTGGAAGAGATGGTCGCCAACTACGCGGGCACTCTGCTCCTGGTGAGCCATGATCGCGCCTTTCTCGACAATGTGGTAACCAGCACTCTGGTGTTCGAAGGCAGGGGCCAGGTCAATGAATACGTGGGTGGCTACAGCGACTGGCTGCGCCAGCGCAGAGACGTCGGTGCGCCCGCCCTAACGCCGCCGGCTGTATCCGCGCTACGCCCCGCCGAAGCCGCTGCGATCGCGTCTGACGAGAGGGTGCGCCCGCGTCCCAAGTCGCGACGCCTGTCCTACAAAGATCAGCGCGAGCTCGAGGCCATGCCCGAAAAAATTCAGCGCCTCGAAGCCGAGCAGATGCGGCTGCAGGCCGAAATCGCAGACCCCGCCCTGTTCCAGGGCAGCGACGAGCGCGGCAGCCACGCTCTGCAAGGTCTGGCATCACTGGCCGCGGAACTTGAGAGCGGCTACGCGCGCTGGGATGCGTTGGAGTCAATGGGCGCCGTGGGCGCGGAGTAGCAACGGCGCCGGCGCCGGCTGACGACTAGCGGCGCGTGCGGCCGCGGCCGAGCAGATCGCTGGGATTCGGCAGAGCGCCGCCGGCTGCGTCGGGGATCACCAGGGAGGACGCCTGTTCGCGGCGCATCTCCTGCAGTTCGCGCATGGTCTGCTGCACCGCTTGCTCGGCGGCGGCGCCGAATTTCTCGATCGCCGCATTCAGAGTGACGGCGTCGAGCTCGAAGCTAATCGGGACAGCCCCCATCGGCGTCATCACCTGCGCCTGTCCGACAAAAAGCACGGGCCGCGCGGCGTCCGTCGAACCGTCCGCAGTCACCGGCGTGAGGCGGCGGATCGTGCCGACCTTGCGATCGGTAAACGTTTCTTCGCGGTAAATCTGCGTGTCGTCCATGGTTGCCTGCCGGCTTTCGGTGGTGGAACTCATGTGTGGGCTACCCCTTGTATTCGTTTGGGAAAAGTAAAGGCTACCAGTTCGCAGCGTCGCCCGGGAGGCCCTGCTACGATACCTCGCTTGGCACACACGGTCACAGCTCCCAAGGTCCCTAAGTGGACCGCCTTGCTTGGGCTGGCCCTTTTCGGGCTGGCACTGTTTTGGCTGCATCATTTGCTCGGCCAGTATCGCTGGACGGACGTGCTCGCCCATGTGCATGCCATACCCACCGCGAAAGTGCTGCGGGCGGCGCTGTTCACGGTCTTGGGATACGGCTGCCTGACCCTATATGACGCGCTGGCGGTGCGCTTTGCGGGCGCGCGCGTGCCCTATCCGCGCGTTGCCCTGATCTCCTTCATGGGTTACGCCATCGGCCACAATGTGGGGCTGAATACCTTGAGCGGCGGGGCAATTCGTTACCGGGCTTATACCGCTCTGGGCCTCGGTGCGAAACAGATTGCCACCATCATTGCCTTCGGCAGCGTGACATTCTTGTTGGGTGCGGGCTTGCTGCTCGGACTGTCGCTGCTGACCCAGGCCGGCATGTCGCAATCGGTGCTGAATATGCACGCCTCGCTGTCCATGCTGGCCGGGGCCGTGCTGCTGTCCGCGGTCGCGGCCTATTTATGGCTGGTGTGCACGCGGCATGAGCCCTTAAAGATCTGGCGCATGGTTATTCCCGTGCCCAAGCCGCGCGTGGCCTTCGCGCAGGTCGCCGTGGCATGCGCCGATTTGTTGTGCGCGGTCAGCGTCCTATATGTGTTGCTGCCACCGCAGGCGGCGCTGAGCTTCGGCGCATTCGCCGGCGTTTATCTGATTGCCATTGCCGCCGGCGTGATCAGCAATGTACCCGGCGGCATCGGGGTGTTCGAAGCGGTGTTGCTGCTGCTGTTGCCGACTGTGCCGAAGGACAGCCTACTGGGCGCGTTGGTCGCCTATCGCGCCATCTACTATTTTACGCCGTTCGTCGCCGCGCTGGCGCTGTTGGGCGCGCACGAATTGTGGGCGCATCGCGGACCCGCGGTGCGGCTGGTGCAGCTCGGACGCACCTTTCTGATTGCCGTCACGCCGCAGGTCATCGCCATCGCAGTATTCCTGGCGGGCGCGGTCTTGCTGTTCTCCGGTGCCACGCCCGGATTGGGCACGCGCTTGGACCTGCTGCACCGCTTCGTGCCGCTGCCCATTCTCGAGCTCTCGCACCTACTCGGCAGTGCGGTGGGAGTGGGCTTGCTGGTGATTGCCCACGGGCTGTACCGCCGTCTCGATGCTGCGTGGTGGCTGACGATCTGGCTGCTGTGCGCCGGAATCCTGCTGTCGTTGTTAAAGGGCTTCGACTACGAAGAAGCCACGGTCTTGGGTGTAGTCGTCGTCGTCCTGGTATCGGCTCGAGGCCGCTTTCGGCGGCGCGTATCCCTGGTCGATCAGCATTACTCCGGACCTTGGATAGTGGCACTGTTCTTGGTGCTGTTCACCGTCGCTTGGCTGGTGGTATTCGCCAATCGGCACGTACCCTACGACAATCAACTGTGGTGGGATTTCGCGTTTCACGCGTCGGCGCCGCGCAGCCTGCGGGCGTCGCTGTTCGCCGCCGTGATTGCCGCGGCCTACGGCTTGTGGCGGGTGCTGCGCCCGGCGCCGCCGCCCATGGTGGCGCCGCGCGAGGCGGATCTGGTACGCGCCGCCGAACTGGTTGCGCAAGCCGATGACACCACCGCCAATCTGGCGTTGCTGGGGGACAAGAACTTGCTCTTCAACGCCGAGCGCACGGCGTTCATCATGTACCAGGTGTCGGGTCATAGTTGGGTGGCGATGGGCGACCCGGTCGGTCCGGAGGAAGTGTGCGAGCCTTTGGCCTGGCAGTTTCTGGAACATTGCGATGTGATGGCGGTGTCGCCCGTGTTCTACCAGGTCAAGCCGCAGAATCTGCCCTTGTACATCGACTTAGGGTTGAACTTGAGCAAGCTCGGAGAAGAGGCGCGGGTGGCGCTCGAGAACTTTTCGTTGGAGGGTCCGGCCCGTGCCGACTTGCGCCAGGCGCACCGGCGTGCGAGTCGCGACGGAGCACAGTTCGAAGTGATTCCGCGCGCCGGGGTGGGCGCCGTTCTCGGCGAATTGCACGCCGTGTCCGATGCCTGGCTGGAGGAGAAAAAGACCGCTGAGAAGCGCTTCTCCCTGGGGTTCTTTGATGAGCGCTATCTGCAGAATTTCGATTGCGCAGTGGTCCGCCGCGGCGGCGTCATCGTCGCCTTCGCCAATCTATGGCGCGGCGCGTCCAGCGAATTGTCGGTCGATCTGATGCGCTACGACGGTGATGCACCGAAGGGAGTTATCGATTACCTGCTGATCGAATGCATGCTGTGGGGTAGTACGCAGGGCTTTCATTGGTTTAATTTAGGGATGGCGCCGCTGTCCGGACTGGAAGAGCACGCGCTGGCGCCGACCTGGCACAAGCTGGGCCGCATGGTGCAGCGCTACGGTGAGATGTTTTATCACTTCGAGGGCCTGCGAAAGTACAAGGAAAAATTCTCGCCGGTATGGCGCCCGCGCTATCTGGCGGCGCCGGATGGTCTGGCCATGGCTGGTGCGCTGCTCGATGTCACTGCGCTGATCTCCGGCGGTGTCGGCAAGGTGCTGAGAAAGTAGATGGTGGCATTGCGCAGACTGGCCGCGAACGCGGCGTCGTTGGCCGGGCTGTTGGCATGCGCGCTGGGTTGCGCGACGGGCGTGGCGGGCGCGGCTCCGGCGGCAGCGCCTGCGCCGGCCTTCGTCTATGGACGTTTCGGCGAAGTGAACATTTATCGCGGCGCCGCGCCTCGGGATGCCGCGCCGCGTGACGTGGTGCTATTCGCAGCGGGCGAGGGCGGCTGGAATCCCAGTATGACTGCCATGGCGCAGAGGCTCACCGCGAGCGGCGCGCTGGTCGCCGGTATCGACAGTTCGCACTATTTGGAGCAACTGGCCACGTCGCGCGAGAAGTGCGTTTCGCCGGCCGGCGATTTCGAGAATCTGAGCCGCTACCTGCAAGCGAAATTGGCTTTCAAACACTATATCCAGCCTACTCTGGTGGGCTATGCCGCCGGCGCCACGCTGGTGTATACGACGCTGGCGCGAGCGCCTGACGGCCTCTTCAAAGGCGCGCTGTCCATCGGTTTCCGTGCGGACCTCGACCTCGAATTGAAGAAACCGCTGTGCAAGGGTTCGGGGACGAAGCCGTTCTCCGGAAAGTGGATCGCGCTGCCCGGAGCAATCGATCCGCCGCAGTACGCAGCGGCGTTGGCGCAGATCACCGCGGCACCAGCACCGACGGCGGCGCCGATCTTGCCCGCGCCGGTGGCGGATTTGCCGCTGACCGTGGTGCCCGCCGAGCCCGGCGCCGCCAGCCCTTGGTTCGGAATTTTCCTCTCGGGCGATGGCGGTTGGGTGGGCCTCGACCGCGGCGTGTCCGGTGAGCTTGCAAAACACCACATACCCATCGTCGGCTGGGATTCGTTGAAATACTTCTGGTCGCCGCGCACGCCGCAAGGCGCGGCGCAGGACCTCGACCGGGTGGTGCGCCACTATGCGCGCGAATGGGGCAGGAGCCATGTGCTTTTGATCGGCTACTCGCAGGGCGCGGATACCATGCCATTCATGGTGAACCGGCTGCCGGCGCAAACTCATGAAATGGTGGGTCTCACCACACTGCTCGGTATCAGTGACAGCGCCCTGTTCGAGTTTCATCTAGAGAACTGGCTCGGAACCCCCAGCGGGGGCATGGCAACCGCCCCCGAATTACAGCACTGGAGCGGCGCGCCATACCTCTGTCTTTACGGCGCGAACGACGCCGATTCAGCGTGCGCGCAAGTCACCGGCAAGGAAGGCATCGCCGTGAAGATGCCGGGCGGCCATCATTTCGGCGGCGGCTATGCGGACATCGCCGCGCAAATACTCATTCGCCTGCCCAAGCTACGCAGCATGTCCGCGCCTGGGTCCTAGACGAACTCAGCCTCGATCTTTTGCGCGACCTCGCGCATCTTCGGCAGAAACTGTTCCACTGCCGTGCGCAGCGGCACTGCGGTGGCGGCATAACGCACCGTCACAGTGGCGAGAATCCGGTCTTTGGCGCGAACCGGTATGGCGAGACTGGTTTCCTCGGACACGCGCCGCGCGCGATGCGCCATGCCGAATCCCTGGGTGCGCGTCTCGTTGAGCAGCCGGTCGACTTCGATGCGGCTGCGCGCCAGTCGGTCTTCCGGCAGCGACGAACGCGACAGCAATTCCAATAGCGCGTCGCGTTGCTGGTTCGAGCAGAACGCCAGATAAGCGCGTCCAGCAGCAGAGCCCAGCATGGGTACGCGGATGCCGGCGGTGTACTGTTCCAGGGCGAGCGGGCTCTGCCGATCGGTGGTTTCGCGGATCATCATGGTCGCGCCCGACGGAGTGGCGACCGCCACCGGCCAAACGATGAGGGCGCCCAAGGCCGCGAGATGCGGCTTGGCGAGATGCGCAACCATGGCCTCATCATCAAAGCCATCGGACAGGCCGCGCACCATGATGGTCGGGCGATAGCAGTCATCGTGCGGGTCGCGGTCGACATATCCGGCCAAACGCAGCGTTTCCAGGATTCGGTACGTGGTGGTGCGCGGCAGATGAACGGCACTCGCCAGGGTGTTGATGGCGGCCCGTTCCAAGCGATTCAATTCAGTAAGTACCTCCAGACCGCGATTCAAGGCGCGGATCGGGCGGGTAGATTCCCTTTCGTTTTCTTGGCTGACTAACGCATGCATGTTCGAATCCTTTGGCATTTTGCCCGACTAAACACATCCATGCCATCGTGCGGCGGCGCTTTCGCGGTATGGCGCGGCGCTAAGTGCGCAACGAGGCCAACGCCGCCAGCGCCGCGACGCGAGCGGTCTGATGATCGACCATTGGCGCGGGATAGCTCTCTCCCAGCCGCACACCGCAGGCACTTAGGACCTGCGGCGGCGCTGCCCACGGCGTATGGATCCACTCGCTCGGCAGGCGCGCGAGCTCCGGGATCCAATCACGTACATAAGTACCCTGGGGATCGAATCTGGTTGCCTGGGCGGTGGGGTTGAAGATTCTGAAATAGGGGGCGGCGTCGGCCCCACAGCCTGCCACCCATTGCCAGCCCAAGGTATTGCTGGCGAGGTCCGCGTCGACCAAGGTGTCCCAGAACCAGCGGGCGCCGTCGCCCCAGGGTTGCAGGAGGTGTTTGACCAAAAACGACGCGGCGACCATGCGCACGCGATTGTGCATCCAGCCCGTTTGCCAGAGCTGGCGCATCCCGGCATCGACCAGCGGATAGCCCGTGGCGCCCCGCTGCCAGGCGCGCAAGGCAGCCGCATCGGGCTTCCAGGGAAAGCGCGCATAAGCTTCGCGCAGCGGCTGTGAGGGAGTGTGCGGGAAATGGTAGAGCAGATGGTAGGCGAACTCGCGCCAGCCCAACTCGGTGAGAAATTGTGATGCGCGCCATGTGGTGTGCTGGCCTTGAGTGAGCGCAAAGCGGCGGGTCGCGTGCCAGATTTCGCGCGGGCTGATTTCACCGAAGTGCAAGTAGGGTGACAGCCGCGAGGTGCCGGTTTGATCCGGGCGATCGCGATTGACGCTGTAGCCGTCGAAGGATTCGCGCAGGAAATGCTGCAGCAAGGCGTGGCCGGCCGCGCTGCCCGGAGTCCAAGCCGTCTGTAGCCCTTGGGTCCAATTCAGGCGCGGCAACAGGCCGAATTCATCGATGCCGCGGGCCGCGGGCCAGGCGGCGGGGGCGGCCAAACGTTGCGGCGCCGGCAGCGGTTCCGCCGGATCGGCTTCGCTTAGGCAGTGACGCCAATACGCCGAGAACACCTGGTAGGGCGTGCCGGCTTTGGACTTTACCGTCCACGGCTCACGCAGCAACGTGCCGTTGAAACTTTCCGCCTCGATCCCAGCCGCACGCAATGCCTGCTTGAGTTGCTGATCGTGCGCTATGGATTCGGGCTCGTAGCGGCGATTCCACAGCACGCGCGCCGCGCCGCAGTCGTGCGCCAGACGCGTAAGTTCGGCCAGCGAATCCACGCCCATGCGCAGGCACAGGCGCGAGCCGCAGCGCTGCAAGTCCGCGTCGAGCCGCGCCAGGCTCTGATGCAGCCACCAACGTGAAGCGCCACCCGGTGCCCACCGCTGTTGCTCCGCCGGGGCGAGAATGTACACGGGTACGATGGGGCCGCCCGTCTTAAGGGCCGCCGTCAGCGCTGGGTTGTCCGCCAGCCGCAAATCCTGCCGAAACCAGAGGATTGTGGCGGGCTTCATGGCGGTCCGCAGAGGCAGGCGCATTCGGCTACAATTTGCGACCAAATTTTGCTGAAACTCAAGGAATCAGGCCCAACATGTCGGACGAATCCAGCGCGGCGCAGGCCGCCCCCACCCCAGTCGAGGTGGTCATCATCGGCGCCGGCCCGGTGGGGCTGTTCCAGATCTTCGAACTCGGCCTTCTCGGAATCGGCGCGCACATCATCGATTCGCTGGCGCAGGCGGGTGGCCAGTGCACCGAACTGTATCCGGACAAGCCGATATACGACATTCCGGCGCTGCCGATTTGCGGCGCCCAGGAGTTGATCGACCGTCTGTTGGAGCAGACCAAGCCCTTTCACGCCACCTTTCATCTCGGACAGGAAGTTACCGAAGTGATGGTCCTGGAGGGCGGCAAATTCCACGTCGCGACCTCCGCCGGCAGCCGTTTCATTGCGGGCGCCGTGGTGATCGCAGCGGGCGTTGGATCCTTTCAGCCGCGGCGCCTGGCGTTGCCCGGGGTCGAGGAGTTCGAAGGCAAGGATGTGCACTACCGGGTCAAATCCGCCGCCGATTTTCATGACCGCGACCTCGTGATCTGCGGCGGCGGTGACTCGGCTCTGGACTGGACAGTGGCGCTGTGCGAGAAGGCGCGCTCTTTGACGCTGCTGCACCGGCGCGCGGAATTTCGCGCGGCTCCGGCCACCGTGGCGCGCATGCGCGAACTCGTGAGCGCGGGAAAGATGCAGGTGTTGGAGGGCAGTGCGGGGGCGCTGCGCAAGCACGGCGACACGTTGGTGGGCCTCGACGTGCGCACCGCCGACGGCCGTGAACTGCAATTGTCGGCCGATAAAATTCTTGCGTTCTACGGGCTGCATCCGAAATTGGGACCCATTGCGGAATGGGGCATGCAGCTGGAGAAGCGTGCCCTGAAGGTGGACACCGAGAAATTTCAGACCAGCATCCCCGGGATCTTTGCGATCGGCGACATCAATACCTACGCCGGCAAAAAGAAGCTCATTTTGAGCGGATTTCACGAGGCGGCGCTCGCGGCATTCGCCATCCAGCACCACCTGTTCCCTGAGAAGCGCCAGTTCCTGCAGTACACCACCACCAGCCCGATCATGCAGAAGCGGCTGGGCGTCGGCGCCGGCGGCGGCGACGGGCAATCCGGCGGCATTTGACGTCGCAGCGTGAAAACATGAATCAGCTGCTGGACGATTTGATCAAGGTGATGACGCTCGAGCGGCTGGAGATGAATTTGTTCCGCGGCGAGAGCCGAGACATCGGCAGTCCGCAGGTGTTCGGCGGCCAAGTGCTGGGCCAGGCGCTGGTGGCGGCGACGGCCACCGCGCAGGATCGGGTGGTGCACTCCTTGCACGCGTATTTTCTGCGCCGCGGCGATTTCAATGCGCCCATTGTCTACGAGGTCGACCGGGCTTTGGACGGCAAGCATTTCTCTTCGCGCCGGGTGGTGGCCATTCAACACGGCCGGCAAATCTTCAACATGTCGGCCTCGTTCCAAGCGTCCGAAACGGGCCTTGATCACCAGATTCCGATGCCGGACGTGCCGCTCCCCGAATCGCTGCAGGACATCGAGTCCCACTATCGCCAGTTCTCCGAGCAGCTGCCGGAGGCGGCGCGCCGAGTGCTGGAGCAGAAGCGGCCGTTCGAATTTCGTCCGGTGGAGCCGCCGGGGTCTTTGCGCCGGGAGAAATCGGCTGCCGTCAAGCACATCTGGTTTCGGGCCGTGGACCAGCTTGCCGACGACGAGGCACTGCATCGCAGCCTGCTGGCCTATGTGTCCGATTTTCACCTGCTCGACACCGCCTTGCGGCCACATGGCGTGTCGCTGATTTCTCCGCGGCTGGTGATTGCCAGCATCGATCATGCAATGTGGTTTCACCGTAGCGTGCGCGTGGATGACTGGCTGCTGTACGCCGTCGACAGTCCGAGTGCCTCCGGCGCCCGCGGCTTCACACGCGGCAGCGTGTTTGCGCGCAACGGAATGCTGGTGGCGAGCGCAGCGCAGGAAGGCTTGATTCGTGTGACTGCGTAGGTTCAAGATGCACTCGTGCTGAAGGCCATTATCATCATCGTCCTCGCGGTCGGCGCAATCGTTGGCGGCTTGCTGACCCTGCGCAACAGCGGCCGAGCGGGATTGCCGAGCGATGAGGTGTTGAAGCGCGCCACGAAGCATGCGCGGGAGCTGGATGCCGCGGACAAGGACCAGGAAGGCCGTTCGGGGAAGTAGCCCGCGGTGGCGCGGCGGTGCGTTGCGCCGGTCATGGTGCGCAGTTGATCCGCGATGCTTCCCAGACTTCGCGCGGTAAGACGAACAGATGGCAGTCCCACCAGCGATTCTTGGCGCGGCGATGCTTGCGAAAAACCGCTTCCCAACGCATGCCGATTTTTTCGAGCACGCGGATCGAGGCGCTGTTGTTGACGTCGACCGTCGAGATCACCCGATCCGCCCGTAAATCGAAGAATGCGGCGTCAACCAGCGCCTGCGCAATCTCCGTGGCGTATCCTTTGCCCCAGTTCTCAATGCCCAGCATGTAGCCTAAATCCACCACATTACTTTCGATGAAGGACAGGTCGCAGGCGCCGATCACGCGCCCTGAATCGATTTCCTCGACCGCCATTTCGAACCGGGTGCGTGGCCGTTCGCGCTGCGAAGCCAGCAGCCCTTCGAGATAGTCGGCAGTGCTGTCCTCGTCGCGCGGACCGAAAAACAGGTAGCGAGTGACGCGTGCATCCGACGAGTAGGCGTAGATGGCGCGGAAGTCGGTTTTGACGAACTCGCGAACATTGAGGCGGGCGGTGCGCAGGGGAACAATCAGCGTACGCACAACACCTTGCCTGGATTCAATATGCCTTGCGGATCCAGCAATCGCTTCAGGTCGCACATGATGTCGAGTTCCACCGGATCGGCGCGGCGAGCAAATTCTTCGGCCTTCAGCCTGCCGATGCCATGCTCGGCGCTGATGCTGCCGCCGAGACTGTCCACCAGATCGAACATGGCGTGTTCCAGCAGCGCACCGCGCGCCAGGAAGCTCTTGACGTCGGTGCCGGGTTTCTGACTCACATTGAAATGCAGATTGCCGTCGCCCGCATGGCCATAGGCGATCACATCGCCCTCTGGGGCGAGGCGCTGTACCAACGTCGATCCCTGCTCAATGAGAGTGGGAATGGCTGAGAGCGGCACGGAGATGTCATGCTTGAGGCTCGCGCCGTGGCGGCGCTGCGCCTCCGGTACCGATTCGCGCAATTTCCACATGGCCTGTGATTGCGCGATGGAACTCGCCAGCATGGCATCTTTAATGATGCCGCGTGTCGCCGCCTCCTCGAGGGTCGCGGTCAGCAGGCTGAGCAGTCCTTGCCGTGGATTCGGCGAAGACAACTCGATGAGCAGGTACCAGGGGGTAGCTTGGCCCAATGGATCGGCGACGCCCGTGATGTGCTTGACCGTCAGTTCCACCGCCAGACGCGGCATCAATTCGAAGGAGGTAACCTGATCCCCGGCTGCCGTGCGCAAGCGCTCCAGCATATCGAGCGCATGCCGCGGCGAGTCGATGCCGACCAGCGCGGTGGCGGTATCGGCGGGCGCCGGAAACAGCTTCAAACACGCCGCGGTAATGACCCCCAACGTGCCTTCCGCACCTACGAAAAGGGATTTCACATCGTAGCCGGTGTTGTCCTTGCGCAGGCTCTTCAGGCCGTGCAACACCCGTCCATCCGCCAGGACCACTTCCAGCCCCAACACCAGATCGCGCATCATGCCGTAGCGCAGGACCGCCGTGCCGCCGGCATTGGTGGAGAGATTCCCGCCTATCTGAGCGGTGCCCTCGGATCCCAAGCTCAAGGGGAACAGGCGCTGCGCCTCGCGGGCGGCGTTCTGCGCTTCAGCGAGGGTGCAACCAGCCTCGATGACCATTGAATAGTTGGCGGCGTCGATTTGCCGCACGCGATTCAGCCGGCGCAGGGACAACACGATTTGTGTGCCGCTGGCATCAGGCGTGGCGCCACCGCAATAGCTGGTGTTGCCGCCATGAGGGACCACCGCCACTTGCGCGCGATGGCAGATCTGCAGAATTCGCGCCACCTCCGGCACGCTGCGCGGCAACAGCACTAAAGGAGTCGTGCCATGGTACAGCCGGCGAAAATCGTCAAGATACGGCGCAAGCGCCTCTGCAGATTCCAGCCAGGAACCCGCGCCCCCGGCGGCTTTGAGCTCCGCCAGGGTGTCTAAATCAGGCGGGCGAGGCATGGACTGTGGCAATAGCTGCGCGGCGCGATCCCGGCTTGGTGAAGAGCATTTGCACATCGCCGAGCTGTCGCTCTTCGAATCCGCCCTCGCAGTAACACAAGTAAAACTCCCACATGCGCACGAAGCGCTCAGGGTACCCGAGCGCGCGCACCTCCGCCTGTCTGGCGAGGAAGCGCTCGCGCCATATCTTGAGGGTGCGTGCATAGTGCGGGCCGATATCTTCCAAATGAGACAGCTTCAGGTCGCTGGCACGAGCTGCTGCGTCGACCAGCGCCTGCACCGAGGGTATGAAGCTGCCGGGGAAAATGAAACGCTTGATGAAATCGACCGAGCGCCGTGCCTGGTCGTAGAATTGATCGCGAATGGTGATGGACTGCAGCAGCATGGCGCCGTCCGGACGCAGCAACTCGCCGCAACAGCGAAAATACCGGTCGAGGTATTGATGCCCCACGGCCTCGATCATTTCAATGGATACCAGCGCATCGAACCGGCCGCGCAGATCCCGATAATCCTCGAGCAGCAGGGTGACGCGATCGCTCAGGCCGGCGCGCGCCACGCTGTCCTTGGCAAACTCGTACTGCTCGCGTGAGATGGTGGTGGTGGTGACGCGGCATCCATAGTGCCGCGCGGCATGAATGGCGAGGCCGCCCCAGCCGGTGCCGATTTCGAGCAGGTGTTGACCGGCTCGAAGTTTGAGCTTGCTGCAGGCAGCGTCGAATTTCGCGGTGGACGCCTGCAATAGCGACGCAGTGTCGCTCTCAAATATGCCGCAGGAATAGGCCATGCTCTCGTCGAGAAACAGCTCGAAGAATTTATTTCCCAGGTCGTAGTGGGCAGTGATATTGCGGCGGCTGCCGAGCTTGTCATTGCGATTGAGCCAGTGCGCCAGCTTGAGCAGCGGCGCGCTTAAGGTGGACCAGCCCGAATCGACGTCGTTCATCAAGTCGCGATTGATCACCATCAGGCGAACCAGGCCCGTGAGGTTGTCGCACTGCCAGTAGCCGTTCATGTACGCCTCGCCCGAGCCTAAGGTGCCGCCGAAGACGACCTCGGGGTAAAAGCGCGGGCTGCGCACGCGGATGGTCACCTCGAACGGCGCCGCGGCGGTGGCGGCGCCGAAGGTTTCCACCGCGTCGGCATCGATCATGCGTAGCCGGCCGTCGCGAATCTTGCGCAGTTGGTGTAGCAATAGGGTCTTGGCCAGCCTGGTCAGCGTGGATTCGCGCTCCGACTTGTCGGCGGCGTCGGCCGGAATGATGCTTGGTTTCACTGTATTGGCTTTTAGCGGCTGGCGGTACGAGGATGCCCGTAAAAGGGCGTACGCTTCAACCATAGCTTCAAGGCTTGCCAATGGATGGCGGCTATGATGCGCAAGGTCATGAACGGGTATGTGGCCAGGGTAAGTACCAGGGCCGCCGGGGTTACCGGTTGCGCGCGCAAGCTCAAAGTGGCCGCGAAAATCTGCGCGGCACCCTGGAAGTTCTGCATATTGACGAACAGCCGCCGCTCGGGCCGGCTGAAACACCAACGATACTGCATGTCCATCGGCAGGAACGGCGACACATGGAAGCGCTTGGCGAACTCGAAGTGCTGCAGCCGCGCGTCGGGGCTGTCCAATGCGAGCACATATTGATGGCGCTCGCCCCACGGCGTATTGGTGATTTCAGCGACAATAGTTTGCAGAGTGTCGCCGGTTTCGTTGAAGCAATAATAAAAGCTCACGGGGTTCATGCAGTAGCCGAAATAACGCAGATGCGTGAGCAGGCGGATGGGTCCCGGCGGCCGCGCGCCGGTGCGCGTCGCGACCAGATCGCGCACCGCCTGATCGAGCGGTATGTGGTGCGGAGCCAGGTAGTCGCTGCGCTTGAACCAGGCTAGCGCGGGTTGCCGGGCGGACCACCCCGGCACGCCGTCGAATAGGTGCGGCAGCTCTTCAAGGTCCAGGTACAGCATGAACAATGTGTAGCGAAACCGGCCTTGGTGCGGCGCCAGGCGCCGGTGTTCAACCCACCCTTTGTAAATGCGGCTGTTCATATTCTTGCCGACGGCTGAGTTCCTCGACGGCGACGAGCGCGCTTTTGACGCCATCTTCGTGAAAACCGTAACCCCAGTATGCGCCGCAATAGTAGGTTCGGCGCTGGCCGTTGATTTCACCGCGCCTGCCTTGCGCCGCCACGGCGGCAGTGGTGTACACCGGGTGATGATAGACGTAGCGGCCGAGAACCTGCTGCGGGTCCACGTCCGCGCCGCGATTCAAAGTGAGCAGAAATTGGGCGGGGGCCGCCAGCGATTGCAAAATGTTCATGTTGTAGGTGACAGTCACGCGACCGTGCTGCTCGATAGGGAGATGGTAATTCCAGGCCGCCCACGCCAGCGGCCGGCGTGGCATTAGCCTGGCGTCGGTGTGCAGCAGCGCTTCGTTCGCCTGGTAGGGAATGGCGCCGAGGATTTCGCGCTCTTCGTGCGAAGGGTCGGATAGCAGCTGCAGCGCCTGATCGCTGTGGCAGGCGATGAATACCTGATCGAAATTCTCCACGCTGCCGTTCTTCAGTCGCAGCACCACGCCGTGCGCCCGCCGCTGCAAGGACGCGACCGGTGTGTTGAGGCGGATGCGATCGGCGTAGGGAGCGGTGAGCCGTTTGACGTATTCGCGCGAGCCGCCGCTGATCACGCGCCAGGTGGGGCGGTTGCTGACGCTCAAGAAGCCGTGATTGGAAAAGAACTCGACGAAGAACCGGGCCGGGAACTGCAGCATGTCGACCGGGCGGGAGGACCAAATCGCGGCGCCCATGGGAATGATGTAGTGGTCGATGAAGTACTTCGAGTAGGCTTCGCGTTCGAGGTATTCGCTCAAAGTCAGCGCCGGCGCGCCCGGCTGCAGCAGCTGCGGCGCGCGCGCGTTGAAGCGCAGTATATCGGCCACCATACGCAGAAAGGAGGGGCGCGCTATGTTGCGGCGTTGTGCGAACAGGGAATTGATGCTGGTGCCGTTGTACTCGAGGCCGCTCTTCTCGCAACGGACGCTGAAGCTCATCTGGCTTGGCTGCCAGACAACCTGGATCTCATCGAGCAGCCGGATAAAATTTGGATAGGTCCAATCGTTGTAGACGATGAAGCCCGTGTCGACTGCGTAGTCGCGGCCCTGGTATTCCACATCGACGGTATGCGTGTGGCCGCCGATGTGGTTGCCTGACTCATAGACCGTTACATCGTGCGTTCGGCTCAAGCGATACGCCGCCACCATGCCGGAAATTCCGGAACCGATAACCGCGATGCGCATGACTTAAGTTCACTCCGCCGGCGGTTTATCCGGCTTATGGCGGGTATTCGCTGCGGATCAGCGAATGGATGCGCGGACCCGCAAAAAAACTAGAACCGCTTGCCCGCTCCCTCGCGCACGGCGGCCGGCACCGGTTTTAGGTCCCAGATCACGCCAAAAAAGGACATCAGCTTCAACAGGTAGAAGGTGATGTCGAATTCCCACCAGTAAAACCCCTGGCGCGCCGACGCCGGGTAGTGGTGGTGGTTGTTGTGCCAACCTTCTCCCAAGGTGATGATGGCCAGCCAAACGTTGTTGCGGCTGGCATCGCCGGTCTTGTAGCGCTGACGCCCGAACACATGGGACAGGGAGTTGATGGTGTAGGTGCCGTGATATACCAATACGGTGGAGATGAAAAATCCCCACACCAGCATCTGCCAGCCATTGGTGCCCAAGCCCGGCGCCACATGCTTGAGCAGCACCCCGAGAAGAAATACGCCGGCCCCCAGAAGGGTGGGAACGGCGATATCGAATCTATCAAGGAATCGCAGTTCCGGGTACTTCAGCAGATCCTTGACCCGCGAAAGATCTGCGGCGAAGTGCTTGTGCGACATGAACCAGCCCATGTGGCTCCAAAAAAAACCGTGCTGCACGGGTGAGTGCACGTCATCCGGCTTATCGGAGTGCACATGATGGTGGCGATGGTGTGCCGCCCACCAGATGGGGCCGCGTTGTACCGCTGAGGCGCCCAGCAATCCGAATATGAATTGTCCGACACGCGAGGTCTTGAAGGTGCGATGAGAAAAATAGCGGTGATAGAACCCGGTAATGGCGAACATACGCACCACATAGAGCGCCGCCGCCACCGACAGCGCCGCCCAGCTGAAACCTACCCAGATGACGGCGAGACAGGCGACGTGCATCAATAGGAAAGGCAGCACACGGGCCCAATCGACATGCCTGCCCGAATCACGATGCAGCTCGGCGGGCTTCGGCCGCGTCGCAAAGTCGCTGTTGCCGAACCAGCGCGAGAGCTCGCGGCCCACTCGCTCGGCGGCCGGTGGCTCGTTCACGATTTCATTTTCTGGAGTCATCTCGATACCTGTGACTGTAAGGCTGCAATTCTTTCATCGAGCGGTGGGTGGCTCATGAATAGCCGCAAGAAGCCGCCAACGCCGCCTGTATTGATGCCGAAAGCCTGCATTTGCGGCGGCATCGGCTGACCCTCACTGCGCTTCAATACCTCGAGCGCGCTGATCATGGCGCCGCTGCCGGCAAGGTCAGCGCCGCCGCGGTCGGCACGAAATTCGCGCCGGCGAGAGTACCAGCTGACAATCATGCTCGCAAAAATTCCCAGCACTATTTGCGCGACCATGGTGGTCAGAAAGAAACCGATGCCGGACTCTTGGCGATCGTTTTTAAACAACGCCCGATCGACGATGCTGCCGATGATGCGCGCGAGAAAAATCACGAATGTGTTTAGCACACCCTGCAGCAGAGCGAGAGTGACCATATCACCATTCGCGACATGGCTTATTTCGTGGCCCAGAACTGCTTCGATCTGGCTGCGCGACATGCTACGCAGCAGTCCGGAACTCACCGCCACCAGGGCCGCATTCCGGCGCGCGCCCGTGGCGAAGGCATTCATCTCCTGCGCCTCGAAAATGCCCACCTCGGGCATGCCGATTTGGGCCTGATCAGCCAGACGTTTGACCGTACCCACCAACCATCGTTCCACGTCCGACTGCGGCGCCTCGATCACCCGCACCCCCATCAGACGTTTGGCGGTCCATTTCGACAGGGCGAGGGAGAGTAGTGCCCCGCCGAAGCCGAAAATCGCCGCGAAAACTAGCAGCCCACCCGCGCCTCCCTGTCCCAAGCGCACGCCAAAGACCTGTTCGATGATGAAAATCACCACGCTGAGCAAGGCCAGTACGGCTAAGTTGGTGACAAGAAACAGGAAAATGCGCTTCATGGACCCCTTTTCTTTGGCGAAACTAATCACAATATGGTATCGCGGCCCAGGTTAGGTCGGGCCAATCCCGTCTAATTTCAAGGATGGCCGCCAAGTTCCGATATTTGCTGGTGATATATAGTATTAATTGCGAAAGGTAGGCATGCAATATAAGGATTATTACGAGATTCTCGGCGTGGCGCGTTCCGCCGGCGCCGATGAGGTTAAGCGCTCCTATCGCAAGCTGGCGCGCAAGTACCATCCGGACGTCAGCAAAGAAAAGAACGCCGAAAGCAAGTTCAAGGAGGTCCAAGAGGCTTACGAAGTGCTGCGCGATTCCGACAAGCGCGCCGCTTACGACCAGCTGGGCCGGGATTACCGGCCGGGTCAGCAATTCCGCCCCCCGCCCGATTGGGCGCAGCGATTCGGGCAATCGGGGCAGTCGGGCGCGGGCAGCCAGCGGTTCTCCGACCTCAATGGCTTCAGCGATTTCTTTTCTACGCTGTTCGGCGCCTCCGCGCAGGCGCCACCGGCCGAAACGGAAGCCGGTCACCTGGATGTCACGGTGGAGGAGGCATTCGCCGGTACCAAGCGTCGGGTGGCGCTGACCGAGGCCGGGCGCACGCGCTATGTCGATGTGCAGATTCCTGCCGGCGTCACCGACTCTCAGCCGCTGCGCATCAGCGGCGCCGGCAGCCGCGGCTCGCTGATATTCCGCGTCAGGTTGCGGCCGCATTCTTTGTATGTATTGCAGGGCAAGGACGTGCAAATCGAATTGCCGCTGGCGCCGTGGGAGGCCGCCCTAGGCGCTAAAGTTGCCGTGCCTACCCTCGGAGGTGCGGTCGAGTTGACGGTGCCAGCCGGCGCACAATCGGGACAGAAATTGCGCTTGCGCGGACGCGGCTTTCCCGGCGGCGATCAAATCGTCAGCATCAAACTGGTAACACCGGCGGCGCAATCGGTGGAGGCGAAACAAGCCTACGAGCGCATGAAGAGCGAATTCAATTTCGATCCGCGCGAAGGCTGGCCCTCCTAACCATCGCCCACATCGTCCTCCCCGGCCACGTCACCGTCACCGCCCTCGACGAGCCGATCGGGGATCAATTGGCGGTTGCCTTCTGCCGGCCGCTGCGATGCCTGCAACACGCTTTGCGGTTTGACGAACAGCGCCGACACTTCGGGGTAGGCGCCGCGAACGCCCGCCTCCAGTTCTATCACGGCGCGCTCGATGTCGGGCGCCCGCAAGTAGTCGAAGAAATCCACGCTCAGCATGGCGACGACATTGTTGGGTGCGAGCTGTACCGTCACGACGCTGTTGGCACTGCACACTCCCGCGATGCCCGCCGCGGTGCGCATGATGGCGTCGCTCAAAGCGGGGTCCGCACGCTCGCCGATGAGCAAAGCCTTCGATTCCCTGCCAAGTAGCGCGGCCACCGCTGCTAGGATGATGGCAATAGCCAGGGACGCCGCGCCGTCCCAGCGCGAGTCGCCGGTAACCAGGGCCAGAGCCGTGCCGGCGGCCGCGGCAACGATGCCGAGAATCGCTGCGGTGTCTTCGAATACCACGATGAAAGTGGGCGGATCTTTGGAACGCCGAAACGCCTCCCACCAGCCCCGATAGCGCTTGGTGGCACGGAACGCGCGCATACCGACCAGCCACGACGCACCCTCAAAGGCCAGCGAGATACCGAGCACGACGAAGATGACGGCCGGCTGCTGGATTGGCGCGGGGTGCAGCAGGCGATTCACACCTTGGTAAACCGAGACTCCGGCGCCGAGTGTGAAAATCAGCAGCGCGACGACGAAGCTCCAGAAATACAGCTCTCGCCCGTAACCCAGGGGGTGTTGGCGGTCGGGAGGCCGCACCGAACGTGCGATGCCGTACAGCAGCAGCAACTCGTTAACCGTGTCGACCAGCGAATGCACGGCCTCACTCAGCATGGCGGCGGAACCCGTGACCGCCGCGGCCACGAATTTGGCGCCAGCCACCAGCAAGTTGCCCGCCAGTGCCGCCCAGACCGCTACATTGGCGACGCTCTTGGCCATGTTACCTTGAAGAATCCGGTGGCGGCCCCATTTTGACCGGTGGCGCCCGCCGCTATTACGACACCCGTATAACAAACAGATTGTAAGGCCCATGACGACCGAAACACAGCCGCAGACGAAAGAGTTCCAAGCCGAAACCAAGCAAGTGCTGCGCTTGGTTATTCACTCGCTGTATTCGCACAAGGAAATATTCCTGCGCGAACTCATCTCCAACGCCTCCGATGCCTGCGAGAAACTGCGTTTCGAGGCGCTCGCCAAGCCCGAATTACTGGGAGCGGATGAGCTTTCGGTGACTTTGGTTCCGGACAGCGCGGCCGGCACCTTGTCCATCAAGGACAATGGCATCGGCATGAACGAAGCCGAAGTGATCGACAACCTGGGGACCATTGCGCGCTCCGGGACCCGCAGATTCCTCGAGACGATGAGCGGCGATTCCGCCAAAGATGCACAGTTGATCGGCCAGTTCGGCGTCGGCTTTTACTCAGCTTTCATCGTTGCCGACAAGGTCACGGTGCTGACCAAACGCACGGACTCCGAAGCGGTACGCTGGGACTCGGACGGCGAGGGCCAATACCAAATTCAAGCGGGCGAGAAGACCGAGCGCGGCACCGAAGTGGTGCTGCATCTGCGCGAGGAGGACAAGGAATTTCTCGAGCCGTCGCGGCTGCGCCAATTGGTGCGCAAATATTCGGATCACCTGAGTATTCCCATTGTTTTGAAAGCGGGCGAGACCGAGGAGACTGTCAACCAGGCCAAGGCGTTTTGGACGCGTCCGAAGTCCGAGCTCAAGGACGAGGACTATCAGGCGTTCTACAAGCACTTGACTCACGACTCCGATGAAGCGCGCTGCTGGGCGCACAACAAGGTTGAAGGCAATATCGAGTACACGTCGCTGCTATATTTGCCGAAACGTGCGCCGTTCGATCTGTTCGAGCGCGAGCAAAAAGGCGGCATTCAACTCTATGTCAAGCGCGTGTTCATCATGGACCGGGCAGCGGAATTGCTGCCGCCGTACCTGCGCTTCATGCGCGGACTGGTGGATACGGCCGATCTGCCCTTGAACGTCTCGCGCGAGCTGCTGCAGAACAATCGCACCGTCGAGAAGATCAAGGGCGCGCTGGTCAAGCGTTCCCTGGAGTTGATCGAGGATTTGGCGGCGAACAAGCCGGAGGAATACGCGGAATTCTGGAAGACCTTCGGTGTGGTGCTGAAGGAAGGCATCATCGAGGACCCGAGCCAAAAGGAGCGCATCGCGAAGCTGCTGCGTTTCCAATCCACCTCTGAGACCGCCGCGGCGGCCACAGTCTCGCTCGATCAGTATGTGTCGCGCATGCAGATGGACCAAAAGGCGATTTACTTCTTGACCGCAGATACGCCGGCCGCCGCGCGCAATAGCCCCCACTTGGAAGCCTTCCGCGCCAAGGGCATGGAAGTGCTGTTGCTCACCGATCGAATCGATGAGTGGGTTGCCGGGCATTTGCAGGAGTTCGAGGGCAAATCACTGGCGAATGTCGCCAGTAGCGCTGCAGATGTGGCGTCCGCGATTGAAACGCCTGAAAAGGCCGCCGCCGAGTCCGCCTTCAAGGATACGGCTGAGCGCCTGGCCAAGGTGTTGTCGGGCAAGATCGCGAGCGCGCAGGTGTCCGCGCGTCTCACGGACTCGCCCGCCGTGCTTGTGGCCGGCGAGTTCGGCGTGAGCCTGCGCATGGGACGTATTCTGAAACAGGCGGGTCAGAGCAATCCATTTGCCACGCTGCCGATTCTCGAATTGAATCCTAAACATCCCATGGTCGAGCGGCTGCGGGACACTGCCGATGAGGGGTCATTTGCGGATCTGGCGCACGTGCTGTACGACCAGGCCATGCTGGCGGAAGGCGGTGAATTGGATGACCCGGCGATCTTCGTGCGGCGTGTCAACCGGCTGATCGTGGAAGGCCTCGCCGCGCAGCAGTCGAAAATCATCCTAAGCTAGGTTCCTCATGCTGACGCCGCTATGGGTTGCCGCCGACAGCGGCGCAGATTCCAGTAATGATGATGCGGGGTTGCTCGACGCCTACTCCGGCGCGGTGATCGGCGCGCTGGAGCGGGTGGCGCCGGCCGTGACTTTCATTGAAGTGACGCATAGTGCACCCGCGGCCGGCAGTGCGAAGCGTCGAGCGACGCGCGGCAGCGGTTCGGGGTTCCTGTTCACGCCCGACGGCTATCTGCTGACCAACAGCCATGTGGTGCAAGGCGCGGAGCAGATTGCGGTCCGCTTGCACGACGATAGCCGCTTCAGCGCGGACCTGGTCGGCAACGATCCGGACTCCGATCTGGCCGTGCTGCGCATCGGCTCGCCCACGGCGCTGCCCTATGTGGAGTTTGGCGATTCCGCGGCCCTGAAGGTGGGCCAGGTGGCCATCGCTATCGGTAATCCTCTCGGCTACTCGAAAACCGTGACCACGGGCGTTGTCTCGGCGCTTGGGCGCACTTTGCGCGCCACCTCCGGCAGGCTGATGCACGATGTGATTCAAACCGACGCCGCGCTCAATCCGGGAAATTCCGGCGGCCCGCTGGTCGACTCCAAGGGCCGGGTGATCGGCGTCAACACGGCGATGATCCCGCAGGCGCAGGCGATCTGCTTTGCCACGGGTATCAACACGGCAAAATGGGTCATCGGCCAGTTATTCGCGCACGGCCGGGTGCGGCGCGCCTATATCGGCGTATCCGGCGCGACAGTGCCGATTGCCACGCGCGTGGTGCGGCATTTCGGATTGCAAAGCTCCACCGCGGTGCATGTCCTGGAGCTGGTGCCGGGCAGTCCGGCTGCCACCGCCGCAGTCCAGGTCGGAGACCGTATGATTGCGCTCGATGACCTGCCAATCGACGGGATCGACGGCTTGCAGCGCCTGCTCGACGCCGCCTGGATCGGGCGCGAATGCGAGTTGCAGTTACTGCGCCGATCGAGTTTGATTCGTGTGAAAATCCGCCCCAGCGAATTGCCCGCGCGCGACGCGTGAGGCGCTCGCGTCTAAGGAGTCCCTGCAATGAGTCCACCAACCCACCCGCACACCCTGGCAGTGTCTCCGGAACCGACCGACCACCTGCAGGGCTCGGAGCATGCGCGAGTCACGCTGGTTGAATATGGCGACTTCGAGTGTCCAAGCTGCAAAGTTGCCGTGACAACACCCAAGCTGCTGTTGGAGAGGTTTCCCAATAAGGTGCGTTTTATCTTCCGGCACTTTCCGCTGCTGGAGGCCCATCCGCACGCGCTGCTGGCGGCAGAGGCGTCGGAGGCCGCGGCCGCGCAGGGGAAATTCTGGCCGATGCACGATCTGCTGTTCCAGAACCAGGCGCATCTCAAGGATAAGGACTTGCACCGCTATGCGCAGGGGCTGGGCTTGGACATGGCGCGTTACGTAGCGGAGATGGACGATCACATCTATCTACAGAAGGTGCGCGAGCACATCGAGGGCGGACGCAGCAGCCATATTCGCGCGACCCCAACTTTCTTCGTCGATGGGGTGGTGCAGGACATCTCGTTCGGCATGAAAGCGCTACACGGCGCGGTAGCGGCTGCCGTGGGGCGCAGCGGCTGACAACGCGTCGCCAGCCACGACTATCGGGGCGATGCGAAGCGGATCAGTGCGGACAGTCTTGCGGCACCGCCGCAGTGGCGCTGGTTACCGTGTCGGCATGCCGCCCGACGGCGCTGTCGCCTAGCTCCAGTCGCCGCCGCCCGAACTCCCGCCATCGTCCCAGCCCGAGCCCGGGTCATTGAGTCCAAAGTCCGAGCCGCCCATGTCGGAATTGCTCGAGTCGCCCGCCTGGGCCGGCGGAATGACGCCGCCCTCGTGTCCGCCGTCCAGGAAATGATGCGCCAGCTGTTCGCCGGCAACCACCCCGGCACCTACCGCAAGACCGGTGGCTAGCCCACCGGCGATACCGGAACCGATGCCACCGCCACCTGGTCCGGGACCATAACCGCCGGGGCCGTAATTGCCCGGTGCGCCGCCCGGAGCGGATCCGGCCGCCGGATACGGGGCAGAGGGAGCGCGCCGTCGGAAAACCATCCACAGGACGCCGACGGCGGCCGCCAGAACCAGGATGATGCCCCAGGGAAATGGGCGCTCAGCGGGTACCGACCGCATGACCGTCGGATTCATCGTGCCGGAGTTCATGACACCGGTGCGTATGCCAAGCTCCGCTTTGAGTTCTTGCACCGCTCGGGGATTGGCAAAGGGCAGACCGGGTTTCAATTGCTCAGCAACCGCGAGTTCCGAGCGCGCGAGCGCGGCCTTACCTTCGCGTGCGTACAGTTCGGCCTGCACGAAGTGGGCCTGGCCGCTGTTCGGATGATCAGTCAGCACCTGGGTGATCATTTGCTGAGCTTGATCGAGGTGTCCGCTACGGGCCGCCGTATAAACCTGGTCAACCGTCGGATCGCCGGCCGCAAACACGGGCGATGAGACCGCGAAAGTGACGGCGGCGGCAAGCGTTGCAGCAACTATAAGTCTTCGCATAAGGGCCCCCAGCAGGTCGAATTGACCGTTGGGAGATTAGATATGGGCGGTTGAGCGAAGTTCAACGGCCGCAGTCATACGGTACTGCCTAGGCGACCCCGCCTACGCGGCCCGGCCTACGCGGCCCGGCCTACGCGGCCCGGCCTA